>JALHQC010000037.1 GCA_022842165.1 bacterium
GAAGCAATCACGGGATGGGTGGCAGGCTTGGCCTATCGAAAGTCAGGGCCACCTTCAGAGGAAGAAACAATCCTCGTCCGCAGGATCATTTCTGATCACAGAATCTCCAATCTGCAGTCTGTAGGATGGACACTGTTTCGGCAATCCCAGCTTGCAAAGGACACAAGCAGCGACGTCGTTCACAGGCTGTGCAAGCCCAACAACAATCTTGATGTCGTCAGTGCACAGCAGCTTATCAGGGCCTTGAAGCAACATCGTCTGCTTACCGGTATTGATAAGATCACTGACAAGGAGGATGCGGAATTGCAGTTCGTGTCTGCCTATTGCGCATAGACTTTGTTGAAACAATGCCGATCCAGTCCGCCACCTTCCGCTCGAACTGGGAATTGTCGTCGGGCCGGGCGATTGCGGTCGTCAATTTCCTGATCGCCAATGGCGTCCAGCCGCGGCATCTGGTGGCGGCGGGCTTCGGCGAGTTCCAACCGATCGATCCGGGCTCGACGGAAGAAGCAAAGTCGCGCAACCGGCGGATCGAGCTGAAGCTGACCGAGCGCTGAGGCCAGGCGGCAGGTTCTTATGTCTCCAGGCGGTCAAGAGGCAGGGTGAGGGTGACCGCGAGGCCATTGGCCGTCCAGTCATAGGCGATGGCGCCGCCCAATTGTTGCTCGGCGCTCATTCTGATCAGCTTCGAGCCGAAGCCCGCATGCGCGGGCGTTGCCTCTATCGCGCCAGCATGCGTTTCCCGCCAGGTGAGCGTGAGGTCATCGCCGCCAAGCTGCCATGCGACCTCGAGGCGGCCAGCAGGGCTCGCGAAGGCGCCGTATTTGGCGGCGTTGGTGGCCAGCTCGTGCAGCACGAGGGCAAGAGCCGTGGCCGCCTTGCCGCCCAGCCGGACCGGGGGGCCATCAATCCCGATCTGGCCGGCGTGGTGCGAGGCATAGGGCTTCGAGATCGTGTTCAGAAGTTCGTGGAGGCCGGAGGTTGCCCCCGCTTCGCCTTGGCCCGAGCGGGGACGGATCAGGTCGTGACCGGCCGCAAGGGCGGCGATCCGCCCCAGCAGCGACTGCTTCATCGCATCGGGCGTTTCGGCCGAGCGCGCGGTGAGCGAGATCAGGCTCGATATCAGCGCGAAGAGGTTCTTGATGCGGTGGTCGAACTCGTGGAGCAGAAGCTCGCGGGCTTCCTCGGTCTGCTTGCGGCTCGAAATGTCGCGGAGCGCCAGCAGGCCCGATACGGCGCGGCGGTTCTGGCCTTCGCCTTCGTGTTCGACCTGCAGACGGGCGGAAACCCACACCACGCTGCCGTCGCGCCGGAGGACGCGATGCTCGAGGGCAATAAAGCCTTCGCCCTGGGGGCCAAGCATATGAGCGATGCGGGCGGCGATCTCGGGCGCATCCTCCGGGTGGATGCGGGCATAGATATCGGCGCGCGGCACCGGCACGTCGGCGGGTAGATCGAACAGGGCCGCGGCCGTGGCATCGAGCGTGTGGTGGCCGGTCCGGTAGTCGAGCATGCCGAGGCCGAGCCCCGCCACCAGTGAGCCCAGCCGCAGCAGTTCGGCCGTTTCGATCGACCTGGCGATTTCGGCATCGCGCTCGGCAATTGCCCTTCGGAGTTTCAGGTCGGTCATCACCTGGCGGGCAAGGGATTGCAGAAGGCGCGCCTGCCGGCCGGTGAGGCCTTCCGGGCGCGGGTTCCTGTCAAGCACGCAGACTGTGCCGAGGGGCAGCCCGTCATCGGTTTCGAGCAGGGCGCCGGCATAAAAGCGCAGGCCCCCGGCGGCGGCGACCAGCGGATTGTTTTCGAAACGCGCGTCCTGGCTGAGGTCGGGCACGACGAACAGCCCCGGCTGCAGGATGGCGTGGCGGCAAATCGAGACTTCGAGCGGCAGTTCCCGCTGGCCAATGCCGGTTTCGGCCTTGAACCATTGCCGGGCATCGGCAATGAAATTGACGACGGCGATCGGGGCTTCGCAAATCTCCGACGCGATCTGGACCAGATTGTCGAACTCAGGTTCGCGCTCGGTATCGAGAATGGCGAACCCGGCCAGTGCGGCCAGCCGCTCTGCCTCGTTCCATGCCGGCTGTGCGGCGCAATCCGGGCTGACAATGCCGCCTGTTCCGGCCGGCTGTTGTTTCGACATGCTGTTCCCCGATTGATATCATCCGCGAAGCGCGGGATAGTTGCAGAAACCGCCCAGGTGCCGAATACAGGAGGGCACTGCTTGCATCAACTCCGGATTGCTATCCGCAGGCATGCGGGTTCAGCACTTTGAAGCCCGGTGGATTGCAGGGCCTGCTTGGTGTGGATCAGTATCCCGGCTCGGTGCAGGTAACCCGCCAGGCCTTGTAGTCGAGCTTCCAGACGCGAGAACTGGCGCCATATCGCTTGACGCAGATCTGGCGGGCCTTCTCCATCAGCTTTTCGCGTTGCTCGGCGGTGAAATCATCGCGGCTGCGGGTAACTTTCTTTTTCTTCGAGACCGGGCACTTGCCTCCAGGCTGGGAGGGGCAATGGCCTTCCGCCCAGGCAGGAGCGACCTGCTGCAGCGGGAACACCACCAGAAGTCCGGCCAGCACCCAAACACGCATGTGGAATTTCCTTTGATCAGCTTGACATTAAACGGAGTTCAGCCCCGAAGTTGATCCAAAGTCAACAGGTGAAACTCATGCGGCGGGCGCGCTGAATTGCAGCTTGGCGAGCCTTGCGTAAAGTGGGCTTGTGGTCATCAGCACGGAATGCGGGCCTTCGGCGATCAGCTTGCCATTGTCGAGGACCAGGATGCGGTCGGCGTTGCGGACGGTTGCCAGGCGATGGGCGATGACCAGCGTGGTGCGATTGGCAGTTAGCTTCTCGATCGCCTGCTGGATGAAGGCCTCGCTTTCGGAATCGAGCGCGCTTGTCGCTTCGTCGAGCAGCAGGATCGGCGCATCGCGCAATATGGCGCGGGCAATGGCAATCCGCTGGCGCTGGCCGCCGGACAGGGTGACGCCGCGCTCGCCTACTTCCGTGTCATAGCCGTTGGGAAGGCGGTCGGCGAATTCATCGACGCGTGCAGCGCGCGCCGCGGCAAGCACTTCATCGGCCAGGGCCTCGGGCTTGCCGAAGCGGATGTTCTCGAGAATGGTGCCGGAAAAAATCGTCGTCTCCTGGGGAACGACGGCGATATGACGGCGGACATCCTGCGGATCGGCCTTGCGCACGTCGACGCCATCGACGAGGACGGCGCCCTGCTCGGGATCGAAGAAGCGCTGGACGAGGGAGAAGATCGTGGTCTTGCCCGCACCCGAAGGGCCGACGATGGCGACGGTTTCGCCCGCCTTGACACTGAAGCTCACATCACGCAGCGCCTTAGCCTCGGGCCGCGTGGGATAGACAAAGGTGACATGATCGAAGGCCAGTTCGCCACGCGATGGCGCGGGCAGGGGTTGGGGACGAGGCGGCGCGGCGATGCCTGGCACCTCGTCGAGAAGTTCCGAGATACGCTCGGCGGCGCCCGCGGCCATCTGCACTTCGCCCCAGACCTCGGAAAGCTGGCCGAGCGAGCTTGCCGCGATGATGGCGTAGATCAGGAACTGGCTGAGCGTTCCCGCCGTGAGGCCGCCGGAGATCACTTCGCTGGCGCCGTACCAGAGCAGTACCACAATGGCACCCAGCGCGACGCTGATGATGGCGGCGGTGAGGAGCGCGCGAGCGAGCGTGCGGCGGGCGGCGGCAGCAAAGGCAATGCCGGTGGCGGCCGAAAAGGCATGGCGGGCGGCATCCTCCTGCACGAAGGACTGCACTGCCTGGACGGCGGCCAGCCGCTCCTGCGCGAAGGCGGCGGAACTGGCCAGCGTATCCTGCGCGGCGCGCGAGAGGTTCCTCACCCGGCGGCCGTAGATCACCAGCGGCAGCACGACGAGCGGCAGCGCCAGCATCGAAAGCCCGGCGAGCTTCGGGCTGGTCAGCACCATCATGACGATGGTTCCGATCAGCATGACGACGTTCCTGAGCGCGATCGAGGCGGTGGACGAGAAGGCAGCCTTGATCTGAGTGGTATCAGCGGTCAATCGCGAGACGACCTCGCCCGAGCGCTGGGTTTCGAAGAAGCCGGGGCTGAGCTTCAGGAGATGGCTGAACAGCGCATCGCGGATATCGGCGACCACACGCTCGCCCAGCCACATGACAAAGTAGAAGCGCGTGGCAGAGCCCAAAGCCAGCACCAGAACGACGGCCAGCATCGCGAAGAAATACTGGTTCACCAGTGCGGCATTGGCGGCGGAAAAGCCATTGTCGATGATGCGGCGGACGGCCAGCGGAACTGCCAGCGTGGCACCCGCCGCGGCGAGGAGGGCAACCAGGGCCAGCACGATCTGAAGCTTGTAGCGGGCCAGAAACGGCGTGAGGCGGATGAGCGGGCGCAGGTTGCGGCCCTTGGGCCGGCGGCGGGCTTCGTCTTCGAATGAACTCATGATCGGGCGGCTTGCCTCCTTGTGCCATCTCCTGTATAGCCCCCGCCCGAACCCGGCAATATATTGTCAGTCCACGCGTCAATCCGCGCCAGATAACGAGTTACCGCCATGAAGCAAGGCATTCATCCCGATTACCACATGATCAACGTGGTCATGACCGACGGCACCAAGTTCCAGACGCGCACCACCTGGGGCAAGTCGGGCGACACCATGAACCTCGATATCGACCCGAAGTCGCACCCTGCATGGACCGGCGGCCAGCAGACGCTGCTCGACCGCGGCGGCCGCGTCTCGAAGTTCAATCAGAAGTTCGCGTTCCTCAAGAAGTAAGCTTCTGTTTCAAATGCCAAAAGCCCGGCCTCAAGTGCCGGGCTTTTTGTGTTTTTTGCGGCAATGGTCAGCGAGTCACTCCCGAAGCAGTTCTCCTGAACCACCTGCAACCTGAGGGAAATCCTTCAGTTTCGGCAGTCCGTCCTTCATCGGAAGCACTGTTTGGGCGTAGTTCAAATGTACCTGCGGTACAAAGGTCACGCCGGGCAGGACAGCTGCAAAGATGTCGGTGAACCCGAAACCCGGGTGAAAGGTCATGACGTGGCCTCCGCACTTGCTGCAGAACTGCCGGTCGCTCATGCCCTGCTTGTTGAAGCTTCCGATGACGTCCTTACCCCTGGTGATCCTTACGTCCTCATCGCGCCAGAGCGTGAAGGCTGTGACTGGCGCTCCAGAATAAGACCGGCAGGACGCGCAGTGACAGTAACCCATCTCGACAGGCTCTCCCGCTACTTCGATTTCGACGGCACCGCAGAAGCAGTTGCCGGTGCAAGAGGTTTTCATCTGAGTATCTCCTCGCTTTCTTTGGACCAACTGACTGAGATCAGTAGAAGACTGACGGCATGTAGGGGCTCTCGGCATCCCGGTACTCGCCCTTGGTCATGAGTGTCATTGGTTTGATAACCCTCAAGCCCTGCCGGAGGCACCAGTTGAAAAGCGCGGTCTGCCGTGTCGGCAACAGGAATGAAATCTTTCCATGCTGCTTTGCCGTGCCGGCAATGAGCGCGCGCATATCGTCATCGGATTCGGCCACACCGTGATTTGCAAGCCACAGGGAGGGAGCGGTCAAATAGGCAGTAATACGGCCCTCCCGTTCGGCAACCATTGGTGCCAGAGAGTTCAGTGCCTGAGACAACTCCGTGCGGCGCGAGATGCCGTGCACCGTCGTGTAGAGATTGTCGCAAGCCTCGACATCTTCGCTACGCATCGCTCTGACAGAAACATCTTCCGGTATGTTACCAGACGGGCTTCCGGTCAGTACGACGACTGGCTCACGCACCTTGAAGCCGAGAGACGAGTAGAGAGCAATTGTGCTCATGTTGAATCCATCCTGAAGCAAACGTACACCGGCAGCACCATTGGCGCGCTGGAGCACAGCTTCCATGAGACGGCGTCCGATTCCGCTGCCCTGTGCCTCCGGATCAACGGTTATCGGACCGACGCCGCGAATCATGTCGCCCTCGGACAGGAAATTGGATCCGACCACCGCACCATCGCGTTCGGCGACAACACCGAAGACCTTTGGATTCGATATCAGGTTGGCTGCCAGACCAGTAGCCGCCTCGGGCGTAGGAAAGTCAGCCGGAAACCCGTGACGGTTTGCGAGCGTGTGAAAAGCTTGATGCATGACGTTGCCGCACGCGGCCGCATCTGACGGCTGAGCCGCCCTGATCTGAAGGGTCATTGTATCCTCATTTGCAATGTAAGTTGGTGCCGCCGATTGACTTCGAAGGAAAGCTCCTTGCAGTCACCACGGCCTTTGACGGCCTCCAGAAACCACGGGCAGCAGATCGTTTCCATCACCGATTTTGCGTTTTAGTCAGCAAAAATGCATAATCAGCCGATGATTGACTGGGACAATCTGCGCTTCTTTCTGGCCGTGGCGCGATCACGCAGCAGCAACGGCGCTGCGCGCGAACTCAAGGTCAACCAGTCGACAGTGGTGCGCCGCATCGAGGCACTTGAGAACGAGCTCAAGTTGATCCTCTTCCACAAGAAGAGGGACGGATACCGGCTGACGCTCCAAGGGGAGGCCCTCCTTCAAGAGGCTAATGCCGTAGAGACTTCGGTCTTCGCCCTCACTCGCAAAGCTTCGGCGATGGATGTTGCGCTGAGCGGCACGCTCAGGGTCACAACAGCGGAAGGCATGGCACTCGGACTGGTGCCGCAGCTACTTGAAGAGTTTCAGCGGTTACATCCTGCAATCCAGGTCGACCTCGTCATCGAGGACCGTTACAGCGATCTGAGCGACGGCAAGGCGGAAGTCGCACTCCGCGCTGGCCCTCCGGGTGATGGCACACTGGTCGGCAGAAAGCTCTCTGACCAATCATGGGCGGTCTACGCTAGTCACACTTATCTGGAGCGTTATGGGAAACCCATAACTCCCGATGATCTCAGGCATCATCGCGTGGTCGGCTTCGAGGGTGGTATTGAAAACATCACGCCAGCGCGCTGGCTGCGCTCATTTGCGCCGCAATGCGAAATTGCAAGTCGGAGCAATAGCGTCCTTGGGCTTTTGCTGGCTGCACAATCAGGTCTGGGCCTGGCTTTGCTTCCCTGTCAGATCGGAGATCGTGATCGCACGCTCAATCGTGTCATTGAACCGCAGCCGGGCCTCACTGCAGGGTTCTGGATACTGACGCATCCCGAGTTGCGGGAGAGACCGAAAATCCGTGTCTTCTTCGACTTCATGGTCAAGGAGATAAGGAAGTACCGTCCGTTGCTGCTCGGTCAGTCAAGAGCGGCGAGTGGTGATCCACCCGGCTCAGGCCCCACTGAGTGAGTCCATCTGGCTTTAAGGCGCCCTTTCGAACATGCAGACTACCCGCAACTGGAGTTCACATGATACCGCAAGCCGGATGGCTCTAGCGAAGGTAAGAACTGGGAAACGGACGCCCGGCGGGATCAGTTCTTCACCACCGTGCAGGCGCCGCCGGCGGCGTTGATCCGGGTGCAGAGCTTCTGGGCTTCGGCGCGGTTGTCGCGGCCGATCATGACGCGGACGACCTTGCGGCGGCCCATGCTGCGGTTGGTCTTGCGGGTTACCATCGGCTCCTCACCGCCGATGAGGTTCGCATGGCGGTTGCGGACGAAGTTGAAGGCTTTGAGTGCGCGCGCCTCCGAGAGGCCGCCGGCGAGAACTACTCCCCACGGTTTCCATGAGGCCTGCTTCACGTCCGAGCGGAGGGGCGACAATTGCCGCTGGACGAGGGCCTGGCACTGCTCGGTGAAGGTGCCGGCCTTGCCAATGTCGGGGATGGGGAAGGCGGCATTTTCGACCTTCCAGTCGTCATGGCTGCGGCCGGTGATCGAGAGGACGTAATCCTGCGTCTCGTAGGGAAGGCCGGACTTGCCGGCGAGCCATCTCTGCACGCGCTCCTCGCCCGCATTGTAGGCGGCGGCGGCACGGCCGAGGTTTCCGAACATAGCGTTCAGTTCGGCTAGATATTTGGCCGAAGCGGCAAGCGCCTGAACGGGATCGAAGGGATCGGCAAGGCCGCGGCGTTTGGCGGTTGCCGGCATGAACTGGGCGATGCCTTCGGCTCCCTTGGGGCTGATGGCGCCGGGATCGAACAGGCTTTCCTTCCAGATCAGGCGGGCCATGAAGGCTGCGGGCAGGCTGTGCTCGGTCGCCCTGGCCGACATCTCATCGCAGATCGAGATGGCGAAAGCTCTGCGGGCTTCGTCGGTTTTCGGGATTTCGGGCGCGGCGGCGCCTGCCGCCGCTGGCAGCAGGATCAGTCCGGCAGTCAGGAGTTTCAGGTGGAGGCGCATTCCAGTCCCCGGCGGTGAGGGGTGGCTGCTAGCCTCAAGTTGCGGCGATTCGATGGACGCCCCGTCAGGCCCGGCCGACCTTCAGCACCGCGGCGAGACGGTCGATCTGGGAATTCACTTCGCTGGGGGTTTCCACGCCTTCCGACTTCGCCTGCATGTTCAGCATCACGTCGAGCTTCAGTACGCGCTGGTGCAGCGACAGCGAACGCTCGACGATTTCGAGCAGGCCCTTCGGCAATTGTTCGGACCCCGTCAGATCATTGCCGCGGCCGATATCGGTCAGGCTGATGCGGTGCTTTTCCTTGCGGGCTTCCTCGTGCGTCATCTCGCCGGCGCCGATGGCACGCTGGAGGAGCAGCCAGGAGGCCAGCTGCATGAGGCGCGTCGTCAGCCGCATGCTCTCGGTGGCGTAGGCGACAGCGCCATGACGGTCGAGCAGGCGGGCATCCTGACGGCCGGGCCCATCGAGATAATTGGCGGTTTCCTCAACGAGGCTCATGCCTTCCTTGAAGACCTTGTCGAACTGTTCGGACGCCGTGAAGCGCGACAGGAAATCGACGGTGGTGGGCTGGGGTTCAAGGGCGGCCATGGTAAAAATATCCTTACGCTCTTTCTTACGATTGAGCAGAACGGAAGCCGATAATGACCCTTGCGGTGGGCGGGGTCAATAACCGGCTGCCGTCCTGCTGTGGGAAACCAGAGCAAGACCGGTGCCAAGAAAAAAGCCGCGCTGAAAAGCGCGGCTAAAGTTGTTTAACAGGGAGGCGTCAAACAGAGTGGACAGGAGCCACTCGGAGCAATCCGGTCAAGGATTACGATTTAAAAAATATCGTTAATTCCTTACCAAAAGCTTAACGCTACGCTGCGTTAACGGAAAGATTGTCTGAAAACGGCGTATCAGCTCCGGAAAAATGCGTCGGCGGCGTCTTTCGAGGCCTGCTTTGCGGCAATGGCGGCCCGGGTTCGTGCAATCTCGGACTCCAAAGCCTGAACGCGCTGTTCCAATTCGGCCACCGAATGGAGATCAAGATTTTCGCCAATGGCGATATCGGGCTGTTTCTTTGGCAGGTCTTCAAAACTCATGGCAGTACCTCCGGCGGGCATCTTGTCATCGTGGAGGGGCAATGTTCAACTGCCCATTCGGCGTCGCATTCCCGCACAGGTGGTGGCGGAGGATGTTCCGCAATGAGGCATTGGCGGCCGACAGCTCAGGCGCACGAGCCGGCGCCGCTTAGCCGGGCCTTGCTCAAGTTCCGCAAACAAGGGTATCTGGCCGTTCGCTTCCGACGATGATCCGGGGTTTTCGATGCGCGTGGCGGTTTTGGGCGGCGGATTTCAGGGCTGCTGTATTGCGCTCTCCCTGGCGATGCGCGGCATCGGGGTGACGATCTTCGACCGCGGCGACAGGCTGATGAGCCGCACTGCCATAGCCAATGAAGGCAAGATCCACCTCGGCTACATGTATGCGGCCGATCCTTCGCTGGCGACGGCGAAGACCATGGCCAGGGGCGCACTGGCGTTCGGGCCCTTCATCGCGCGGGTGCTGGAGCGGCCGCAGAGTGCGTTCGTCACCTCGCAGCCTGCCCTCTATGCCGTTCACCGCGACAGCCAGCACGATGCGGACAAGGCCATTGCCTATCTCATGAAGACGCATGAGCTGATCGGTGGGCAGGCCCACGGATCGCGCGAGGATTATTTCGGGCAGGATTTGCTCCGGCCGCTGGAGGTGTGGGACAAGGACAGGATCGCGGCAGAATTCGACCCTGATGTTGCGACGGCCGTCATCCAGACGCCGGAGATCGCCATCGACCCTATCAGCCTGATGACCGAGATGCGGGCGCGCATTGTGGATGATCCGCGGATCGAGCTGCGGCTTGGCCATGAGGTTGAGAGCGTCAAGGATGCTGGCGATGGCTTCGCGGTGGAGGGCCGCAACCCGCACGGGGCTTTCCGCGAGCATTTCGGCCAGGTGGTGAATGCGCTGTGGGAAGGCCGCCTGGCGGTCGATGCCAAGCGGGGGTTGCTGCCGGAACGGCCGTGGCTGCACCGGCTGAAATATGGAATCAACATCAAGGGCCCGGGCGGCGACAGGAATCCGCCGAGCTGCACGGTGATTTCGGGGCCGTTCGGCGAAACCGTCAACTATCCCGACGGGACGATCTATCTGACGTGGTATCCGCATTGCGTCACGGCGTTGTCCTCGGCCGTTACGCCACCGCACTGGAACACCCATCCCGAGGGCGAAGCGGGCCGCGATATCGTGCGCGCCACGGTTTCGAGCATGGCAAAATTCATTCTGAAGCTCAGGCACCTCAGCGAAGCGGATGTGGCGACCGCGCAGGTGAAGGGCGGGCCGATCTTCGCCTGGGGCAGGACCGATATCGACGATCCGGCAAGCGAATTGCACCGCCGTTACGAGATTGGAATTCATTCCCAGGGCGGCTATCACAGCGTCGATCCGGGCAAGCTGACCATGGCGCCGTTTTTCGCGGATGCCTGCGCCGAACGGGTGCTGGCCACAGCGCGGGAATGCGCCACCTCATGACGCGGCATATCAGCGTCGGCGTTCCGGTATACCGGGGCAGTTCCCAGATCGCCGAGGCGCTGGCCGCGCTGCAGCGCCAGACGCACAAGGATTTCGACGTCCTGATCTCGGTCGACGGCAATGACCAGGAGACGGCGGATGCCTGCCTGCCGTTCCTCGCCGACTCGCGGTTCCGCCTGACGGTGCAGGACCAGCGGCTCGACTGGAACGGCAACCTCAACTGGCTGCTCAACCAGCCGATCGGGGATTACTTCTGCTACCGCCAGCACGATGACACGACAACGCCCGAGTTTTTCGAGAAGCTGCTGGCGCTGGCCGAAAAGCGGCCGGATGCCGCAATCGTCTATGCCGACTGCCAGTGGATCGGCGGGCGGAACCACATCGAGGCCGCGCCCGAACTCGATGGCGGCGTTTTTCCCCGCATGCGCCGCTTCATCGAGGAGAAGCAGCCAGCACCAGTGCGCGGGCTGATGCGCAAGGCGGCGGTCGCGCAGGCGGGGATGGTGCGGATCGACGAGTTCAGGGGCCTGTCGGAAGTGTTCGTGTGGCTGGCGAAGCTGTTGCGCTGGGGGCCGTTTCTGCGGCTTGGCGAAGCTTTGTACATCCGCCGCGATCATCCGGAAAATTATCACAAGCAGTGGCACGGCTGGCCCGAGGCCAAGAAGCGAGAAGCCTGGACCACGATGTTCACCGGTTTACTCGAAGCGGTGAACCCGATCTGCGCGAGCCCCGAGATCAAGGCGGCCTTCGAACTGCTGATCCTCGAGCGCGTGGCGATCAGGCGAACCGGGCGGTCCTATCACTACGATGCGCCGCCCAATATCGGCGAGGGCGTCCTCATCGGCGATTGCTACCGGCGGCTTGCGAAGGAAGGGCTGCAGGGGCTTTCGGTTCTGGCGCCGGTCCTGGCGCGGGAGACGGGACTGGCTGCAAAGCCTGAGGAAGACGAGGGGCCGGATGCGGTTTCCCGCTTTGCGCAGTCGGAATACCGGGCGCAGGTGCCTTCGGATTTCGATGCGGAAGCCTATCTCTTTCTCAACCCGGATGTGAGGAGCGCCGGAATCGATCCCTTCCTGCATTATGTGCGGCATGGCAAACAGGAACTGCGGCGATACACGTATTGAACAGTCGTTCTGCCCGGACACTATTTTCTGACAGGTGCAACACATGCAAGACATGACCGCAATCGCCATCACGGCACCCGGAGGGCCGGAGGTTCTGAAGCCCGTGCGCATCAAGGTGCCAGTGCCGAAGCCCGGCGAAATCCTGGTGAAGGTCAAGGCGGCCGGCGTCAACCGGCCGGACGTGCTGCAGCGGCAGGGTGCCTATCCGCCGCCTGCTGGCGCGCCCGAGACGCCGGGCCTCGAGATCGCGGGCGAGGTGGTGGGGCTGGGCGAAGGCGTCAAACGCTATGAGGCGGGCGACCGGGTGTGTGCGCTGGTTCCCGGCGGAGGCTATGCCGAATTCTGCGTGGTGCATGAGGACAATGCGCTGCCGGTGCCGCCGGGCCTGTCGCTCGTCGAGGCAGCGGCGATCCCCGAGACGTTCTTCACCGTGTGGACCAATGTCTTCGACCGGGGGCGGCTGAAGGAGGGCGAGACACTGCTCGTCCATGGGGGGTCGAGCGGCATCGGGACGACGGCCATCATGCTGGGGAAGGCGATGGGGGCGATCGTCGTCGTCACCGCCGGGTCGGACGCGAAGTGCGAGGCCTGCCTGGAGCTTGGGGCCGACCATGCCATCAACTACCGCTCCTCAGATTTCGTGGCCGAATGCGCCGCGAAGAATTTGAAGCCGGACGTCATCCTCGACATGGTGGGGGGCGACTATGTGGCGAAGAACCTCAAGGTCATCAACATGCATGGGCGGATCGTGATGATCGCCTTCCAGAAGGGCTCGAAGATCGAGGCCGACTGGATGCCGATCATGCTGAAGCGGCTGACCTTCACAGGCTCGACGTTGCGGCCGCGCTCGGTTGCCGAGAAGGCCGAGATCGCCCGCGCGCTGGAGAAGACCGTGTGGCCCAAGTTCGGGGCCGAGCAATTGAAGCCCATCATCTACCGCAGCTTCCCGCTGGCACAGGCGGCAGAGGCGCATGCGCTGATGGAATCGAGCGAGCATATCGGCAAGATCGTGCTGGTGAACGGCTGATCGGGTTTCCGTTGCGCGGGGGGCAATTGCGCTCTATAAGAAGGCCATCCCCAACATGCTGTCGCAAAGACAGGGAACCTGAAAAACCGGTTCTCAAGGAGTGAAAGATCATGTCCCGCATACCGCTGATGCCCAAGGCGACCGCTGTCTGGCTGGTCGAGAATACCGGGCTTTCGTTCCGCCAGATCGCCGACTTCTGCCACCTGCATGAGCTGGAAGTGAAGGGGATCGCCGATGGCGACGTGGCGACCGGCATCAAGGGGCTGGACCCGGTCACCGGCGGACAGCTGACGCGCGAGGAAATCGAGAAGGCCGAGAAGGACCCGGAATACCGCCTGAAGATTCTCGAATCCAAGGTCAATATCTCGGTGCAGAAATCAACCGCTGGCCCCCGCTATACGCCGGTGTCGCGCCGCGGCGACCGGCCGGACGCCATCGCCTGGCTGCTGCGCTATCATCCGGAACTGCCGGATTCGGCCATCATGAAGCTGGTGGGCACCACGAAGTCGACCATTGCCTCGGTGCGCGAGCGTTCGCACTGGAATGCCGCCAACATCAAGCCGGTCGATCCCGTTTCACTCGGCATCTGCTCGCAGCTCGACCTCGACTTCGCGGTTCAGAAGGCGGCGCGCAAGGCGGGCAAGCCGATGGAATCGGTGGCGCCGGCACGCACACTCATTCCGGCTTCCGAAGTTGAAGGCACGGCGGCCAATGCCGCAGCTGCTGCGGCTGCCACGGCTGCCGCCAACGAGCCTACCTTCGCGCCTTCCGAGCCGCAATCGCGCGAGACCGAACCGAGCTATGATGCCGACTCGGTGTTCGCCAAGCTGAAGACGCTGAAGCGCGGCACGGACGGCGAATGATGCGCATTCTGGTGGTGGGCGGTTCCGGCACCGTGGGGCAGGCGGCAGTGAAGGAGCTTTCGCGCCGCCACGAGATCGTGAAGGCGGGGCGTTCGTCGGGCGACGTGACGGTGGACCTGATGGACGAAGCCTCGGTGCGGGCCATGTACAAGCAGGTGGGCAAGGTCGATGCGGTGGTCTCCGCCGCGGGCCATGTGCATTTCGGGCCGGTTTCGGAGATGACGCCGGAGCAGTTCCGCAAGGGCCTCAACGACAAGCTGATGGGGCAGGTGAACCTCGTGCTGCTGGGCTTCGATCATGTGAATGATGGTGGCTCGTTTACACTGACGAGCGGCGTTCTCGACCGCGACCCGGTGCGGAAAGGTGCGAATGCCGCAGCGGTCAATGGCGCGATCGGGGCCTTCGTCAAGGGTGCGGCGATCGAGATGCCGCGTGGGCTCCGCATCAATGCGGTGAGCCCTGGGCTGCTGGAAGAATCGGCCGCCAAATACGACGGGTTCTTTCCGGGACACGAACCGGTGTCTTCAGCGCGCGTCGGGCTTGCCTTCGCCAAGAGCGTCGAGGGTGCATTGAACGGCCAGGTCATCATCGTCGAGTAAGATTGCGAAGCGGCTGCGCGGCTTGCTAGCCTCATCTCCAACAGAGGGAGATGAGGATGGCGCGCGACAAGCGATTTGACGTGTTGTTCGAGCCTGTGCGGCTCGGACCGGTGACGGCGCCGAACCGCTTCTACCAGGTGCCGCATTGCACCGGCATGGGATACCAGCTGCCCGCCACGCTCAACGCCATGCGCGCCATCAAGGCCGAGGGCGGCTGGGGCGTGGTCAACACCGAATACTGTTCCATTCATCCGTCGTCTGACGATATTCCGGCGCCCTTTGCTTCGCTTTGGGACGATGGCGACACGCGCAACATGGCGGGAATGGCCGAGGCCGTACACGTCCATGGGGCGCTGGCGGGTGTCGAGCTCTGGCATGGAGGCTTGCGCTCTTCGAACCTGCAATCGCGCGAGACGGCGTGGGGACCGCAGAGCCTGCCGGTGGCGAGCGACCCGTGGCAATGCGCGAAGATGGACCTTGCCGACATTGCGCAATTGCGGGCGTGGCACCGGGCGGCGGCGCTGCGGGCGAAATCTGCAGGCATGGATATCGTCTATGTCTATGCGGCGCACACCTATCTTCTGGCGCAGTTCCTCGACGGTGACATCAATCAGTCTACGGAAGGTTATGGTGGAACGCTGAGGGAACGGGCACGGCTGCTGCGCGAGATTCTGGCCGACACGCGCGATGCGGTGGGCGACCGCTGCGCCGTGGCGATCCGCATCGAGGTGGACAATGAGGACGGCGGCGGCGAGGCCGAGCGATCCGAGCTTCTGGCGGAGATTGCGCCGATGGTCGATCTCTTCAACGTGACGATTGCGGATTACTACCAGGAGATGGGCGTTTCGCGCTTTCACAAGGAGGGCTCTCTCGAACCCCGCATCGCGCATGTGCGGAAGGTGACGGGGAAGCCTGTAGTGAGTGTCGGACGGTTCACAAGTCCTGAAACGATGCTGTCGATGGTGAAGCGCGGGATCGTCGACCTGATCGGTGCGGCGCGGCCTTCGATTGCGGATCCGTTCCTGCCTGTCAAGATCCGTGACGGACATGAAGACGATATCCGCGAGTGCATCGGCTGCAACATCTGTTACGCCTGCGATGGGCGGGGCGTCGCCATCCGCTGCACGCAGAACCCGACGATGGGCGAGGAATGGCGGCGCGGCTGGCATCCGGAGCGGATATCGCTGTCGAAGCAGAGTCAGTCCGTTCTGGTGATCGGCGCGGGGCCTGCTGGGCTCGAGGCCGCGATGTCATTGGCTAAGCGCGGGCATGAGGTGAAGCTGGCGGAAGCTTCATCTGTATTGGGCGGCAGGTTGAACTGGGAAGCCAAGCTGCCGGGGCTCATCGAATGGGGACGGGTGCGCGACTGGCGGGTGCACCAGATTTCCAAGCTTTCCAATGTCGAGGTATTCCGCGAGAGCCGCATGAGTGCGGAGGACGTCGCCGAAACCGGCATTGCCAATGTGGTGGCGGCAACGGGAAGCCAGTGGCGGAAGGACGGGCGCGGCCGCTCGTTGCGGCGCGGGATTGCGAGCTACGCCGATGCGCGCACGTTCTCGCCGGAAGAGGTGATGGCGGGTGCGGCGGTTTCCGGTCAGGCGGTCGTGTTCGATGACGATCACTATTACGTGGGCTCGGCCATTGCCGAGCACTTGGCGGAACGCGGTATTGCCGTTACCTATGTGACGAGTGAGGGCAAGGTTTCGGCATGGTCGGAATATACCGCAGAGCAGGGCCGCATTCACACGCGGCTGATCGAGCGCGGTGTGACGATCATCGTGAACTCAATGGTGGCTGGTCTGCGTGATGGTGCCGCGGTGATCAGTTGTACCTATTCCGGACGCGAGCATGAAATCGCCTGCGATGCCTTCGTGCCGGTGACATCGCGCGAGCCGGACGAGGCCTTATGGCAGGCGCTGCAGAAACGCGGGCTTTCGACGCTTGCACGCATCGGTGACTGCAAGGCGCCGGGCATCATCGCGCAGGCGGTCTATGACGGCCACAAGTTCGCGCGTGAGTTTGGTGAAATGGAGATTGTGGTGAGGCGGGAGAGGCCACTGGTGTGAGGAGGTCCTCCCCAGTCTGTCATCCCCGTGCTTGTCACGGGGACCCATCCCCCGGCAAGCGCGCTGGTTGACGAATGGGTCCCCGCAACACGTGCGGGGATGACACAAGAACTGAAGTGCTGTGCTTGTGTTCGAAAAATGGGGTGACGGTTTGTGCGGGGCTACAACGTCTTTCGCAGCACGTCGTCTTCAGCGAAGTGGCCGGAGATTTCGCCGGTCGGGATATATCCGCGCCTGAGGTAGAAGGCGTGGGCTTTCGTATCGCGGCCTGTGCCGAGCGTTGCTTGGCCGTGGCCTTGGGATTTCAGCCATGCCTCGCAGGCACTCAGCAATGCCGCGCCGTGGCCCTTGCCCTCGTGCTCGGGCAGGACAAAGAGCGCGAAGATGCTGGCGTCTCGCCGGTCGGCCATCGCGAAGGCGATGACGGTACCTTCATCCTCCGCGACCCAGCAGCCGAGGTCGCCTGCTTCCATTTCCGCGATGATTGATTCAGGCGTGATGCCGATGGCCGTCAGCTGCTCGACGGAGAGGTGGTTCTCGACGACCGTTGTGCGGACATGGAAGATGGCGTCCATATCCGATGCGCGGCCCTCGCGGATCATTCCTTCACGGCCACCACGTAATTCAGCGGCATGCGGCCGCCGTCGACGTAAATCGTCTCGCCGGTGATGTAGCTCGCGTCATCGGAAGCGAGGAAGGCGGCGATGGAGGCGACTTCGGAGGGCTCGCCCGGGCGGCCCAATGGGGTTCTCGACATGACGCGTTTCACGGCGGCGGGATCGGCGACGACGCCCTTGTACATGTCGGTGCGGATCGAGCCGGGGCCGATGGCGTTGACGCGGATGCCGTGGGGGGCGAGGTAGATCGAGGTCGAGCGCGTCAACTGCGAGACGCCGCCCTTCGAGATGCAATAGGAGACGATCGTCGGGATGGCGAGCGTGTCGTTCACCGACGACATGTTGACGATGGCGCCGGGTTTGCGGCCTTGTTCGGCCTGGGCGATCATGTGCCGCGCGCAGGCCTGCAACATGAGGAACGAGCCCTTGAGATTGATGCCAAGCACGCGGTCGTAATCGGCTTCGGTGATGGACAGGAAATCCTGCGCCATGGCGATGCCGGCGTTGTTCACCAGAATGTCGACGGCGCCGAATTTCGCGGCGACGCCATCGACCAGCGCGGTGACTTCGGATGATTTCGAAACGTCGCAGCGGACATAGGCTGCGCCGAGGGGTTTTGCGGCAGCTTCGCCGGCGGCGTCTTCGATATCGGCCATCACTACGGTGGCGCCATCGGCGGCAAAGCGCTCCGCAATGGCAAGCCCGATGCCGCGGGCGGCGCCCGTGACGATGGCGATACGGTCGTTCAGTCTCATGAAAATCTCCTGCGGTGTGGCGCTGGTGATAGCGGGTCGCCGCAGGAGATCAAGAGCCGTGATGGCGCGGGTCAGGCGCCGATGATGCCGCCATCCTCGCGGGTGATGACGAGGGTTGCCGAGCGCGGCACGGTGCCGTTGTAATCGGGGAAGCCGGAGCCGAAGTCGCCGCCTGCGAACTGCTCATCCGAGGCGTGGCCGCCCGGATGCTGGACGTTCACGAACATGGTCTTCTGGTCCGGCGTGGTCACGACGCCGGTGATTTCCTGGCCCCACGGCCCGGTGAGGAAGCGGCGCACCTCGCCGGTCTTGGGATCGGCGGCCAGCATGGCGTTCATGCCGAAGGGTTCCAGCGGGCCCTTCTGTTCGGGCGAGATGTCGCCCATGTCGGTCTGGATCCAGAGGCGCGAACTTGCATCGCACCACAACCCGTCCGGGCAGGCGAACATGTTGTCGTCGTTCAGGGCCTCGCCGTTGAACAGCGCCGAAGATGCCTTGGAGCCGGCCAGAACGAACAGGTCCCACTGGAAGGCGGTGGCGGCATGGTCGTTCTTGGCGTAGCGCCAGCGCACGATCTGGCCGAAGTTGTTTTCGGCGCGCGGGTTGACGGCGTCGACGGCTGTCTGGGTGCGGCGGTTGTTGTTGGTGAGAGTGAAGTAAACCTCGCCCGTTCCCGGATCGACGGCGCCCCATTCCGGACGGTCCATCTTGGTGGCGCCCGCCTTGTCGGCGGCGAGGCGGGTATTGACGAGGATATCGGCGAGATCGGCGAAGCCGTTCTCGGCCGTCAGGCCGTTCTGGCCGGGCGCAAGCGCCAGCCATTCGCCTGTGCCATCAGCATTGAACTTCGCAACATGCAGGGTTCCTTCATCGAGAAGGGCGCCTGACGCTGTGGCCGGATCGTAGGGCTGAGCTGACACAAACTTGTAGATATACTCGAAGCGTGAGTCATCGCCCGAGTAGCAGACCACGGGCTTTCCTGCGACAGCGGGTGCAAACACAATGCCTTCATGCGCGAAACGGCCCAATGCGGTGCGCTTCATCGGCACGGATGCGGCATCATAGGGGTTGAATTCAATCAGCCAGCCAAAGGAGTTGGGTTCGTTGCGATAGTCTTCCGCTGGGCTCGCGCCCTTGGCGGAGGCATCGAAGCGGGTGAATTCATCGGCACCGCCAGCAACTTTCTCCCAGCCGTAACGCGAGGCCTTGTCTGAGACACCGTAACGCTTGTGCTCGCGCGGCAGGCTTGCCTCGCCGTCCTTCTTGTCGGTGTTGAGGAAGTAGCCTGCCCAGTTTTCTTCGGCCGACATGTAGGTGTTCCAGGGGGTGACGCCATGGGCGCAATTGTTGAGCGTGCCGCGCGTCTTCGTGCCATCGGGGCTGTATTTCGTGGCGAGGTGGGGGGAGCCCTTCACGGGGCCGGCGATCGCCATCGGCGTCAGACCGGTGATGCGGCGGTTCAGCGGGTCGGCAACGATGGCCCATTGGCCGTCAGCGCCCTTCCTGATGCGGATGACGGAACAGCCATGACCGCTGATCTCGGCCAGGACCTCGTCCGCATCGCGCGCGCCACTGGCATCCATCACGACCATCTCGTTGTCGAGCTTCTGCCCCTTCCACTTTGCAGCGTGGAAGAAGCGGGGTTCGACATATTCATGGTTCATGACGAGGAGGCCATCGTCCGACGAGCCGTCAATGGGGAAGAAATGCATGCCGTCGTGATGGCTGCCGACCTGCATCGCCTGGTCCGTGCCGGTGATGGCGCCTGCCTTGTAGTCCGGCGCGGTGCCGTTAATGGGCGTGCCCCAGGGAGCGATGACCTGCACCTTGTAGCCTTCAGGGACCACGACCTTGTCGTCCTTGCTGATGGGGACAGGCTTGAAGCCGAGGAGCGCGGAAGCGGAGGTTGATTGCGCAAGGGCGGACTTCGAGGAGAGCGGCAGGCCGTAAAGGCCAGTTGCAAGTGCGGCAAGGCCGCCGATCAGGAAGCCGCGGCGCGAGGTGCGGGCGTCGACCACGTCATAGAAGGTTGCATTGTCGGATATGTTGCTTGGGCGTTCATCGCCATGGGCATAGTCGGGCGACTGGGTGTGATCGGCGTAATCATGCTCATAGGACGACATGCGCTGCTCCGCTGGCTGAATTGATTGAGGCAGCCGGAAGGCACCAATTGCCTGACCCGGCATCCAACCCGAAAGCTATGGCCCGTTTGTGACAGACGGATTACGGCGCCGGTTTCAGAACAGGCCGCCCGAGTCCGGGTCGACGACGATCGAGGCGAGCGTCATGTGGCGGGGGCGGGAGAGCGCGAATATGACCGTCTCGACGATGTCGCGATTGGTGGCCCATGACTTCGACTCAGGCGTGGCGTTCCATTCGGCCTCGTTCAAGGGCGAGATGTCCTTGATGTAGGAGGGGTAGATCGCCTGCACGCGGATGGGGCGGCCTTTCAGTTCCTGGCGAAGGCCGTCGTTCATGCCGGCCTGGCCATGCTTTGCCGCGTAGTAAGCGACGGAGGCGCCAAGCAGCGGGGTGTTGGCGATCCCGGAGATCGAGACGATGTTCATGATGTCGCCGGCGCCCGATTGCTCGAGCAGCGGAATCAATCCGCGCGTGAAGAGGAATGTGCCGGTGACGATTCCCGTGATCGTCTGGCTGATGGCGTAGGCATCGCTCTGGTCCATCTTGCCAGGCAGCCATTGCGCGGCATTGTTGATGAGGATGTCGAGGGGCTTTGCTGCATCGCGCATGGCCTTGGCGAAGAGGGTGACGGCGCTGATATCGGCCATGTCGAGCGTGTGGGTCTCGGGCTTCCTGCCGGTGCGGAGCCTGATCGACTCGGCGAGCGATTTCAGGTTCTCGGTGTTGCGGCCGGTCATGATGATGTCGGCGCCCTGATCGGCGAGCGTCACGGCGAAGGCGGCGCCCAAGCCACGGCCCGCTCCGGTGACGATGATCCGCTTGCCCGAAAAGCTCATGGTCTTTCCCCCTTCAGAAGGTATCCGCCGCCTGCACCGATCTTGAATAGAACGCAATGACGAGGGCCGCAATGACGGTGAGGAAGAGGGCCGTGGGGAGGCTTGTCACCTGCGCGGCCAGGCCGATCATCGGGGGGCCGGCGAGGAAGCCCGCGTAGCCCAGGGTGGTAACCGCCGCGATGCCGCGGCCCGGGGCATCGGGCTCCAACCGGCCGCCGCCCGCAAACAGCACTGGCGCGATATTGCCCAGCCCCAGGCCTGCCAGAGTGAAGGCGGCCATCGCCACGTAAGGGTTTGGAACGAGGAGTGCCACGGCGGTGCCGCCCGCCGCCAGCCAGGCGCTGAGGGTGACCATGCGGACCGCGCCGACCTTCACGCGCAGCCAGTCGCCCGAGAGGCGGGAAACCGCCATGCCGCCCTGATAGAAGCCGAAGGCCAGGGCCGCGAAGCTGGCATCGACGAGGAATTTCTCGCGCATCATGATCGCCGCCCAGTCGAGGATCGAGCCTTCGATCATGAGCGCCAGGAAGCACAGGAGACCCAGGCCGACGGTCGCCCTCGTCGGCCAGGCAAAATGCGAGCCGGAGAGGCCCTTGTCGACCGTGGAGGGGAGGTAGAAGCGCAGGACGATGGCCTGGATGGTGATGCAGAGAGCCGAAATGACGATGGCCTGCACCGCCTCGCCATAGAGCTTCATCAGCCCAGCGCCGAGGAATGCTCCGATCATGCCGCCGATCGAGAAGCCGCCGTGCAGCATCGACATCGTTGGATGCTTCAGGGATTTTTCGACGGCGATGCCATGGGCGTTCATCGCCACATCCATGCTGCCGATGAACATGCCCATGATGAAGCCAGCGACGACGAAGGTGAAGAGCGTTGGCGCGAAGATGGGACCGAAGAAGGCCAGGCAGAATGCAAAGCCCGTGAGCGCCACGAGCCTTGCGCTGCCGAACCGGTTGATAAGGACGCCAGCCGTCGGCATGGCGAAGACGGCACCCCCTGCGAAGGCCAGAAGCGCCAGGCCGAAGACGGCGGGGCCAACGTCGAGCCGTTCCTTGGCTAGTGGAATATGCGGCACCCAGGCGCCGACGAGGATGCCATGCAGCAGAAAGGTAGCGCCCAGGGCCCAGCGGGCCTGAGAGGGAGTGGCAGGGATCATGATGCTCGCTTCGTTGTCCGGGCCGTTCACTAGCCGATTGCGAAAGCTGCCGCCACACGGCATTCTACCGGGACTGGTCCGAGGTTGGGGAACGGCGGACCGGGCCAACAAGAAACCGAAAAATTCCGGGAGGATCCCCATGACCACGGAGCAGAATGCGGCGCTTGCGATGCGGCCGCCAGCGGTGAAGATCAATACCATCAGCTTTTCGGACGTGAAGGCCGCCCTTGCGGATGGCTGGCGCGATTTCAGGCGCGCGCCGCTGATCGGGCTGTTTTTCGGCGGCATCTATGCGGCGGGCGGCATCGCCATCCTGCTGCTGCTCAACATCTGGCATCAACCGTGGTGGATCATTCCCATTGCGGTGGGCTTTCCGCTGATCGGGCCCTTCGTCGCCGTCGGCCTCTACGAGGTGAGCCGCCGGCTGATGGTGGGCGAGGCGCTGGAGTGGGGTGCGATCCTCACCGTGGTGCTGGAGCAGCGCAAGCGCCAGGTGTCGTGGATGGCCTTCGTCGTCCTCTTCATCTTCTGGATGTGGCTTTACGAAGTGCGCATGCTGCTGGCAATTTTTTTGGGCTTCAAGACGCCCTCGACGCTCGAGGGCTTCTTCAAGGTGGTGACGACGACATCGGAGGGAATAGGCTTCCTGATCGTGGGGTCCGGCGTCGGGGCGGGTCTTGCCTTCGTACTGTTCTGCACGACGGTGATTGCTATCCCCTTGCTGCTCGACCGCGAGATCGACCTGATCACCGCCATCATCTCGAGCTTCAAGGCGGTGTTCCAGAATCTGGCGCCGATGATCGGCTGGGGCGTCATCGTGGCGGCGCTGACGATCGCGGCGCTGGTTCCGGTGTTCCTCGGGCTGCTTGTGGTGCTGCCGGTTCTGGGGCATGCCACGTGGCATCTCTACCGGCGGGTGATTGTGCTCGCGCCGCAATGAAAGGAAGTTTTTATGGCTGACCGCCGCATCGTCTCCCCGCGCTTTATCGGCAGGCTTTCGGGGGCGCCGCTGGCACTTTCCGCCCCGGGGGACAGGATGATCGCGGCGGCGCCGGGGGCGGGTGACGAGACGGAGAGCCTGTCGCCCATTCACCAAGAACTCGCCGATGCGGTTGCCGATGCGGTGCGGGCGGGCGAACGGCCCGTCGCCATCGTCGGCGATTGCTGCCAGACCATTCCCGTCATGGCGGGGCTCGAGCGTGGCGGCATCCGGCCGGCGATCGTGTGGCTCGACAGCCATGGCGATTTCAATACGTGGGAGACGACGCCATCAGGATTTCTGGGCGGCATGCCGCTTGCCATGCTGACTGGGCGCGGTGACCAGCGGATGATGGAAGCGGTGGGATTGGCGCCGATCGAGGATGCCCGCGTGCTGCTGAGCGATGGCCGCGACCTCGACCCCGGCGAGCGCGATCTGGTGCAGGCTTCCGGCATCCGCCACATGGAAAAGGTGATCGGCGTTCCGCATGTGCTGCCGGATGGGCCGATCTATCTTCACGTCGATGCCGACCTGATCGACTGCCGCCTGGCGCCGGCCTTTCTCTATGCGGTGAAGGGCGGGCCTTCGCCCGAAGGTCTGGCAGCGGTGATCGAGGCGGTGATGGCTTCGGGGCAGGTGGTGGCGGTGAGTGTCACCGCCAGCTGGGATGCGGCCAAGGATGAGGATGGCGCGACGGCCGCGGCGGTGAAGCGGGCGGTGGGCGGGCTGCTGGGTTAGCGGCAGAGGGAGCTGGGCCCCCGCTTTCGCGGGGGTGACGGCTCGTGGGTGTGGCTAGACGCCGATCCCCTTCTTTGCCAGGGCGGCGCGGATTTCGTCGAGGATCGCCGGATCGTCGATCGTCGCCGGGGCCTTGAACTCCTCCTTGTCGGCGATCTTCCGCATGGTGGCGCGAAGGATCTTGCCGGAGCGGGTCTTCGGCAGGCGCGGCACCACGGCGACGGTGCGGAGTGCTGCAACAGCGCCGATCTTCTCGCGCACGCGGGCGACGCATTCCTTCTCGATGTCGGCGGCTTCGCGCGCGACGCCGGCCTTCAGCACCACGAAGCCCACCGGCACCTGGCCCTTCAATTGATCGGCGATGCCGATGACCGCGCATTCGGCGACGTTGGGGTGGCCGGCCAGCACCTCTTCCATGCCGCCCGTGCTCAGGCGATGGCCGGCGACGTTGATGATGTCGTCGGTGCGGGCCATGATGTAGAGATAGCCGTCGTCATCCATGAAACCTGCATCCGCCGTCTCATAGTAGCTGGGGAAATGGGTGAGGTAGGATTTGCGGAAGCGCTCGTCATTGCCCCACAGCGTGGGGAGGCAAGAGGGCGGCAGCGGCAGCTTCACGCAGATGGCGCCGAGGACCCCGCGCTTCACTTCATGGCCGCCTTCATCGAGAACGTGAATGTCATAGCCCGGCATCGCCACGGTGGGGGAACCGTGCTTAACAGGGAGCATCCCGAGACCCACCGGGTTTGCGGCAATCGACCAGCCGGTCTCGGTCTGCCACCAGTGATCGACGACCGGAATCTTCAACTGGTCTTCGGCCCATTTCACCGTGTCCGGGTCGGCGCGCTCGCCGGCGAGGAAAAGGGTGCGGAGCGATTTGAGATCGTATTTGCGGATAAAGTTTCCCTCCGGGTCTTCCTTCTTGATCGCCCGGAAGGCGGTGGGCGCGGTGAACAGCGCCGCGACGCCATACTCCTCGACGATGCGCCAGAAGGTGCCGGGATCGGGCGTGCCGACGGGCTTTCCCTCGAACACGATGGTGGTGGCGCCCTGAAGGAGCGGCGCATAGACGATGTAGGAGTGGCCGACGACCCAGCCCACGTCGGACGCCGCCCAATAGACTTCGCCCGGCTTGATGCCGTAGATCGCCTCCATCGACCAGCGCAGCGCCACCATGTGGCCGCCATTGTCGCGGACGACGCCCTTGGGCTGGCCGGTGGTGCCCGAGGTATAGAGGATATAGAGCGGATCGGTGGCCTTGACCGAGACGCAGCCGGCCTGGCGGCCGAAGCCGCGGGCGACGGAAACGATATCGGCCCAGTCATGATCGCGGCCGGCTTTCAGTTCCGCCGTCACCTGCTCGCGCTGGAAGATGACGCAGGCCTCGACCTTGTGGGCGGCGATGTCGAGCGCCTGATCGAGCAGCGGCTTGTAGGCGATGACGCGGCCCGGTTCGATGCCGCAGGAGGCGGTGAGGATGGCTCTGGGCTTTGCATCGTTGATGCGGGTGGCAAGTTCGGGGGGCGCGAAGCCGCCGAAGACGACGGAATGAATGGCGCCCAGGCGCGCGCAGGCCAGCATGGCAAACAGCGCCTGCGGGATCATCGGCATGTAGAGGATGACGCGGTCGCCCTTCCTCACGCCGATATCCTCGAGGGCTGCGGCCAGCGTCGAGACTTCATCAAGCAGTTGGGCGTAGGTGTATTTCGCCTTGGCGCCGGTGATGGGGCTGTCGTAGATGACGGCCAGGCGCTCGCCGTGGCCGGCCTTCACGTGGCGGTCCACCGCGTTCCAGCAAGTGTTGCATTCGGCGCCGACGAACCAGCGGTCGAGGCCTTCCTTGCGGGCATAGACCTCGTGCCACGGGCTGATCCAGTCGATGGCTTTTGCCGCATCCGCCCAGAAGGCGAGCGGGTCTTTCTTCCAGCTGGCATAGACCTCGTGATAGCGGCTTTTTCCGTGGACGTTCATGGGCGGCCTCGCTTGCGGGATTCCGAGGCTGTTATCGGCGCGTCGGTGGCCTCCGCGCAAGTGGCGCGTGGCTTAGCAATTGGTCGTGCCGGAAGACTGCTGCGGCGGGTTTAGCCAATCTTAAGCAGGCTTTGCCATCGTCTTCCGCGAGTTCCGGAGGACGGTCGATTGAACATGGAGTTGCAGGCGGCGCGGAGTGGCGCGGCACAGGGCCGGTTCTGGCTCTTGCTGCGGCTGAGCCTTGCCGCGCATGCGCTGCCGATCGGGTTGGCCTTCGCCTATCTGGCGGGGTTCCTGTTCATATCCGGCAGCGTTGCCGCAGCCAACGTAAAGGCCGGGGGCGAGGTGATGGCGGGCATCCTGCTGTTTTCGGTGCCGGCCGTGTTCTTCGCGCTGCTGATCTTCAAGTTCGCCGAGATGGCGATCTACGAAAAGCCGGAGAGCCCGATCAAGGGGCTGTGGCGGAACTTCAAGGCGGTGGTGACGGACCGCGAACGCATGGCGGCAGGGCTGCCGATGTTCCTGGCACTCGTCATCTTCATGTATGTGTTCACCATGGTGAAGGCCTACATCACCGTGCTGGCGCCGTTCTCTTGGGACCTGGCCCTCGACCGGTGGGACGTGGCGCTGCATTTCGGCTACCGCCCGTGGGAGTTGCTGCAGGCGGTCTTCGGTTACTGGCCCGTCACCTTCATCGTCAACCTCAACTACAATATGTGGTTCGTGGTGATGAATGTGTTCTGGGCCTATTATGCCTTCATCGCGCGGCCGGGCGCCGAGCGCACGCGCTTCTTCATGTCTTACATGACGATCTGGATCATCGGCGGCGGTGTTCTGGCGGTGGCGTTCTCCTCCGCCGGGCCGTGCTATTTCGGCCGCATCGGCCTTACGCCCGATCCTTACACGCCGCTGATGGAATACCTTCGCACGGCCAATGACCATCTTCCAATATGGGCGCTCAACGCGCAGGACATGCTGTGGGATCTACAGGCCGAAGGCTCGGCCTTTGGCGGCATTTCGGCCATGCCCTCGATGCACAACGCGACCGCGCTGCTCTTTGTGCTGACGAGCGCGGGACGGCCCATCTGGGTGCGGCGCGGGCTTCTCATCCATGCCACGCTGATCTTCCTCGGTTCGATCCATCTTGGCTGGCACTATGCGGTTGATGGCTATCTCGCCTTCGCGCTGGCCTATGCCGTGTGGCGCGCCATGGGGCCGGTGGCGCGATGGTGGGAAAACAGCGGCAGCGTGAAGAATTATCAGGCCGCACTGCGGGTCGGGGGCTGACGCGATGGCCTATGTCGAGAGCGCCAAGACGCAGCCGCGCGCGGTGCAGGTCCTGTCGCTGCTGGTGCAAAGCTTCCGGGCGCAATGGTTCTTCTTCGCCATTCCGGCGCTCTATCTCTTCAGCAACTGGCTGATGCTGCGGAGCCTTCCCTCGCACGGCACGGCGCCGGTGCATCTGGTGCTGCTCGATCTCCTGAGCTTCGCGCTACCCGTCGGCCTCATCGTGATGCTGGTGCTGCGGCTGATCCACTATGCGGTGGTGATCAAGCCCGAAAGCCCGATCAGGGCGCTCGCCGCCGACATCGTCGCGCTGGCGACACGGCCGAAACTCATCATCAACGCGCTGCCGGTGTTCGCGGCGATGGTGTTCTTCAACAAGGCGATGATCGAGCTCAAACCCGCGATCCCCGCAATCAATCCCTTCGCGTGGGACATGACCTTCATGGAGTGGGACCGCGCGCTGCATTTCGGGTTCGATCCATGGGTGATCCTGCAGCCGCTGCTGGGCCACGACATTGTCACCTTCGCCATCAACTTGGCCTATAATTTCTGGTTCGTGGCGCTGTTTGCCGCATGGTTCTGGTTCGGCTTCCAGAAACAGGCGGGCGAACTCCGGGCGCGATTCTTCCTCTCCTACATGCTGGCGTGGTGGATCGGCGGCGGGCTGCTGGCGGTGATGTTCTCCTCCGCCGGGCCGGTCTATTTCGACGAGCTGGGACTGGCGCCCAATCCGTATACGGAGCTTTTCGCATATCTGAACGATGCCGATACGCGCATTCCGCTGTGGTTCCTCGATACGCAGCAGATGCTGTGGGACGGCTATACGGGGAAGGGCCCCGCGCTGGGCATCTCGGCCATGCCGTCGATGCACAATGCGTCTGCGGTGCTGTTCGCGCTGGCCTTCCGGCATGTGTCGAAGGGGCTTGGATGGTTCTTCGCGGTCTATGCCGTGGTGATCCTCCTGGGCTCGGTGCATCTCGGCTGGCATTACGCGATCGACGGCTATGCGGGGATCGCGATCGCGGCATTCAGCTGGTGGGTTGCGGGGTTCATGGCCCGCTGGTTCACCGCACGGCCCGTGGCGAAGCGCTACGACATCGAACTGGGCCGGCTCTAGCCGTTCTCATTTCGTGCCGAGTCAAGCCTGGTCCTTATTTCGCGCAGCGGTTCGATCAGCGTTTCGAAGCCAATGCCCTTGAACTCCCCCACAAGCTGCGAGAGAGATGGGCCGATGGCCTCGATGCAGCGTTCGCGCATGCGGCGGCCCATATCGGTAATTTTCACGCGTTTTCCGCGCGCGTCGTCCGGATCGGGGTTCATCTCGATCAGCCGCTTGGCTTCGAGTTTCTGGAGCGTCGACGTCATCGTGCCGCGCGTGACCTGGAAGGCCGAGGCGAGCTGGGCAGGCGATTTCTCGCCCCCCAGCCTCACGAAGTGATTGAGCACGGTAAACTGCGCCAGCGTCATGCCGTCGGGCATCACGCGCTCGAACATGGTGCCGGACAATTGCGCGATGATGCCAATTTCGTTGAAGAGATCGAAGAGCCGGCTTTCAGTTGTCATGCTGCCTTGAGTTTCGTTTCGAGCGGCCAGCGCGGCGCAGGAGGAACCGGCACCGTGGCGTGGCCAAGGCGAGCCAGCATCTGTATCCGGCCGGGGGAGTCAACACCCAACAGGGCGTGGACCCGGTCGAAATGCGGTTTCATGTCCGCAAACTCCTGCAGGCACTGGCTGACGGGATGAAAGCCGATGCCAAGTGCTGTCGCCTGCAAGTGGCTGCGCACGAAGCTGCGACCCGCTTCCAGCTGCTCGCGACGGCTGTTTCCGGTACTGGTCCACCAGAGGAAGCCCATGGATGTGGCCATGATCTCGCGATAGGACTCCTCGCCGCCCTTGTAGGCTTGCGTCGAGCGGTCGGCGAGTTGCGCGCGGTCGAGAAGGCCCGCCAGCTTCAAGGTGTCGAACAGCGGGCCGCCCAGGTCGATGCCATCGGGGTTTGCCTCGATCTCGGCGCGGCCGATGCGCATGAGGTTGACGCTTTCCATCCATGTCGCCGTGTTCTCGGCCTCCGCTGCCCAGGCGTCCCAGGTGAGTTTGCGGAGATCGCCGAGGAGAACGGGCTCGACCGAGCCCGATACGGCGATAGGCGTAGCGGCAGACGACAAGGCCGTGATGGTTTCGCGGGGCACTGGTTTCGAGGCGTCGAAAGCTTCCTTGACCGAGCGGCGATGCCGGATCTGCCCAAACAAGGGGTTCTTTGGCATTGCCGCCTCAGCTGTAAAGGTGAGCCGGGCGACGGGGCGCGCATCTAGCCGCTCGCCGGGTTCGCCTTCCGGAAACGCCTCTATCCCAAGGCGAATGCCTTTTTCGGCAGCTGCAATCGCGGCCATTTCGAGGAAGCAGCCGAAGCCTATCAGAATCTGACGGTCGAAGGGATCGGTCTCGGGAAGGCGGCGATCAAGGTCGCAGTAGACGCTGGCCTGCCCGTTGGCCTCGAGTGCGATGACCCAGGGCTGCCGGTTGTGCGGATTGGGCGCCAGTATGGCGTGGCGCAGCACGAAAAGTCGTGGATCTGCTTCCGTAGCTGCCGCAGCCCATGGCGCCCGCGCGGCGGCGGGGTCGCGCGTGCTCAGGAAGGCGGTGCCGGCGCCCGCGATGGCGACGAGACTTCCGCCGATGACCTTCAAGAGAGTTCGACGTTGCATGTATCCTCCTATGGTTTGATATCGAACTATATATGCTTGATATCAAACTATGTCAAGGGTGATCCTGTTAGACTGTGGTTGGACTTTGCTTGCCCTGGCGGGCGGGCTATTCAGTTGATGCAGTGCAAGAGGTGTCCATGTCCGTCTACGACCATGATCTCGACAAGAACCCCGCCAACTACCAGCCGCTGACGCCGCTATCGTTCCTCTCTCGGTCGGCCGCCGTCTATCCCGACCAGGTGGCGATCATCCATGGGCGGCAGCGGGTGAACTACGCGCAGTTCTATGCCCGCTGCCGGCAATTGGCATCGTCTCTCGCCAAGGCTGGGATCAAGAAGGGGGACACGGTTTCGGTGCTGCTTGCCAATACGCCCGCGATGCTCGAGTGCCACTATGGCGTGCCGATGACGGGGGGCGTTCTCAACACGCTGAACACCCGGCTCGATGCCGCGACGGTCGGGTTTTCGCTGAGCCACGCGGAAGCGAGAATCCTGATCGTCGACAAGGAATTCTCGAAGCTCGCGAAGGACGCGCTGGCGCTGATGGCGGCCCCACATCCGATCGTGATCGATTATGTGGACCCCGAGTTCCCGGTCGATGGCGAGCGGGTGGGTTCGATCGACTACGAGCAGTTCCTGGCGAGCGGCGATGCGGCCTATGACTGGGCGTGGCCGGCGGACGAGTGGGATGCGATCTCGCTCAACTACACATCCGGCACCACGGGGAACCCCAAGGGCGTGGTCTATCATCATCGCGGCGCCTATCTGCTGGGGCAGGGCAATGTGCTGACGGGGGCAATGCCGAAGCATGCGGTCTATCTCTGGACGCTGCCGATGTTCCACTGCAACGGCTGGTGCTTCCCATGGTCGCTCTCGGTGATCGGCGGCACGCATGTGACGCAGCGCTGGGTGCGCTCGAAGCTGATCTGGGAGGCGCTGGCGGAGCATCGCGTGACGCATCTCTGTGGCGCGCCCATCGTGATGTCGACGATCCTCAACGCGCCGGCGGAGGAAAAGCGCGCGCTTCCGCAGAAGGTGGAGTTCTTCACCGCAGCAGCACCTCCGCCCGAGGCCGTGCTGGCCGCGATGGCGGAACAGGGCTTCAACGTGACGCATCTTTATGGCCTGACCGAGACCTATGGCCCGGCGGTGGTGAACGACTGGAAGACCGACTGGGACCTGCTGGCAGGGCCCGAGCGCGCCACCAGGAAGGCCAGGCAGGGGGTGCGCTATCACGCGCTGGAAGATCTCACCGTGATGGACCCCGAAACCATGCAGACGGTGCCGGCCGATGGCGAGACGATGGGCGAGGTGATGTTCCGCGGCAACATCGTGATGAAGGGTTATCTCAAGAATCCGAAGGCGAGTGCGGATGCCTTCAGGGGCGGATGGTTCCACTCGGGCGACCTCGGCGTGCTACACGCCGATGGCTATATCCAGCTGAAGGACCGCTCGAAGGACATCATCATCTCGGGCGGCGAGAACATCTCGTCGATCGAGGTGGAGGACGTGCTCTACAAGCATCCCGCAATTCAAGCTGCGGCCGTTGTGGCGAAACCGGATGACAAGTGGGGCGAGACACCCTGTGCCTTCGTGGAGTTGAAGCCGGGGAAATCTGCGAGCGCGGACGACATCATGGAATGGTGCAGGCAGGGCATGGCACGCTACAAGGTGCCGCGGCATGTGGTGTTCGTGGAACTGCCGAAGACGAGCACGGGAAAGATCCAGAAGTTCAAACTGCGCGATCTGGCGAAGGGGGTTTCGTGAAACTGCCAAAGTGGCTGATGGCATTGGTTCTGCTGCCCGCGTTCCATGTCGCAAGCCCAGCGAACGCCGCCAGGATTGAGCCTTGGAACAAGCCTTGTCTCAACGACTATCGCACATGGAAGAAGAAGCCTTCCCACAAGGCCGTTGCGGTGACCAAGGTTTATTCTGACGGGCAGGGATGCGGCATGTCATGGAGCGCTTCCTCGCCAAGGGCTGCCAGGGCTGAGGCCTTGCGGCGCTGCCAGAAGAGGCTCAAGCAGCGTCACCCGAAAGCCCATCCGTCATCCTGCGTTGTCATTCAGGTCAAATAGTTTTCCTCATTACGAAATTTCGCTGCGACTGACGCGGAAGAAAACAGGTCTATGGGAAAGCTCGCTGCCGTTACCTATCTCGCAAAGGATTATGACGAGGCGATCTCGTGGTTCACGCGATGTCTAGAGTTCACGCTGATCGAGGATGTGGCGTTGGGCGGCGGCAAGCGCTGGGTTCTGGTGGAGGCGAAGAACGGTGGATCGCGCCTATTGCTGGCAGAGGCGGATGGGCTTGAGCAGGAGGCTGCTATCGGCCGGGCCGCCGGCGGGCGCGTGGCGTTCTTTCTGTATACGGATGATTTCGCGCGCGACCATGCCGTCATGCTCGCGAGGGGCGTGCGGTTCCGCGAGACCCCGCGGCACGAGGCTTATGGCACGGTTGCGGTGTTCGAGGATCTCTACGGCAATGGCTGGGATCTGATCGAGCCGAAGTGAAGGGGAGAGGCCCTCATCCGGCCTGTTGTGACGAAGCGGGCCGCAACTCTTCCCTTGTCCCGTCATCCCCGCGGAGGCGGGGACCCCGCTACCTCACCGACGGAGTGCAAACAATGGGAAGCTGGGCCCCCGCTTGCGCGGGGGTGACGGCCCTAAGGTTGATCGCTGCAGACAAAACTTTCGCATTGAAGAAGGTGGCTTAAGGCTGAAAAAGGGCACTTAGTTCGGAGTCACCGGCTTGAATGCATCCGCCCGAGCCTGAGCCTCCGCCTTTTGCGTGTCTGACAGTTTTTCCAGCATAGTGTCGAGTTCGGCGTCGGTGCGGCCCTGGCGGCTGGCGAGGATGTTCCATTTCAGCGCTTCGACGGGATCGGCTTCGACACCCTTTCCGAAGGCATAAAGCCTTGCCATGCGGTTCTGGGCGATGATGTTGCCGCGGCGCGCCGAGACGAGCAGCCATTGTGCGCCGATCCTGTCGTTCTGCTGCACGCCTTCGCCGCGGATGACGAGGACGCCGTAGTCGAGCATCGCATCGACGTTTCCCGCCTGCGCGGCCTTGCCGATCCAGCCTGCGGCCTCGATCGGGTTCTTCGCCACTCCCTGGCCCTCGAGATAGAGGACGCCGAGATTATACTGCGCGCCGGCGTGGCCCTGGTCTGCCGCCTTGCGGAACCATTCGGCGGCGAGCACCATCTCCGGCACATTTCCGAAGGCGCCGGAGTTCAGAAGCCCCAGGTTGAACTGCGCATCGGCGAGGCCGGAGTCCGCGGCACGGCGAAGCCAGCCGGCGCCGCGCTCATAATCGCCACGGCCGGATTCAACGTCGAGATAGATCATCGCGAGCGCAAGCTGCGCGGGCGCATGGCCGAGTTCGGCACCCTGGCCCAGCCAGCCGATGGCGGTATCGAGATTTTTCGGGACGCCGAGCCCGCGCGCATAGAGGCGCCCAAGGATGGTGATGGCGCGCGCATCGCCCGCTTGCGCCAGTTCACTTGCCGCAGCCGCAGCGCTTGCGTAGTCGCCCGCGTCGAATGCCGATTGCGCCTGCTCGCTGGTGGCTGCCGCAACAGGCGAGGCAAGCAGGGCGACGGCAAATGCGGCGGCTGTCAGAAACTTCATTTCGCTCCGAGGCGCTGACTCAATGACGAGATGATAGCCCGCGCGGTCTGCGCATCCTGCCACATCGCGTCGGACGGGCGGATAAAGTCGGGTTTCTGCGGCAGCAATATGTCGAGGTCTGCAATCTCGACGGGATCGAAGGCGACGCAGGGAATTTCCATCATGTCGGCCCACCATTTGACGATGGGCTCGCCGCCGATGCTGGCGCCATTCTGCGAGAAGGCGACGTAGTCGGCCCCGGCTTCGGCGGCTTCCATGGCGAAGTGGCGCGAGCTTCCCGCGAAGGCGCCGACGAAACGGTCCTTGCCGGTCGACTGGCGGGCTTCGGCGACCGCCTCGGTACCGGCCTCGACCTGGACGCCATCGGCCCCGTTGCGGGCAGCATCGCGCGGTTCACCGCTGACGATGACGGCAATACCCAAGCCTTGAGCGGGGCCGGTCAGGTCTTTCGCAATGCCCGCGGGCACGAGAAGGCTTGCCACGTCTCCCGCCTCGCAGGCTGCACGGATGCAGTCCACAAGGAGGTTCACGGGCACACCTTCGGGTGCGACGAGGAAAAGGCGCGGGATCAGGCGGCCTTCTCCTGATCCTGGCTCCACTTGCCCGAGGCTGCGAGCGCGTTCATGCGGGCGCGGTGAGCGAAGGCCTTGCGCGCGGCGGCGACATTCTCAGGCTTGCCGCCCCAGGCCTTCAGGGCATCGGCCTGAAGGGCGCGACCATAGGAATAGGTGAGCTTCCACGGGAGCAGGCCCGAGGCGTTCATGTAGTGGAGATGTGCGGTTGCATCCTCACCCGACTGGCCGCCCGACAGGAAGGCGATGCCGGGAACGGCGGCGGGCACGCAGCGCTTCAGCACCTTCAGCGTCTTCTCGGCCACTTCCTCGCGGCTGGCCTGCTTGGCGCATTTCTTGCCGGAGATCACCATGTTCGGCTTCAGGATGATGCCCTCGAGCTTCACGCCTGCATAGTAGAGTTCCTGGAACTGCTCCTTCAGCGCCCATTCGGTGACCTTGGCGCAGGTGTCGATGTCGTGGTCGCCATCCATCAGCACTTCGGGCTCGACCATCGGCACGATGCCACCGGCCTGGCAGATGGCGGCATAGCGGGCCAGCGCATGGGCATTGGCGTGGATCGCGTTGTGCGAGGCGCCGCCGTTGACGATGTCGATGACGGCGCGCCACTTGGCGAATTCGGCGCCGAGCTTTGCATATTCCGCCACACGATCAGCGAGGCCATCGAGGCCTTCGGTGACGGTTTCGCCGGGACAGAAGGGAAGGGGTTTCGGGCCCTTGTCGAGCTTGATGCCGGGGACGGCGCCCGTTGCCTTGATCATGTCGACCAGGGTCTGGCCGCCTGCCGATTTCTGGCGGATGGTTTCGTCAAACAGGATGACGCCCGAGACATAGTTCTTCATCGCGTCGGTCGCGCCGAACAGCATCTCGCGATAGTCGCGGCGGTTGGTTTCAGTCGACTCGAGCTTGATCGATTCGAAGCGCTTGGTGATCGAGCCCGTCGATTCGTCGGCCGCGAGAATGCCCTTGCCGGGGGCCACCATGCGGTTGGCAATGCCGTTCAGTTTGTCGATCATGTCGTTACCTCCAGTGCCTTGACGCCGGGCAGGGGCTTTCCCTCGAGCCATTCGAGGAAGGCGCCGCCTGCAGTTGAAATATAGGTGAAGCCATCGGCCGCGCCCGCGTGGTTGAGCGCTGACACGGTATCGCCGCCACCGGCGACGGAGACGAGCTTGCCGGCCCTGGTGCGGGCGGCCGCGTGTTTTGCCGCGGCGACGGTTGCCGCATCGAAGGGCGGGATTTCGAAGGCGCCGAGCGGGCCGTTCCAGACGAGCGTGTGAGCATCATCGATGGCCGCGCGGATCAAGTCGACCGACATCGAGCCGACGTCGAGAATCATGCCGTCATTCGGGATGGCATCGACGCCGTAGTCATGCCACTCGGCGCCGGGTTTGAATTCCTTCGCGACGATGCCGTCGACGGGGAGGATCACCGCGCATTTCGCGTCTTCCGCGGCGCGCAGGATCTTGCGTGCGGTTTCGACCAGATTCGCCTCGGCCAGCGATTTACCCACGGCATTGCCTTGCGCCAGCAAGAAGGTGTTGGCCATGGCGCCGCCGATCACCAGCGCGTCGACCTTTTTTACGAGATTGCCGAGGAGATCGAGCTTCGAGGACACCTTGGCACCGCCGACGATGGCGATGACCGGGCGCTTCGGCGTTTCGAGCGCCAGTTGCAGGGCTTTCAGTTCCGCTTCCATGGCGCGGCCGGCATAGGCCGGAATAAAGTGGGCAAGGCCCTCGGTTGAGGAATGCGCGCGATGCGCGGCGGAGAAGGCGTCGTTCACGAAAAGATCGCCAAGCGAGGCCAGCAGCTTCGAGAAGGCTTCGTCGTTCTTTTCTTCGCCCGCGTGATAGCGGGTGTTCTCCATCAGCACACATTCGCCGGGTTTCACGTCGACCTTGGGGGCTTCCTGCCAGTCGGTGAAGATGAACTTCACCGGGCGGCCCAGATGCTGCTCGAGGGCGGCGGCGACGGGCCTCAAAGACATTTCCGGCACGACCTTGCCCTTGGGCCGGTCGAAATGGGCCAGCACGATCAGCGCGCCGCCCTTGTCCATGATCTCGCGCAGGGTGGGCACCACGCGCTCGATGCGGGTGGCGTCGGTGACGGTGCCATTTGAGATCGGCACGTTCAGATCCACCCGGCACAGCACACGTTTGCCCCGGAGATTGGCGTCATCCAATGTGCGGAAGGCGGGCATTTGCAGTTTCCTCTTATGCTTCGACGGATGTCCTCCCCTCGCGTGAGCGGGGGGAGGAAAGGGGCCCATCGCTTGCGATGGGATAGGAGAGGGGCGACCGGGCCTTATTACCGGAGAACCCGGTTGCCCCTCTCCTCCCCCAAACTCGCGTTTGGGTCCCCTTCCTCTCCCCTCTGACGAGGGGCGAGGACAGCTTGTTACTTCTTCGCCGCTTCTACCACAGCTTCGGCGGTGATGCCGAAATGCTTGTAGAGAAGCTCCGCCGGACCAGACGCGCCGAAGCCGGTCATGCCGATGAAAGTGCCGTTGATGCCGATGAAGCGGTCCCATCCGGCGCGGACGCCGGCCTCGATGGCGATGCGGGTTTTCTCGGTGCCGAGAATCTTCGACCTGTAGGCCTCTTCCTGTGCTTCGAAGTTTTCCATCGAGGGCACGGAGACGACGCGAGTGGGCTTTCCCGCCGCATCGAGCGCGGCCTTTGCCGCAATGGCAATTTCAACTTCGGAGCCCGACGCAAAGATCACGACCTCAGCCTGCTTGTCCGACGGGGCGACGTCGTAGGCGCCACGGGCGCAGAGGTTCTCCTCCGAGTAGCTCAAGCGTGCGGGCTTCAGCTTCTGGCGGGTCAGGGCCAGAATGCTCGGCCGGGACTTGTCCTTCAGCGTCAGTTGCCAGCATTCGGCGGTTTCGACCGCGTCGCAGGGGCGGTAGACCGCAAGGTTTGGCATGGCGCGCAGCGAGGCCAGATGCTCGACCGGCTGGTGGGTCGGGCCGTCCTCGCCGAGACCGATCGAATCATGGGTCATCACATAGATGACGCGGAGCCCCATCAGCGCCGAAAGCCGGATCGCGGGGCGGCAATAGTCGGTGAAGACCAGGAAGGTGCCGCCATAGGGAATGATGCCGCCATGCAGTGCCATGCCGTTCATGGCGGCGGCCATGGCATGTTCGCGAATGCCGTAATAGACGTAGCGGCCGCCATAATCGGAGGAGTTGAGCGGCTTCATCTCCTTCGACTTGGTGTTGTTCGACCCGGTCAGGTCCGCCGAGCCGCCAACGGTTTCGGGCACCGCGGCGTTGATGACGTCGAGGGCGTTCTGCGAGGCATTGCGGGTGGCAATTGCGGGCGGGTTGCCGGCAAGTTCGCGCTTGTAACTGGCGATCACGGCATCGAAATCGGGCGGCAAGTCCCCCGCCACGGCGCGCTCGAACTCGGCCTTGTGCGGCGACGCGGCGAGGCGTTTGCCCCAGGCCTCGCGGGCTTTTTCCCCGCGCGCACCGGCCATGCGCCAGTTATCGAGCGTTTCGTTCGGCAGTACGAAGGGCTCGTAGGCCCAGCCCAGTTCCTTGCGGGCCGCCGCGACCTCGTCGGCGCCCAGGGCCGCGCCATGGGTGGCGGAGGTGCCCTGCTTGTTGGGCGCGCCCTTGCCGATGATGGTGCGGCAGGCGATCAGCAGCGGCTTGCCGCCGCCCTGCGGCGCGTCGCGAAGGGCGGCGCGGATTTCTGCCATGTCGTGGCCGTCGACCGCGACGACGTTCCAGTTCGCCGCGCGGAAGCGGGCGAGTTGGTCGGTCGAGTCCGATAGCGAAATCTTGCCGTCGATCGAGATGCCGTTGTCGTCCCAGAGCACGATCAGCTTATCGAGCTTCAGGTGCCCGGCCAGGGTAATTGCTTCCTGGCTGATGCCTTCCATGAGGCAGCCGTCGCCAGCGATGCAATAGGTGCGGTGATCGACGAGATCGCTGCCGAAACGGGCATTGAGATGGCGCTCGGCCAGGGCGAAACCCACGGCATTGGCGATGCCCTGGCCCAGGGGGCCGGTAGTGGTCTCGATGCCGGTGGCGTGGCCATATTCCGGGTGGCCCGCCGTCTTGGCGCCCATCTGGCGGAAACGGCGGAGTTCCTCCATCGTCATGTCCTGGTAGCCCAGCAGGTGCAACAGGACATAGAGCAGCGCCGAGCCGTGGCCGGCGGACAGGATGAAGCGGTCGCGGTCCGGCCAGTGCGGGTCGGCGGCATCGAATTTCATGATTTCGCCGAACAGCACGGTCGCCACGTCGGCCATGCCCATCGGCATGCCGGGATGGCCGGAACCGGCGGCCTGCACGGCGTCCATGCTGAGGACGCGGATGGCATTGGCCATGGAGCGGGTTTGTTCGGGCGAATACTGGGTCATGAAAGGACTTTCTGAAAGGCGCTTCGCGGACGGGCACCTGATATCACCCGGAGCCTCAGAGTCAATTGCAGAACAGGCTTTCGGATACTGCACGGATGGCTGCGAAGCGACATTGCGCCTGGGTGACATTGCATTTATGCTACACCGCGGTAACGGGTGGCAGATTCTGCAATCATACCAGGGGCTTTCATGGCGAATACTCACAAACTGGATGAGGCATTCCAGCGGTTCGAAATGGCTTTGCGCCATATTGAAGACGCTATCGTGCTGAAGGTGGACGGTCAGAAGCGTGTTGCGAGTCTCGAAAATGAAACCGAGGTGCTGCGCCGCGACCGTGTGCGCCTTGCCCATGAACTCGACCTCGTTCGCAACAAGGCTTCCGAACTCGTGAACACTTCGAAGAACGCCGCAGGCAAGATCGATGCCGCCATGTCGCGCATCCGTGCCGTGCTCCACTCGAACAGCGGGGGAGAGTAAAGCGCATGGCGCATGTGATCGTCCAGGTCAACGGCCGGCCCTACACGATGCAATGCCCCGAGGGCGAGGAAGCGCATCTGCGCGAGCTTGCCGAACTGCTCGACTCGGAAGTGCAGCAGGTGAAGCAGAGTGTGGGCAATGTCGGCGACATCCGCATGCTGGTGATGGCGGGGCTGATGGTGGCCGACCGCTTGTCGGAAGCGATCCGGCGCATCGAGGCGCTCGAAGAGCAGATAGACGGTTTGCGCGAGGCGCGTAACGCCGCGCAGGCCGAGACCAAGGCCGTGGAAGACCAATTCAGCGGAAGGCTCGAAGCGGCCTCCCGGCGGCTGGAGATGCTGGCGCGGGAGATGGCGAAGTAAGGCTTCCGTTCCCGCGTTGCACCGACCATTGCGATCGACAGGAGTGAGTGTCCATGAAGATGACGCGGCTGAATGTCTTTCTTGCGCTGGCAATCGCGGCTGCGGCTCCGGCAGCCCATGGCTTCACCAGGCTTCCGGTGACGGCGGAAAACGGGATGGTGGTGACTTCGCAACATCTTGCCTCCGATGTCGGCGTCGAGATCATGAAGGCTGGCGGCAATGCCATCGATGCGGCGGTGGCAGTCGGCTATGCGCTGGCGGTGACGAACCCGTGCTGCGGCAATATCGGTGGCGGCGGCTTTGCAACCCTGCATCTGGCGGACGGTCGCGACGTGTTCCTGAATTTCCGCGAGAAGGCGCCGCTCGCCGCGACCGAGAAGATGTTCCTCGACGACAAGGGCGAGGTCATTGAGGGCCTGAGCCTTGCGGGCTACAAGGCGGTAGCGGTGCCGGGCACGGTGCTGGGGCTTGATACGCTGCTGACGAAATATGGAACGCTGCCGCGCGCGACTGTGATGGCGCCGGCAATCCGGCTGGCGGAAGAAGGCTTCGCATTGACGCAAGGGGATGCCGATATTCTCAACGGCTCCGCCAAGGGTTTTGCCGACCAGCCCAATGTTGCAGGTGTCTACCTGAATGCGGGAAAGCCCTGGGCGGCGGGTGACCGGCTGGTGCAGAAGAACCTCGCCGCGACCTTGAAGCTGATTGCCGAGCAGGGGCCCGATGCCTTCTACAAGGGCTCGATCGCCAACCGCGTGGTGGCGGCGAGTGCTGCGAACGGGGGCATTCTTTCGAAGCAGGATTTCGAATCCTACACGGTGACCGAAGACGAACCCGTGCGCTGCAATTATCGCGGGCATGAACTGATTTCGGCTCCGCCGCCGAGTTCGGGCGGCACCACGGTGTGCCTGATCCTCAACATCCTCGAAGGCTATCCGCTGGCCGAGCTTGGCTTCAATTCGAGCCAGACTGTGCACTTCATGGTGGAGGCAATGCGGCATGCCTTCGTCGACCGGAACTTTCTGCTGGGCGATCCGGCCTTCGTGAAGAACCCGCTGGAGAAGCTCCTGTCGGAAGACTATGCCGCGTTGATCCGTGGGCAGATCAATCCGGAGAAGGCTTCGGCATCGCAGGATGTGCAGCCCGGAACGCCGCCCCACGAGGGCACTGAGACGACGCATTATTCCATCGTCGATTCAAAGGGTAACGCGGTTTCCGTAACCTATACCATCAACGCGCTGTTTGGCGCGAAGGTGATTGCAGGCGATACCGGCTTCTTCCTCAACGACGAGATGGATGATTTTACCGTGAAGCCCGGCGTTCCCAATCTCTTCGGGCTGGTGCAGGGCAAGACCAATGCCATTGCGCCGGGCAAGCGGCCGTTGAGTTCGATGAGCCCAACCATCGTCACGAGGGACGGCAAGGTGTTCATGGTGCTCGGCAGCCCCGGCGGTTCGCGCATCATCACCATCGCCGTGCAGGTGTTCCTCAACGTGGTGGAGCATGGCATGACGATACAGGAGGCGGTGAACGCGCCCCGCATCCATCACCAGTGGCTTCCCGATCAGATTTCGGTTGAGCCTTTCGCCCTGTCATCCGACACGAAGAAGAATCTCGAGGCGATGGGCTACAAGATCGTGGAGCAATCGCCATGGGGCGCGGCGGAGGCGATCCTCATCGGGCCAGCCGCCGTCGAAGGGGCCGAAAGTTCCGGCAATGACGCCATGGCGAAGGGCACCCTTATTCCCGGCCTGCTCTATGGCGGGCATGATGACCGGCGGCCGGCGGGCTCCGTATCGGGATATTGAAGCGCGGTGGACATTGTGGCCACCGCTCCCTAAATAGGCGGGTGGCGGGCTGCCCGGCGCGTGAGAGACATTTTTTCCCTGGGGCCTATGCGATTCTGAATGGGAGCTGTCCCTGGACCTGGCCGTGGCCTCGTACAAACGGCGCCCACCTACAACTGTAGGGACCCGGGATCGTCAGTCTCTTCACGGCCCATGGTGGCTCGCCACTTGTGTTTCTGCTCTGCCGAGGTTGAATGGATATCGCCGAGATCAAGCGCAAGGCGCGGGGGAGCGCTTCGAAGCTCCGCGCGGCGGCACATGAGCAGTTGAAAGATGTGGCAGGGCTGGCACTGGCCGAGCGCGGGCTTCCCGACATTGGGATGCCGGCGGGAATCGTGTCGGGCTTCATTCCCTACAAGAGCGAAATCACCACCGTGCCGCTGATGAACAGCTTGCGGCGCGAGGGCTGGAAGACGTGCCTTCCCGTGGTCATCGCCGCCGAGCAGCCGCTGGTGTTCCGCGCATGGAAGCCGGGCGACGCGCTGGTACCTGGCGTGTGGGACATTCCGGTTCCCCTTGAGAGCGCTGGAGAGGTTCTGCCCGACGTACTGCTGGTGCCGCTGCTGGCTTTCGACGCCAGGGGCTATCGCCTCGGTTATGGCGGCGGCTTTTATGACCGGACGCTGGAAAAGCTGCGGCGCCTCAAGCGCGTGGTGGCGATCGGGGTTGCCTATCAGGCGCAGATGGTGGATCAGGTGCCGATCGGCCCTCATGACGCGCCGCTGGATTTCGTGATGACCGAACAAGAGACCTATTCGTGCGGCTGATCTTCCTTGGCGACGTCGTCGGCCGTGCGGGACGCGATGCGGTGGCGCGCGAACTGCCGATCCTGCGGGAGCGCTATCAGCCAGACCTCGTCGTCGTGAACGGCGAGAACGCCGCGCATGGCTTCGGCATTACCGAAGAAATTTTCCTGGGTTTTCTCGCGGCGGGTGCGGATGTGGTGACGCTCGGCAACCATTCCTTCGACCAACGCGACGCGCTTATCTTCATCGAGCGCTATCCCAATCTGCTGCGGCCGGTGAACTGGCCGAAGGGCTGCCCGGGGCGGGGCTCGGCCCTCGTCGATACGGCCAAGGGGCAGCGGGTTCTGGTGATGCAGGCGATGGGCCGGGTGATGATCGAGCCGATGCTGGACGATCCTTTCCCCGCGGTCGAGCGCGAACTCGAGGCCTGCCCGATGGGGGTGGCCTGCGATGCGGTGCTGATCGATTTTCATGCCGAGGCGACGTCCGAAAAGATGGCGTTCGGACATTTCTGCGACGGGCGGGCGAGCCTCGTCACCGGCACGCATACGCATGTGCCGACGGCGGACCATCAGATCCTGCCCGGCGGCACGGCCTATCTAACGGATGCCGGCATGTGCGGGGATTTCGACTCGGTGATCGGCATGGAAAAGACCGAGCCGCTGCAGCGGTTCCTGCGGAAGCTCCCGGTCGAGCGGATGAAGCCGGCGGAGGGGCCAGCCACGGTCTGCGGCGTGGCGATGGAAACCGACGATGCCACGGGTCTGGCCCGCATGATCGCGCCGATACGCGTCGGCGGAAGGCTCTCGCAGGCGGAAGTTTCCGGCTGGTAATTCGCTGCCATGACGTGAATTCCCGCAACGCGACAAAAAAACTCTAGTGACGCGCCCAAATTGTGCCGTTAGTATCTTTTGCAGCGCTTATAAAAAT
>JALHQC010000038.1 GCA_022842165.1 bacterium
AACGCCGTGCTCCAGCGCGTCGTCCCGCGCGAGCTGATCGCCGAACACACCTTCACCGCCACGCCGGGCCACAGCGTCAACAGCGACAAGCTGATTGCCTTCCTCAGCGAGAACGGCTTTTCCCGCACCGGCACCGTGGTGGACCCCGGCGATTTCGCCGTGCGCGGCGGCATCGTCGACATCTTCCCGCCGGGCTCCGATGCGCCCGTGCGCCTCGACTTCTTCGGCGACGCGCTGGAATCGATCCGCAGCTTCGATCCCGAATCCCAGCGCACGACGTCCACGTTGAAACGCTTCACGCTGAACCCCGCCAACGAAGTGTTGCTGAACGAGGATTCGATAAACCGCTTCCGCAAGTCCTACGCGGAAGTTTTCGGCGGCATCGACATTTCCGACCCGCTCTATGAAAGCGTCACCGCCGGCCGCCGCTATCAGGGCATGGAACACTGGCTGCCGCTGTTCCACGATCACTTGTCCACGCTGTTCGATTATCTCGAAGACCCCGTCATCACGCTGGACCATACGGCGGATGAAGCCGCCACAGCGCGGCAGGAGCAGATCCACGAATTCTACGACGCCCGCCGCGAAGCGCTGGAAAAGAAGGAAACCTTCGGCGCGGCACCCTACAAGCCGGTGCGGCCTGAGACGATCTACCTGACGGCGGATAACTGGGCCGAGACTCAGTCCAACTACACGGTCTTCGCCTTCTCCCCCTTCGAGAGTCCGGAATCTTCCGCTATATCCTTCGGCGGCAAGCGTGGCCGCAGCTTCGCCGCCGAACGCACGCAGCCCGCGGGCAATGTCTACGAGGCGGTGAAGACCCACGCCGACAACATCCGCCGCGGCGGCCGCCGCGTGGCGATTGCGACGTGGACGGAAGGCTCCCGCGAACGCCTCGAAACCATCCTCAAGGATCACGAACTCGCCCCGCTCGCCGCCGCGAAAAGCTGGATTGATTTCTTGTCGTGGGACAAGGCCGTCGCCGGCCTCATCGTGCTGGGCGTCGAGGAAGGCTTCGAGACGGACGATCTCGTCATCATCGCCGAGCAGGATATCCTGGGCGACCGTCTCGTCCGCCGTGGCCGCAAGACCAAGAAGGCCTCCGACTTCATCTCCGAACTCTCGGCCTTGACACCGGGCGATCTTGTCGTCCACGTCGATCACGGCATCGGCCGCTTCGAGGGCTTGAAGACTATCGAGGTGCAAGGCGCACCGCATGACTGCCTGTTCCTCACTTACTCCGGCGGCGACCGGCTGTTCCTCCCCGTTGAGAACATCGAACTTCTCTCGCGCTACGGTTCCGACGAGCAGGGCGCCAATCTGGACAAGCTGGGCGGCGGCGCCTGGCAGGCCAAGAAAGCAAAGCTTAAAGAGCGCATCCTCAGGATCGCGGAGAACCTCATCCGCACCGCAGCGGCGCGCGAGCTGAAGCCGGGCGATGTCTTGCCCCCGCCCGAAGGCGCCTACGAGGAATTCAACGCGCGCTTTCCTTATGAGGAAACCGAGGACCAGCTCTCGGCAATAGATGCCGTCATCGAAGACCTGCAGAAGGGCCGCCCGATGGACCGCCTCGTCTGCGGCGACGTCGGCTTCGGCAAGACGGAAGTCGCACTCCGCTCCGCCTTCGTCGCCGCCATGAACGGCAAGCAGGTGGCCGTCGTCGTTCCAACCACGCTGCTGTCGCGCCAGCACTTCGCCACCTTCCAGGCGCGCTTCAAGGGTCTGCCGATCAACATCGCGCAGGCCTCCCGCATGGTGCCGAAGAAGGAGCTGGACGAGACGAAGAAGGGCCTCGCCGATGGCTCCGTCGATATCGTCGTCGGCACCCACGCATTGCTGTCGGGCTCGATCAAGTTCCGCGATCTGGGGCTCTTGATCATCGACGAGGAGCAGCACTTCGGCGTCAAGCACAAGGAACGGCTGAAGGAACTCCGCGCCAACGTGCATGTCTTGACGCTCACCGCCACGCCCATCCCGCGCACGCTGCAGCTGGCCTTGTCGGGTGTGCGCGAATTGTCCCTCATCACCACGCCGCCGCTCGATCGTCTGGCGGTCCGCACCTACATCTCGCCGTTCGATCCCGTCATCATCCGCGAAAGCCTGCTGCGCGAGCATTTCCGCGGCGGCCAGAGCTTCTATGTCGTCCCGCGCGTAACGGACCTTGACGAGATCGCCGCCTTCCTGCGCGAGAACGTGCCGGAGGTAAAATTCCGCGCCGCGCACGGCCGCCTTGCCCCCACCGAACTCGAAGACATCATGACCGGCTTCTACGACCGCACCTTCGATGTGCTGCTCTCCACCACAATCGTCGAGTCCGGCCTCGATATCTCAACCGCCAACACGCTCATCATCCACCGGGCGGATATGTTCGGCCTGGCGCAACTCTATCAGCTGCGCGGCCGCGTGGGCCGGTCGAAGCAGCGGGCCTACGCGCTCTTCACCACGCCCGCCAACCGCACGCTCACAGCGGCAGCGGAAAAGCGCCTCAAGGTTCTGCAGTCGCTCGATTCACTGGGCGCAGGCTTCACGCTGGCCAGCCATGATCTGGACTTGCGCGGTGCAGGCAACCTGCTGGGCGATGAGCAATCTGGCCACATCAAGGAAGTGGGCTACGAACTCTACCAGCAGATGATCGAGGAAGCCGTCTCGAAGCTCCGCACCGGCGAGGAAACACTCGACAGCGACGGCCAGTGGTCGCCGCAGATCAATGTCGGCACCTCCGTGCTGATCCCCGAATCCTATGTGGAAGACCTGCAGGTGCGATTGGGCCTCTACCGCCGCCTCGCCGACCTGCACGAGCAGAAGGACGTCGACGGCTTTGGCGCCGAACTCCACGACCGCTTCGGCCGCCCACCGGAAGAAGTGCGCCACCTGCTGGAGATCGTCTCGATCAAGCTCCTGTGCCGTGTGGCGAATGTGGAAAGCGTCGACGCCGGCCCCAAGGGTGCGGTCATGAAATTCCGCGGCGACGCCTTCTCGAACCCCGGCGCGCTGGTGCAGTGGATTTCAGGGCAGGGCGCACAAGCCAAGCTCCGCCCCGACATGAAACTCGTCATCATGCGCAACTGGGACAAGCCCGAGGAGCGGTTGAAGGGCACAAGGCAGCTGATGCAGACGCTGGTGAAGCTGGCGGCGTGACCTTCTCACCTCGCCAACAACTGTCATCCCCGCACTTGTTGCGGGGACCCATTCATCCACACGCGTGAACGCCCAACTTCGCGGCATAATGGGTCGCCGGAACAAGTCTGTCGATGACAGCAAGAACCAACATCCACCCATCTCCCTCATGCTGGCGTGCCCGCAGAATTTTGGGCTTGGCAAGCGAAAGGTTTCTACGCATAAATTCTAACGCAGCGGCGGTCTTTGGATAGCTCGATGCAGCAATGCAGAGAGTTGGGCGGGGCATCCCCGCCTGCGACTTTAACCCGGCCATACAAGGCGTTACCCCCGCTGGGTTTCACCCAGGTGCGGTAACGCGAGACGAAGATGAGCAAAGACCGTCCGCTGCATGCCGGTTGTCCCGATGAATGAATGGAACCTTGCGCGGAATCTTGCGCAGAGCCTCGCGTCGGGGCCATGGTCGAAACACTTCATCCGGCAGACGCTGAGCCGCAGGCTCCCCGCACAGCTTCACCATCTGGTTGATAAGATGACCGTGGCGCTGCTCAGGAGCCTTCCTTTCGGATATTCCCCGGATCCCGGCGTCGTCGCCACTGCCTTGGTCGGGCTTGCGAGGTTCCAGGCGATCCACGCCTTTTGCCTGAAGCATGATATCTGGCCCAACCCCGATCTGTCGCCGCCGCAGATGGCTCCGGTTGCGGCCTTCGTAAAGCTCGATGTGCCGCCGCTTCCAACACTCGATGCGCTCGCCCAATGGCTGTTCCTGCCTGTCGAGCGGATGGAATATCTTGCAGACGTGGCAGCGCGATACGAAGCTCATGAAGATGCCGCGGTGAATCACTACCACTATATCCTGCAGCCCAAGAAATCCGGCGGTCTGAGGATGATTGAAGCGCCAAAGCCTCATCTGAAGGCGGCGCAGCGGCAAATCCTGCATGGCATTCTCGACAAGGTTCCAGTCCACAACAACGCCTTTGGATTTGTAAAGGGACGAAACTGCCTGAATGCTGCTGCTCGTCACGCAGGAGAGCAGGCCGTCGTCTGTTTTGACCTGAAGGATTTCTTTGCCTCGATAGGGTCGGCCCGTGTGTTCGGCCTTTTTCGTTGCCTTGGTTATCCTCATGCGGTGGCAAGAGTTCTGACAGGGCTATGCACGTCACTCACACCATGGTGGATACTGAACCAGCTGGAAGTTGCCGACAGGCACAATTTTCGCAAATTGCATTTGCCCCAAGGATCACCGGCATCACCATCGCTTGCCAATCTTGCGGTTTTTGCGATGGACCGGCGACTGTCAGGTCTGGCGAAGAGCCTGAACCTCAACTACAGCCGATATGCCGACGATCTCAGTTTCTCCGGAGACAGGGAAAGCATCGGGTGCCTTCTTCGCACTGTACCAGAGATAGTTGCCGATGAAGGCTTTCAGCTGAATCCAGCGAAGACCCGCATCATGTCGAACACCTCCCGGCAGGTGGTGACGGGTGTCGTGGTCAATCAGCATCTCAATGTGGACCGCAGGGAATATGACCGCGTCAAGGCCATCATTCACGCCTGCGGGAAGCCGCATGACACGCGGCTGGGCGATCCCCGCTTCCGCGCTGCCTTGCTTGGCAAGATCGGGTGGATCGAGGCAGTCAACCGCCACAAGGGCCAGAAGCTACTGCAGATGCTCTCGGATGTGGCGGCAGGCAGCAGGTGACACAAACGCTGGTGAAACTGGCGGCGTGATCCACCCTCCCTAACCAACTGTCATCCCCGCGCTTGTCGCGGGGACCCATTCATCCACAAGCGCGATCTTGGAACATTCGGCACAATGGGTCGCCGGAACAGGTCCGGCGATGACACACAGGGGCGGTTCTTTTCAATTCATCCGCACACCACCCTCATGCTGAGGTGCTCCGCCATAGGCGGAGCCTCAAAGCACCAGCCGCGCGCGCTGAAACAGACCCTTCGAGGCTCTGCTTTGCAGAGCACCTCAGGGCGAGGCTCACCTTTGGCTGTCTTCCCCGCGCTTGTCGCGGGGACCCATTCATCCACACGCGCGATCTTGGAACATTCGGCACAATGGGTCGTCGGAACAAGTCCGGCGATGACAACAAGATAGGCGTTGGTACGGCCAATTTCAGGGCAGGGCATCAACGTCAAGCTCCGCGCCGACTTGAAGCTCGTCGCAATGCGCAACTGGGATAAACCTCTAGAACGCCTGAAGGTCAACCGTCGTCCAATGTATACACAGCTGAAACTGTTGAATCAGATGATGATTGCGTCCTGCTATCGAGCAAGTGTTTCAATCACTCTTCTGAATTTGTCGGTTACCATGGGTTCTATAAATCGCCATGGTACACGAACCTCATGGGAACCAAACACAAATGGAAGCACATCATAGGGCGAAAAATTGAAGGTCATGCCTTTGTCATCACAGTTAAACTGGGACAATAACTTCCAGACATCTTCGGGGGTTTCTTTATAATCCCCAAAGAAGTCATTTCCAGAGACTTCACCTTCGAACTCAGCAACGATCACGTTTTCGCAGTAGCTAAGCAATTTCTGTGCATTCTCAATCGAATATCCTAGCACCGTCTCTATACTCAAGGAGCCCGTTTGTTCGCCGAAAAAGTTTAGTGATCTGATGTAGTGGTTAGGATGAGCAGCGCCAGAATAATTGATAAAGAAGTAAAATCGAATAGAAACAATGTCGTTTGATCGATAGAATTCTTCTGTGGTTGCAGACCACTCGTGCTTCCAAACTCCGAACTCGGTGACGAATTGAGGATCTCTCTCAGGAAGAGGATCGAAATCAATGCGGGTCGAGAAGTAACTTTCTAAGACCATAGCAACAATAGCGCTATTCAAATACGACCAGTATAGTCCGACGTCTGGATACTTCAGGTATTCACCGCGGCATTCATAAATCGGGGTTACTCCCTCAAATTCAACTTTCTGAATCCCCTCCGACAGGGCTTCTGCACGAACGATGGAGTCAGAAGGTTCTGTGAGTGCTGGAGGCATCGGGTCTTGTGTCGGCGCGGGATGCAACTGAGCTCGACGCCTCTCAACACCGTCATGAAGCCTCGCCTGCCAGTCATTAGCGAAGTCAAAATACTGAAATCGAGTTAGTTCGACTGGCATCTTTATGTCATCCAGTCGAATAGCTATGAGGTAAAGAGACCCCAGCGGTTGATCATCAACCAATCTCAAAGATTGGCGAATTTCCCGATTCACTACACCTGGACGATTCATTATCTCGTTAGAGCATAGATGAACGACCAACTCGGCCTGTTGCTGACCTCGAAGGCGCTCTTGATCCCATTCGACGCCTGCTACAAGCGAAACTTTGTCAAACCAGACTTGATCTCCTAGTCCCTTCAGGAACTCATAAACTACCCATGCCGTCCTTTCGTGCTCAGAGGGATAGCCCAGAAAAATCTTCATTGCTCGTCGTACCACAAATAGACGTTGAAATCGTTGTGAGTAACTAAGAGAAAGTGGGACTTAGACGTAGTATGCATCTGTAGGAGAGACGTAACCAATATTGACACGGTGCTTATAATAAACCAAGGGAGACTTTAGAAGTTGATGCTTCCGGGCGATGTGCGATCTGCTGCGGTGCTTCTACAGAACAGCTACTCCGCCAACTCCTTCACCACACGCCCAATCGCATCCGCCAGCACCTCCGGTGATTGCGCGCCCACCAGCGCGTAGCTCTGGCCGAGGATGAAGGTCGGAACACCCGTCACGCCGATGTCGGTGGAGTGCTGGATTTCGGTCTTCACCTCTTCCACGTCCTGCTCGCTCGCCAGAAGCTCGGCGATTTGCGCCGCGTTGATGCCGGTTTCGCCGGCGCATTTCGCCAGCACCTGATGGTCGCTCACGTCGAGGCCTTCCGCCCAATAGGCCATGAACAGGCGCTCGGCCATGTCGTGCTGGCGCTCGATCGTATGCGACCAGCGGATGAGGCGATGCGCATCCAGCGTGTTGGGGGTGCGGGTGATGGCATCGAAGTTGAAGGGAACGCCAAGCTCGGCCCCGGCCGCGATCAGCGGATCGTGGATGGTCTTCACCCGCTCAGGCCCGAACTTCGCCGTCAGGTATTGGGTGCGGTCCAAACCTGCCGGCGGAATGGTCGGGTCCAGCATGAAGGGCCGCCAGCGCACGAAGAACTCGACGCCGTCCACCATTGACAGCGCCTTGTCGAGGCGGCGCTTGCCGAGAAAGCACCAGGGGCAGATGACGTCCGACACGACGTCAATGACAAAACGATCCGTCATCGGATGATCCTCAGCATGGTTCCAGCGCATTCCGGACGGGTGTGCCGTGGGCGGTCCGCGGGAAGCGCGTTCACGAACCGGATGTGGTGGTGCGCCTTATAAGCGGCATAGCCGCCGCTGACAAATGTTGAAGCTTACGGGATGCGCCACAGCGTCGTCGCCTCGAAGCCGGGCAGCGGCTGCTGCTCCGGCCTGCCGATGTGGTTCCACCGCGCCACCCATTGCCCGCCGGCATTGTAGAAGGGCACGATATAGAAGCCGGACGTCAGCAGCCGGTCCTCGGCCCTGACCGCCGCCACGAAAACCTCGCGCGTCGTTGCCGTCAGCATGGCGGCAATGGCCTTGTCGACGTTCGCATCGGCGATGCCGGGATAATTGCGCGTGCCCTCGGCCGTCCGCCCCTGCGAACCAAAATAATTCATCTGCTCGTTGCCGGGCGACAGCGAGTTGAACCACGTCACCGGAATCATGTCGAAATCATAGGAGCGCTGCATGCGGTTGAACTGCGCGGAATCGACGATCCGCACATCCGCCTTGATGCCGATCGCGGCAAGCGAGCGCTGATAGTGCAGCGCGATCCGCTCCTGGTCCTTGCTGACGATCGAGATCGTGAAAGCGAAGGGCTCGCCCGCCGCATTGGTCAGCCCCTCGCCGGTGATGGTCCAGCCGGCTTCCCCCAGCAGCCCCACGGCCTTGCGCAAGGTCTTGCGGTCGCGGCCCGAGCCATCGCTCACCGGCAGCTGGTAGGTGCCGTCGAGAAATTCCGGCCGCAGCCCGGCGGCGGCATCGCCCAGCACCGCCAGTTCGCGTTGATCCGCCGGCACGCCCTTGAAAGAGAGTTCCGAGCCGGAATAATAGCCCTGCGTCCGCCGGAACGCGTTCGAGAACAGATTGGCATTGGCCCATTCGAAGTCGAACACCATCACCAGCGCCTCGCGCACCCGCACGTCCTCGAACAGCTTGCGCCGCGTGTTGAAGGCAAAGCCGGAAGTCGCCGCCGGCGTCCGCTGCTCGATCCTTTCGAGCGTGATCTTCCCGTCCTTCACCGCCGGAAAATCATAGGCGGTCGCCCAGCGCGTCGGGTCGGTCTCGATCCGCACATCAGCCTGGCCCGACTTGAAGGCCTCGAACGCCGCATTGGCGTCGCGGTAATAGTCGAACCGCACCTCGGCGAAATTCCACAAGCCCTTCTGCAGCGGCAGGTCTTTGCCCCAGTAGTCGGGGTCTTTCACATAGGTGATGCTTTCCCCCGCCTTCACCGGCCCGATCACATAGGGCCCGGAGCCGACGATCGGCTCGAGCGTCGTCTGCGTGAAATCCTTCCCCTCCCAATAGGCTTTCGAGAGGATCGGCATCAGCCCGACGATCAGCGGCAATTCGCGGTCGCCCGCACTCTGCGTGAAAATGATAGTGCGGTCATCAGGTGTTTCGACCTTGCTCACCTTGGAGTACGAGTTCTTGAAACCCGGCCGCCCCTTGTCGCGCAGCGTCTCCATGCTGAACACCACATCGGCGGACGTCACCGGCGTCCCGTCCGAAAACGTCGCCTCGGGCCGCAGCCTGAAGGTGAAGCTCTGGCGGTCGTCAGAAACGTCGATTGATTCCGCCAGCAGCCCATAGAGCGAGAAGGGCTCCGCCCAGTTCCGCCCCAGCAGGCTTTCGAACACGTAAGTGCGGATGCCCGTCACATCAGCACCCTTGACGATGAAGGGGTTGACGCTGTCGAAACTGCCGCTCACCGCCTGCCGCAGCTGCCCGCCCTGCGGCGCTTGCGGGTTGGTGTAGGGCAGGTGCCTGAAGTCGGGCGGAAGGGCGGGCTCGCCCTGCATGGCGATGCCGTGTTGCGGAGCGGCCAATGCGGCACCGGCCAGAAGCCAGCCTGCCGCGGCGAGGGATGCGAAAGCGCGAATCGTTCTCATGCGCCGATTGTTACAGAAATTCAGGGAAGCCCTCCATGGCAGCGCGCCGCCGCCCCGCCATGGAGAATGTCTCCGGATTACGGCACCAGAATGTTCTGGAACTGCCAAGGGTCGCGCTTGTCGATGTCGCCCTCGAAAAGGTGCTCGATCGATTTAAGCGGCGTCCAGTCGGTATAGTAGCCCTTCACGGTGCCGAGATATGGCCGCTGCACCTCCATGCAGCGCTTGTAATCCATCTCGTCGGTCTCGACGACGCCGGCCGATGGATTCTCGATCGCCCACACGATGCCCGCCAGTACCGATGAGGTCACCTGCAGCCCCGTGGCGCTCTGATAGGGGGCGAGCTTCCGCGCCTCCTCGATCGACAGTTGCGAGCCATACCAATAGGCATTCTTCTTGTGGCCATAGACCAGCACGCCCAGCTCATCCATGCCGTCGGCGATCTCGTTTTCGTCCAGCACATGCCACTGCGATTGCCGCTTGCCGCCCGCACCCAGCATCTCGTGCCACGAGAGAATGGCGTCGTTGCAGGGGTGATAGGCATAGTGGCAGGTCGGGCGGTAGGTCACCTTCCGGCCGTCCCTCACGGTGAAATAATCGGCAATCGAGATCGCCTCGTTGTGGGTCACGAGAAATCCGTAATGCGGCCCCTGCGTCGGCGTCCAGGTGCGCACCCGCGTGTCCGCACCCGGCCGTTCGATATAGATCGCGGCGCCGTTACCAACCTTGTGCTTCTTGCCCTTGGGCGGCATTTTCTTCTCATGCGTGCCCCAGCCCAGTTCGGCGGGCTGCAGCCCTTCCGCGATGAAGCCCTCGACCGACCAGGTGTTGAGGAACGTGTCGAAGGGCTTTGGCGCCTTGGTGCGCTGCGTGTCGCGCTCGGCCACGTGAATGCCTTTCACGCCGGCGCGCTTCATCAGCTTCGCCCAGCCTTCGCGGGTCGTGGGCTCGGAAACCTTGAGCTTGAGTTCGGCGGCGATGTCCATCAGCGCCTTCTTGACGAACCACGACACCATGCCGGGGTTTGCCCCGCAGCACGAAACAGCGGTGACGCCCGTGCCCAGTTCCTTCTTCAAGGCAAGCAGGCCCTCGCGCAGCATGTAGTTGGTGCGCTCGCCGTGGGTGGCATTGGGATTGTCGTAATAGCCTTTCCACGGCTCGATCACCGTATCGACGTAGAGGGAGTTGGTCTCGCGCGCCACGCGCATGATGTCGAGGCTTCCGACATCGACGGACAGGTTCACGATAAGGGCGCGCTCCGGGCCGGAGGTGAGCAGGGGCTTCAGCACCTGGCGGTAGTTCTTCCGTGTCAGGCCTTCATTGATGAAGGCCGCGCCCTGATGCTCGGCCAGCTGGCTGCGGGACGCGTCCGGATCGATCACCGTGATCTGCGAAGGGCTGCACTTGATGTGGCGCAGGATCAGCGGCAGCGTGCCCCGTCCGATCGAGCCGAAGCCGATCATTACGATGGGGCCATTCCAGGTGGCGTGCACGGGCCAGTTGGTCATTTCATCGGAACTCCTGTGTTGAATGAAAAGAGCGTGCGCAATTAGCGCAAAGCCAAGTCACTGAATACAAGAATCTTGTTGGCCCAAAAGTTCAGCCGGCGATGGGAAAAGAAGGCTTGAACAATTGCTCCGTGGAAGGATGGCCCGGCGCCCGCGCCGTGTGGCTCGCTTCCAGCTTCGCAAACAGCGTCTGTGCCCGCTGCCGCAACTCGCCGTCGTCGATGCCCGGCAGCGCGCGGTTCGTCATCACCGGGCGGCCGGCGATCCATGAATGCGTGAAGTCCCGCCCCGTGCCAGCGAGCAGCATGGTCTTGATGGGGTCGATGATCGGGCCGAGGTGCAGCCCGGTGAGGTCGAACACGGTGATGTCGGCCAGCGCCCCCGCGTTCAGGCGCCCGATGTCGCTGCGGCCCAGCGCCTTGGCGCCACCCAGCGTGGCGGCGTTGTAGAACGCTGCGGCACTCGCCGTTTCGCCGCCATCCACCACGCGGCAGATGTTGAGGCCCTGGCGCATATTGTCGACGAGGTCCGGCGGGTTGGTGTCGGTGCCCATGGCGATGGTGATGCCGCGCGCCGAATAGCTGGCGAACGAGCGCAGCGCATCGCCAAAGCGCGCGAAGACGACGGGGCAGTGAACCAGCGAAGCGCCGCTCTCCGCCAGCAGGTCGAGATCGCCGTCTTCGAGGAAGATGCCATGCGGCAGAACGGCGCGCGAATTCAGAAGGCCAAGACCATGAAGCCAGCGATAGGGCGATTGACCGTGCAGCCTGCCGACCAGCTCGACCTCATAGCGCGACTGGCAGCAGTGCAGCCGCACCGGAACATTTGCAGCGCGCGAAATCTCGGCCGTGCGCTGCAGCAGCTTGGGCGTACAGGTCTCGATCCTGTTGGGCGCCAGGAAGCCGCGGATCAGCCCATCGCCTGCACCATCGAAATCACGGATGTAGCGCTCCGCCGCAGCGAGCCCGTCGAGCCCCTTTGTCTCATCCCAGTGCTGCGAGATGTTGCCATGATCATCGGTGAGCGAGATGCCGGACATGTAGCAAGGCCCGAGATAGGCCCTGAGACCAAGCTCCTGCGCAATCCCCGCAACGCCCGCGAACTCCTCGTAGGTTTCGCCCCACTGCCGGTAGCTCATCGAGGTGATCGGCATCGCCGTGGTGATGCCGTTGCGGATCAGCTGCGCGAAGGCATAGCGATACTTGAACTGGCCTTCCTCGAATGTATAGGCATCGCGCGGCCCCTCGCGGAGATAGTCCGCCGTCCATTTGCGCCCCAGCGTCCAGTCCGGCCCATTGTCGAGCGTCAGCACCGTCGAATCGAGATCGCCCAGCGCATCGAGGTCGATGAACCCCGGCCCGATGATGGCGTTACCATAATCGATGCGCTCGTCCACATGGCCTTCGAAGCCGCGCCCCACGAAGATGATGCGCGGTCCCTCGAACACCACTTCGCCATTCCGCCAGATGACATGGCCCTTGCCATCGAAGCCGATCACCCGGCTCGCGGTCAGCAGAATGCGCTTGGTCATTCCGGCTGATCCGCCTGCGCGGGCTGCGCTTGCGCATGCCGCCATGTCTCCCAGGCGATGCGGGCGGACTTGTAGGCATCGATCACCGAGATGCCATAGATGAAGATACCGCCCACATGCCGCGCGAAAAAGCTCGCCGTCTCCGGCATCATTTTCACGCTCACCCAGCCGAGGACAATGGTGAAGAACAGGAACATCAGCCCGCGCTGCGGCTTGCCCTGCAGCACATGGCCGGCACCGGGCAGCACAACTGCGGCAGCGAGAACGGTATAGGGATTTCGGGGTTGCGTGCTCATGACTGCTGACTGTGCCAGTCCTCGATGTCGTTGCGCAAGGCCAGCAGCCGGTCGAGCATGTCTTTCAGCATGCCGGGGTCGAGAGCGGCCTCCCCGAAGTCCGCCTGCCGGAACACGCCATATCGCGCGCGGTCGGCCTCCGCCATCATCACCACCATGCGAAGCCCCTTGGGGTTGATCAGCAGTTCCTTGCCTCGCGGCCCGAAAAACGGCTCGAGATGCGGCGCCACCACATGTGCAGGGATCAGATGCGCGGGATCGTCGGTGCGCACCACGGCATGCTCGGGAAAATCTGGCGGCCGTTCGATACTCACCGGCAGCCGGTCAAAATTGGAAAATGTCGCCGGTCCCGCGGGCCGCATCATCAGATTGAAGGTGGAGGTGATCGGAAGCGCTTCGGGAATCGTCACCATCAGCCACAGGCTCGGCAGCTTGCGAACGGGCAGCGTATCGGTGATTGCCTTCACCTGCACTTCATGCCCCTGATAGCGCCCGTTGAGGCAGAGGGTTCCAGCAGCCTCCCCGGCAGTGATGCGCGGCGCGTCGAGTATCCCCGCCGCCTCCCCAAAAAACGCATGGGGCGCCGCCTTGCGCTTTGCCATGGCGTCGAGGAACTGCCGCGCCAGAAGTGCCGCGAGCGCAAGCGCCGCAATGATGCTGAAGACTGTCTGCCACATGAAACTGTGTTACCGGAACTGCCGTGCCGTGGAAACAGAAACGGCCCGCCACGGGGCGGGCCGTTCCGTCATCTGGCGTATCAGTAACCGCGCGGCTTTGGCCACGGCATGGTGAACTGGTCACCGCGCTTCACATAGCGGTAGCGGTAGAAGTGGAACCACACCGACATGATGATGTAGAACACCACCATCGCGGTCAGTTGCGCGCCGTAGCCCAGGAAGATCGCGAAATAGGTGACTACGCACAGCACGAAAAGCACCACGGCGGGAAGCGGGTGGAACGGATGCGTATATCCGCGCCGGATCGTTCCCAACGGCCACTTGTTCCGGAACATGATGATGTTCACGCTCATGAAGGTATAGTGCAGAACGCCCGACAGGATCGAGAAGGTGATCGCTTGGCCGAGGTTCGCTATGAATGCGAAGGCCAGTGCAATCGGCAGCAGGAACAGGATCGAGCGGTAGGGTGTCCGGTACTTCGGATGAACGGCCGAGAACCATGTGGGCAGGTACCGGTCGCGGCCAAGCGAGAACCAGGCACGCGCCGCATCGTTGATGCAGCCGTTGGCGGAAGCCACCGCCGCGAGGATGGTGGCGATGAACATCATCGTCTCCAGCGTCTTGCTGCCGGTCAGCTTGCCCGCGTCGAGCAGCGGGTAGTAGGTGAAGCCGAGGTACTGCCACGGCATCAGCGAGGCGCAGATATACCAGGTGAGCGACGCGCCGATCAGCAGCGTGATCATCCCGGCCATGGTGCCATAGGGCAGCGAGCGTGCGGGCGAGCGTACTTCTTCCGCCGCCTGTGTCGTGCCTTCGATCCCGAGATAATACCAGATGCCCCAGTGGAAACCGGCGATGACACCGATCCAGCCATAGGGCAGGGCATTCTCCGGCGTCACCATTTCGCCAAGCTTCAGCACCGCGCCCTGGCTCCACGGCTGCACCGAGAAGAACAGGACGATGATGGCGAGATAGGCGATGGCGGTGATGACGAAGTTCACGTTCAGCGTCATCAGCACGCCGCGGTAGTTGAGCGTCGCCAGTACGACGATGACAGTGGCGATGGCGCCCCTGTAGTGCCAGTCCCCGAACCCGTCGCCCGCATAGGCCTTGATGGTGTCGGCGATCAGGATGGCGTTCGAAACCTCGAGCATCGTGTAGGCGAACACGAGGTAGAGCGCCACGTTGAAGGCCATCAGCGGCCCGACGATGTGCTTGGCCTGGGCATATTGCCCGCCGGCGGCGGCAACCGTCGAGGTCACTTCCGAGTCGATCATGGCAACAGACGTGTAGAGAAGTCCGATCACCCAGCAGATGATCAGCGCGGCGAGTGTGCCGCCCTTGTCGGCGGCAAAGTTCCAGCCGGTATATTCGCCGACCAGCACGATGCCCACGCCCAGCGCCCACACATGTGCGGGGCCGAGAACGCGGAGCAGGGAAACCTTTTGTACGGGGGCCGATGAGGCCGCAGCAGCTTGAACCATTGTTGCCTCCTCAGAGCTTGTGTTTTTCGGACGTCGCTTCGATCTCGCCTTCGCGCGAGGATGTCAGCGTTTCTTCCGAATAGGATGTATCGACCTTGAACCAGTCATAGACCATCCAGAGGACGAGTGCGGCGGAAACGGCCCAGCCGATATTGACGACGGTGATCCACATGTTTGCCGCTCCTCACTTGCCGTTGAACTTTTCGTCGATCACCTCGCGGTACTCCTTGTCGGAGGCCCGGAAGAGGAAGACGAAATAGCCGACGATCACAACCGTCATGATAAGAAGCTGCAGCCAGTCGATCGTGTAGTCGAACTTGTTCTGGATGATGTCATGCGCGGCGGCGGCATCGGCAAAGCCGAGCTTCACCCACTGCTCGACCTGAACGGGTGTCTGCCCCAGCAGCTCCCAGGTCGGGTTCTCGATTTTCTCGATGGCCCGCGAGACGCCCGCCCATCCGGCCTGCAGCGGCAGCCACAGGGCGAGGAAGATCGCCGCGACGACGAAGATGATGTCAATCCACTGCATGGCCCGGGATTGATCGGGAGGTGTGTATTTTGCCATGGTCCTGCCTCAGCCCTTCTTCCGCCGGGATTCATCGAGCATCTTGATGTCGAGGCCGTAGATGAAGTCCTTGTCGGTGGAATAGTTCTTCACCATGGCCGCGATCGATGCGGTGTTGAAAATCAGCACGGCCGCCGCGGCCACCAGGGCCACGATGCGCACGCCGCTGTGCGGAATGTGCGGCCAGGACATGAACAGCACGAACAGTACGACGACCCATAGCACGACGATGAAAGCCCATGCCCCGCGAACGTCGCCACGGTACATCGACTCAATGCGCTCATTGAGATCAGACATCTATTTCCCTCCCGGCGGCCAGCCATTTTCCCCTCAGCGGGCTGGGCCATCCCCCATTGAGTCGTTTGCTGAGGGGTAATTTTGTTATCTGTCAGGAAACGCCCGCGCTGGCTGATTGTCAAGCAATCTGGTGAGGTATTGAGCAGCCCAATGCCCAAAGCTGCGTCACCTGCGGGGAGATTTGAAACTTTCCATCAAGCTGCCTAACGCATGGGCAGACTTCGCCGTTCCGAGCGTCACCATCGTCAGTTCGGGATAGTTGAACAGCCGGTTGAACCGCCCCATCAGCCGCTGTTCCCAGTGGACGTCGAGTGCCGCACGCTCGGGCGGCGCCACGTCGAACTGCAGGCTGTAGGATCGCCCGTTGAAGATCACCGCCCATGAAATCGCCGCCCACGGGATAGTCGCGTCGGCGATCCGCCGGTCCACCAGCCCGCCGTCCCGCATCTCGATGGCGGGCCCTTGCCCCAGCCGCCACACTCGCCACGAGACCCCGGTCATCACCACGCCCACCACCGCCAGCAGCAGCCCGCAGCCGATCGTCACGCCCGCCAGCCCATTCTCGCCCGCGCCGAGCCAGCTTGCCCCCACGCCCGCGAAGACGAGGCCCACCGCCACCTCGACCGCCCAGAACACCGTGAGGATCCGCGCCCAGAACGGCCGGTTGTGAATGATGACGGGCTCTGCCATGCCGTAACTGCGCCGCGAGACGGCGATGAAGTCAAGTGTTGCCTTGATGCCCCTGCACGCGATACTCACGCCTGAAACGATTCGGGAACGAAAATGGCCAAAGCCGCCCAAGCCGCCAAGTCCGCCAAGTCCAAAGACCTCTTCGACGATCTCCCTGCAGCCCAGAAGCCGAAAAACACCGCCCCCGCCAGGTCGCGCGGCGAGGAAAGCTATACCGCCGCCGACATCGAGGTGCTCGAAGGCCTAGAGCCCGTCCGCCGCCGCCCCGGCATGTATATCGGCGGCACCGACGAGAAGGCCCTCCACCACCTCTTCGCCGAAGTCCTCGACAACGCGATGGACGAAGCCGTCGCCGGCCACGCCACCTGGATCGATGTCCACTACGCCGCCGACGGCTACCTGACGGTGATCGACAATGGCCGCGGCATCCCCGTCGATCCGCACCCCAAGTTCAAGAACATGTCGGCCTTGGAAGTCATCATGACCACGCTGCACGCCGGCGGAAAGTTTGACTCTGGTGCCTATGAAACCTCAGGCGGCCTCCACGGCGTCGGCGTCTCGGTGGTGAACGCGCTGTCGAACCATGTGATCGTCGAGGTCGCCCGCGGCCAGCAGCTCTACCGGCAGGAATTCAAGCGCGGCAAGCCCACGGGCAAACTCGAAAACCTCGGCAAGGTCTCGGGCCGCCGCGGCACCAAGGTCTCCTTCCATCCGGATGAGCAGATCTTCGGCAAGGGCAACACGTCATTCTCCGCCGCCCGCCTTTACAGGATGGCGCGTTCGAAATCCTATCTCTTCGGCGGCGTCGAAATCCGCTGGTCCTGCGATCCAAGCCTGATCAAGGACAAGGACACGCCCGAAAAAGCCACCCTCCATTTCCCCGGCGGCTTGAAGGACTTCCTCGCCGAGCGCCTCGAAGGTATGACGCGCGTGGTGGACGAGATCTTCTCCGGCCGCGTCGAGAAGGAAGGCAGCCACGGCACGGTCGAATGGGCCGTCGCCTGGTTCGGCGGCGAGGATGGTTTCTCGTCCTCCTACTGCAACACCATCCCCACGCCCGAAGGCGGCACGCATGAGCAGGGCCTCCGCCTCGCCCTCACGCGCTCGCTCAAGAACTACGCCGAACTCTCGAACAACAAGCGCGCCTCCGTCGTCACGGTGGATGACGTGATGACGTCGTCCGGCGCACTCTTGTCCGTCTTCATCCGCGAGCCCGAGTTCCAGGGCCAGACGAAGGACAAGCTGGCGACCGTCGAGGCCATGCGCATCGTCGAAAACGCCGTGCGCGATCATTTCGACCATTGGCTCACCGGCCACCCCGCCCAGGCGGACCGGCTGCTGAACTTCATCATCGACCGCGCCGAAGAACGCCTCCGCCGCCGCCAGGAAAAGGAAGTGGGCCGCAAGTCCGCCGTGCGGAAGCTCCGCCTCCCCGGCAAGCTGGCCGATTGCGCGGCCAGCCAGAAGGATGGCTCAGAACTTTTCATCGTGGAAGGTGACTCGGCCGGCGGCTCCGCCAAGCAGGCGCGAAACCGCGAGACGCAGGCCGTGCTGCCTTTACGCGGCAAGATCCTCAACGTGGCCTCCGCCACGAAGGACAAGCTCGCCGCCAACCAGCAGCTGGCAGACCTCGTGCAGGCCCTCGGCGCCGGCACCGGCGCTTCTTATCGGGAAGACGATCTCCGCTACGACAAGATCATCATCATGACCGACGCCGACGTTGACGGCGCCCACATCGCCTCACTGCTGATGACCTTCTTCTACCGCCAGATGCCGAAATTGATCGACGACGGCCACCTCTATCTGGCCGTTCCCCCGCTGTACAAACTGGCGCAAGGCGCAAAAGTCGCCTACGCGCGGGACGACAAGCACCGCGAGGAACTGATGCGCACCGAGCTTTCAGGCCGCGGCAAGGTGGAGGTGAGCCGCTTCAAGGGCCTCGGCGAAATGCTGCCGGCGCAGTTGAAGGAAACCACCATGGACCCGAAGAAGCGGCATCTCTTGAGAGTAACCCTCGAAGACGCCCTGCGCACCGCCACCGCCAAAACCATCGAACAGCTCATGGGCAACAGGCCTGAGGAGCGGTTCAACTTCATCAGCGAGCGCGCGGAGTTCGTGAGCGATGAGGGGCTGGATATTTGAGTGTTATGATTCTGGCTTACATACGCGCATTTATTCGGGCAATCCAGATTTGTCGAGCAGGTCTCGATAAAGACGTGTCTCACCACTTGTTCCGGGGGGGTAGTTGTCGGTCGTGAACGATCCATCTGGCAGGTCAATTTTCGACATTAATGCTTCAAAGTGTTCTTTAGGAACTAGATTAGGCCTTACATCATAACTGAGAACTGCCGGCCTCATGAATCTCATGAATGCAAGATAGCCGTTCGTCCGGACCAGAATATTGCCCGTTCCGCGATCAGCCCATGACTTGGGCCACTTGTCTTTAACAGCTTTGAAATAGTTCAGAATGTTAAGAAAAATCTTGTCATCTTCGCCTTTTACAAACGAGTACCTGAAAATAAAACGATACTCGTCACCAGATTTGAACGCCCACTCCCGTTGCCGTTTGCCTATTTCCCGGTCTACCAAAACATCTTTTGTTATGTGAGAAAGGATTCCTCTTACAACGGTTGCCTGGGACAAAGTCTCGCCTATACGCCCAGAAGTCGCCACTCCTAACCGCTTGATCAACTGATGAAACGGACTGTCATGTCGACGATCCAGTAGCACTGTAATCTCGTGCGCTGACTTTTCTGGACTCCGGGTCTTAGCCATTGAAAACAAGTCGTAAACAAGGCTTTTGTTAACTTTTGTTTGGGCTAAATTAACAGTGGAAAATATTTCGGCCTGTGTCGCTATGTCTGCACCGACAAAAATAGCAACATTCAATTCGAATGTTTGAGCGCAACCATTTTCGAACGCCTTGATGCGATGTTGACCGTCCAGAACTTTAGCGATGTCTCGGTACAGAATGTCATTGTTAGCGTCATCTTTGTCCAAATAATTCGAAAGAGTGATAACTCCCATGCGAGGGTCTGCAGCTAGTGGTGCGAATGCACAGCACCTTTCATCCACTGCTATTATGGCGGCTGTTGGAAATGTAGCGTCTTGAGTCGTGATATAGTGCTTGATCTCCGATAGCCTCTTTGGGTTGACTTCACGTTGGATACCCAAAAATTCATCTATGCCTTCGGATTGGCTCATTTTGCGGATGTCAAACTTGCAGATCTCGTAAAGCGCCAAGGCGGGAATTGAGCATATGAAGAACTTGCCGACCGGTTGCTCCAGTTGGATCGCAGGCAGAGTAACATTGCGCGGAGACTCGCGAAACTCAAGCACCTTGCTTCTCCAACTTATCGACTTCTCTTTCGAGCCGGTTGACGCCTGTGTCCAATATAGACTCGACTGTTGGCGGCAGAGTGCGACTAAAAGATATAGCTAAGTAGTGAAAAACCAAGCAGACACCGTAGAAATAGTAGCTAGTTGCTACGAGTTGTCGGTTTGAAACACTTGCGTTATTTGGATTAGAACCGATGTAGACACCCACAATTACCATTAGTGCGATGGTCAGCGGGAGAACAAATCTCCGAAGCGCTCTATTATCTAGATCGTTGACGAGCAGAAATACAGTTGCAAGGATAGAGAACCCGTAAAGGAATAACTGGCCGCCTCCCATTGGTCTCGTCAGAGTTGCTAATATTTCTTTATCACTGGTCGCCATCCTCAGTTCGACCATTCCTGATGCAAAAAGAGGTATCAGAGAAATGGTTGAGGCAATTAGTACATCCCATGCGGCAGACGGCGAGAAAAGTCTTCTCAGAAGTGTGCTCTCTCGAAAGCCTCTAACGCGGTTGCCGATCCATTTACCGCAGATATTGATCCAATCCATGCCGTCACCAAACAAGCCCATAACGTACTGTATGCTGTCCGTGCGGAAACTGCAATCTGCATTAGTTATTTGCGTTGTTTGATCGCCGTTATTTCTCGGGGATCAACCGGAACGACGATATGTCGCCCAAGTGGGGGTATAGTCTGTGTCTGCTTGATTGCCCCATAGTGTCCAACCCTGTTTGGCGCCTCGCGCAAACAACTCTAGATATGGTCCCCGTGAGCAAGCTTCGATCAATTGATATTGCTCGTCTGGCTTTCGTGAGTGTTCTCGCTTCTTTGTCTGCATCATGTTAACTTGACTGCGACCTGGCTCAAGTGTGCGTGCTTTTTTACCTCGGGTGCCGAATAGCAAAACTTCCGTAACATTGCGGAAGTAAAAACCTACGCCGCGTCCGTCCGAACCTCCGTCTTTCCGGATCTTGTGCCAGACGATGTTGCTCTTGTAGTTGAAGCCCCACGCCTTCATGACTTCTAGACCGTCTGGCAGCAACGCGTTTGGCACCCATAGATACAAGTGAGCGGGTTCTGCAGCCAAATGCGAAACTGGCAGCCCGCAAATCTCAGCAAGGCGCATGGTGGGATAACGATTTAATCGCCGATGTTCTGGAGCGATCTTCCCTGTTCGGTTTGCAAACTGCCACGGCGGATCAGCGAGGATCGTTCCAAATTTCCTTCCCGCAACCGTTGCTTGAAGGTCGTCGTGGGTCGATTGAAGAGTTGAAATGAGCATCAGGAAAACCGTTTGATCTTATGAGAACAATGGCGTGAATCAGTTCACGATGCGTTAAGCATGAACATAAAAAGAACAAAACCGGAACACTTTTTTGATCGTTGTGAAATTTCTGCAGCCCGTCATCCCGGCGCAGGCCGGGATCCCGCTTCGGCTAAGTCCGCGTCAAATGTAAAACCGTCAGGTGAGGAGAGCTGGATCCCGGCCTGCGCCGGGATGACGGATAGAGGGGAGATGACGGATAGAGGGGAGATGACGGATAGAGGGGAGCACCACCTTGCAATTCGGCTTGTTTTCCATCACCTTTCACCAAGTCGGAATTCAAACATCTAGTGAGCGCCTGCAACAAGCCAGACGAGGATGCCATGTTGATCATCAATGCCTTTCGCGATTTTGCCGGGGGATTGGCGCGCGGCCTTTCGCTGTTCTTCACCGAACGCGGCGACTGGAACGAGTGCCTGACGATCCCCGAAGCCGCGCTGACGAAGTGCCTGCATCAGGGCCGTGCCGACTCCACAGGCACGAAGCCCAGGTAGCCGTCCGGCGTTTCCGCCTGTCAGGTCGCCAGCCCGCGCGCTCAAGAACATCAGCCCGTCATCCCGGCGCAGACCGGGATTCCGCTTTCCGCGTGCCGAGACCTTCTCTTCAACAGGAACTCCGCCGATACATGGACCCTGGCCTGCGCCGGGAAGACGGAAAACAGAGAAACGCTAGCGATTTGCTCTCATTCGCCCGCGATGGGTAGCAGCTGGTAGACTTTCGCATCCTTCGCCGCAGCTGCAACGTCACCCGCCTTCAGCGCGCGGGTGACGCGGTCGAGCTTCTCGATGTCATCCGGACCGAGCGTCGGGCTCCAGTCGATTTTATCCTCATAGTTCAAGGTGACTTCCACGTCGGCAGCGAGGCGGCCTTCGTGAATGTGCTTGATCGACTTTCTGCTAGATCCGGTCATGTCAAACTCCTGCGGCGGAGAAAATCGGCGGTCCATAACGTAGGGTTTGGGCCGATATGCGGTAATCAGGACTGCCCAATCTGGTTTCAGCCTGTGAATGCCCAAACCGCATGCAGTGGATTGCCATTCAGGTCCCGGCATAACACAAGCACAGTCGGGCCTCGTTTCGCATCAGGATAGTCCTCGACGATGGCCGCTTCGGACAGTCCGTTAATCAAATCGAGGGGAAGAATATCATCTTCCTGCATTTCACGAGAGGCGTGGTCGGAGATCTGATAGGCCCGCGCAGCGGCAAGATGTTGGATTCTGGTCAGCGTCGGGTTCATCTTGCTGTTGTCTGGCCCATTTGCCGGTTGCCGATTGAAGCATCCCACATCGCCGCCGATGCGTCACTCTTTCCGTCAGCGCGACTGGCGTCAGCAAGTAAAGCCAAGTCCCACTCAACAGGAATATCTTGACAAATCCTTCCGCGCAGGAATATGTTCCGGTTTCGTTCTCTTTGCCGCGGAGGAACCCGCTATGGACTGGAACAGGGCCATCGCCCGCAACACCACTGCTCTTGAAGCGATCGTCGCAGCGCTGATTGTCCTGATGGGCTTTGCATCCGGCGCTGGTCCGGCGCGCATCTCCCGTGACCTCCACGCCCGCGCGCTGCGCGTGCTGCGGCCGGCGGAATCGGCGTTGCGGCGGCTGATCGTCATCGCGGCGCGGGGACTTGTGGCGAAGCCTTCTGCCAAACGCCTGAAGCTTCAGGGGCCGATCCTTGCCGGGCAGGGCGAGGGCCGGGCGCAGTTCCGGCTTTTCGATCAGCGCAAGCGCTTCGGCGTGCAGGCCGGCGCCAGCTTCGGGCGAAGGCTTGAACCGCGCATCCATGTCTTCGGGCTCTCCGGCCCGCTCGTGCCTCTGCTCCAGCCTGTTCCGCCGGCGGCGGCCGATACCGAAGTCAACGCCATGCCGCTCCGCCGCCGGCTCGCGGCTTTCGCATCAGCACTCTCCGATATCCCGCGCCAGGCAAACCGTCTGGCCCGCTGGCGGATGAAGCGCCGGCAGCTGGGGCGGCCCACATTCACAGAACCCCTGCGGCCCGGCCGCCCGCCGGGCTATCGCCGGAACCCCGCCCACGCGGTCGACCATGTGCTGGCCGAATGCCACGGCCTCGCGCACGACCTGCGCCTTGCCGACACATCCTGACGCCACCCACGCCCGCCGCCTTGCAAGCTGCTGCGATTTCGCTCAACCTCCGGCCCGGGAATGGGACGGGCGGCGGCGGGAACATGTCATCATGAGCGGAGGAACCTCACCCTGGCTGATACCCGCCATCATCGGCGGCTTTCTCGTCGTATTTCCTATCTTCTGGTGCCTGATCGTCATGTTCCTGGCCCATGCCGGCGGCTGGCAGAAGCTGGCCAGAACCTATGCCGCCGGCAGCCGTCCGCTCGCGGGAACATCCCATGCCGCCATCACTGGCATGGTCGGCTGGGTGTCCTACCGCTTCGTGCTCGACATTCATGTCGCGGAGGAGGGCCTGTTCCTCGATGTGATGCCGCTGTTCAGGATGGGCCATCCCCGGCTTTTCATTCCGTGGGAAGCGGTCAGCGCCCGCCGCAAGGCCTTCAATCTCTTCTGGAAGACCGAGGCCCTGAGCATCGGCACCCCGGTCATCGCCGTCATCACCGTGCCGCAAGGCCTGCTGCCCGCCGTGCCGCAGCCTACCGGCGGTGTCGCATCTCCTGGATCTGGAAGCGCGTGATGCCGATGTCCTTCAGCACATGATCGTCAAGCTCTTCGAGCATGGCAAGCGAAGTGCGCTGCCGCTTGGGAAACGCGTCGCCGATGAACAGCGCAAACAGCTGGCCGAACGTGCCGGGAGCCTTGGCCCGCGCCTTTGTGTGGGTTGTCATCTTGTATCTCCGTATGGTCGAGGGGTCGGGTGCCGTCCCTTGTGGAACTCAGCCGCTGGGATTGAGCAGCGCTGCGATGAGCTGCTGCAGCCGCGGCGCCTGGCGGAGGCGTTCCTCGCGCGCCCGGTCCCGCGCCAGGCGGTAGCGGCGAAGCCTCAGCGTCGCATGGGCAATCTGGCGCCGCACATCGTCTTCGGCGGTGCTTGCCGGGCGGATCGAGGTATTTGCGGTCATGAGCGAATCTCCATTCGGCTCGGTGTCTCGTGCTGGTGTCCGGAATAACCCTTCCAACCCGAACCGCATGTGACTGGCGTCACGAAATCTGGAAAAATGAAGATAATTGTCGCGCGAATGAAATGGTCGTTTCGCCGAATTCAGGCGCGCAACAACGCTGCGGCGAGAAAAATCTCGCCGCAACCTGCGCCATGAATGGGAAGAACTTAGTGGACGGGCGCCGTGGCGTAGGAGCCTTCGGGCTCGATCAGCCCGATGATGGCGCCGGTCGGATCGGTGACGACCGAGAGCTTGCCGACGCCGGGAAGCCGGAAGGCCGCCCGCAGGATATCGCCGCCCGCCGCTTCCGCCTTGATTTGCGCGTCAAGAATGTCGTTCACCGCAAGATATGTCATCCAGTGGGAAGGGATGCCCTGGAAGTCCGGCTCGGTCAGCTGGAAGATACCGCCCACGGCGCGGCCGTCCTTGTGGGCCACCCAGTAGCGGGCGCCGTCGGGCAGGGCGGTCGGCTGGAAGTCCCAGCCCAGCGTGGCATTGTAGAAATGCCGTGCCTGCTCGGGTTCCCAGGTATTCAGTTCGTGCCACCAGACCTTGAGCGGTGTGGACATCATGCGATTCTCCCCCTTGTTCGGGCTAAGTGTGGTTAGAGTCGCCGTCGCGCCGGAGATTCACGCGCAACATCGGCGCGGATGTGGCGGGATTCGGAACAATTGTGGCCGATCCGCGCCTTGCGCCGCCGATTCTCTTGTGCGATGCACCATACGGTCGCATTCGGGATGGCATCGCTGATGAAAACCCGCGAAATCAGGACGATAATCCGCGATTTTTGGGGTTGACGCCGCCAGTTCACCCCTGTAGATACCCTCTCGCTTTCTGGCGGCAGGCAGTCGGTGCTACGCGCTCCGAAACGTTGCGAGGAAAGCGAAGAAGGAACATCTGAGGTCAAGACCCTCCGGGAACACTGCTGGTCCCTGGGTCCTCTGGTTTTGGAGCACTGCGCGATCCATGAGCCCGGATCACGTCGGTGTTTTTGTTTATGTGCAATCGGGTTCGAAGGTAGAGACAAGGCCACAATGCCGACGATCAACCAGCTCATTCGCAAGCCCCGCCAGGCGCCGACGTACCGCAACAAGGTACCCGCCATGCAGGCATGCCCCCAGAAGCGCGGCGTTTGCACGCGCGTCTACACCACCACCCCGAAGAAGCCGAACTCGGCGCTCCGCAAGGTGGCCAAGGTTCGTCTCACCAACGGTTTCGAAGTGGTGAGCTACATCCCGGGTGAAGGTCATAACCTTCAGGAACACTCGGTTGTCATGATCCGCGGCGGCCGTGTGAAGGATCTTCCCGGTGTCCGTTACCACATCATTCGCGGCGTGCTCGATACCCAGGGCATCGTCAAGCGCCGCCAGCGCCGGTCGAAGTACGGCGCGAAGCGTCCGAAATAAGAGCGGGGAGACTTAAAACATGTCACGTCGTCACCGCGCCGAGAAGCGTGAAATCAATCCGGACCCGAAGTTCCACGATCTCGTGGTTTCGAAGTTCATGAACAACCTCATGTACGAGGGCAAGAAGTCGGTTGCCGAAGGCATCGTCTACGGCGCCTTCGACAAGATCCAGGGCAAGGCGAAGCAGGACCCCATTCAGGTGTTCCACGATGCGCTGAACAATGTCGCCCCGGCGATCGAAGTGCGTTCGCGCCGCGTCGGTGGTGCGACCTATCAGGTGCCCGTCGAAGTCCGCACCGAGCGCCGTCAGGCTCTCGCCATCCGCTGGATCATCACCGCCGCCCGCAACCGCAACGAGACCACCATGGTGGACCGTCTTTCCGGCGAGCTGCTCGATGCGGCAAGCAATCGCGGCACCGCCGTGAAGAAGCGCGAAGACACTCACAAGATGGCTGAGGCGAACCGCGCCTTCTCCCATTACCGCTGGTAAGAGATACAGGAATAAAAGATTATGGCCCGCCAACACGCCATCGAGGATTATCGTAACTTCGGCATCATGGCTCACATCGATGCCGGCAAGACGACCACGACCGAGCGTATCCTCTATTACACCGGCAAGAGCCACAAGATCGGCGAAGTGCACGACGGTGCTGCCACCATGGATTTCATGGAGCAGGAGCAGGAGCGTGGCATCACGATCACCTCTGCCGCTACTACCGCTTACTGGAACGGTAAGCGCATGAACATCATCGACACCCCCGGCCACGTCGACTTCACCATCGAAGTCGAGCGTTCGCTGCGTGTGCTCGATGGCGCCGTTTGCGTGCTCGACTCGAACCAGGGCGTCGAGCCCCAGACCGAGACCGTGTGGCGCCAGGGCGACAAGTACAATGTTCCGCGCATCGTGTTCTGCAACAAGATGGACAAGACGGGCGCCAGCTTCGAACAGTGCATCAAGGACATCAAGGAACGCCTCGGTGCACGTCCCGTTCCGATCCAGCTGCCGATCGGCTCTGAAGTGGACTTCAAGGGCATCATCGACCTCGTCCGCATGAAGGCGGTCGTCTGGGAGAATGAAGCTCTCGGTGCGAACTATCATGACGAAGAGATTCCGGCCGATCTTCTCGACCAGGCTGTTCAGGCCCGTGCCGACATGGTTGAGGCCTGCGCCGAACTCGACGACCAGGCCATGGACGATTACCTGAATGGCAAGGAACTCGATATCCCGACCATCAAGAAGCTGCTGCGCAAGGCGGTGCTGACCGGCGCCTTCTTCCCGGTGCTCTGTGGATCGGCCTTCAAGAACAAGGGCGTCCAGCCGCTGCTCGACGCGGTTGTCGATTACCTGCCTTCGCCGCTCGACCGCCCGCCGATCAAGGGCATCGACGTCAAGACCGGCGAAGAAACTGTGCGGATTTCTTCCGACACCGAGCCGCTGTCGCTGCTGGCCTTCAAGCTCATGGATGACCAGTACGGCATCCTGACCTTCTGCCGCATCTACTCCGGCACGCTGCACAAGGGCATCGCTCTTCTGAACTCCACCCGCGACAAGACCGAGCGCGTCGGCCGCATGGTTCTCATGCACGCCAACAACCGCGAGGAAATTGCTGAAGCCCACGCTGGCGACATCGTCGCTCTCGTCGGCCTCAAGGAATCGCGCACCGGTGACACGCTCTGCGATCCGGCGAAGCCCGTCATCCTCGAGAAGATGGAATTCCCGGAACCCGTCATCGAAATGAAAGTTGAGCCCAAGACCAAGGCCGACCAGGAAAAGATGGCTGTGGCGCTTTACAAGCTCGCTGCTGAAGATCCGTCCTTCCGCGTTTCGACCGACTCCGAGTCCGGCGAAACCATTATCAAGGGCATGGGCGAACTCCATCTCGACATCAAGGTCGACATTCTGAAGCGCACCCACAAGGTCGAGGTTCAGGTTGGCGCACCGCAGGTCGCCTATCGCGAGACGATCACGCGCAAGACCGAAGTCGATTACACCCACAAGAAGCAGACCGGCGGTACGGGCCAGTTCGCCCGCGTCATCCTCGAAGTCGAGCCCAACGAAAAGGGTGCAGGCTACGAGTTCGAAAGCAAGATCGTCGGCGGCACGGTGCCCAAGGAATATATCCCGGGTGTCGAAAAGGGTCTCAACTCGGTGATGAACTCCGGTATTCTTGCCGGCTTCCCCATCGTCGATGTGAAGATCGCTCTGACGGACGGCGCCTACCATGAAGTCGACTCCTCCGCGATCGCCTTCGAAATCGCCTCCCGCATGGCGCTCCGCGAGGCCCTTCAGAAGGCTGGTGCGGTTCTCCTCGAGCCGATCATGAAGGTCGAAGTGACCACCCCTGAGGACTTCCTCGGCGGCGTCATCGGCGACCTGAACTCACGCCGTGGGCAGATCATGGGCACCTCGATGCGCGGCAACGCGCAGATCGTCAATGCCATGGTGCCGCTCGCCAACATGTTCGGCTACATCAACACGCTGCGTTCGATGAGCCAGGGCCGCGCGAGCTACACCATGCAGTTCGATCACTACGCGCAGGTCCCTACAGCGGTGGCCCAGGAAGTCCAGAAGAAGTACGCATGAGGCTACAACTTCCTGCACCACCTCTGAAAAGCGCAATTGGTAAGACAGTTTAAAGATTAGATACGGAGATATCCGATGGGCAAAGAGAAATTCAACCGCGACAAGCCGCATTGCAACATTGGCACGATTGGCCATGTTGACCATGGCAAGACGTCGCTGACGGCGGCGATCACCAAGGTTCTGGCGGAATCGGGCGGCGCGACGTTCACGGCGTATGACCAGATCGACAAGGCGCCCGAGGAGCGGGCCCGCGGCATCACCATCAACACGGCCCACGTCGAGTATCAGACCAAGGCCCGCCACTATGCCCACGTCGACTGCCCGGGGCATGCGGACTATGTGAAGAACATGATCACCGGTGCCGCCCAGATGGACGGCGCGATCCTGGTCGTCTCGGCGGCTGACGGCCCGATGCCGCAGACGCGGGAACACATCCTGCTGGCCCGCCAGGTTGGCGTTCCGGCACTCGTGGTGTTCATGAACAAGGTCGACATGGTCGACGATCCGGAACTCCTGGACCTCGTCGAGATGGAAGTGCGCGAGCTCCTGAGCTCGTATCAGTTCCCGGGCGATGACATTCCGATCATCCGCGGCTCGGCGCTGTGTGCCTTGAACAACACCAACCCCGAGATCGGCCATGACGCGGTTCTGAAGCTGATGGCGGCGGTTGACGAATATATCCCGCAGCCGGAGCGTCCGAAGGATCTGCCCTTCCTGATGCCGATCGAGGACGTGTTCTCGATCTCGGGCCGCGGCACGGTTGTGACGGGACGCGTCGAGCGCGGCATCGTCAAGGTTGGCGAGGAAGTCGAGATCGTCGGCATCCGCGACACCCAGAAGACGACGGTGACCGGCATCGAGATGTTCAGGAAGCTCCTGGATACGGGTGAGGCTGGCGACAACGTCGGCGCGCTGCTGCGCGGCATTGATCGTGAAGGCGTTGAGCGCGGCCAGGTGCTGTGCAAGCCCGGCACGGTGAAGCCGCACAAGAAGTTCAAGGCGGAAGCCTATATCCTGACCAAGGAAGAGGGTGGCCGTCATACGCCGTTCTTTGCCAATTACCGTCCGCAGTTCTACTTCCGCACGACGGATGTGACGGGTGTGGTGACGCTGCCGGAGGGCACGGAAATGGTGATGCCTGGCGACAACATCTCGTTCGACGTCGAGCTGATCACGCCGATCGCCATGGAAGAGAAGCTGCGCTTTGCGATCCGTGAAGGCGGCCGTACCGTCGGTGCCGGCGTCGTCGCCAAGATCACGGATTAAGGGCAGGTCAGATAATGCAACGCCAGAACATCCGCATCCGTCTCAAGGCTTTTGACCATCGTATCCTCGATGCGTCGACCAAGGAGATCGTGAATACGGCAAAGCGCACGGGCGCACAAATTCGTGGTCCCGTGCCGCTTCCCACCCGCATCGAGCGTTTCACCGTGAACCGTTCGCCGCATGTGGACAAGAAGAGCCGCGAGCAGTTCGAAATGCGGACCCACCGCCGTCTGCTCGACATCGTTGATCCGACCCCGCAGACCGTCGATGCTTTGATGAAGCTCGATCTGGCCGCTGGTGTCGATGTTGAAATCAAGCTCTGAACTTAGAGCTTTCGAGGAGTGAAGCGATGCGTTCTGGTCTCATCGCACAGAAGCTGGGCATGACCCGCATCTACACGGACGAGGGAACGGTTGTTCCCGTGACCGTGTTGAAGGTCGATAACTGTCAGGTCGTCTCGCAGAAGACGAACGACAAGGACGGTTATACTGCTCTGCAGCTTGGTGCTGGCATACCGAAGATCAAGCGGCTGACGAAGGCCGACCGCGGCCACTTTGCTGCGGCCAAGGTCGAGCCGAAGCGGAAGCTCAAGGAGTTCCGCGTGTCTCCTGACAACGTGATCCCGGTTGGTGCCGAGATTACGGTCGATCATTTCGTCGCCGGCCAGTTCGTCGACGTGACCGCCACATCGACCGGCAAGGGCTTCGCCGGCGGCATGAAGCGCTGGAACTTCGCAGGGCTTCGCGCCACGCACGGCGTGTCGGTCAGCCACCGTTCCATCGGTTCGACCGGTAACCGTCAGGATCCCGGCAAGGTGTTCAAGGGCAAGAAGATGCCTGGGCACCTTGGTGCGGAGACCGTGACCACGCAGAACATCGTTGTGGTCAAGACCGATACCGGCCGTGGCCTGATCATGGTCCGGGGCTCGGTTCCGGGCGTCAAGGGTGCGTGGGTGTCCGTGCGCGATGCGGTGAAGCGCAAGCTTCCCGACAGCGCTCCGAAGCCCGGCGCGTTCAAGATGTCGGAAGCCGCTCAGGCTCCGGCAGCAGAGTAAGGGTTGACGGATATGAAAGCCGACATTCACACCATCGAGGCGAAGACGGCCGGCAGCATCGAGCTTGCCGACCACATCTTCGGGCTTGAGCCGCGCAGTGATCTCATTCACCGCGTCATCCAGTGGCAGCTGAACAAGCGCCAGCAGGGCACGCACCAGGCGAAGTCGCGCGGCGAGATTTCCCGCACGACCAAGAAGCTCGGCCCCCAGAAGGGTTCGGGCGGCGCCCGTCACGGTTCGCGCAAGTCCGGCATCTTCGTCGGCGGCGGCAAGGCCTTCGGTCCGCGTTCGCGCAGCCACGAAACGTCGCTGAACAAGAAGATCCGCGCGCTTGGCCTCCGCCACGCCATCTCGAGCAAGGTCAAGGCCTCGTCCCTGATCATCCTCGACAAGGCCGATGCCGACGGCAAGACCAAGACATTGGTCAAGGCCTTCGAGCAGCTGGGTCTCGTCAACGCGCTCATCATCGACGGCGCCGCCGTGAACGATGGTTTCGCCAAGGCCGCGCGCAACATTCCGAACATCGACGTGCTGCCCATCCAGGGCATCAACGTCTATGACATCCTTCGCCGCAAGAAGCTGGTTCTCACCAAGGCGGCCGTTGAAGCGCTGGAGGCGCGGTTCAAGTGACAAAGGAACATTACTACGACATCATCAAGAGCCCGGCGATCACCGAAAAGGGAACGCTGGTCTCCGAACACAACCAGATCGTCTTCAACGTGGCGCGCACCGCCACGAAGCCCGAGATCAAGAAGGCCGTCGAAGGCCTGTTTGGCGTCAAGGTGAAGGCCGTCAACACGCTCGTCCGCAAAGGCAAGAAGCGCCGTTTCAAGGGCCAGGTGGCCTTGCTGAGCGACGTGAAGAAAGCCTATGTGACCCTCGAAGAGGGCCAGCGGCTTGATGTGACGACCGGCCTCTGAGTGGTGAGATAGAACAATGGCACTCAAGACATTCAATCCAACCAGCGCCGGCCGCCGCCACCTCGTTCAGGTGGACCGCAGCCAGCTTTGGAAGGGCAAGCCCGTCAAGGGCCTGACCGAAGGCATCCACAACAAGGGTGGCCGTGGCAACACCGGCCGCGTGACGACACGCGGGCAGGGTGGCGCGCACAAGAAGTCCTACCGTCTGGTTGACTTCCGCCGCACCAAGCACGATGTCCCGGCAGTGGTCGAGCGGCTCGAATACGATCCGAACCGCACCGCCTTCATCGCCCTGATCAAGTATCAGGACGGCGAACTCTCCTACATCCTCGCGCCGCAGCGCCTCGCCGTTGGTGACACTGTCATCGCCGGCAAGTCGGTGGACGTGAAGCCCGGCAATGCGATGCCCCTGGGCGCGATCCCGGTGGGCACCATCGTCCACAACATCGAGACGAAGCCCGGCAAGGGCGGTTCGCTCGCCCGCGCCGCCGGCACCTACGCCATGGTCGCCGGACGCGATCAGGGCTTCGTGCTCCTGAAGCTGAAGTCGGGTGAAACCCGCATGGTCGACTCGACCTGCCTCGCCAGCGTTGGCGCGGTGTCGAACCCCGACCACATGAACGAAGTGATCGGTAAGGCCGGCCGCACCCGCTGGATGGGCTGGCGCCCGATCTCGCGCGGTATCGCCCGCAACCCGGTCGACCACCCGAACGGCGGCCGTACTAACGGCGGCAAGCACTGGGCCACACCCTGGGGCAAGCCGACGAAGGGTTCGAAGACCCGCAGCAACAAGCGCACGAACAAATTCATCGTGCGCAGCCGTCATGACCGCAAGAAGTCGCAGTAAGAGGTAGACCGTGACACGCTCTGTATGGAAAGGCCCGTTTGTAGACGGGTACCTCCTGAAAAAGGCGGATGCCGTTCGCGGCGCTGGTGGCCGTACGCAGGCCATCAAGACGTGGAGCCGCCGCTCCACCATCCTGCCGCAGTTTGTTGGCCTGACATTCCAGGTCCACAACGGCCAGAAGTTCATCCCCGTTCTCGTCTCGGAAGAGATGGTCGGTCACAAGCTCGGCGAGTTCTCGCCGACGCGGACCTTCCATGGCCACTCCGCCGGCGACAAGAAGGGAGGCAAATAAGCCATGAGCAAGAAAGCTCGCCCGCGCGCCCTGCCGGAGAATGAAGCGAAGGCCGTAACCCGGTCGATCCGCATCAGCCCGAGGAAGCTCAATGATGTGGCGTCCGAAATCCGCGGCATGAAGGTGGACAAGGCTCTGGCCTATCTCACCTTCTCGCGCCGCCGCATCGCCAAGGACGTCAAGAAGACGCTCGAATCCGCGATCGCCAATGCCGAGAACAACCACGATCTCGACATCAACGCGCTGGTCGTCTCCCAGGCCTGGGTCGGCAAGAACCTGGTCATGAAGCGCTGGATGCCCAATGCCCGCGGCCGCGTCGGTCACATCGAAAAGTTCTTCAGCGAACTGACGATCATCGTTCGCGAAGTGCGTGAAGAGAAGGAAGCTGCCTGATGGGTCAGAAAGTAAATCCGATTGGTCTGCGCCTCGGCATCAACCGCACCTGGGATTCGCGTTGGTTCGCCAACAGCCGCGAGTATGGCAAGCTCCTCCATGAGGACATGGCTATCCGCGAGTACCTGAAGAAGGAACTGAAGCAGGCCGGCGTCTCGAAGATCCTGATCGAGCGTCCCCACCGCAAGTGCCGCGTCACCATCTATTCGGCGCGTCCGGGTGTGGTCATCGGCAAGAAGGGCGCTGACATCGAAAAGCTGCGCCGCAAGGTGCAGGACATGACGGGCTCGGAAGTTCACCTCAACATCGTTGAAGTGCGGAAGCCCGAAGTCGATGCAGCGCTGGTAGCAGAGAACATTTCCCAGCAGCTCGAGCGCCGCGTGGCTTTCCGCCGGGCGATGAAGCGCGCCGTGCAGTCTGCCCAGCGCATGGGTGCTGAAGGCATCAAGATCACCTGCTCGGGCCGTTTGGGCGGCGCTGAAATCGCCCGTACCGAATGGTACCGCGAAGGCCGCGTTCCGCTGCACACGCTGCGCGCGGATGTGGACTACGGCACGTCGACTGCCTTCACGACCTACGGCACCAACGGTGTGAAGGTCTGGATCTTCAAGGGCGAAATCCTTGAGCACGATCCGATGGCGCAGGACAAGCGCATGAATGAGCCGCAGGATTCCGGTTCGCGTGGCGGTGGCCGCCGCGACCGCGACGCGGCTTGAGGTTTGAGGGTTAGCGAAAATGCTGCAACCGAAAAAGACTAAGTACCGGAAGGCCTTCAAGGGCCGTATCCATGGCCGGGCGACCAGCTGTAACACGCTGGACTTCGGCGCCTTCGGCCTCAAGGCCGTCGAGCCCGATCGCCTGACCGCACGTCAGATCGAAGCGGCCCGCCGCGCCCTTGCCCGTGGCATGAAGCGCGCCGGCCGCATCTGGATCCGCGTATTCCCGGACGTTCCGGTGTCGAAGAAGCCGGCCGAAGTCCGCATGGGCTCCGGCAAGGGTTCGACCGAATACTGGGCCGCCCGTGTGAAGCCCGGCCGCGTGCTGTTCGAGATCGACGGCGTGCCGCGCGAGGTGGCCGAGGAGTCGCTGAACCTCGCTGCCGCCAAGCTGCCGATCAAGACGCGCTTCGTCGCGCGTCTGGGCGAGTAAGAGAGTGACCGCCATGAAGAACACAGATATTCGCGTTCTCACCAAGGACCAGGTGAAGGACGAAATCCTGAAGCTCAAGAAGGAGCAGTTCAACCTGCGCTTCCAGAGGGCGACCGGCCAGATTGAGAATACCGCGCGCATCCGTCAGATCCGCCGCGACATCGCCCGTCTCAAGACGGCGCAGTCGCAGCAGGCCGCCGCGAAGTAGGAGAGAAGAACATGCCGAAGCGCATCCTCGAGGGCGTTGTAGTCAGCGACAAGAACGACAAGACGATCGTGGTCAAGGTGGAACGCCGCCTGCGCCATCCGGTTCTGAAGAAGACCGTTCGCCTGTCGAAGAAGTACCACGCCCACGACGAGACCAACCAGGCCAAGGCCGGTGATACCGTTCGGATTGAGGAGACGCGCCCGCTGTCGAAGCAGAAGCGCTGGACCCTCGTCGAAAAGGTCACCGCAGGCCAGGCCTAAAGAGAAGAAGCGGGCCCACAAGGTCCACGAGTGAACGGGTGATCAGATGATCCAGCAAGAAACAAATCTCGATGTCGCGGACAACTCCGGTGCCCGCCGGGTTCAGTGCATCAAGGTGCTGGGCGGTTCGAAGCGGAAGTATGCCTCGGTTGGCGACGTCATTGTCGTGTCGATCAAGGAAGCCATTCCGCGCGGCCGCGTGAAGAAGGGTACTGTGATGAAGGCCATCGTGGTCCGGACCGCCAAGGACATCCGCCGTGCGGATGGCTCGACGATCCGTTTCGACCGCAATGCCGCCGTGCTGATCAATGCCCAGGGCGAACCGGTCGGGACCCGTATTTTCGGACCTGTGCCGCGCGAACTCCGTGGCAAGAACCAGATGAAGATTATTTCGCTTGCACCGGAGGTGCTGTGATGTCCGCAGCGAAGATGAAAATCAAGAAGGGTGACAAGGTTGTTGTCACCACCGGCAAGGACAAGGGCAAGTCGGGCGAAATCGTCCGCATGATCCCCACCGAGAACCGGGCCGTGGTGCGGGGCGTCAATCTCGCCAAGCGCCACACCAAGCAGACGGCCGGCCAGGAAGGCGGCATCGTCTCGAAGGAAATGCCGATCCATGTGTCGAACCTGGCTCTGCGCGACCCGAAGGACGGCAAGCCGACCCGCATTGGCTACAAGACTCTGGCTGACGGCAAGAAAGTGCGTGTCGCCAAGCGTTCGGGAGAAGTGATCGATGGCTAAGGAAGAGGCAAAGAAGCCGGCGAAGGCCGCTGCTGCCGGCAAGGACAGCGCCAAGGCGCCGGTCGAGAAGAAGGTGAAGGCTGACAAGTCTGCGCCGAAGAACCCGATCGTGCTCGAGGCCGTGCCAGCCGACTACGTTCCGCGCCTGCGCAAGCATTATGACGAGGTCGTGCGCCCCGCTCTCACCAAGGAGTTCGGCTATACCAACGCCATGCAGGTTCCGAAGATCACCAAGATCGTTCTGAACATGGGCATCGGTGAGGCGACGCAGGACTCGAAGCTGGTTCAGACGGCAGTTTCCGAACTCGAGAAGATCGCCGGCCAGAAGGTCGTGGTCACCAAGGCCCGCAAGGCCATTGCCCAGTTCAAGATCCGCGAGAACCTGGCGATCGGCGGCAAGGTCACGCTCCGCAAGGTGCGCATGTATGAGTTCCTCGACCGCCTGGTCAACATTGCACTTCCCCGCGTCCGCGACTTCCGCGGCCTGTCGGACAAGAGCTTCGATGGCTATGGCAACTATGCCTTCGGCATCAAGGAACACATCATTTTCCCGGAAATCGACTACGACAAGATTGATCGTGTCTGGGGCATGGACGTCATCATCTGCACGTCGGCGAAGACGGATGCCGAGGCGCGTGCGCTGATCGATGCATTCAACTTCCCGTTCCGCAAACCCGCCCGCAAGGCGGCGTAAGCGGTCACTCGAAACACAAGGCTGAGGTAAAGCCCATATGGCGAAGACAAGCTCGGTAGAAAAGAACAACCGCCGCCGCAAATTGGTGAAGCAGCATGCTGCCAAGCGTGCGCGGCTCAAGGCGATCGTTCAGAGCAAGACCGTGACGATGGAAGAGCGTTTCACGGCGCAGTTGAAGCTGGCCGAAATGCCGCGCAACTCGGCCAAGAACCGTATTCGCAACCGTTGCGAGGTGACGGGCCGTCCTCGTGCATACTATCGCAAACTTAAGATGTCGCGTCTGGCGCTTCGCGAGTTGTCCAACCAGGGCCTGATCCCTGGCATGGTCAAGTCGAGCTGGTAACAGATACGGACTTCAGGAGAATAGAATGAGTGTTAATGATCCGATCGGTGACATGCTCACCCGTATCCGGAACGCGCATGAAAGGGGCAAGACCAAGGTCTCCGTTCCGCATTCGCGCCTGCGCGAGAACGTGCTGAACGTGCTTCAGGGCGAAGGCTTCATCCGCGGCTATGCCGTGGTGCAGCAGGGCACCAACAAGGCCGACATCGAGGTCGAGCTGAAGTATTTCGACGGCGCCCCCGTGATCCGCGAGCTGCAGCGCGTCTCGAAGCCCGGCCGCCGCGTTTACGTTTCGGTGGCAACGCTCCCGACCGTTTACAACGGCCTTGGCATTTCCATTTTGTCGACCCCGAAGGGTGTGATGTCCGATGCGGATGCGCGCGCCCAGAACGTGGGCGGCGAAGTTCTCTGCACCGTGTTCTGAGGTAGCTGCCATGTCTCGTATTGGTAAGAAAGCAGTTCCCGTTCCGGTTGGCGTCACCGTCAATCTGTCCGGCATGGATGTCGCCGTGAAGGGCCCCAAGGGTCAGCTCAGCTTCATGCTCACCGACCAGGTGATCGCGAAGATGGAAGCCGGCGGCGTCAAGGTCGATCCGAAGGACAAGTCGAAGCTCGCGCGCTCCGCCTGGGGCATGTCGCGCACCATGATCGCCAACATGATCAAGGGCGTGACGACGGGTTATTCGAAGACGCTGGAAATCTCGGGCGTCGGCTATCGCGCGGCCGTTCAGGGCAAGGTCCTGCAGCTGGCGCTTGGCTATAGCCACGACATCAACTACCCGATCCCGGAAGGTATCGAGATCAAGACGCCGAAGCCGACCGAAATCGTCGTCTCCGGCATCGACAAGCAGCGCGTCGGCCAGGTTGCCGCCGAGATCCGCGAATACCGCGGCCCCGAACCCTACAAGGGCAAGGGCGTGAAGTACGCGGGCGAATACATCTTCCGCAAGGAAGGCAAGAAGAAGTAACAGGTGATGGCCATGGCTACAAAATCTCAAGGGCTTCGCAAGGCCCGCGTCCGCAAGGCTCTCGCGGCGCGCGGTTCACTCCGTCCCCGGCTGTCGGTGTTCCGCTCGTCCAAGAACATCTACGCCCAGATCATCGACGATGCCAAGGGCGTCACGGTGGCTGCTGCCTCGAGCCTGGAAAAGGACCTGAAGGGCGCAATCAAGACCGGCGCCGACAAGGCGGCCGCGGTGGCAATCGGCAAGCTGATCGCCGAGCGCGCCATCAAGGCCGGCGTCAAGGATGTCGTCTTCGATCGTGGCGGCTACATGTATCACGGGCGCGTCAAGGCGCTTGCAGACGCTGCCCGCGAGGGCGGCCTGAACTTCTAATTTATCCGGCGAAAGATAGGCGGAAAGCAATATGGCTAAGGAACGTTCCGAGCGCAGTGATCGCAAGGATAACCGCGAAGAGCGGGACAGCGAGTTTATCGACAAGCTCGTTCACATCAACCGCGTCGCCAAGGTGGTGAAGGGCGGCAAGCGCTTCGGTTTCGCAGCACTCGTCGTCGTGGGCGACCAGAAGGGCCGTGTCGGCTTCGGCCATGGCAAGGCGCGCGAAGTGCCGGAAGCCGTGCGCAAGGCCACCGAGTCGGCAAAGCGCGGCCTGATCCGCGTGCCGCTGCGCGAAGGCCGCACGCTGCATCATGATATCGACGGCCGTTGGGGCGCTGGCAAGGTCACGCTCCGCACCGCTCCCGCAGGCACCGGCATCATCGCCGGCGGCCCGATGCGCGCCGTGTTCGAATCGGTCGGCATGGCCGACGTCGTCGCCAAGTCGAAGGGCTCGTCGAACCCCTACAACATGGTGCGCGCCACCTTTGATGCGCTGAAGAAGCAGGTGAGCCCGCGTTCAGTTGCCTCGCGCCGCGGCAAGAAGGTGTCGGAAGTTCTCCGCCGCACCGGTGCCGGCATCGCGACCGCCGAGTAAGTGAAGGAACACGGATCATGGCGAATGACAACAAGACCGTCACGGTCAGGCAGATTTCGAGCCCGCAGCGCCGCCCGGCGGCCCAGCGTGCGACGCTGGTCGGCCTCGGCCTGAACAAGATCAACAAGACCTCGACCCTGCAGGATACGCCTGCGGTGCGTGGCATGATTGCCAAAGTCGCGCATCTCGTGCGCGTGGTGGAATAAGGAACGACCCCGATGAAGCTCAATCAGATCGCCGACAATCCCGGCGCCAAGCACACGAAGAAGCGCGTTGGCCGCGGCATCGGTTCGGGCCTCGGCAAGACGGCAGGCCGCGGCGGCAAGGGCCAGACGGCGCGCAAGGGCGGCGCCAAGGCCGGCTTCGAAGGCGGCCAGATGCCGATCTATCGCAGGCTGCCGAAGCGCGGCTTCAACAAGCCGAACCAGGTCGACTACAATGAAGTGAACCTGTCGCGCGTGCAGGCTGCCGTCGATTCGAAGCGGCTCGATGCTTCCGCCACTGTGACCTCGGCCTCGCTTCTGGCGGCCGGCGTCATCTCGGCACCGCTCGGCGGCGTCCGGCTGCTCGGCAAGGGCGAGATCACGGCCAAGCTCAACTTTGAAGTCTATCACGCCACGGCGGGTGCGGTTGCAGCCGTCGAAAAGGCCGGCGGCACAGTCAAGATGCTGAAGCCGGTCGAGCCGGTTGCGGAATCGAAGTAAGCTTGCAAGCGTTGCGCGGGTGCCCCACATCTGGGGCTCCCGTTTCAGCCCGAGGACGATAGAATGGCATCAGCCGCGGAACAACTTGCAGCCAATCTGAACTTCGGCGCGCTCGCCAAGTCGGAAGATCTGAAGAATCGCATCTGGTTCACGCTGGGCGCACTGATCGTCTACCGCCTCGGCAGCTATATCCCCATTCCCGGCATCGATGCCGTCGAGCTTGCAAAATTCGCGGCGCAGAACTCTTCCGGAATTCTCGGCTGGGTGAACAACCTGGCCGGCGGCGCGCTCGGCCGCATGGCGATCTTCGCCCTCAACATCATGCCTTACATCTCGGCCTCGATCATCATCCAACTGATGACGACGGTTTCGCCCCATCTTGAAGCGCTCAAGAAGGAAGGCGAGCAGGGCCGCAAGAAGATCAACCAGTACACCCGCTACGGAACCGTGTTCCTGGCGGCACTGCAATCCTATGGCATTGCCGTGGGCCTTGAGGGGCAGGCGGGCCTTGTCGCCGATCCCGGCCTGTTCTTCCGCCTCAGCACCGTCATCACGCTGACGGGCGGCACCGTGTTCCTGATGTGGCTGGGCGAGCAGATCACCTCGCGCGGCATTGGCAACGGCATCTCGCTCATCATCTTCGCGGGCATTGTCGCCGGCCTTCCCAGCGGTATCGCGGGCCTGCTCGAGTTGGGCCGCACCGGCCAGGTGTCGACCTTCGTCATTCTCGGCATCATCGTGATGGCCTTTGCCGTCATCGCCTTCATCGTGCTGGTGGAACGCGCCCAGCGCCGCCTGCTGATCCAGTATCCGAAGCGCCAGGTCGGCAACAAGATGTTCCAGGGTGAAAGTTCGCATCTGCCGCTGAAGCTCAACACCGCAGGCGTCATCCCGCCGATCTTCGCGTCCTCGCTTCTGCTGTTGCCGATCACGGTCGCCAACTTCTCGGCGGGCCAGGGGCCTGACTGGCTGAACACGCTCACTGCTCTTCTCGGCCACGGCCAGCCGCTGTTCCTGGCGCTCTACGCCGTCCTCATCATCTTCTTCGCCTTCTTCTACACCTCCATCATGTTCAATCCGAAGGAGACGGCGGACAATCTCAAGAAATACGGCGGCTTCATCCCCGGCATCCGCCCTGGCGAGCGCACCGCCGAATATATCGACTATGTGCTGACTCGCATCACGCTCATCGGTGCGCTTTACCTGACCTTGGTGTGTTTGCTGCCTGAATTCCTCATCGGCTACACGGGCGTGCCCTTCTACTTCGGCGGCACGTCCCTGCTGATCGTGGTGAGCGTGACCATGGATACGGTTGCTCAGGTGCAAGGACACTTGCTGGCCCAGCAATATGAGGGCCTGATCAAGAAGTCCAAGCTCAGGGGTAGTAAAAGGTGAACATCATTCTGCTGGGGCCTCCCGGGGCCGGCAAGGGAACACAAGCCAAGCTCATCGAAGAGCGCCACGGCATGAAGCAGCTTTCGACCGGAGACATGCTGCGCGCCGCGGTCGCTGCCGGAACCGAAACCGGAAAGAAGGCCAAGGCCATCATGGACCGTGGCGAACTGGTATCGGACGACATTGTGGTCGGCATCATCGCCGACCGTCTGGACGCTCCGGACGTGAAGAAGGGGTTCATCCTCGATGGTTTCCCGCGCAACACGGCCCAGGCCGAGGCGCTGGATACCATGCTCGCCGGCAAGGGCTTGAAGCTCGACGCCGTGATCGAGATGAAGGTTGATGACGAGGCGCTCGTCGAGCGTATCACCGGCCGTTACACCTGCGCCAAGTGCGGCAAGGGTTACCACGACCGGTTCGAAAAGCCGAAGGTTGCCGGCGTCTGCGATGTCTGCGGTTCTACCGAATTCACGCGCCGCGCCGATGACAACGAGAAGACGGTCCGTGACCGTCTCGCTATCTACAACAGGCAGACCGCGCCGCTGGTGGCGTATTATGGCGGCAGCGGTCAGCTGAAGACGATCGACGGTATGGCGGACATCGGCAAGGTGACCCGCCAGATCGAAGGCCTGCTGAAAGGCGTTTAAGGCCCGAAATTGCTCAGTCTTGAGGTTGACGCGGAAGCGATTCCCTCGTAAAGACAGCGCCAATCTCGGTCCGAACAGGCTGGCTTCAGGGGGAACTGCCTCTTGGGGTACGGCCTTATGCCATTATCGGCTACCGGTCGAAGTGAAAAACAGAAGTGAATTCAACAGCATATGCTGTTGGGGTGATTAGGAGATCAGGCGTGGCCCGTATTGCAGGCGTCAACATTCCGACCAACAAGCCCGTGGCGATTTCGCTGCGCTATATCTATGGCATCGGCCCGGTCAACGCCGTGGAGATTTGCCAGAAGACGAAGATCGACGCCACCAAGCGCGTCAACGAGCTGTCCGATGCCGAAGTGCTGGCGATCCGCGAAGTGATCGACCGCGACTACATGGTCGAGGGCGATCTTCGCCGCGACGTTTCCATGAACATCAAGCGCCTGGTCGATCTTGGCTGCTACCGTGGGCTCCGCCACCGCAAGGGCCTGCCCGTGCGCGGTCAGCGTACCCACACCAACGCCCGCACCCGCAAGGGTCCCGCCAAGGCAATCGCCGGCAAGAAGAAGTAAGGAACAAACATGGCCAAGGAAGCTGCACGTCCGCGCCGCAAAGAGCGCAAGAACATCTCCTCGGGTGTTGTTCACGTCAATTCGTCGTTCAACAACACGATGATCACCATCACCGACGTTCAGGGCAATGCCATCGTCTGGGCATC
>JALHQC010000039.1 GCA_022842165.1 bacterium
AAAGTCTTCTGTCGATGTTTTCGATAAGAATAGTAAACAGCGTAGAAAATGGATTAACGCTCATTGCGATGTTCAAAGTGCATGGGCATCTATCAACTATAATCAAGATATTCTTGTTACCTCAAACACCAAAGATTTCCAACGCAACTCTACCAAATTAGCATCATTGGGTATGAAGCAGATATTAACGCCGATGGAGACACAGATGCTACTAATCGGCACACTATAGATGGCCACTGCATGTACAAGTATGGTTATCACCTGACACTCGCCGCTCTTTGAGGGCTTAGGCTGCGAGTTGTTTGTCGGGTTTCTGTGGCGGTGATTTCTCCTTCTTTTGCGGTGTTGGTTTTGGCAGTCCGGCCTTGAAGGCAGTGATGGGTGTCCTGCCGTTCATGCCGCGTCCCTGATGCGGGCGCTTGGTGTTGTAGGTGACGAGATATTCGTCCAGCACCTTCTGCATCTCGTCAATGGTTTCGAACCAAGTGCGCCTTCCCTCGACACGGAAGTGCTCGTCGAGAAGGGTGCGGTGGAAGCGCTCGACGATGCCATTGGACTGGGGCCGCTTGACCCTGGTGGTGCGGTGCTCGATGTCCTCAAGTTGCAGGAACAGTTCGTAAGGGTGCTGGTCGTGACGGCCGCAGAACTCGCGGCCATTGTCGGAGAGAACCACCTCGATCCTGGCGTTGTGGTCCTCGAAGGTGGGGATCACGTCGTGGTTCATGGTGTGAACGGCGGTGAGCGGCAGCTTCGAGGGGTAGAGCCTCGCCCAGGCATAGCGCGAGTGGCAGTCGATGGCGGTCTGCAGATAGACCTTGCCGACGCCTTTGAGGGCCCCGACGAAGAAGGTGTCGACGGCCACCAGAGCGCCGGTATGCGGGGCTTCGATGTGACGTTCCCTGAACTCAGGGCTGAAGCGTTCAAGCAGCCTGATCTGGTCTTCCTTCAGTTCGATCTGGCGTTCTGCCGTGGCCTTCTCCAGCCTGAGCAGGCGCTCGTGCTTGGTCAGCAGGTTATGCCTCTGCCAGACGCCCCTGACACCGCCTGAGGACACCGCAATGCCCTTCAACCGCAGCTCCTGTTCCACCCGTGTCGAGCCATGGCAGGGATGCTGAAGGGCATGGTCGAGAATGGCGGTCTCGATCTCAGGCGCCACCCGGTTGGGATGCGGTCCCTTGGCGCCCGGCACGCGGTCAAGCAGGCCGTCCGCCCCATAGGTCTGGAAGTTGCGCCTGATCTCGTAGAACTGTTGCCTTGAATAGCCTATCACCTTGCAGGCCCGGGATACGTTGGAAAGTTCGGATGCAAGGTCGAGCAACGACAGCTTGCGCCGTGCTATCTTGTCCATCGTGGTCATGTTGGTTCTCCGTTGAGGATTAGGGTTGAAGTTCGCAACTCCATCCTAAACCCCTTCCGGAGCGGCATGGCCACACCCCGCCACCAATCGGCGGGCGTGGCCTCAACTGTCAGGCGAATACCGTCTCATCTCATGAAGGCGAAGCTCAGGGAGGGCCGTTGTCCAGCCTCGCAGCCGAACCAGACCTGGGCGATGGGCAAGAAGATCGGGGTTTTGGCCGTCGTCGACATCTTCTCGAAGTTCTCGCCGGTCGTCGATCCCCGCTTCAGCTACCGTGCGGCGGGAAAGATGCGCGCTGATGGGAATCCGCGCTGAGATCCTCATAGTCTTTGCTTTTGTGTGAGTCTGCGAACTTGACCATGGAACCGGCAGCACCCGGGAAACACTCCCGCGAGGAGGTCTTGACTGGTTAGAATCTGGTATTAATCTGGTATGCAAATTCTGGGTGAATATCCGGGCGGCCAACGACGTGATTATCCAGCAGCAGCACCGATACAACGTGGTAGCGCAGCGCATTGAGCAGCAGGTCCGCAGCGGCGAGATCTCTGCCGGCAGCCGAATTCTCGGTGAACGTGAACTTGCCAAAATGCTCGGCGTCAGCAGAGTGACGTTGCGGCGGGCATTGAGCGAATTGCGCGACCGTGGAATTCTGGTGTCGGACGAAGCCAAGGGCTGGTTCGTGGCGCCGCCGAACGTCAGTGAACAGAATGTTCTGCGCAGCTTTTCAGAAATGGCGGCGGCACGTGGACTGTCAAGCAGCTCGCGCGTCATCCGGAGCACAACCCGCGTCGCCAGCTTCGAAGAAGCTGAAATCTTGCGGCTGAAAGCCGGCTCGCAGGTCTTCGAACTCGCGCGTGTCCGCATCCTCGCGGACGAGGCAGTAGGTATCGAGGAGAGCCTTGTGCCGCTGCAGCGGGCTCCAGACCTGCCGAAAATGGATTTCGCCAACCAGTCGCTCTATGTCGCCATGCGCGAAGCAGGAGCGGGCCCCGCCATCGCCGACTACGTCCTCTCGGCCACGTCCGCCACGGCACATCAGGCGAAGCTCTTGCATGTATCTGAGGGAACGGCACTGCTGGCCACCAATGCCATTGCCCGCGACATCAATGGCGTGCCCGTCGAACTCAGCAAAACATTCTTCAGAGGGGACCGTTATCGCTTCCTCACCACGCTGAAGGCGGAACTGCGATGACGGCCGGCTTTCTCGGCATTGATGTCGGATTGTCGGGCGCGCGTGCCGTTGTCATCTCGGCACATGGCAAGGTGCTGACGCAGGCAAAACTCGCGAGTGCGACCGCTACCATGCCGCTAACCCGTCTGGCCGGACTCGTTGACCGAACCGTGCGGCTTGCACTGAAGGGGCGGCCGCGAATCTCGATCTCTGCAATTGCGGTCGGAGCGTTCGGGCCGGCTCCCATATTGCTTGATAGACGCGGCCATGTGTTGGCTCAGATCCAGCTCTTTGAGGAGAGTGGAGAACAATCTGCCGAAAAATCCGCCGATGATGATCTGGAGTTTCGTCTGCGCCGCTTTCGGCGCCAATCGCCGCTGCTCTACCGCAAGGCTTGCTGCATCTGTGATGTGACAGGATATCTCGTAGCGGGGCTGACGGGGCAGTTGACGATGGATCGCGCCACGGCTGCGGACTTCAAGCGGTTGTCGCTGCCGGCTCGGATCGCATTGCCGAAAATCGTCTCAGGAGACGATCATGCCGGTTTCCTGACGGCAGTGGCCGCGCGCCGTCTGGGCTTGCCAGCCGGCATTCCGGTTGCGGCCGGAACCTACGACAGCACGGCCGATCTCGTCGCGGCCGGCTTTGGCAAGGGCCGTGAAGCTGTCATCATTGTGGGCTCCACCATGGTTCTTGGAGCCTTGACCGCGGCGCCGCTTCGTGATCGCCATCTGCGGTCCACGCCGCACTTGGGCCCGGGCTGGTTCTCTGGCGGCTGGACAAATTGCGCGGGTGCAAGCCTGGCACTTGCCGACACCGTGCTGGCACAATCCATTCGCAGCGACTCGGCAGCTGTACCGCTCGTCTGGCCCTATTTCGCAGGCGAGCGTGCCCCTGTGTGGGCGCCGCATGCCACAGGCATGATCGCCGGATTGCGATCCGATACGACGGCGGCCGCACTGCGCCATGGTTTCGTCCAGGGCGTGGCGCTGTCTGCTGCGGACATTGCCGACCGGTTAGCGGAAAAGACGGGCAGGATCGCACGCTGGACCGTAACCGGTGGCGGGAGCCGCGACGATGCATTGATGCGCGAACTCGCCGATGCTCTTGGCGCAAGATTGAACGTGGTCACTGGCGCTGCAGATCATCTTGGACCGGCCATACTGGCCGCTCGCAGTGCAGGTGTGAATTTGCGCTTGCCGATCTGCCGCCGCTATCGCCCCCGCAGGGGTGCCCATCGAGCCTATGGCGAGAGATTGAAGGTTTACCGGCAGGTGTTTGAGGCAATCCGGCCGCTCCTTGCCGGCATCGGGAAGGTTACGAAATCACGGAGTCCATCCTCATGAATCCATCGATGAGATCGGCGCGGCTTGTCGGTATACGGCAGATGCAGGTCGACCGGTTGCCGGTCGTGCCACCCCGGGAGGGCGAAATCCAGGTCCGCATCGAGGCCTGTGGAGTCTGTGCCACGGACTCGCGAAAATACGAAATTGGAGTGAACGACGGACACTATCCCTTCAATCCCGGCCATGAGTGGCTGGGAGAGGTTTCGGCCGTCGGGCGCGGCGTCGAGACATTCCGCGTCGGCGACCGGGTATATGGCGACACTTACGGTGGTTATGCCGATTTCGCCACCATCCCTGTCGACCCGATCGACTGGTCGCGCGGACCCCTGCGGCTGCCCAAGGATCTCGACCGGCAGCGGGCCATTTTCATCGAGCCCCTTGCCGACTGTATCCATGCGGTGCGGGATCAGGCGCAATTGCAGCCGGGCCAGAAGCTTGCCGTGATTGCCGCTGGCGTCATGGGACTGAAGATCATCGCTGACGCAGTCAGGCTCGGCTGTGAAGTGATGGCCGTGGAACCGTTGATGCCGCGTCAGGCCGCCGCCCGAACCTTCGGTGCGAGCCTCGTGACCGGACCGGAAAACTGGTCCGAGGCGGCAGCAGAATGGACCGGCGGCTTGGGCGTGGACGCCGTAATCCTGACCATCGGCAATCCCGATCTGGTCATGCCTTGCGTGCGTGCCGCGCGGCCAGGCGGGCGTGTTGTGCTGTTTGCGGGTTTCGGCAACCGCAAGGAAGCGATGATTGACTTGAATGACATTCACTATCGGGAGATCTCGCTGATCGGCAGCGAGTGGATCGGGACACCGCCAAACCAGCGCCGCCACCGTTATGACGAGGCGCTGGAATTCCTGCTTGACCGCCGCGTGCCATTCGAAACGCTTGTAACCTCGACGTGCGGTTTCGGAACGCTTGAACAGGCGCTTGTCGCCCGCCAGGACTTCTCCGGGTTCAAGATCATGTTCGAGCCGGAAAGGGATTCGTGACAATGCCAAACTGCATGGGTGCCGACGGCCGGACGGTCATCATCGCCATTGATCACGCGCTTTACTCGTGGCCTTGCACAGGCCTCGAAAACCGCAAGTCAATCATCGCCGCTGCAGATGCAGCTGGTGTAGACGCGATGATTGCAAGCTACGGCACGATCCGGGACTTCCGGAGTGCCTTTGGAGCGGTGAAGCCAATCCTCAAGCTCGATCTCACATCATTGACCGTTGGCGGGCATTATCCGCTCACGGAATATGTCATGGCCTACAGCCTGGACGACGCCGAGCGGCTAGGCGTCGACACCGTCCTCAATTTCATCCAGCTGGGCGCTCCCTTCGAACTGGAGGCGCTGCGGCAGTCCGGCAAGCTTGCCGCCGAGTGCGACAAGCGCGGCTTCACCTATCTCTGCGAGATCATGCCGGTGGAAAGCGCCATGTTTCCGGACCCGGAAGCACCGGGTGCGATAGTGGCGGCCTGCCGCACCGGACAGGAGTTGGGCGCCCACGTCATCAAGACCACCATGCCGGTTCCCTCATCGGAGATTGGCGCGGCCGTCATGGCTTGCAACATTCCTGTCGTTCTGGCCGGCGGGGCTCCGGCGAAAGACACTGCGGCCTATGATGCTGCCATTACCGCGGCCCTGGAAGCGGGCGTGGCGGGCGTTGCCATTGGACGCAATGCCTGGGGTGCGCCCGATCCCGCCGCGGCGATGCAACGCTTCTGCAGGCTGGTTCATGGAGAGGACGCAAGACGGCAATGACGGTCCGGCAGGCCACACACGATCTCGAGGGCCGCTTGGCGATCGTCACCGGCGCCAGCAGCGGCATCGGCCATGCTGCAGCCGTCCTCCTGGCCCGGCGCGGCGCGCGTGTCATCGCTGTCGGCCGCAACCGTGACAGGCTTGAAAAATCCGCCGCCATGGAAAGCGGCATCGTGCCTGTCGTGGCCGATCTCTCCGAACAAGGTTCGACAGCCCGGGTATTCGAGGCGGCGGCCAGCCACGGCGCGGCGACCATTCTTGTCTGCGCGGCCGGCTTGCCTGGCTTCATCGACAAGCCGATCGCGGAACAGAGCTTTGAAGCCTGGCGCGCCACCATGGCTGTCAACCTGGACTCGCCCTTCCTTATGACAAAGGCCATCGCGCCAGCAATTGCGCGCGCGAAATGGGGACGTATTGTCTATGTCAGTTCGACAGCCGGTCAAGTCGGTGCGCCCTCCATGTCCGCCTATTGCGCTTCCAAACATGGGCTCATCGGGCTGATGCGCTCGGTCGCCTGTGACATCGGGGTTTATGGCGCGACAGCCAATGCTGTTTGTCCCGGATGGGTGCGAACAGGCATGGCCGAGGACGATGCCCGCTGGGAGGCCAGCCAGAAAAACATCAGCACCGACGAGGTCTGGCGCCAGCGCGACGCGAGCTATCCACGTGGACGTGTGCTATCCGCCGACGAGGTGGCACAGACTGTTTCCTTTCTTGTCAGCGATGCTGCCGCGGGCATCAACGGCGAAGCCGTCACTATCGCTCTCGGGGGCTTGTGGTGATGACTGAAGCCGCCATCGAATGCCGCAATGTGTGGAAGATTTTCGGCTCCATCGCCGACGCCGACTTCCAGCGCCTGCAGCGTGAGGGCGGCAGCAAGGATGACATCCAGAAACGACTCAACTGTGTTGTGGCGGTCGCTGGCGCCAGCTTCAGTATCGCTCCCGGCGAGATTTTCTGCATCATGGGCCTGTCTGGCAGCGGAAAGTCCACGCTCCTTCGCCACTTGAATGGACTGATCAGGCCGACCGCGGGAGATGTGATGATCGGCGGTGTCCGGATTGCCGGACTCACGCCCGCCGGGCTGCGTGACCTGCGTGCCCGCAAGATCGGCATGGTGTTTCAGAACTTCGCCCTTCTTCCTCATCGAAACGTCATCGAGAACGTTGCCTTCGGCCTGGAACTGCGTGATGTGCCGCAACCGCAACGAATGGAACGCGCGCAGAACATGCTGAAAGCAGTCCAGCTTGAAGCCTGGGGCAATTCCAGCATCGCGGAACTGTCGGGCGGCATGCAGCAGCGCGTCGGCCTGGCGCGCGCGCTTGCCGGAGATCCGGATATCCTGCTGATGGACGAGCCCTTTGGAGCGCTCGATCCGCTCATCCGCCGCCAGCTGCAGAATCAGTTCGTCGGCCTGTGCCGCACCATGAAGAAAACGGCCGTCTTCATCACTCACGATCTCGATGAGGCCATGCGCATCGGCAGCCGCATCGCCATCATGCGCGACGGGCGAATCCTGCAGATCGGCGCACCGCATGAAATCATCCTGGCGCCGGCAGATAATCATATTGCGGCCTTCGTCCAGGACGTCTCGTCACGCGATACGCTGAGCGCAAAGCACGTGATGACGGAGGCCAGTCCGGACGAAAAGGCGGACTCCGCGAAGACCGCTGGAGTGGAGGCCGACACCTTGCTGTCGGAGGCGGCGCGGCTGGCATCGCGCGAGAACCGGGATATTCCGGTTCGCGATCCTTCGGGCGCGGTCATCGGCATGTTGCGCATTCGGGATATGCTGGCGGCACTGGCGGGGCGAGGTCAGCATGCGCAAGACTGACCTTGGTCGACTGTCTTCTCACTTTTCCTGGCTCATGGCTCTGGTGTTCGTGCTGGCCGCGGCGTGGTGGCTGCTGGCGCCGGCACTGCCCGACTGGCTGACCAGTTTTCCGGCCCCCAAGGGGTTGGACAATGCGGCGGCGCTGATCATCGACAATGCCGTCACCTGGATGAAGCAGAAGTGGGTTGGCTTTTTCGATGTGTTCACACTGGTCTTGCGGACCATCCTCAACATCATCGAGAAGGCCATGGTCGCAACGCCCTGGCCCCTCACTGCCGCCGTTGCAGTGCTTGCCGCCTGGCGGTTTTCTGGTCCGCGCGCCGCTATTTTCACCTCTGCCTGCCTGGCCTACCTGGGCCTTTTTGGCTTCTGGGAGAAAAGCATGTCGACACTGGCGCTCGTTGCAGCCTCGGTGCTGATCTGCGTTACGCTCGGCTTGCCGCTCGGCATTCTCTGCGCCAAAAGCCCGCGCACCAAAAAGCTTCTCGAGCCGGTGCTCGATGTCATGCAGACCCTGCCGACTTTCGTCTACCTGATTCCTGCCGTTGCCTTCTTTTCGATTGGCAAGCCGCCCGGCGTTATCGCAACGGTCATCTTCGCATTGCCCTCGATGGTGCGTCTTACGGCGCTGGGTATCGAACAGGTGCCTGCCGCGGTGCGTGAGGCCGCCGATGCCTTTGGCGCACGGCCAATGCAGAAACTCATGAAGGTCGAGCTTCCGTTGGCCCTGCCGTCGATCCGCCTCGGCATCAACCAGACGATCATGATGTCGTTGTCGATGGTTGTCGTCGCCGCCATGATCGGCGCCGGCGGCCTTGGGCTCGACGTTATCCGCTCGCTTCAGCATCTCAAGACCGGACAGGGGTTTCTTGCCGGCCTTGCCATCGTTTTGTGTGCCATGGCGCTCGACCGCATGGTGCGCGGAAAGCCGCCGGCTTGAAACACTGGCGGAACGATAAGAACGACAACCAAACAAGGAGGAAGACATGTTGAAGTATCTCAGGAATACAGGACTGGCCGCCCTCTCACTGGCGGCGATGATGACCGCCGCAGAAGCCAAGACCGCGGTGACCATCGGCGAGCTCGACTGGCCCGGTGCGCGAGCCATCGAACAGGTGCTGAAGCAGGTGATGGAAACCTACCTCGATGCAGATGTCGGCACCATCGCCGCCGCGCAAGAAGCGCTCTATGAAGCGCTCGACAAGGGCGACAATTCGGTGGACATCGTTGCCGACATGTGGACCGATCACTTGCCCCAGCAGATGAAGAACTATGTGATGCCGGGCGGACGCGAAACGATCATCCTCAACACCACGCCATATCTCGGGACCGAGGGTGTTTTCGTACCCGCTTACGTCGTCGAAGAACAGGGCGTGAAGAAGCTGGAGGATCTGGCTAAGCCCGAAGTGGCCAAGCTGTTCGACAGCGACGGCAACGGCAAGGGCGAGATGTGGGCTGGCGCGGTGGGTTGGGAATCGACCAATCACACGGAAGTGCGTGGCAAGACATATGGCTTCGACAAGACGATGGAGTACACCACGGTGGAGCAGGCCGTCTTCCTGTCCCAGCTCAAGGATGCCATCGACAACAAGAAGCCCATCGCCTTCTACTACTGGACTCCCGAGTGGATCCATGCCGCCTACAAGCTCACCAAGCTCGAGGAGCCGGAGTTCAACGGCTATGCAGCGGAAAGTGCCAAGGGAAGCGAGCGCTACAATGCCGAGGGCTGCTACAAGTTCTATCAACCTTCCGAACGCAACGACTGGCTGGAAGCATCGTCGATTTCTTGCGGACAGCCGCCGACCCGGGTGAACATTGCGCACTCCAAGGCCCTGGCCGAGCGCGCTCCTCAGGTTTCCCAGTTCCTGAAGCAGGTGACGCTCGACGGTGAAGTGGTCAATCAGTGGATCCTGGCCATGGAAGTCGACAAGAAGCCGGTAGAGCAGGTGGCCAGCGATTGGATCGCCGCCAACAAGGACACTGTGGAAGGTGTCTGGCTCAAGGGCGTGAAGTAACGGATCACGGGCCGCGGGGATTCCTTCCCGCGGCCCGGCAGCGGAACCGCTCGCAATGCCATCGCTCAGAATTGCCATCATCGGCGCGGGAAACGTCGCCGAAAGCTATGTCCGGCAGATCCGCCGCCTGCGCGAGGCTGGGCTGGCTGTCGATCTCGTTGCGATCTGCGGCCGCTCGTCGGATTCCGCAAGCCGGCTTGCCGCGAAGTTCGGGATCGCCGAGAGCGGAACCGACGTCAAGGTCATCATGGACCGCAAGGACATCGATGCCGTTATCGTGCTGACGCCAATGCAGAGCCATGCAGAGCTTGTGAGTCTGTCGCTGAATTCCGGCAAGCACGTCCTGTGCGAAAAAACCCTTGCGGCAACGGCTGAAGAAGGGCGTGGTCTCGCAACTCTCGCGGCGAACCGGGGGCTGAGCCTGGTAGCGGCGCCCTTCACCACCCTCAGCCCTGTCTTTCATCGGGCATTGCACCTGCTGGAGCAGCACGAGATCGGGCGGCCGTTGAGCTGCCGCGCAATCTATGGCTGGGATGGTCCGGACTGGGCGGACTGGTTCTATCAGCCCGGCGCCGGTGCCCTGCGCGATCTCGGCATCTATCCCCTTACGACACTGACTGGCCTGTTAGGTCCGGTCAGCTCGGTTTTCGCCATGGCGAGTAACGCCGAGCCCAAGAATCCGGGCCGCGCCGGCCTTCAACTGTCCCTTCGTTTTGCATCCGGGTGCATCGGCACGATCACCACCGGCTTTGGCATGCAGAAGTACCGCGCCAGTGGCATCGAGATCCACGGCAGTGCGGGGACGCTGCAGTTCATGGGCCATGACTGGGATCCGAAGGGCCTCGAGGTGTGGACCAGGGCCAATGGATTCTGGCAGCAATTCGAAGCGGACATCGCATGGCCATGGACGGAAGGCGTGCTCGATTTCTGCCAGACCATCATCGAGGGCCGGGAATCCGAATTTGGCATCGCGCAGACCTTGCATGTGCTGGAGATCATCGACCAGACACTTCACTCACTAGAGAGCGGCCAGCCCAGGACGGTCGCCAGCCGCTTCGAGCCCCTGAGACCGCGTCCGCTGGCGGACAGCGCCGCATCGCATCTTGCTCACAATCCACTGACGCTCACCTGAACGAGGACACATCCAGCATCATGGCCTACAAATCTTCGCCTCGCCCTACCTTCACCGAGCCTACCCACATCCCCTACGACAAGGTCACGCGCTATCTGTGGGGCGATGATGAGGCGGGTCTCGTCAATGACTGGATTTATCTGTCGAGCAGCAAAATCCACCAGCTGATCTTCGGCTTTCCGGCTGGCGACGGCTTCCGCCATTCCGAATCCTTCCGGACCGTCTTCGGCGCCGACGAGGTGCTGTATGTCCTGCAGGGCAACATGATCATTGCCAACCCTGAGACCGGAGAGGTTCAGGTGGTGCGCAAGGGGGAGTCATTGTTCTTCCGGAAGGATACATGGCACAATGCCTGGGCCATGCCTGGCGAGGAATTACGGGTGCTGGAGTATTTCGCTCCACCGCCCTCGACTGGCACATCGGGCAAATACGCGCAGGCCAAGCCCTACGTCAGCAAGCCTCGTTTCGAGCGCCAGGAGCTGATTGGCCAATGGCCTGCTGGCCGCGCCAAGGCCGAGTCGCAAGGCCATTTCACGGTACTGCGCGAGAGCGATCGCCTGTGGTCCATCAGCGGCGGCGATCCTCGCGTCCTTGTCGGCATCATCGCCTCGACCGACCAGTTGACGGCTGGGAAAGCGACGATCGCACCGGGCGGGCGCAGCGCCGTGATCGGGCACGGCGGCGATTGCTGCATTTATCTGGAGGCCGGCCGGCTCAACATCCAGCTCATCGAGAGCGAACTGGCTCAGACGTGGTTCGAACTTGCACCAGGCGACGGCTTCTATCTTCCCGAAGGTGCCCGCTACCGGCTCTTCAACATGGGAACTGAGAGTTGCGAAGCCCTGTTCGGCGTGGCGCCCGGCTATTTGCCACGAAATCCAGCGTAGGAGCGGAGATGCGTTACGCCATCGGCATCGATGTCGGCGGGACCAAGATTGCCGCCGGCATCGTCGCATTGGGTACCGGTCAGTTGCTTCATCGCCGTGAAGCCCCAACAGGCCGGGACCGTGGTGGCGAGGCCGTCCTGAATTCGGTCCGCCGCCTGTTGAGCGACCTTGCCCGTGTAGCAGGAGAGGCAGGCCACCACATCGATGCCGTAGGACTGGGCATTTGCGAAATTGTCGGCCTTGATGGACAGCTTCGCAGTGCCTCACTCATCGACTGGCGCCAGCTTGATGTCATTGCCACTCCTGATGGCCTTCCGCCGGTTCATCTTGTTTCGGACGTGCGTGCTGCCGCTCTCGCTGAATCCCAATTGGGGGCGGCTCGCGGTATCCGCGAGGCGATCTACGTGTCGGTCGGAACCGGTATCGCATCGGTGTTGCTGATCGACGGACGGCCCTATGCAGGCGCTCATGGCGCGGCACTGGTATTGGCATCGGCTGCCCGCGTGCCGATGGGTGACGGCTCGGTCGCGTATCTTGAGGACATTGCTTCTGGCCCGGCCCTTGCGCGTCAGTACGGAAGCACAAACGGAGACTCAAGAATGGTGATAGCGGCGGCACAAGACGGCGACCACGAGGCGCTGTGTATCGTAAGAAACGCCACGTCTCTGCTTGGTGCGGCCATTGCCCAACTGGCCAATTGTCTTGATCCTGCTGCCATTGTCATCGGTGGTGGACTTGGCAGCGCGCCAGGCATTTTTTTCGAGACCTTGAGATCGCGTATCGAGGAGGGACTCTGGCCCGGCGCCGCTCGGCAGATTCAAATTTGTCCGGCAGGCTTGGGAGGCGATGCTGGAGTTGTTGGCGCAGCAATTTCAGCCGTCCTTCGCCAGCGATAACGAGTCCTGAAGACAGCGCTGCTTCGAATTGAGCAACTGGATTGGCGCGTCAACGAGTTCAAAGTCAGATTTATACTTTGTTGCCTCTGATGAGCTCACGGCCTGTTGCAAAAGAACAGAGATCGCCTGACATCTGCCGCGCGCGGATAGGGTTCGGACTGCGGTCTGGCCGCCGCGCCTCTGTGGCGGTTCGAATCCGCCTTTGTCTCGCCAGCTACGCCGCGGCGCGCCGCAGGGGGTAGGCGCATTCCGCGAGTGTTGTCTTGTCGAGTTCGCTTAGGAACGCTTCCTCGGCGGCTTTCAGCTTCGATTTCAGCCGGCATTTGGGCGTCAGGGAGCAGCCGCCACCATCGCTTCCGAAACACTCCACCAGGGCGTGGCGGTCCTCGAGCGCGCGGACCACGGCGCCGAGGGTGATCGCCGCGGCAGGCCGCGCCAGACGGAAACCGCCTCCGGCGCCGCGCTGGGTCACCACGAAACCGGTGCGCGCCAGTCCGCTGACGATCTTGGTCAGATGATTTCGGGAGACGTTCAGTTCGGTCGCCAATCCATCCGTGGTGAACAGGCGGTCCGGCTCGCCGGCAAGGCGCATCAGGGCACGCAATCCGAAATCCGTGAAGTCAGTGAGACGCATGCTTGCTCCGCCCGAAAATGCAACGAGTGAAAAAGTATTTGCGATACCGATTAGCCGGATGTAAAGCGGTATTTCAAATACCGATTGGAGTCACATGATGGAAGCTGCGGCCCGCCGCGCGCAGATCACCGCCGCGATCGCCGCGGAGACGGGGATAACCGAGGACATGATCGATGCCCTCGTGCGGCGCTTTTACGGCCGCGTGCGCGGCGATGCGGTTCTTGGCCCGGTCTTCCAGGCCCGCATTGCGGACTGGGAACCCCATATCGAGCGGATGAAGGAATTCTGGTCGTCGGTGGCGCTGATGAGCGGGCGCTATCACGGCAAGCCGATGGACGCGCATGTGCAGCTGCCTATCGATGCCGCTCATTTCGACATCTGGCTCCGGATCTTTGAGGCAACAGCCAACGAGCTGTGCCCGCCGGAAGCCGCCGCGCACTTTATCGAACGCGCCCGCCGCATTGCCGAGAGCCTCGAACTCGGGATCGCCATGCGCCACGGCGTGCTGCTGGGCCGCGACGAGCGCTTCCACCTTTCCCCGACGCTTTCAGAAGCACAGAAGGACCATGCCCATGCCGGATGACAGGCAGCCGATCAGCCACGCACTACCCACGCCTGCCGATCCCGCCGCGGATCTCTCCGCCGTGAGCACGCGGGATACCGCAACCCTCATCGCAGAAATCCTGAGCCGCTATCACGAGGTTCATCGCCGCGAACTGCCCGAACTCGTGGCTCTGGCCCGCAAGGTCGAGGCGGTCCACGCCGGCCACGGCGCCGAACCCGTCGGACTGGCCGACGCGCTGCAGGACATGGTCGGGGACCTCGAGGTTCACATGAAGAAGGAGGAACTGATTCTCTTTCCCGCGATGCTGCGCCAGGAAGGCCGCCCGCTGTCGGCGCCCATCACCCAGATGCGCCACGATCACGACGAGCACGGCACGCATCTGCGCCGCCTCGCGGAAATCACCAACGGTTTCACGCCGCCGGATGGTGCCTGCCGCTCGTGGCAGGCGCTTTATGCCGGCACACGCAAGCTGGCCGCCGACCTGACCGACCACATCCATCTCGAGAACGATATCCTCTTCCCGCGGTTCGAAGCCGGCCGGACATCCGGCCCGAATTGAATCTCGCGATGCATTCCCCGCGCCGCACCTCGCCCGTTGCCGGCGGCAGGGACGCATCCTGACCACACGCATCTGCTGCATGAAATCGAAAGGTGAATGACATGACCGACAAACCCGATAGCAAGAAGCCTGCCGCCGAACACGCCGTGGTGATGGATCAGGGAAGTTCGCTGCTGCCGATGCTGATCGCCGGTCTGGCAATGATTACCATCGGAATGGCGATCGCCTTCGCGGTGATCTGAAGCCCACCGCGCGCCTGTTCCGGTTGAATGAACGCCGATGGGGCCTGACGGCGATGCCCAGTGTGCCGTGCTGAATGTCTGGTACTGCCGCGATATGCGGAGGTTCGGCATGTGCCGCCGCTTTTCGCGCGCTCGCCATGCAGGCCGCCATGCCCGTCGAGCTGATGATGCCGCCTCCGGCTGGAGCCCTTTTCGAACTGCACTGAGTGTAATTTCCTATGACCCGCCGGACGGCATTTCTTCTGAACGACACGAGTATTTCCGGCCATCCGGGATGTGTGACCGTCATGTCTGTGATCCGCGAAAACCTTGAGAAGCGCGGCATATCGATTGCCGGAGCCTGGCCAGTGGGCCTGGACAAGACACTGGGCTTCACCCTTCACGCAAAGGCCGCCGCGGCTTCAGCCGTGATCGTGAACGGCGAGGGAACGATCCATAACACCGCGACGCGGCCTGGCGCGCGGCGGCTGCTGCAGTCGGCCCGTCATCTGCGGCAGCTGACGCCCGCTCCCATGTTCCTGATCAATGCCACCATCGAGAACCTGAGGGCGCAGGATTTCGGCGATCTCGCGATGTTCAGCCGCATTTTCGTGCGCGACAGCCGCAGCCGGAACTACCTGCGCAGCCATGGCCTCGAAGCGGAGGTGGTTCCCGATCTCTGCCTTTCGGCACGCTTTGGCGCCGCACCCCGGACCGACCGGGTGATCATGACGGACAGCGTACTCCCGGCTGCCAGCGCCCTTCTCAGGAAATGCAGCGCGGCTGCCGGCGCGACATTCCTGCCGATGCGGCGTCCGGTCGTCCGGTCGGTCGTGCAGTGGGCGCTCGACCCTGCCAGCCACAAGAGCAGTGCCAACCGTTACTTCAATGCGATCTCGAGCGCCAAATCCGTGGTGACCGGGCGCTTTCATGCCGCCGTCTTCTCGCTGCTGGCCGAGACGCCGTTTCTGGCGGTTGGATCGAACACGCCCAAGATCCAGTCGTTTCTTTTCGACGCGCTGGGCGACGAGAAGCGGATGGTGACCGCGGATTTCCTGAGGCAGGGGGCGATCACGGTGCCGGATCTCACGGCGATGGAGCTGCAACGGATCCGCTCTTATGTGGCGTCCGCACACGAGCGGGCACAGGACATGTTCGATGTCATTGGCGACCGCGTCTTCAACGTCCCGGCGCGGAAGGCGGGAGCGCTGCATGCGGCATAGACCGGCAGACAGGGCGAGTGCGGGCGGCACAGGGCCTTTCGGCTATCTTCCCGCCGCCGAACCTTCGGCGGTTGCGAAGATCATGCAGGGCAAGTCCGTCGCCATCGTCGGCAATGCGCGAAGCCTCTCGGCCTCCACAAGCGGAGAGGAGATCGAGGCTTGCGACATCATCGTCCGGCTGAATGCCGCTCCGGGCCTGTCGGCCCGGAGCCATGGCGCCAGAACCACCTTGCTGGCCGTGAGCAAGGCCGTCTCGAAGGCCCGCCTCCGGCAGTTGCAGCCGGATATGCTGTTGTGGATGACGCCGAGGCACTGGTATCAGGCGGTGCGCATGCATTTCTCCGGCGTGCCGGTGTGTTATTTCCAGAAAGCGTGGTGGACCGGCCTGAGCGCCAGGCTGAACGGCGCCCGCCCTAGTACCGGGATGATGACGGTCGACATGATGACCTGTCTCGGGACCTTCAGGGAGCTGAAACTGTTCGGATTCGATTTCTTTCAATCCGGCTCGCTGAGCGTCAGGCGCAGTTCCGCCCCGATCCCCCACGACTTCGCCCAGGAGCGCGAAATGATACTGAAGCTGATGCGGGACGACAGCCGGATCCGCCTCATGGGTTGCGGTGAAACCGGTGCGGACTTGAGGGAGCCGGCGCATTGAAACTGGCGCGCACACCGCGAATCTTTTTCGGCTCGCGCGAGACCACGCCGCTTGTGGTGCTGTTGTGCCTGCTGCTGGCGAGCGTCGCCGAGGTGGCGAGCATCGGCTCTCTTCTGCCCGCCCTGACGGCGATTGCCGGGGGCGACGCGGCCGGTTCCTCGCCGGTCAACGGCTATGTCAGGTCGTTCCTTGCGCTCATGGGGGTGGAGCCGCTGCTCGGCTACATCATCGTGCTGGCGATCGGGCTTATGGCGCTGAAGTCGTTGCTGTCGTTCGCGGCGCTGTCCTATGCGGGCATCCTGGCGACGCGCGTCTCCATCTCGCTGAGGCAGCGCCTCATCAGCGCGATCTTCGATGCCCGGTGGTCGTTCTTCGCCGAGCAGAGCGGCGGCCGCATCGCGAATTCGATCGGCAACGATGCCGGCCGTGCCGGCGACGCCTATCTCGTCGCGGCCCAGGTCGTTACATATGCGATTCAGGTGATGGCCTATGCGGCGATCAACTTCATCATCGACTGGCGGCTGGCGCTTTTCGGACTGGCCGGCGGCGCCGTCGTGGCGGTGGCGCTGAATGGCGTGATCGGCGTGTCGCGACGCGCGGGCTACAGGCTGACGGATGGAACCGCGCGGCTGACCATGCTGATGACCGACACCCTCGCCAATGTGAAGCCCCTGAAGTCGATGGGGCGCCATCACGCGACGCGCGCGAAGATGAGCGAGACGCTGAAGCGCCTGCGCCGCACGCTCGTCACGCGCGAGATCGCCAAGGCCGGATTGAGCCAGGGCAGCGATGTCGTCGTCGCCGTTCTGATCGGGGCCGGTCTCTATCTCGGCCACGCCGTCGGAAACACGCCCTTGCCCGAACTCGTGATCAGCGGCATCGGCTTCTTCCAGATCATCTCGATCACCACGCGCATGCAGCGCTTCCTGCAGCAGGCCGTGCAGCTCGAAAGCGCATATGTGCGGACCGAGGAACTGGTGACGCGGGCCGAAGGGGAACGCGAGGTCAATCCGGGGGACCAGGAACCCGGGGCGGACGCGGGCTGCAGGTTCGAGCACGTCGCGTTCTCGCACGGCGACAGGGAGCTACTGGGCGAGGTGACGCTGGAGATCCCCGCGCGCGGCATCACCGTTCTGCAGGGGCCTTCGGGCGCTGGAAAGACCACCATCATCGACCTGCTGATCGGCCTGCACCGGCCGGACCGCGGCGACATCTTCATCGGCGGCACGCCCATGCGGCAGGTGAACCTCTGGGCCTGGCGGAAGAAGATCGGCTATGTGCCGCAGGAACTCAATCTGTTCCACGCCAGCGTGCGCGACAACATCACCCTGAATGACGCATCGATCTCCGATGACGACATTCATGCGGCTGTGGAACAGGCGGGGGCGGGCGCCTTCATCGCGCGTCTGCCGCAGGGCCTCGACACCGACGTGGGCGAGATGGGGGTGAGGCTGTCGGGCGGCGAGCGCCAGCGCATCTCGCTCGCCCGGGCGCTGGTGACCAAACCCGCAATTCTCATCCTCGACGAAGTGACGAGCGCGCTCGATCCGGAAACCGAATCGCAGATCGTCGCCAACATCGCGGGCCTCCGCGGCGCCTACACCATCCTTGCGATCACGCACAGGCCGGCCTGGACGCTGATCGCCGACCGTCTCTACGACGTCTCGAACGGCCGCGTGACCCTGTTGCCTCAGCTCGCCTTCGACAAGGCACGGTTGCCGGCCGCCTAGTGCACTGGGCGTGCAAGTAAATTCAATTGCGAAGCAAAAAAATCGCCAGCGTCATAGCGTCCGGGCAACTTGTTGACGGTCAATTGACCGTCGGTTGCTTGTCTTATGACTTTTGCGTCTGATCGAGCCAGAATGGTTGCGTTGCGGGGAGGCAGCCACCTCCGCGCAACGGCGAGGGATGGATCGTCCGGTTGCTGGCCAGCGCTTTCCGCCGCGATTCGGGTTCACGGCAGAAAAGTTCAGATCATGTAGTCGCCGCCGTTCATGTTCATGCTGGCCCCGATGAAGTAGGAGCCTTCGTCGGAAGCGAGCAGCAGCGCGGCGGGGGCAACTTCGCCCACCTCGCCGAACCGCCCGATCGGCAGTTCCTTCTTCTTGTTTTCCAGCCACTCCTGGGGCAGGCCGAGCAGAAGCGGCGTGTTGATGGGGCCGGGATTGAGGCAGTTGACCGTGATCCCGTCGCGCGCCACCTCGTAGGCGAGCGACCGTGTGAAACCCATGATGCCGGCTTTCGCCGCCACATAATGCACCATGAAGGATGTGCCCTTGTGGGCAAGCTGCGACGACAGATTGATGATGCGGCCCCAGCGCTTGGCCTTCATGCCCGGCAATGCTTCGCGCGTGCAGAGAAAGGTGCCCTTGAGGTGAATTTCGATCATCCGGTCCCACATCTCGGTCGGCATGTTGACGAGTTCGCAGGTGGTGTCGATACCCGCGTTGTTGACGAGAATGTCGACCTCGCCCAGTTCCTTCCGCACCGTGGCGAAGGCAGCCTTGACCATCGCCTCGTCGGAGACATCGGCCTTCACCGCAATCGCCTTGCCCGGCGCGGCGATCTTCGCGGCAAACGCGGTGGCGCCGTCGAGGTTGATATCGAGCACCGCCACCCTTGCGCCCTCCCGCGCGAAGAGCTCCGAAATCGCAGCTCCAATCCCGCTAGCGCCGCCCGTCACCACGGCGATCTTTCCATCCAGTTTGCCCACGGCCATCTCCTTTTCAATGTTGCCTTGTAATTCTGCGTGGCGGTCTAGCGCACACCTTCCGGTATGCCGGCGCCAAGAATGCGGTCTGCTTCCGCCTGAAACTGTCCGAAGTAGTCGATCGCCTGTTCCATCCGCGCCACCTCATCGGTACGGTAACAGCAAACGGTATGGCCCGGGGCGATGGTTTCAACGGGCGGCATGATGCTTCGGCAGCGCTCCTCAGCCAGCGGGCATCGCCCCGCGAGAAAACATGCCTTGGGCAAATCGATGGGACTCGGGATTTCGCCCGCGAGTTTGATGTGCGTCAGCCGCTTGATCTTTGGGTTCGGGAGCAGCACTGACGACAGCAGGCCCACCGTATAGGGGTGCCGCGGCCTGGCGAACAGGGAAGCTGACTCGCCCTGTTCGACGATCATGCCGAGATAGAGAACGGCGAGCCGGTGGCTCAATTGCCGGACAGCCGAGAGGTCGTGGCTGATGAACAGATAGGCCGTGCCCAGCTCGCGCTGCAGCCCGATCAGCAGGTCGATGATCTCGGCGCGCGCCGTCGGGTCCAGCGCCGACGTCGGCTCGTCGAGCACGATGATCTCGGGTTTCGAAACGATGGCGCGGGCGATGCCGACACGTTGCTGCAGGCCCATGCTGATCTCGGCGGGGTAACGCGTCAGCAGCCATTCCGGCAGGCCCACGCGGCGCGCGGCCTCGCGCACGAGGCGTTCCCTGTCCTCTCGCGGGCGGCCCAGCGCGCTCAGCGGTTCTTCGATGATCCCATGCAGCCTGAGCCGTGGATCGAGAGACTCCGCCGGTTCCTGAAACACCAGTTGCAGCTTGCCGTGGATCTCAGGCGACCGCACCGAGCGCTTGCCACCCATCTCGAGGCTGTCGAACACGATGCGGCCGGCGGTCGGCGTGATGAGCCCCAGCAGGCAGCGGCCGATCGTCGTCTTGCCAGATCCGGATTCGCCGACTAGCGCCAAAGTCTCCCCCCGGTCCAGCGTGAAGGAGACATCGTTTACCGCGCGCACCAGCGACTTGCTTCCCGCGACCGGGAATGTCTGGACGAGATTTTCCACGCTCAGCAGCGGCACGTCGGTTCAGCGCTCCACAGGAAAATGGCACATGACGAAATGACCCTTGTCCATCTCGCGCCGGAGAGGCGCTTCAGTGCGGCAGCGCTCCGCGGCGCGCACGCAGCGGTTGGCGAAGGGGCAGCCTGTCTCCGGTGTCTTTGCCGCGGTACCGGCCGTGACGTCGCCCAGCCAGTAGCGCCGCAGCCTTTCGTTTTGCGCAAAGGCCGAGAGCAGCAGGATCGAATAGGGATGGTGAGGATTGACGAAAAACTCGTCGCGGGGGGCTTCCTCGACGATTTCTCCTGCATAGATCACGGCCACCCTGTCGCAATAGTGCGCGGTGATGCCGATGTCGCGCGTTACGAACAGCATCGACGTGCCGAAGCCCGTCACCAGATCGCGCATGAGCTCGAGAACCTGCGCCTGTACCGTGACGTCGAGGCCGCTTGTCGCATCGTCGGAAACAACGAGCTTGGGCGAACAGGCGAGTGCCACGGCCATGACCACGCGTTGTGCCATGCCGCCCGAAAGCTCGTGGGGATAGGCATTGACCCGCCGCTCCGGCGCGGGAATGCTGACCTGTTTCAGCAGTTCGAGCACGCGCAGGCGGATGCCCGCTTCAGCGAGTCCGGTGTGGGCGCGCAACACATTGCCGATCTGCTGGCCCACCGTCTGCAACGGATCGAGTTCGCCGCGGGGGTTCGAGATGATCATCGCGATCTCCCGCCCACGAAGCTGGCGCAGTGTCTGGGGATCGAGGGCCGCGAGGCTTCTGCCTTCGAAGACAATTGTACCGGCGCTGATGTAACCGGGCTCCGGCACGAGTTGCATGATGCTGCGGGCGAGCGTCGTCTTCCCAGAACCTGATTCCCCCACCAGGCCCACCACCTCGCCGCGGGCGATCGAGAAATTGATATTGTTGAGCGCCGGTCTGCTGCGCGCCCCATACTGCGGAAATTCAACCGTGAGGCCGGCAATCTCCAGCAACGGCGCGCCGGGCGTCTGGGCCGTGGTTGCCGTGGCCATCAGCGCGTCCTCGGATCGATGACGAAGTAGAGGAGGTCGACGATCAGATAGATGATCAGCGACAGGATGGCGGAATAGAGCACGAAGCCGAGCACGGGGTTGAGATCCGAGTTGAGAACACCCTGCACCGCGTATTGGCCAGCCCCGCCCCAGCTGAACACGATCTCCACCAGCACCGCCCCGCCGATCAGAAATCCATAAAGTACGCTGACGATGGTGACGATCGACGGCAAGGCGTTGCGCAGGGCGTTCCGCACCACCACGTTACGCGGCAAGCCGCACATTTCAGCATATCGGCTGAAATCGGCTTGCAACATGCGCTCCGTCGTCGATTGCGTCATCTTGAGTATGGGACCTGCGTTAATGATGCCGAGCGTCAGCACCGGCAGCACGAGATGGCCCGCCGCATTGCGCAGGGCCGCCCAGTTGCCGGCGATGACGCTATCGATCAGCAGCGAACCGGTTACGGCGGGCGGCGGGATGATGACGAAATCGATACGGCCCAAGGGCGCGGGTGCGATGCCGAGCAGCGTATAGAACAGGAAGATCAGCACCAGTGCAAACCAGAAATCCGGAAGGGCTCCGGCCATCAGGCCGTAGTAGTCGGCGATCTTGCGCAGGATGCCATGGCTGTTCTTGGCGCCCGCCACTCCCAGCGGAATTCCGATCAGCAGCGCCACGGCCAGCGCCAGGGTGACCAGTTCGAGCGTCGCTGGAAAACGCTGCGCCAAATCGCTTGTCACCGACATGGTCGTCTGCCAGGAGGTGCCGAGATCGCCTTCGAGGACACGCATCACATAGATACCGAACTGTTCGAGAACCGACCGGTCGAGCCCCAGTTCGGCGCGCAGTTTCAGGAGCCCGTCCTCGGTGGCGAAGGGGCCGAGCATCATCACCGCAGGATCGCCCGGAATAAGCTTTACCAGCATGAAGCTCACGAAAAGGATGCCGAGCAACTGCGGTATGACGAAGAGAAGGCGGCGGCCGATATATGCGAGCAGCTGCATGGCTCAGCCCGGTTTTGCAGCGTCTTGGCGGCCCTGTATCTGGCCCCCGAGCGTTCTGCGGCGCGATGGATCGGCGAGCACTTCGACACTCGATCCGATGAGCGCAAAACCGAACACGGTGATGGCCAGCGCGAGGCCTGGAAAGATTGAAGGCCACCAATGCCCGGTGATCACGTTCTGGTAGCCCATGGCGATCATGCTGCCCCACTCTGGTGTCGGCGCTTCAACGCCGGCGCCGATGAAGCTGAGACCGGCGGTGAGCAGAATGGCCCACCCGATGTTGACCGAGAGCTGGGCCAGCACCGGAGCCAGCGAATTGGGAATGACGTGGCGCATGAGAATCGCCCGATCTGAAACTCCGGCTACATAGGCTGCTTCGACGTAGCGCATCCGGCGCACCGACAGCACCTGGCTGCGCATGAGGCGAAGGTAGATCGGCGTATTGACGAAGGCCACAGCGATCACCACGCTGTAGAGGCTCTGCCCCAGTACCGCGACGACGGCGATGGCGAAGACGAACACGGGAAAGGCCTGCAGCACGTCGGACGCGCGCATGATGAAGCCCGCGGCGAAGGACCAGATGCCCCGCCGCGTCTGATAGTAGCCGGCGGCGGCGCCTAGCAGCGAACCGAGCACGGCCGAGATCAGCGTTCCCGCCAGGGCTATCGCAAGGTCGATGCGGGGCGCATAGATGATGCGCGAGAAGATATCCATGCCCGTCGCATCCGTCCCCATGATGTGGGACCAGCTCGGGGGCTTCAGGAAGTTGGCAGGATCCGCCTTTACTGGATCGTAAGGTGCGATCAGCGGCGCAAAGATGGCGCACAGGCAGATGACCGCCACGATCGCATAACCGAGCGCGAAGGAGGGCCTGGCGCGAAGTACGGAAAGAAAGAAGTGCAAGCGCCCCCGGGCGGCCGTATCGGCCGCCCGGATGCTCATTTCCGATCCGGGATGATTCACCCCAGCCATTCAGGCTTATCCGCGCGAGAAGTCTTGGAAGCGGACATTGTTCGAGGTGTAGTAGGTCCACCCCTTGATGTCCGCCTTCCGCGCCATCGTGTAGTTCGGATAGGCAACGAAGGTCCACGGCGCCTCGTCCATGATGATGGCCTGCGCCTTGCCGGTCACGTCGAGGCGCACCTTTTCGTCCGCCGTCGCCGCCGCCGCCGCCAGCAGCTTGTCCACTTCCGCATTGGCATAGTTGCTGTAGTTCACATAGCTCTTGCTGTCGAAGTAGAGGGTGAGCGAGTAGCCGGGATCCGGGCACCACGGGCTGTCGACGTAGAAGATCATCGGTTGCTTGCGTTCGGTCACGAAATTGTAGAACGAGCCTGCAGGCACCTTGTTGAGTTCCACTTCGATGCCGAGTTCCTTGAGCGCCGACTGGTAGATGATGGCGATCGGCTCCTGCACGGGGTCGCCCGCATTGTAGGAAAGCGAGGTCTTGAAGCCGCTGTCGGCACCCGCCTTCTTGAGCAGTTCCTTCGCCTTGGCGAGATCGTACTTGTAGGGGTAGTGATCTCCGGTGAAGCCGGGATAGATGTTGGGCATGCAGCCGTTGAGCGGCGAGGCGAGGCCCTGATACACCGCATTGAGAACTTGTTCCTGCGGGAAAGCATAGTTCATGGCGCGGCGCACATCCGGATTGTCGAACGGCGCGATCTTGGCGTTCAGCTCGATCCAGATCATGAAGGAGGCCGGAACCGTTTCCACCGCCACATTCGGAGCGTTCTTCAGGCTGATGACCTCGAGCGGCTGGAGATACTGCGCGATGTCCACCGCGCCGCCCTGCAGAAGCTGCACGCGGCTTGCCGACGTCGGCACTTCCTTGAACACCACGGTGTCGATGGCGGGTTTGCCGCCATAGTAATCTTCGCGCGCCTGGAATATCGCCTGCTGGCCGCGCGTCAGCTGCTGCAGCTTGTAGGGGCCGAAGCCCGCGCTTTCGTTCTCGATGAACTTGCGCGCCCATGGGTCGTCCGTGCCGCCAACTTCCTTGCACTTCGTGCTGTCGTAAACGGGTGTATAGAGGTTCGTGTGGATTTTGAGCAGTAGCGGATTGGGATCGTCGGTGTTGAACGAGACGGTGTATTTGTCTTCGACCTTCACATCCTCCGGGCGTTTCAGGCCTGACACGGCAGTGTAGAACGCGCCCAGCGCACCCAGTTCGAAGGCGCGGTTCCACGTCCAGCGCACGTCTTCGGCGGTGAGTTCGTTACCCCAGTTGCTCTTCACGCCCTGGCGAAGCTTGAACACGACGCGCTTTCCCGACGGGTCGAGTTCCCAGCTTTCCGCCAGCTTGCCCACCATGTTCACATTGCCGGGCTTGTCGGCATAGAAGGCGGTGTCTTCCCGAAGCGCCGTCGGCACACCCGGATCCGGAATCTTGGCGAAGCCCAGGAGTCCGTCATAGAGTGCTGCGATCGCTTCGAACGTGCCGAGGCTGACGTCGAAATTGCAGTCGAGGCTCTGCGGCGTTGCGGGCGCTGCGATGACCAGCGTCGAGCCGGCCTGGGCATAGGCCCGCGGCATCGACAGCACGCGCGGCATCACGGCCGTTCCGGCCATCAGGCCCGTGAACTTCAGAAAATCACGGCGGTTGGACAGGAAGTTGGGTAACGTCATGTAATCCCTCCACTGGATGAGCGCTGGGTTATGAAACTCGCCGCGGCTTGGCGCACAGTCCGCGGCGATAGGTTGCTAAGAGTGTTTGTCGAATGGCGTCATTCCAGTTGCCCTGCCGCCTGCGCTTGCACGACGATCGATGTAGCGTACGGCTTTTCGCAAGGCAGAGTGGGATGAGCGCCGGTTGAAGTCAACTGCCGTTCCGCGATGCTGGGCTTGAGGAGATCACATGTCATGCGGATAAGTCCGTCGCAGACCTGCAGACGTTGCGGTGTGCGCGATGGCTTGCACGCACGAACCGTACTGGAACTCGTCCTGAGGCGTGGCATGATCGCATTCGCTCTCCACTCCGGGTGCTGCAAAGCGGCTTTGACGCAAACGTTAATTGTTGCCGTTTCATGAGTTGCCCAGAATGGCGAAGGCCCGGACGGGCGATCCGGAGCCGCCCTTGAATTTCAGCGGTACTCCGAAGAACTGCACTTCACCGGCGCCAATGAGTTCCTCAAGATTGACCAGCCATTCCCAGTGACTGATGCCAAGTTCCCGGCACAGGCGATGCTGGGCGAATATGTTGTCGGTGGGCCTGTCGGTCGACGGTCCTTCAACGCCATGCATGCGCGAGCCGCGCTCATGAAGCCAGCGCGTCGCCTCGACCGTGAGCAGTGGATTCTTCCAGACCGAGTCGAGGGATGGATAGTTGCGCTTGTGGAAGCCCGTGCATAACAGTACGATATGGCCATCAACCTTGACGCCCGACTTGGCTTCCGCGGCCTCCATGTCGTCAACCGCTATCTCGCCGAGGTCTGGAATGTGGCGGAGATCGAAGCACACGGCCGGCCCCATGAACATCTCCAGAGGCATCTCGTTCACCGGAGCTCCGGCCGGGCTCACGTGCCGGAAGGCGTCGACATGGGTTCCAACATGATCGAGCATGGCAATGAAGTTGGTCTGGAAGGTCATTGCGTCGCTCGCGACACCGAGGCCCAGGGCCTTCGAACTCTCATGCGACATATGAGTGGTGATTACCGGCCGCTGGAACAGCTTGTGGGCCGGCATGTTGTCCTCAATGGTGAGGCTGAGGTCGACAACTCTCGGGGCCATTTCGCCGTTCCTTTCATGGAGAGTACAGACATCGGCTGTTCAAGGCTGCGGCAAATCTCTTCCCCGCCTTCTACAATGGTGAGGCGCGATGGGCTGCGCCGGGCCAAAGGAATGGGGTTCTCTTGCAGGATAGTGATTGACTTTGAAAAGCGATCAAAGACTTTCTGGCAATATCGGCTATAACAAAAATGTTATGGCTACCAGCGCGTGACAGGCTCTATAGTCTAACAGCAACTGCGCATGGTTCCCGATCCGGATCGGCGGGCCAATTCGGTATGACGCAATCTCTCCGGCTATCATTCGTGTGAGCTATGGCGCGAACCTCGTTTGGCAGAAGCGGCAGCAAGATCAGTTTGAGGTCGTCAGCTCTCGACCTGAAGCAGTTGCGCTACGTGGTGCAGATTGCGGAATCTGGCAATGTTTCGAAAGCCGCTGAGATACTGCGCGTCGCACAGCCCTCGCTCAGTCTGCAGCTGAAATGGGTCGAGGAGGAGCTCGGCGTACAGCTTCTTCTGCGCCATGCACGCGGCGTAACCCTGACGGATGAAGGCAAGACTTTTGTCGAGTATGCGCGGCGCATTATTCACGAGATGGACCAGATCCCCCAGGTCTTGCGATCCGCCGAAGACAGTCCGAAGGGGCTGATTACGATCGGACTCCCGATGTCGGCCTGCCGCGGTCTGTCGCGGCCGCTCATCGAAGCGGTGGAGAAGCGCTACCCGGGGATAAGGCTTCATATCGTCGAGGCGATGTCCGGATATCTCGACGAATGGATGCAGTCCGGAAAGCTCGATGTCGCTCTGCTATACGACCACAAGGCCTACGAGAACGTTGCCTGGACCGAGATGATGACCGAGGATCTCTCGGTGATAGCTGGCAGCAAGTCGAAGTTTGCCGGGTTCGACAAGATCCGGTTCAACGCGCTGCCGGAAATGCCGCTGGTGCTTCCGGGCCGCCCCAATACGTTGCGCAACGTGCTTGAACGGCTCGCCAGCAAGAACGACATCGACATCAGGGTCGCTTTCGATTGCGACAGCCTGTCGGCGCTCCTGCAACTCGTCAGGGCGGGCTATGTGACCATCTTGCCGAGCTTTGCCGTCAGCGAGGAAATCGAACGCAAAGAGGTGAGGGCGATCCCGTTGGTCAATCCGACGCCGTCCTGGACGCTCTCCGTGGTGCTCTCGAAGCTATCAGCAAACCCGCATTGCGGACGCGCGATGACGAAACTGCTGGCGGAAACCATCCGTACGCTGGTGGAGAATGGCAGATGGAATGCACGTCTCGGAAACTGATGGTTTGACCCCGGGGCATTTACCCCAAGAGCCGGGATGGCCCGTTGCTCAGCGCTACGGGCCATTCCGGTCTTGGCAATTTACGGATTGGCTTTCAGGTAGGCAATGATGTCGGCGATCTCCTCGGGCTTCTTCAGCCCGGCAAAGACCATCTTGGTCTTGGGCGCAAAGGCTTTGGGGTCGGGCAGATAGGTTGCAAGCGTGGCCTCGTCCCAGACGGCGCCCTCGGCACCTTTGGCCAGCATCGCTTCCGAGTACTTGTAGTCGGCCACGGACGCCACCTTGCGGCCAACAACGCCCTTGAGCGTTGGCCCGACCTTGTTGACGCCTTTCTCGATATCATGGCAGGTCTTGCATTTCATGTAGACCTTCTCGCCCTTTGCGGCATCGCCATCGGCAAGTGCCGGGGTGGCGAGGGCCATCAGGACGGCGAAAGCCGCAAGCATGGTTCTGGTCATGTGTATTTCTCTCCAAGGTGATTGATTGACGTCTTTGGGCCGGTTCACCGTTCTGCCGCCGCGATGAGGCGCCGGACCCAGAGGGCCGATGCCCACGTCGCTGGAACTCCCAGAGGCAGGGAGAGCAGCAGCGCCGTGACCGGGGGCAGGGCGGGAATACCGATGGCCGGGCCGAGAAGCCCGAGCATGAAAAGGTTGATCGCCACGGCGCCGGTGGCAAAGGGATAGAGAACGAGGCCAAGCTTCCACATCGGCCAGCCCATGGCACTGGCCTGCCTCATGCCGCTGCCCTTTCGGTCGCATGTGCCATTGCATCCGCGATGATTTGCGGAACCTGCGCGTGCTCGCCGAGGGGGGCAAGCAATGGTCCGTCGAACCCGGCCTCTGTCAGCGCGCGTGGCACGTCGTCTTCCACATGCCCCGCGCGCAATGCGAAGAACGGCAGGCACAGCGCGGGGCCGAGCCCGCGCGCCGCGATGGCGAGAAAGGGTTCTTCCTCGATCAATCCGACTTTCACTTTGCGAAATGCCGCGGTCTCGCGCATCATTCGCGCCAGCGCCATCACCGTGTCCTTCGACGAGGACGAGAGTTTCGAGCCATGCGCGGCGATCAGCAGCGTCGTATCCCCCGGTGAAAGCCCGAACGAACCGGCACCTTCCAGTGCGCAGCGCGTGGCGAGTTCGGCAACGGCAGGTGCGGCGCCGAAAGGCTGCAGCAGGCGGGCGCCCGGCGCATATTGCGCCAGCCTTCGAGGCAGGATGTGGCGGGTGAAATAGCCCTCCGCCATGAAGAAGGGATAGACCAACGGTGCATGCAGCCCCGCCAATGCAACCTCCAGGCTTCCCGGCATCGCCAGCGTTGCGCCGCGTATCCTCCAACCCTTGCGGAGCCGCGCGACCGCTGCGGCGAGCGACTTCATCCGCTGGTCCTGCGGCTCAGGGTCCGACGGAAACCCGTGCGCGACGATGACGGCCTCGCCGCGCTGTTCAGTGACTGGTGCCATCGGAGAATGTGATCTTGTTCCAGACATTGTATTTCCCTGATGGCTTGCGCATCGGCAGGCGTCTTACCTCTTCAAGCGTTGCAGCGTCATAGACGATGACCGCGCCATCATCCTCCCACACCGAGACCAGCGCATACCGCCCGTCACGCGTGAATTCGGTGTGCGCGACGGTTTTTCCCGGCGCAGGATTGAGCGTCTTCACGATCTCGAGCGACTGTTTGTCGATGATGTGCATTTCATCCTTGTGGGGGCCGAAGAACACATCCGCCCACACATAGGGGCTTGCCTCATGGCTGCGCAGGAAGAAGCCCGGCCCATTCATCTTGATGGTCTTCACCAGCTTCCAGGTGTCGATGTCGATGATCGAAAGAACGCCTTCCTCGAGATGCGGCGTCGCCATCACGTGGCGCCCTTGCGATGTCCAGGTGATTCCCGAACCCAGATGCGGCATGCCGGGCAGTGGAAGCTCGGCGATCTCGCGGCCGACATCGAGGTTGACGACTACGCCCTTGTTGCCTTCGCGGTTCGTGCCGATGAGATTGTCATAGCGCGGTGTGAAGAAGAAATCATCGAGCGGTGCGGTGATCATGATCCGCCGCCGCGCGAACAGGCCTTTCTCGGCGGCAAGCGATTCTTCCATGCCCGCCTCGTGGCTGTGCACGAAGCCATCGTGATAGGGGTCTGCATCCGGCCGGGTGGCCACTTCCCAGATCTCCGGCGCATCCTTCAGCGCCAGGATGAAGCTCTTGCGCTTCGGCGCCTGGTAGACCGCCGACACGCGCGACGTGCTGCCATCCTTCGCCTTGACGTCGATGATCTTGACGACGCTGAGATCCGCCGTCGACAGGATTGTCAGCGTATGGGGAAGATAATTGGCGACGGCCAGCCATTGTCCGTCATGGCTCATGGCGATGTTGCGGCTGTTCAGACCGGCACGCACCCGGCCCACTTCGGCGAGCGACCAGATATCGTATTTCTGCACCCAGCCATCGCGCGACATGATGAACACGTAGCGCCCGTCGGGGCTGAACTTCGGCCCGCCGTGAACGGCGAAGGGCGTAGAGAAACGGTCGAGCACCGCGAAGCTTCCGCCGTCCAGCACCGAGACGTGATGGTCGCCGGTTTCGACCACCAGCGTGATGTTCAGGGGGTCGGCGGTAAACACCGGCGCCGCGGCGGGCCTGTAATCGGCCGACATCATGCGCGTCGCCGCGATGTCGTCTGCGGTCCAGCTCGGCTCTTCGGCAAGCGGCGTCACGACATGCGCAGCCAGCGCGGCAATCTCGTCCTTGCTCAGGATATCGCCGAAGCCCTGCATCTGCGTCGCGGGCCGGCCTTTCGCAATAACAGCTTCAAGCTTCTCGCCCTTGAGCCGCCCCAGGCTTTCGGGGATCAGGGCGGGGCCGGTGCCGCCCAGCCGCGTCTCGGCATGGCAGGATGCGCAATGCTCCTTGTAGAGTGCATCGGCATCGGGGCCTGCCGCAGCGGGGCCCGCCATCAGGGCGAGAAGGCTAAAGGAAACGATGTGCCGGATCATGGCTCTTTCCCCGGAAGGGCGTGACGGTCAGGCGCGGGTTCATCTCCTCGATCCCGATCTCGCGGTTCGAAAGATAGCAGGCCGGATCCTCCTCCCACGGGTCGCCGGTGAGCTGCAGCGCGCGGATGCGGGTATTGCCGCCGCACACCGCCTTGAAGGCGCAGGCCCCGCAACGCCCTTTCAGGGGCCGTGGCCGCTGGCGCAGCGTTGCCAGCATCGGATCGTCCCCGGTCCAGAGTTCGGAGAACGGCTTTTCCTTCACGCTGCCGACCGTGTAGTCGGACCAGTACGTATCGGGATGCACCTTGCCCTGCGGATCGATGTTGGCAACGCCAAGGCCCGATGAATTGCCGCCCCATGCCTCGAGATGCGAACGCACATGGGCGGCCTTGTCCTCGCCGAAATTCTGCTCGACCCAGCGCAGGAAATAGACCGCATCGGCATCGTTGTTGCCGGTGACGATTTCGAGCGGCTGGTTCTCGGCCACGGCGATCCATGCCCGGTCGATCAACTGGTCCATGGCGCGGCGCGTGTGAGCGTGCTGCGTGTCTTCGCCCCGGTGCTTGTCGCCCCGTCCGGCATAGACGAGATGCGAGAGATAGAACTTGTCGACGCCCTCGGCATCGCAAAGCTCCAGCATCTGCGGAAGCTGGCCGGCATTGTCCTCCGTGATGGTGTAGCGGAGCCCCACCTTCACGCCCAGTGCCTTGCAGACTCTCACTCCGGCCAATGCCGCGGCGAAGGCGCCATCGACGCCACGGAACCAGTCGTTCGTCGTGCCGATGCCGTCGAGCGAGATGCCGACATAGTCGAAGCCGAGGTCAGCCACGCGCCGCGCCGTATCGCCCGTCAGCCGCGTGCCGTTGGTCGAGAGCGAAAGATGCCGGAAGTTGAGCTTCCGCGCATGTTCCGCCAGTTCGAAGAAATCGAATCGCGACAGGGGCTCGCCGCCCGACAGGATGAGTGCCGGAATGCCGAAACCTGCCAGATCGTCGAGGACGCCTATGGCCTGCTGATGGCTCAACTCGCCGGGAAAGGGAATGTCGGCGGATGTCGTATAACAGTGACGGCAGCGCAGGTTGCAGCGGCGCGTCAGGTTCCAGATCACCACGGGCTTGACGCTTTCGCCATCCTGGGCGAAGCCGCGCCTCAACCGCACGGGCGTCGGCGCCACGATCTGATGCATGTAGTTGGTGAGGCGGAACATCGTTCAGGCTCCAGGATCGTTGAGGCGCAGTCCCGTCTTCTTCAGGATGCGCGTTGAATAGAGAATGTCGCTGCCCTGGCAGGCCGGTCCCAGGATCGCCGCGACGTCGGCCCTCTTGGCCTCGACCTCTTCGCGCGTCGCGCCATGCAGCATCGCAAAAAGGTTGTAGGGCCAGTCGGGCAGCGCCCGGGGGCGAAGGTAGCAGTGCGACACGAAGCTGAGGCGCCCGACTTCGGCTCCCAGCCTTTCGGCGGCCTCGTCGTCAACGTCCCATACGCTCATGCCATTTGCGGTCATGCCCAGCGCATAATGGTTCGGCGCCAGGGCGATGCGGCGGATGACGCCCTTTTCAATCATGGCGTTCAAGCGGCTGACGACCTCGTCCTCGGTGAGCGACAGCCACTTTGCTACTTCCCCGTAGGGTTCGGGCGTCAGCGGCAACCCGCCCTGCGTGGCGGCGATCAGCCTGCGGTCTGTGGCGTCAATGTTCATGCGGCGACCCGGAACCCGATGAAGAATTCTTTCAGTTTCGGAAAGCGCAGGACCCTGATCCCGGTTTCCCGTTCGATGCTGTCCGCCACCTTCTCGATTGCGCTCGCCTTCTCGCAGGCCAGCACGAACCACATGTTCAGGCGGTGACTGCGCTCATAATTGTGCGCCACCTCCGGGTGCGCATTGACCAAAGTCATAACGTCTTCGAATTGCGCCTGCGGCACGGCCATCGCGCACAGGCAGAAGGCGCCGCCCATCGCCTCGGCATCGAAGAACGGTCCGAAGCGCGTGATGGCGCCCATCTCGCGCAGCCGTCCGATGCGTTCGATCAGTTCGGCCTCGCTCAGGCTCAATGCGGCACCTGCCTCCGCAAATGGGCGATGCGACACCGGGAAGCCATCCTGCAAGGCATTGATGATGGCGCGGTCGACGGAATCGAGCGTGCCGGGCGACAAGGGCGTGCGTCTCATGCGGCGGCCTCCGCCCGGTGCAGCAGAGCGCCCGTCTGCTTGAAACAGCGCGTCGAGAACAGGATCCGGTGGCCAGCACCCTCAAGTTCGGGCAGGGCCACGGCCTTGCCGAGAACGTCGAGGGCTTCAGCGCGTGAGCGGCCGTGAATCATGCTGAACAGGCCATAAGGCCACAGCTCAGGCACCGTCCGCCGCTGGTAGCTGAGGGTCACCCCGGGGAGGGCGGCAAGGGCCAGTCCAGCCGGCGCGACCCGTTCCTCGGGCAGGTTCCACACCACCATGGCGTTGGAGCGCCAGCCGATCGCCCGGTGCCGCACGATGACGCCGATGCGGGTCACGATCCCCGCAGCCAACAGTGTTTTCAGACGGCCGATGACATGCGCCTCGCTGCTGCCGGTGAGCACGCCAAGCCGTGCAAAGGGGCGCGGCGTGAGGGCAAGTCCCTGCGCCATCGCCTGGAGTATCGGTCGGTCGCCGGGCATGATCGCGCCCAAATCCGGCGCCTCGCGGCCGCGCGGCACCTGCCGCTCGCCCGACAGGCGGAAACCCAGGTCGATGTTGAAGGCCCGGACCAGCGGAAGATCGAGAACGCGAAGCCCGGTGCGCTGCGAAATCCGCTCGAGGCTGGCGGCCAGTTCGCTGGCGCCAGGCGCCGTGGCTACGAACCACAGGTTCCAGTCGTCCTCGCGCAGATAGGAGTGATTGACACCCGGCTCCTCGCCGATGATCGCCGCCACCTCTTCGATCCGGCATTCGGGCACGGAAATCGCCGCGAGCGTCGAAGCCCCAGCCGTGTTGGGCCGCACCGTGGCGCCGACCCTCGTCACCATGCCGCCCGCCTGCAGCGCCGCGAGCCGCGCGATTACAGCCGATTCCTCGATGCCGAGGCTTTCGGACATCGCCGCGAAGGGCCGCTCGACCAGCGGCAGATCGCGCTGGAACTCGTCGAGCAGCCGCTGGTCGAGAACATCGAGCCGCTGCATCGCCTACAGTCCCGTGCGGTGGGCGCGAGCCGTGAAGAAGATGCCAGAGGGGCTTTCCGCCGCGATTTCGCCGATCTTCGCGAAGCTGCGTGTATCGTAGATCGCCACCTTGTTCTCATCGCGCACCGAGATCCAGACTTCGGCGCCACGCGGAGCGAATTCCATGTGCAGCACGGCAGGCCCCGGCGCCAGAGTCTTCACGACCCCATGGGTGCGGCTGTCGACGATCTGAACGGTATCGTTCAGCGGCGTTGCGAAATTCACCCACACATAGGGGCTGGCGGGCTGCGCGATGATGAACACCGGCTGGCCATGCATCGCCGTTCGGCCGGTGGGTTCCAGCGTGGCGCGGTCCACCCACAGCAGTTCGTGCTGGCCCACGGCGGGCAGGACGAACTGGCCATCGGTGAAGGCCCAGCCCTGCAGATGCGGCATCTTGTAGACCGGCAGGTCATCGGCGGTCTTGCCATAGTCCTTCAGGAAGCGGACAGGCTTCGGTTCAACTTCCCACAAGTCGATCGCGGTGACGCCCTTCTCGCCGAAGAGGCCGACGAGATAGGTGCGGCCATCATCCGTCAGCACGCCGTCAAAGGGGTTCTTGCCCACATCCGCCAATTTGGTGAGAACCATCTTTTCGCCCGAGAAGTCGGCGATCCAGGTTTCGCCCGTGTCCCACAGGCTCCAGATGAAGCGCCGCCCCGGCACGTCGGCGAGGCCGATGGTCTTGGCGCCAGCCGGAATATCGGCGATCATCTCGAGGCTCTCGGCATCGAACACGCGCACGCCGCCCGGCTCGTAGTTCGAAACGGCGATCAGCCTCCCGTCATCCGAGATGGCGCCGCCGATCGAATTCCCCGCCTGCACCACGCGCTTCGCAATGGAGCGCGTCAGCATGTCGACTTTGGTCAGCCCGCCATCGCGCCCGAAAACATAGGCGAAGCGCTCGTCGGGCGAATAGGTGAGGCTCGCATGCGAGAGATCGCCGAGGCCCTCGATCCGCCCCAGCGCGGCGCGCGCCGAACGGTCGATGACGACGAGCGAACCCGAGGCCCGCTCGACCACGAGGCCCAGGTCGCCCGTGGCGCAGCACGGCTCTTCGGCCGCGGCGAGGGCAGGCGTGGCCAGCGCCGCCAGCAACCCGCCCGCGAAACTCCTCCGTGTCAGGATCATTTCTGCTTTTCCTTCTTCAGGTAGTTCGCCATCCACAAGGCTTCGTCTTCGGTGAGAAGGGGCCGCCACGGCGGCATCGCGGTTCCGGGCACGCCGTCGAGGATGATGGCGGCGATCGACTGCGGGTCGCTGTGGGCCAGCGCCTGCGGCGTGATGGGCCGGCCAAGCCCGCCCTTCCGCGTCAGCCCGTGGCATGAGCCGCAATCCTGGATGATGATGTGCTCGAGCCGCTTCGCATCCTGCGCCTGTGCCGGCGCCGCGCACAGCGCCGCAGCGATCGCGGTGATGACGGCGACCCTAGGCATTGGCCTCCGCCATCGCCTGCTGCAGCACTCCGGCGGCATCCGTTCCGGCATGGACGGCGGCCACATGCCCGATGATGAACAGTACCGGCGCCTCGAAGCCTGCCAGCGCCGTATCGGCGGCGATGACGCCGAGAATGGATGAGATCTTTCTCTCGCGCGGCGTCGTTGCATGGGCGATTGCCAGCACGGGAAGAGTGGCGGGCAGGCCATGCGCCATCAGCTGGCGCGAGATTTCGCCGATGCTGGCAGCCCCCATATAGACGACGAGTGTCGTGTCTTCGCAGGCGAGGCTCGCCCAGTCGAGATCGAGCGGCTTGTCCTTGGCGCGGTGGCCCGTCACATAGCGCACGCCCGTCGCCAGGCCGCGCTGGGTAAGCGGCACCCCGGCCGAGGCTGCAGCACCCTGTGCAGCGGTGATGCCGGGCACATAGCTTACCGAAATCCCCGCCTCGCGCAGTGCCGCGGCTTCTTCGCTGCCACGCCCGAAGATCAGCGGGTCGCCGCCCTTGAGGCGGGCGACGTTGAGGCCCTGCAACGCAAGACTGACCAGAAGCTCGTTGATCGCCTCCTGCGACAGCTTGTGGAACTTCGCCATCTTGCCCACATCGATGCGCCGCGTGCGGGGCGGCACCATCGCCATGATCTCGGGCGACACCAGCCGGTCATAGACGACGACATCCGCCTGCTCGATGGCCCTGGCGGCGCGAAGCGTCAACAGGTCCGGGTTGCCCGGCCCGGCCCCGATCAGCGACACCTTGCCGGTCAGCGGATTCTTCATGAGCGTTCCCTCTTTCACGCTGTCGAAAATGGCAGGGCGGGGAGATCGCTCTCCCCGCCCTCCGTATGCGTCAGTACACGTCGCCGCGGGTGTTGAAGACGTTGAACTTGCCGGTCGGCGTCACCAGGCGCTTGTCCTTGATCACCTTCTTGAGCTGCAGCGTCTTGTCGTCGACCACGACGATGGCCGATTCCTTGTCCTTGGCGTTCCAGACGGAGAACCAGACCTCGGTGCCTTCCTTGTTGAATTCGGGCTGCACCACGCGGGGCTGGCCTTCGGCGATGCCGGCCCATTCGCCGATTGGCAACACGATCGGTTCGGGATCGGCGTCACCCTTCATCTTGCTGATGTCGAAGACGGCGACTGCCGAAGAGATCGAAGCTTCAGGATTGAGCGTCGCATCGACATAGAGGTGCTTGGAGTTTGGGTGCGTCTTGATGAAGAGCGAACCGCCGCCCAATGCCGGGAAGCTGTCGACGATCTTCCACGCCTGGTCCTTGTGGCCTTCCGGGTCGGTGCCGATCAATGCCACCGATTCATCGCCCAGATGCGAGGTTGCCCACACCGGGCCGAATTCCGGATGGACGAAGTTTGCACCACGTCCGGGATGCGGGGTCTGGCCGCCAGTTTCCGTAATCGCCACCAGCTTGCTTTCCTTGGTGTCGATCACGACGAGCTTGCCACGCGCGTTGGCCGCCGTGATGAAATAGCGGTGCGTCGAGTCCAGCCCGCCGTCGTGCAGGAAGCGCTCGGCCTCGATCTCTGTGGTCTTGAGGTTCTTGAGATCGGTGTAGTCCACCATCAGGATCTTGCCGGTTTCCTTCACGTTGACGATGAATTCCGGCTTGAAGTGCGATGCCAGGATGGCGGCAACGCGCGGTTCTGGATGATAGACCTGCTCGTCATAGATGTTGCCGCGCGTCGAGACGATCTTCCTGGGCTCCAGCGTATCGCCGTCCATGATGACGTATTGCGGCGGCCAATAGGCGCCGGCGATCGCATACTTGTCCTCGAAGCCCTCGAACTTCGAGGTTTCGATCGAGCGGGCCTCGGCGCCGATCTTGATTTCGGCGACGGGTGCCGGTGTTTCCATCCACAGGTCGATCATCACGACCTTCGCATCGCGGCCGATCACGAAGAGATAGCGCCCGGACGCGGAGATGCGGCTGATATGCACCGCATAGCCGGTGTCGATGACCGCCTTGATCTCGTAGGACTTGCCGTCGATGAGGGCAACCTGACCTGCATCGCGCAGCGTCGTCGAGAACAGGTTGTCGATATCGATGTCGTTCATCTTCTTGGTCGGCCGGTCCTCGGGCTTCACCAGAAGCTTCCACGACGCCATCATCTCCGGCATGCCGAACTCCGGCGGCGCGGGCGGTTCGAGAAGCAGGTAGCGGGCCATCAGGTCGACGTCGGCCTCGGTGAAATCGCCGGAGGTTCCCCAGTTGGGCATGCCGGCGGGCGAGCCGTAGGTGATGAAGTTCTTGAGATAATCATAACCGTTGGCGCGCGTGAGATCCGGCGTCAGTGGCTTTCCCGTGGCGCCCTTGCGCAGCACGCCATGGCAACCCGCGCAGCGCTCGAAATAGATCGTCGTTGCCTTCTGGAATTCCTCTTGCGACATCACCGGGTCGTCGGTCTTGCGGCCCGGAATTTCGACCTTGATCTGGCCCAGGGTCGTCAACGACGGCTCATACGCGGCGGCCGGCGTGTCGCCATGCTCCTTTGGCTTGTCCTCGGCAAGCGCAATGCTTCCAGCAAGACCGAGGGCCACGACTGCGCTGGTCAGCAGCAATCGCCCGGTATGCGCGGCACGTGATGTCATGGCGTTGTTCTCCAGTGGTTGTGATTTCCCATAACTGCTGCAGGTTGCGGGCCTTCACATTGACTTTGGTCAAGGCACCGCCGGGCGCCGGCGGGCACCGTCGTCACTCATCCCCAGGTTTGTTGATGCCGCTCGCCATCCGACTCATTCTGCTCGTCTGCTTGTGCATGTTGCCGCTTTCGGCCCGGGCCGAAGGCGTGCAGGCCGCTGAGGCGATCGCCCCGGCCGATCCGGCATTGTCTGTGGCGCGGCAGCTCTTCGGACAGGAAGGCAATCTCGTCATCGCGCGCGAAGCGGGGGGCGTGCCGGGCTGGCGCGTCAGCAAGGATGGAGCGCTTCTCGGTTTTATCGGCTCGACCTGGGAGATCGCCGGTTCGACCGGCTATTCCGGGCGCCCGCTCGACGTGCTGGTCGCCGTGACGCCTCAAGCGAAAATCGCCGGCGCAATGCTAATCCGCCATGACGAACCGGTGCTGACGCTTGGCATTTCGGATGATGACATCAGGCGCTACGTCGATGGCTTTGCGGGTGTCGATCTCGCAGCACCGCGTCCCGACATTCTGAAACCACAGGACGACCTGCCCGATGTGATCGCCAGGGCCACTGTCTCGACGGGAGTCATCCGCGACGGCATCCTGCGCACCGCGCGCACGCTGGCAATTGCGCGGGGCCTGATCGCTGAAGGCGGCGGCATCGACCGCACCGGTTACACGCCCGCGGACTGGAACGGGCTTCTCGCCTCAGGCGCGCTCGTCCACACCCGCATGAGCATGACGGAAGCTGCGCAGGCGCTCGCCGGTGCGGTGGTGCCGGTCACCCCTGGCGACGGCGCCTTCCTCGACCTTTATGTGGGTCTCGTCGATCCGCCCACGGTGGGGCGGAACCTGCTGGGCCAGCAGGTTTTCACCCAAGCCATGGGCGCCCTGGGCACGGGAGAGTCGGCACTCGCCGTGATCTCATCGGGGCTGCATTCGCATCGCGGCACGGAATGGAAACAGTCGGGCCGCTTCGAGCGCCTGGCCGTCGTCCAGGGCAGCACGCGCCATGTTCCGCTGGCGGGAGACTACATCCTCGTCAAGAAACTCGCCGCGCAGGGCGCGCCCGAGATGAAGGAGGCGAGCCTGTTCCGCCTCCCGAAGACGATCGATCCCGCTAAACCGTTCCGCGTTGAGGTTCTCGCTGCACGCCCGAAGTCGGATGGCGGCGAGGTGAGCACCGTCATCGCCGCTGAATATGCATTGCCCGATGCCTTCCGCCTCGATCCGCCACCTGCGCCGGAGCCATTATGGCGCAGCATCTGGATGGCGAAGAAGGTTGAGACGGCAATCGTCGCCGCCATGCTTGTCGTTCTGACGCTCATCCTCTTCGCGCAGGAGGCCATCACCTGCCGCGCCAAGCTGTGGCGGTGGCTCCGCATCTCCTTCCTCACTGTCACGCTCGTCGTGCTGGGCTGGGGGCTGAACGGCCAACTTTCGGTGGTGCAGGTCGTCGCCTTCGTGCACTCGCTGCTTACCCAGTTCCGCTGGGAAACCTTCCTGATCGAGCCGGTCATCTTCCTGCTCTGGGGCTTCGTGGCATTGGGGTTGCTGTTCTGGGGGCGCGGCGTTTATTGCGGCTGGCTCTGCCCCTTCGGCGCCTTGCAGGAACTTCTCAACAATCTGGCGCAGAAGCTCGGCGTCAAACAGATCGCGGTTCCGCAGGCACTCCACGAGCGGCTCTGGGTGATCAAGTACACGCTCTTCGTCGGCATACTCGCGCTGTCCTTCTATTCGATGCACGATGCGCTGGTGCTGGCGGAAGTCGAACCCTTCAAGACCGCGATCTCGATGCGCATGATGCGGGCCTGGCCCTTCGTCGCCTTCGTTCTCGCCCTGTTGCTTGCGGGCCTGTTCATCGAGCGCTTCTTCTGCCGCTATCTTTGCCCGCTGGGCGCGGGGCTGGCGATCCCCGCCAAACTCAAGATTTTCGACTGGCTGAAGCGCCGCCCGCAATGCGGCCGCGAATGCCGGCTCTGCGAAACCAAGTGCACGGTGGGAGCGATCGATCCCCTGGGCCGTATCAATGTCAATGAATGCGTGCTGTGCCTGCGTTGCCAAGTCATCATGAACGATGCCGCGCTATGCCCCGTGCTGAAGCGCCGGGCCCGCGCGCCGGAAGGAGTGGCCACATGATGGCAGTCTTGAAACGTTTCTTCGGCGATGGCTTCCGCGTCTTCTTCTTCGCGGCCGGGCTCTATGCCATCTTTACGCTCGGCTTCTGGACGCTGTGGCTCGGCGTTCACTGGGCGGGCGGCATGTTCACGTCGCTGCCCTTTGCCGTGGCGCCGCACCTCTGGCACGGGCACGAACTGATCTTCGGCTATGGCGGCGCGGCACTCGGCGGCTTCCTGCTCACCGCCGTGCCGAACTGGACGGGTGCCAAGGCGGCGCGCCATCTGTTCATCCTCGCTGCTTCCGCACTCTGGCTCGCAGGGCGAATCGCCGTCTGGTATTCCGGCGCCCTTCCGGCACCTGTCGTGATGCTGGCGGACCTCGCCTTCCTGCCGCTCCTGGCCGCCAAGATTGCAACCCAGCTCGTCAAGCGGCCGAAACCGCAGAACGTGATGTTCTTAGGGCTCATCTCGATCATCTGGGCAGCCAATCTGATGGTGCACCTCGAGTGGATGGGAGTGACGGACGATACCGCGGCCGAGGGCCTGCGCGGCGGGCTCTATGGCCTCTGCGCGATGATCGCGGTGCTGGGCGGGCGGGTGACGCCGGCCTTCACCCGCAATGCCATGCAGCGCGAAGGCCGGGAGGAGGGGTTGCCCGCCTCCCACAGGTTTCTGGAACTGCCGGGCGTGGCCCTTGCCATCGCGCTGCCGGTTGCGGTGATGCTGCCGCTCCCCGATCTGTGGCTGGCGGTTCTTGCGATCGCGTGCGGCGGCCTGCAGATCGCCCGCGTTGCCGGCTGGGGGGTGAGGTTTGCCGCACGCCAGCCGATTCTCTGGTCGCTGCACTTGAGCTTCGCGCTGATCGGCCTCGGCCTCATCCTCACCGGCGCGGCGCTGCTCGGATCGGGAAGCGAGGTGGCGGCCCTGCATGTCACGGCGATCGGCGGCGTTGCCGGGATGACGCTCGCCGTCATGAGCCGCGCGACGCTCGGCCACAGCGGCAGGCCGCTCGTGGCGCCGCGCCTGCTGGCCGTGGCCTATGCGCTGTTGCCGCT
>JALHQC010000040.1 GCA_022842165.1 bacterium
CTCGACGGTTTCTTTGCAGCGGGGATGAGGCGGCGCGGTTGATCTTGTCCGCCGCGCCGGACGTGCTATGCGGGCGCCCATCGCATGAACCTCGGGGGCCTCCATGTCCGAACCCATCCGCCGCGCGCTGATTTCCGTTTCCGACAAGACCGGGCTTGTCGATTTCGCCAGGCGGTTGGCCGGGCTCGGCATCGAACTCCTGTCGACGGGCGGCACCGCGAGGGCGCTATCCGATGCCGGGCTCGCGGTGACCGAGGTTTCAACCGTTACCGGCTTTCCCGAAATCATGGACGGACGGGTGAAGACCCTCCACCCCGGAATTCATGGCGGCCTTCTGGCGGTGCGCAGCAATCCAGAACATCGCAAGGCTCTGGAGGAACACGGCATCACGCCCATCGGCCTTCTGGTCGTCAATCTCTATCCCTTCGAGGACACGGTCCTCAAGGGTGCATCCTGGGAAGCGACCGTCGAGAACATCGATGTCGGCGGTCCCGCGATGATCCGCGCGGCCGCCAAGAACCATGATGACGTGGCTGTCGTCGTCGATCCGTTCGACTACGAATCGATTATTGCCGAACTCATTGCGGAGACGAATCGAACCACGCTCAAGACGCGGCGGCGGCTGGCAGCCAAGGCTTTCGCGCGTACGGCCAGTTACGACGCGGCGATCAGCCAATGGTTCAGCATGCAGGCGGGTGTGCCTTTCGACGCTTATTTTGCGACCGGTGGACGGAAGCTGCAGGCGTTGCGCTATGGCGAAAACCCGCACCAGGCAGCAGCGCTTTATGCAGCGCCGGGGCAGCGCTTCGGTGTTACCGCGGCGCGCCAGGTGCAGGGCAAGGAACTCTCCTACAACAATATCAACGATACCGATGCCGCCCTCGAATGCCTGGCCGAGTTTGAAAATCAGGATGCTGCGGCCTGCGTCATCGTCAAGCATGCGAACCCCTGCGGCGTGGCGGTGGGCAACAGCCTGCTCGAGGCCTATGGCAAGGCGCTGGCCTGCGATCCGGTCAGCGCTTTCGGCGGCATCATCGCATTGAACCGCAGGCTCGATGCGGCGGCGGCGCGTGCCATCACCTCGCTGTTTACCGAGGTGATCGTCGCACCCTCGGCGGATGACGATGCAGTTGCCCTCGTTGCTGGGAAGAAAAACCTACGCCTGTTGCTGCTCGACGATCGCCCGATGACCGGCAGCGGCAGTCTCGTGCGCTCGGTGGGCGGAGGGCTTCTGGTGCAGAACCGCGATACGGCCTCCGTCGATGACATGGAGCTGAAGATCGTCACCCGCCGCGCGCCCACGGATGCCGAGCTCGCCGATCTTCGCTTTGCCTTCCGGGTCGCCAAGCATGTGAAATCCAATGCCATCGTCTATGCGAAAAATGGCGCGACGGTGGGGATTGGCGCAGGCCAGATGTCGCGGGTCGATTCGGCCCGCATCGCGGTGCGGAAAAGCGAGGATGCGGCAACTGCAGCAAACCTGCCCCATGCCGCGGTCAGGGGCTCGGTCGTGGCGTCTGATGCCTTCTTTCCTTTTGCCGACGGTCTCCTTCAGGCGGCCGAGGCCGGCGCCACCGCCGTCATCCAGCCGGGTGGATCGCTGCGGGATGACGATGTCATCAAGGCCGCCGATGACGCAGGTCTTGCCATGGTGTTCACGGGCGTCCGTCATTTCCGCCATTGAGCGGGCAGACGGTCGCTACTTTGTCTGCAGCCTGGCGCAGATATCCTCGAGCTGGTCGAGCGTCTTGTAGCTGATCGTCAGGGTTCCGCCGGCATCGCCCCGATGCGCGATTTCGACCTTGAGGCCGATCGCTTCAGAAACGATTTTTTCGAGCGCCTTGGTGTCGGCATCCTTTTCCGGCCTGGCCTTTGGCTTGCGGTTGGGTGCGGCATCCCGCGCCAGACCCTCGGCCTCGCGCACCGACAGGCCGAGCTTGATGATCTGGTCCGCCAGTTCCGCAGGCGAATCGGTCGCCACCAGGGCGCGGGCGTGCCCGGCGGTCAGGTTGCCCTGCTCGATCTGCTGGCGCACCGTCTCCGGCAGATTGAGAAGGCGGAGCGTGTTGGCGATGTGGCTGCGGCTCTTGCCGATCGATTCGGCCAGCTGCTGCTGGGTATAGTTGAACTGTTCCAGCAACAGGCCATAGGCCCGTGCTTCCTCGAGGGGATTGAGGTCCGAGCGCTGGATATTCTCGATCAAGGCAATTTCCAGCGCCTCGCCGTCGGAAAGTTCGCGGATCAGCACCGGCACATCGTGAATCCCGGCCCGCTGGGCAGCGCGCCACCGCCGTTCACCCGCGACGATCTCGTATTCGCCCTGCGGCATGGGCCGCACCACGATCGGCTGCAGGAGGCCCTTGTCGCTGATCGACTTGGCCAGGTCGTCGAGATCGGCTTCGGCGAAATACTTGCGCGGATTATTGGGGCTGGCCTTGAGCATCTCGATCGGCATATGGCGCAGCGTGCGCACATCCTGAACGATTGCGTCCTCGCTGGTATCGTCGCCCATCAGGGCGGCCAGACCGCGTCCCAGGCGTTTCTTCGGGGCCTGCATCATGTCCATTTCTCACACTTCTTTCAGCCGTACCGGCACGACCTGTTGGTTACGGCTACGAATCGATCAGGCAGCGCGGAGTTCGCGCTCGCGGCGGATCACTTCCGACGCCAGGCGGATATAGGCCTGCGAACCCACACAGGCATTATCATAAAGCAATACCGGCTTGCCATAGGACGGCGCCTCCGAGACGCGTACGTTCCGTGGTATGACCGTCTGGTAGACCTTGTCTCCCAGCACGCTGCGAACGTCTTCAGCCACCTGCTCCGACAGATTGTTGCGGCGGTCGAACATGGTGAGCACCACACCCTGAATGGTCAGCCGCGGGTTGAGGCTGGCCTTCACCCGCTCCACCGTCTTGATCAGCTGGCTCAATCCCTCGAGCGCGAAGAACTCGCATTGCAGCGGCACCAGAATGGCATCGGCGGCCGACAGGGCATTGATCGTGAGGAGGTTGAGGGAGGGAGGGCAATCGACCAGCACATAGCTGTAGCTGCGGTTGGGGTCGGCCTTCTTCACCAGCGCGGCAATGGCATCGGCCAGCCGGTAGGTCTTGCGGTCGATATCCGCCAGTTCAAGCTCGGCTCCCAGGAGATCCATGGTCGACGGCGCGCAATGCAGGCGCGGAATGCCGGATTCGACGATCACGTCCTTCAGCGAGGCCTCTCCCATCAGCATGTGATAGGTCGAGCGCTGCCCGCTGCGCCGCGGAACGCCGATGCCGGTACTGGCATTGCCCTGGGGATCGAGGTCGACGATCAGCACGGTTTCCCCGACGGCGGCCAGCGCGGTGCCAAGATTGATGGCGGTGGTCGTCTTGCCAACGCCGCCCTTCTGGTTGGCCACCGCGAGGATGCGGGGCAGGGCCGGCGAAATTGGGGCCGAAGTGGGCAGATCAGACACGTTTGGCCTCTTTCACTTCGAGTATGACGCCACGAGAATCACAGATGCTCGGATGTCTTGAAACAGTGAGTTTCCAATATTTGGTAGCTTCGGTCAATTCAAGCTCCACATCTTGCCCCTTGTGGAAAAGGCCAGTTGCACCCCTGGCGAGAAATGGCTCGGCATAATCCAGGAGCAGCGGCAAAGGCGCCAGCGCCCGCGCGACGACGCATTGAACTGCCGGAAGCTCTGCCGCGTCCCGCAGGGCCTCGAGGCGGTGATTGTGAACGGTGGCTCTGGCGCCCGTCTTGCGGATGGCCTCGCGCAGGAAGGCGGCCTTCTTGGCGTTGCTTTCGTAGAGATGGGCTTCGAGATTTCCGGCAATGGCAATGACAAGGCCCGGTATTCCAGCGCCGGAACCCAGTTCCGCGATGACCCGCGCCGCGGCGGGAAGCAGCGGCAGGAGCTGTACCGCATCGAGGATATGCCGGCTCCACACATGGCCCACGGTCGAAGACCCGATCAGGTTGATGCGCTGCTGCCAGTGAAGCAGCGTATCGACATAGATCTGCAGGCGTTCCAGTGATTCACGTGAAACATCAAAGTTGCGGAGCAGGAAGGCTGGGTCTTCGCTGTTCATATCTCAGGCTGCGGAACGCCGGTCACGCCGCCTGATATGGCCGAGGATGACGGCCAGTGCCACCGGCGTCATGCCATCGATGCGCGAAGCTTGGCCGAGCGTTGCAGGCCTCACCCTGTCGAGCTTCTGGCGGAGTTCCGCCGAGAGGCTTGGCATGGCGGCATAGTCGAGCCCTTCAGGAAGCGTCAGCTGGTCTTCCTTCCGCAGCACTTCGATCTCTGCCCTCTGGCGGCCGATGTAGCCCGAATAGAGCGCTTCGGCTTCAAGCGCCTCCACCACGTCGCCGGAAAGACCGCGTAACCCCGGCCAGATACGGCAGACGCCCTCGAACCCCACCTCCGGCATGGCCATCAATTCCAGCGCGCTGCGCCGCAGCCCGTCCTGGTTGACTTTGAGCCCGGCCTTGAGGGCCTCGGACGATGTCAGGCCAAGGCGCCTGGCCTCGGCCATGCCAGCCTCGATCCGCTGCTGCCGCCCGGCAAAGGAGGCCGCTCGCTGCACGCCTGCGATGCCGAGTGACAGGGCAAGCGGCGTCAGCCGGATATCGGCATTGTCGGCGCGCAGCGACAGCCGGTACTCGGCGCGCGAGGTGAACATCCGGTAGGGCTCGGTGACGCCCTTGGTAACGAGATCATCGATCATGACGCCAATATAGGCCTGGGCACGATCAACTATGATGGCGTCCTGCTGTCCGGCCTTGCGAGCGGCGTTCAGGCCGGCCACCAAGCCCTGTGCCGCAGCCTCTTCATAGCCGGTCGTCCCGTTGATCTGACCGGCGAGGAACAGATGGGGCAGCCGCTTCACTTCGAGGCTGAGGTCAAGCTCGCGCGGATCGACATAGTCATACTCGATCGCATAGCCCCAGCGCTTCACGGCAACGTTTTCAAGACCCGGGATGGAATGAATGAAGGCATCCTGAACATCCTCGGGAAGGGATGTCGAAATGCCATTGGGATAGACCGTGTCATCGTCAAGCCCCTCGGGCTCGAGGAAGATCTGGTGGCTGTCCTTGTCGCTGAACCGCTGCACCTTGTCCTCGATCGACGGACAGTAGCGCGGCCCGACGCCCTCGATCTGACCTGAATACATTGGAGACCGGTGGATATTGTCGCGGATGATCTGGTGGCTCGCCGCCGTCGTGTGGCTGATGAAACACGATACCTGGGGCGTAACGATTGCCTGGGTGAGGAACGAGAACGGAACTGGCTGTTCATCGCCCCTCTGCTCCTCCAGCCGGTGCCAAGCAATCGTCCGGCCATCGAGGCGGGCAGGTGTGCCGGTTTTCAACCGTCCAAGCTGCAGGCCCGCAGCAGCAAGCTGTGCCGAGAAACCCTGCGATGGCGCCTCGCCGTGCCGGCCCGCCGGAATTCGCTTCTCGCCAATGTGAATCAAGCCATTGAGAAACGTGCCCGTGGTCAGGACGGCGCTGCGGCAGGAGAATTCGCGACCATCCTCGCAGACGACGCCCGCCACCGCACCGTCGCGCAGGATGAAGCCGCAGGCTGACGCTTCGAGGATATGAAGATTGTCCTGCTCACGCATCACGCGCTGCATGGCCTCGCGATAGAGCTTTCGGTCAGCTTGCGCGCGCGGCCCTCGCACGGCCGGGCCTTTTGACCTGTTGAGAAGCCGGAACTGAATTCCCGCCGCGTCGGCGACACGCCCCATAACGCCATCCAGCGCATCGATCTCGCGTACGAGATGACCCTTGCCGACGCCGCCGATCGCTGGATTGCACGACATCTCGCCAATCGTTCCGGCCTTGTGTGTGAGCAAGGCGGTGCGCGCGCCGCTGCGGGCAGCGGCACTTGCAGCTTCAGTTCCGGCGTGGCCGCCGCCAATGACGATGACATCGTAGTTCGTTGACATGGCGCCTATGTAGTCGAATGCAGGGTTGCGGTCAAAACACGCGCGCGTTTCACGTGAAACAGCGTTTCATTTTCCAATGCAGAACTTGGCGAAGATGGCGCCCAGCCATTCTTCAACTTCGGTACGGCCGGTAATACGCCCCACTGCTTCCGCCGCCCTTCGAATGTCCTCGGCTTTCATTTCGAGTCCGCTCAGATCATGCACCAGTGAATCGTTCAGCCTACGAATCGATTGCTGCGTTGCCTCTTTCTGCCGGGCGGACACGATCGTGGCATTGTCTTTCAGATGCAGCCGTCCCTGCAGAGTTTCCGTCAGTGCTGCAACCAGCTCCGGTATGCCCGCGCCAGATCGGGCTGAGACCGGTATGACTCTGGGTAAATCGTTTCGGATGAGTCCCGATCCTGGGCCGTAGAGGTCAGCCTTGCTCAGCACCACCACGTCAGGGTTACAGGAAGCGTCGTAGCGCTCGCTGCTTTCAATATCCGCTGAGCACACCCAGACAACAATATCGGCAGCTCGAAGCTCGTGCCTGGTCCTGTCGATTCCCTCGCGCTCGATCTCATCACCACCCTGTCTCAGCCCCGCCGTATCAGTCAGTATGACCGGGATGCCGTCCATATCGAGCATCACCTCAATGACATCGCGCGTGGTGCCAGGAATGGCCGAGACGATGGCCGCATTCCGCCGCGCCAGGGCATTGAGGAGGCTGGACTTGCCGGTATTGGGCAGGCCCGCCAGCACGACTTTCACGCCATCGCGGATGATTTCCGCCTTGCCAGCCGCAGCCACTGCCTTTTCCATTTCGTCGACCAGCGCCACGCATTGCGCATCGATCCGGCTGGCCGCAGCTGCGGCGACACCTTCTTCCTCGGAAAAATCGATCACCGCTTCAATATCGGCACGGATCTGCAGCAACCGTTCCCGCCACGAATCGAAAACCGAGCTGGCCTCTCCCAGCATGTGTGACATGGCCTGTCGCCGCTGGCGTTCTGTATTGGCGGCGAGAAGGTCACCCAGCCCCTCGGCTTCCACAAGATCCATCTTGCCATTCATTACCGCGCGCCTGGTGAATTCGCCGGCTTCGGCTGGCCGTACCCCTGGAAATCGCGCGAGCACCTTGAAGACCGCGGCCAGTACCGCCCGGCTGCCGTGCACATGAAGTTCGGCGCAGTCTTCGCCCGTAAACGACCGGGGACCGGGAAGCCAGACGGCCACCGCCTCATCCAGGACATCGCCGGTTGCGGGATCGGTCAGCTTGCGGAGGCTGTAGTGTCGCGGGTCCGGAATGCTACCGGTCATACCAGCCAATACCGCGCCGGTGCCGGGGCCAGACAGCCTCACAAGCGCAATGGCCGCCCGCCCGCTGCCGGATGAAACGGCGTAGATCGTATCGTTAGCACTCATAACGGCACCGAATCGGAGCGGCGTCCGGCCATGCCCGCCACTATCGGCGGGTATCAGGCATTCATCGAGTCGAAGAAGTCGCTGTTACCCTTGGTCTGACGCAGCTTGTCGAGCAGGAACTCGACCGCGTCGACCGTTCCCATCGGATTGAGGATGCGGCGCAGCACATAGGTCTTCTTGAGGAGATCGGGCTTCACCAAGAGTTCTTCCTTGCGGGTACCGGAGCGCAGGATGTCGATTGCCGGGAACACCCGCTTGTCCGCAACCTTGCGGTCGAGGATGATTTCCGAATTGCCGGTGCCCTTGAACTCTTCGAAGATCACTTCGTCCATGCGGCTGCCAGTGTCGATCAACGCGGTCGCGATGATCGTCAGCGAACCGCCTTCCTCGATATTGCGTGCCGCGCCGAAGAAGCGCTTCGGACGCTGCAGCGCATTGGCGTCCACGCCACCGGTCAGCACCTTTCCGGAAGACGGCACTACCGTATTATAGGCCCGCCCGAGGCGGGTGATCGAATCGAGCAGGATGACGACGTCGCGTCCGTGCTCCACCAGGCGCTTGGCCTTCTCGATCACCATTTCGGCAACCTGCACGTGGCGCGAGGCCGGCTCGTCGAATGTCGAGCTGATGACCTCGCCCTTCACCGAGCGCTGCATGTCGGTGACTTCCTCCGGTCGCTCGTCGATCAGCAGCACGATCAGGTAGCATTCCGGATGGTTCGCGGTGATGGAGTGGGCGATGTTCTGCAGGAGAACGGTCTTGCCGGTGCGCGGCGGGGCGACGATCAGCCCGCGCTGACCCTTGCCCAGCGGCGACACGATGTCGATCACGCGGGCCGAGAAATCCTTCCGCGTCGGATCGCCGGTTTCCATTTCGAGGCGTTCGTCCGGATAAAGCGGCGTCAGGTTGTCGAAGTGAACCTTGTGCCGGGTCTTTTCGGGATCTTCGAAATTGATCTTGTTGACCTTGACGAGGGCGAAATAGCGCTCCCCGTCCTTGGGGCTGCGGATCTGGCCCTCGACCGTATCGCCGGTCCTCAGCGTGAATTTCCGGATCTGGCTCGGACTGATGTAGATGTCGTCGGGTCCAGCCAGGTAGTTCGCATCGGGGTTGCGCAGGAAGCCGAAGCCATCCTGCAGCACTTCCACCACCCCTTCGCCGATGATCTCGACATCGCGGATGGCGAGGTTCTTCAGAATGGCGAACAGCAGTTCCTGCTTGCGCAAGGCGCTCGCATTCTCGACTTCCAGTTCCTCGGCCAGCGACACCAGCTCGGCCGGCGTCTTCAATTTGAGGTCCTGAAGCTTGATTTCTTTCAGCTCGGCGATAGCAGTCATCTATTTTGTCACAATGGGGGGTTCCGGCCTTGAAGCGGGAACGTTAAGGAGGGAGCTGCATCAAGCCGGAGCGATGCGAAGCAGATGCAATATAGCCGCTCCGGAGCCCGGAGCCAACAACAAACTCAAAACGGCTTCACGACCACGAAAATCACGATTCCCACGAGCAGCAGCGTGGGCACTTCGTTGAGGATGCGGAAGTAGCGCCCCGAGGCGCCTTCGCTGTCATTCCTGAACCTCACCGCATGACGCTCGAGCACGCCATGATAGATCACCATGCCGCCCACCGCCGCCAGCTTCAGCCACAGCCACACCGGCAGCGGTCCATACCACCCACCAGCCCAGATAAGCCACAGGCCGGACAAGACAGCCACTAGCCCAGCCGGCCGCATGATGGCCTTGAGCAGGCGGTGTTCCATCACCTTGAAGGTCTCCGACAGTTCCGCCGACGCCCGGCCTTTCTCGGCATGATAGACGAAGAGCCGCGGCAGGTAGAACAATCCGGCCATCCACGAAATGACTGCCAGGATATGGACCGTCTTCGCCCACAAATAGCTATCGCTCATCGAACCGCCTCACGGCATCGACCACGGCGCCAACCACTGTGGGATCGGTCCCCAGCCTGATGCCATGACCGAGATTGAAGATATGCCGCTGCCGGTCGACGCCGCCGCAGACACGCACGGCTTCCCGCCGTGCCACCTCCTCGCCCGCAAACAGTGCCACCGGATCGAGATTGCCCTGCACGACGATATCGCGGGGCAGAGACGCCAAGTCGGTTTCGGTCTCGATACCGATAGCGCTCGTTCCCGGTATGGCCGCGGCCCGGGGCTGGTTCAGCCCGATACCGCGCGCAAAGACGATGACCGGCAGGCCGGGATGCCGGGCCTTCACGCCCTCGACAATCGCGGCAATGGGTTTCAGGACGATATCGTCCAGCTCGCTCCCTACAAGATCCCCGGCCCAGGAGTCGAAAATCTGCACAACCTGCGCCCCGGCATCGGCCTGCGCCGAGAGATAATCGATCGATTCCGTCACCAGCCTTGCAATCAGCGCCATGAACCAGGGCTGGCGCTGATAGGCCGCCACTTTCGCCTGCACCCGGTCGGAACTGCCGCCGGCGACCATGTAGCTCGCCACCGTCCACGGCGCCCCGCAGAAGCCGATCAGCGCCTTGTCCTGCGCCAGGAGCGACCGTGTCAGGCGGACCGTCTCGCAAACCTTCCTGACCTCGAAAGACCCCGCCACCGGTTTCAACGCATCGAGATCGTTCATGCTGCGCACTGTTCCCAGCACCGGACCCTCCCCTTCCTCAAACTTCAGGGGCAGGCCCATGGCGTGGGGAACGACCAGAATATCGGCAAACAGGATGGCGGCGTCAAAATCATAGCGCCGCAGCGGCTGGATCGTCACCTCGGCTGCCAGTTCGGGATTGTAGCAGAGATTGACGAAAGACCCCGCCTTCTCCCGCACCGCCCGGTATTCTGGAAGATACCGCCCGGCCTGCCGCATGAACCACATCGGGCGGCGAAGTGCTGGCCTCCGGTTCAGAACATCGAGGAGGGCATTGCGGGGTCCTTGGCCTTCCTCCCTACTATCTATCATTTTATCTCTTCTTTTATCTTTTGTTTGCGGCGCAAAAAGCGGGATACATCCCAATCCAATGGCCGTCCACAGCCGAGATGCCGAGGTTTCAGGTTAACGCGGTTGGTAGGCCATTAACCATTTATTAAGACACGTTAACAATCTCTTAATACAAACCGGACAATGGCGCGGCAGGCTGACTCAGGGACCGCTTTTCCACATCGCGCCGCAATTCATTGCCCAACCCCTTCGGCTGTGGAATACCCGGAGCATAGAACCTGACAACCCGCCACGCCGCCGAAACGCTCCACAGTCGTCCACATTTTTTCAACAGGCCTTGCCACGTCCTCCACATGCCCGAGCCGGCCTCCCAGCGCTACTACCACCTTCACCTGGTCTCGGATGCGACCGGGGAGACGCTGAACACCGTGGCGAAGGCCGCCGCCGCGCAATATTCCGGCTTCCGCCCCATCGCCCATATCTATGCGCTGGTCCGCACCCCCTCGCAACTCAACCGCGCCATGCGGGAAATCGAGCAGCAGCCCGGAATCGTCCTTTTCACCCTGATCAATCCCGACATCCGGAAACATCTCGAAGCGCATTGCGAAACGCTCGGCGTGCCCTGCGTCTCGATCCTCGATCCGGTGATCGCCATTCTGGCGCAATATCTGAACACCCAGTCGAGTCCCCAGGTCGGCGGCCAGCATGCGCTGAATTCAGACTACTTCAAGCGCATCGATGCCCTGAATTTCACGATGGCTCATGACGACGGCCAATCGGTCGAAGATATCGGGAAGTCGGATGTCATCATCCTGGGCGTCAGCCGCACCTCCAAGACACCGACCTCGATCTACCTGGCCCAGCGCGGCGTTCGTACCGCCAATATTCCGATCGTTCCGGGCGTGCCGGTGCCGCTTGCCCTGTCGCATGTCCGGGGGCCGCTGATCGTCGGGCTGATCGCCAGCGCCGAGCGGATCGCCCAGATCAGGCGCCACCGGCTGCTGACATTGAAAGAGAGCCGCTCGACCGACTATATCGATCCGCGTCTTATCACCGATGAGCTGATGTTCATGAAGTCCCTGTGCTCGCAGCACGACTGGCCGATGATCGATGTCACCCGGCGGTCCGTCGAGGAGACGGCCGCCACGATTCTGAACCTGCTGGCCGAAAGCAAGCGGCAGGAGAATTGACGGGAACACCCCATGATCATTCTCGCCTCCACCAGCCCGACCCGCCGGATGATGCTCGCCAATGCCGGCGTCAGTTTTGACACGGCCTCCCCGGAGGTTGACGAACGCGCCCTCGTGGCCAGAAATTCCGCATGGGCGCCGGAAGACATCTCCGCACGGCTCGCGGAAGCAAAATCGCTCGATGTCTCGCTTCGCCACCGCCGTGCGCTTGTCATCGGCGCAGACCAGGTCCTCGTTCTGGGAGACAAGGTCTACTCGAAGCCCGCTGACATCGAGGATTGCCGTCGCCAGCTGCTGGAGCTGCGGGGAAAGTCCCATCGCCTCATCGCGTCCGTCACCTGTGCGAGAGATGGTAGGGCCATCTGGTCATTCACCGACACAGCAATTCTCACAATGCGCAATTTCAGTGATGCGCTCCTGGACAGCTATCTGGCCGAACAGGGGGCGGCGTGCCTGAAATCCGTTGGCGGCTATCAGATCGAGGGAAGGGGCCTGCAGTTATTCGCTGCGATTGCTGGAGACTATTTCACCATTCTGGGTCTGCCGCTCCTGCCGCTTCTCGAATGTCTCCGGCGCGAGCAGGAGCTTGCCTCATGATCAAGGCCTGCGTCATCGGCTGGCCGATCAGCCATTCGCGCTCGCCTCTCATCCATGGCTATTGGCTGAAGCAGCACGGCATTGACGGTTCCTACTCGCGCATCCCCGTCGAACCGGAAAACCTTGCCACCTTCCTGGGAGGCCTGAAGGAGGCGGGGTTTGCCGGCTGCAACGTCACCCTCCCGCACAAGGAACAGGCCTTCGACATTGTTCAGCATACGGACGAATCGACGAGACGCCTCGGCGCTGTCAACACCGTCTTCATCCGTGGAGGCGAGATTCATGGCACCAACACCGATGGCGAGGGTTTTCTCGACAGCCTGAAAAGCAAGGTCCCCGCACTGTCCCTGAACGGCCAGCGCGCCGTCGTGCTGGGTGCGGGCGGCGCTGCAATGGCGATCGTCAACGCACTGCTCCTCCAGGGCATGTCGGAAGTGGCGGTTGTCAACCGTTCACCCGGCAAGGCCGAACAGTTGCGGCTGCGTTTCGGCGGCAAGGTCCGTCCGGTCCTGTGGCAGCAGCGCGCCGATGTTCTGGATGATGCAGCACTTGTCGTGAATACGACGTCGCTCGGCATGAAGGGTCAGCCCGGCCTCGAACTCGATCTCTTCCGCCTGAACCCGCAGGCCGTCGTCACCGATATTGTCTATACGCCGCTGCGGACCAGGCTTCTGGAAGATGCCAGCGCACGCGGCAACGTGACTGTCGAAGGCCTTGGCATGCTGCTGCATCAGGCGGTGCGCGGCTTCGAGCTGTGGTTCGGCGTGAGGCCAGTGGTAACGGACGAACTTCACGATTTCGTCGCCCGCGACATCGATCCGGACTATGCCCGATGATCGTCGCAGGCCTTACCGGATCGATCGCCATGGGGAAGTCCGAAACCTCGAAAATGTTTGCAGCCCGTGGTATTCCGGTGTTCGACAGCGACCAGGCCGTTCATGAACTCTATGCGAAGGGCGGCGAGGCCGTGACGCCGGTCTCCACACTTGCGCCCGCCGCGATCGTCGATGGCGCCGTCGACCGCCAGCGCCTTGCAAAGCTCGTCCGCGAGGATCCCTCGCTCCTGAAGAAGATCGAGGCGGTCGTCCATCCCCTAGTCAGGTCGCGGCAGGACGGGTTTCTCGAACGCGCCCGGCGCGATGGCGCGCCTTTCGCCGTTCTCGACATACCACTTCTCTTCGAAACCGGGCGCCACAGGGAGGTTGACAGAATTCTCGTCGTCTCGGCGCCCGCGCATGTCCAGAGAGAGCGCGCGCTGAAGCGGCCGGACATGACTGTGGAGAAGCTCGATTTCATCCTGGCGCGGCAGGTGCCGGATGATGAAAAACGCGCCGGGGCGGATTATGTGATCGATACCTCGGTAGACCTCGAAACCACGGCGCGCGAGGTTGGCCGCATCATCGCCGAATTGAAGAAGGCCGCAGAGACGCAATGATCAGGGAAATCATTCTCGATACCGAAACCACCGGCCTCGATCCGGCCAAGGGCGACCGTGTGGTCGAGATCGGCGCGGTGGAGCTTCTGAATCATTTGCCCTCGGGGCGCACCTTTCACGTCTATATCAATCCCGAGCGCGACATGCCGCCGGAAGCCGAGGCGGTGCATGGCCTCTCGGCCGCCTTCCTGTCGGACAAGCCGGTCTTCGGCAAGATCGCCGGAGATTTCCTCGACTTCATCGGCGATGCGGTTCTCGTCATCCACAATGCCAGCTTCGACATGGGCTTTCTCAATGCCGAATTGTCATTCCTGAAGCGGCCCGCCATTCCGCCCGAGCGGGTGATCGACACCCTGCACCTCGCCCGCCAGAAACATCCCGGCACCGGCAACAGCCTCGATGCGCTGTGCCGGCGCTATGGCATCGACAACAGCCGGCGCACCAAGCATGGCGCCTTGCTCGATTCTGAATTGCTGGCGGAAGTCTATCTCGAGCTGATCGGCGGACGGCAGACGGCGCTGATCCTGGAGGCCTCGGTCGGCAGGGCCACGGCTGCGACTGCGGTCGTCACGTCCCAGGCCGGCCTCAGGCGGCCATCGCCCTTGCCGCCGCGCCTGAGCGAGGCCGAGCGGCACGCCCACCTTCTGTTCGTCGAACAGCTGGGCGAGCATGCGCTGTGGAAATCGTCGCTGAACTAGCGCATTGGGCGAGCAAGTGGGATCACTTGCGAAGCGAAAAATGCGCCAGAGTCAAAGTTTGCGAGCAGCTTACCGGCGGTCAAATGACCGCCGGTTGCTCTAGGCCTTGCCGGCAACCTGCTGCTGCATGCGCTTCTGGTACATCGACGCAAAATCGATGGGATCGAGCATGAGCGGCGGAAACCCGCCATTCCGTGTCGCTTCCGCCAGGATCTGGCGCGCGAAGGGAAACAGGATGCGCGGGCATTCGATGAGCACCGCCGGATGCAGCATCTGGGCGGCGAAGTTCTCAAGGCGGAACGTGCCGGCATAGACCAGTTCTGCCGCAAAAATCACCTTCTCCTTCACCGTCGCCTTGGCATCGAGGTGAAGTTCGACCTCGAAATCGCTAGGGCTCAGGTTCCGGGCATTGACGTTGACGGCAATATTGATGTCGGGCTGGGTCTGCTGCGGCCCAAGCGTCGCTGGTGCATTGGGGTTCTCGAAGCTCAAATCCTTCAGGTACTGACCAAGGATGCGAAGTGAGGCTGGCCCCTTGGGCGCGGCATCGGTGGCTGCGGGTTCGGGCGGCACCGGCATGCTGGCGGCGGCCGTCGGTGCGCCTTCGCCATTGGCTTCCTTCGCCTCATCCTTCTTGGTGGTGGATTTCGGAGTCTTCGACATGTCTGGTGGGCCTCATTGATATAGCGCGGCCCTTCGCTAACATGCTGGCAACAGCGCTGCAAGCCGGGTTGACGTTTCAGTCCGGTTCGCCCGGTCGGCGCGGCGGTTCGGCATCCCCCTGGATTTCGACAGCTTCGGCCTCGATCACCGTGACATGCCGGCGGGCGGAAGCCGTTTCGGCGGTGGTGGTGCGCAGTGTCCCGGCCTTCATGCGCCCGCCAAGCCAGCGGCGGACCGGCGGCAGAAACAATAGAAGGGCAAGGCCGTCGCTGAAAAATCCCGGTACCATGAACAGGAGGCCAGCACCGACGCGGATCAGTGTATCGCCCGCCAGCCCCCGGTTCAGCGAGGGATCCTGAACCGGCGAGCGCAGCACCTCCGCCGCGTTGACGCCTGCCGACTTGAACAGGCTAACCCCGATGATTCCCCCGGCCAGAAGCAGCAGCAGCGTGGCGATCACGCCCAGCGCATCGCCCACCCAGATGATGGAGGCGATTTCTAGAACGAAACCGGCAAGCAGGAAAACCGGCAGGTAGCGCAGCATCGTGAAACTTCTCTTCCTTTGGCCTTGGACCTCTGGGTCCCCTTCTATATATAGGTTCTATTCGTCCAGCGCGCCAACTCTCAGGGGCGGCGCTGCGTCTGCGGCATGCATATCTGGAAGATGAAATGAATTTTGATCCGTTGAATCTGTTGCTTCTGGCGGTCGCTCTCGTGGTGTTCTGGCGCCTGCGGTCGGTCTTGGGAACGCGGACCGGCAATGAGCGCCCGCCGCTCGAACCCTTCGGCACCAAGCCGGCCGACGCGAAGAAACCGGGCGATGCGCCGGGCACTGTCATCCGTTTTCCCCAGAACGAAGATGCCGAACCGCGCCGTGGGCTGGAGCCCGAACCTGCCGAGCCGGTCTGGAAAGGCTATGCCGAGCAAGGCTCTGAACTTGCAGCCACCATCGCGAGGATGGCCGAAAGCGATAGCTCGTTCACGCCCCGCTCTTTCATCGACGGGGCCAAAATGGCTTACGAGATGGTGATCGAAAGCTTCGCCCAGGGCGACAAGAAGACGCTGAAGAACCTGCTGTCGCGGGATGTCTTCGATGGTTTTGCCGCGGCAATCGATGCCCGCGAGGCCGCCGGCCAGCGGGTGGAGCAGCGCTTCGTCGGTATTGACAAGGCGACGATCAAGGCCGCGAGCCTCATCGGCAGCAAGGCCAGCATCACCATGCAATTCGTCAGCGAACTGATCTCCGCGACCTTTGCGAAGTCGGGCGAAGTGGTCGATGGCGATCCGAAGGAAATCCGCGAGGTCACCGACGTCTGGACCTTCGAGCGCGATGTCACCTCGCGCGATCCGAACTGGAAGCTGGTCGCGACCCAGGCCCCGGCCTGATGCGGGCATGGCGATCGTTCCGCCAGGTCCTGTTCGCCGTCCTTAGTTTCGTGCCGCTGAGCATGGCCCACGCGCTGGAACCTGTGTCCTTCGCCAGCCTTCCCGGCTGGGCAGCGGATGATCATGCCGCAGCCCTTCACAGCTTCCGCCGGTCCTGCACTGAAATCCTGGCGGAAGGAGCGGCCTTCGCAAGGCCCGTCGCCCATGGCGGCAAGCGCCGGCACTGGGTCGAGCTGTGCACTTCGGCCTCCGCGGCAGACGACGCGCACGACTTCTTCGAAAGGAACTTCCTGCCCTTCAGGGTAATCGACGAGGAGCGGCCCGCCGGCCTCTTCACAGGCTACTACGAGCCCGAAGCCGAAGGTAGCCGGACGCCGGATGAAACCTATACGGTTCCGGTCTACGGCAAGCCCCGCGACCTCATCGCCTTCGATACCAGGCAGCGCAGCAAGACAGGTCTGAGCTATGGCCGCCTCGTGAAGGGCAAGCCTCTGCCCTATTTCACGCGGCAGGAAATCGAACAGGGTGCACTGGCGGGCCAGGGCCTTGAATTGGTCTGGCTGAAGGACTGGGCCGACGCCTTCTTCATCCATATCCAGGGCTCGGGCCGCATACGCCTTCCCGATCAATCGGTGTCGAGGCTCGCCTTTGCTGCAAAATCCGGAAGGCCCTACACGGCGATCGGCGGTGTGCTGGTCGAACGCGGCATCTTCACTCGCGATGAACTGTCGATGCAGGCGCTGAGAGCCTGGATGGAGAAAGAGCCCGGGGCTGCCCGTGAGCTGATGTGGCAGAATGAGTCGTTCATCTTCTTCCGAGAAGTCGAACTGGAAGATCCGGCCCTCGGCGCGCTGGGGGCGCAGGGCGTGCAGCTGACGCCGCTTCGCAGCATCGCCATCGACCGCAGCCTGTGGATGTTCGGAACGCCTGTCTGGCTCGATACCAGGGTGCCGAGCGGCAGGAACGCAGCGCTTGAGGAGTTCCGCAAGCTGCTGATCGCGCAGGATACCGGCAGCGCCATCAAGGGCGCGGCCCGAGGCGATGTGTTCTGGGGATTCGGCGAAGAGGCTGGCCGCCCCGCCGGCCACATGAAAAGCCCCGGCACGATGACCGTGCTGCTCCCCCGCAAGGTTGCGCGCGACCTGGGGCTTGCCCCGTGAGCCGGAAGCCTTTCGATTACGACCTCTGGCTTGAGACTGCCAAGACCATCAAGCCGCTCCGCCACCGCGCATCCAGAACGCCTCCGGCGCTGTCTTCTCCGAAGATCGCGCCCGATACCAGGAAGCCCCTCGCGACGCCTTCCGCGCCGCATGTCCATGCGCCGTCTCCCGCCCACAAGGTGCCGCCCCACATCACCGGATTCGACCGTCGCACCGCGCAGAAATTCACCCGCGGCCAGGTCGAGATCGAGCGCCGCCTCGATCTCCACGGAACGGGAATCGAGATGGCGCGCATCCGCCTGCTGCAGTTCCTGCGCGAAGCTCAAGGCCTGGGCACACGCACGGTGCTCGTCATCACCGGCAAGGGCGAGTCTCCCTATTCGCGCCACACCCTGCATGGCGCCGATCACTTTCACGCGCCCGAACGTGCCGGACGTCTCCGCCGCCTTGTGCCCGAATGGCTGCATGAAGCGGAGTTCCGCGCCCATGTGTCGGGCTTTCAGCCAGCGCATCCCCGGCACGGCGGCGGCGGCGCCTTCTATGTGAAGATCAGACGGCTGCGAGATTACTGATGACACCCTTCGGCGACAGGATGCGGAAGCTCCGCGCCGAACGCGGCGTGACCCTGAAGGAGATGGCCGAAGCGATCGGCGTATCGTCGGCCTATCTCTCGGCGCTTGAACACGGCAAGCGCGGGCGGCCAGGCTGGCATCTGATCCAGCGCATCCTCTCCTACTTCAACATCATCTGGGATGATGCCGAAGAGGTCGTGAGGCTGGCGCGCATCTCGCACCCCCGCATTGCGATTGACACGTCGGGCCTCGACCCGAAGGCGACCGAGCTTGCCAACCGCCTCGCCGACGAGATCGGCAGGCTCGATACCGCAACGCTCGATGAAATGATGAGCGTGCTCGACCGCCGGCGGAAAAAACCTAGAGGATGAACTTCGAGAGATCGGCATTCTTCGCAAGACTGCCGACATGCTTCTCGACATAGGCGGCATCGATATCGACCGTCTCGCCAGAGCGGTCGGGTGCCGCAAAACTCACTTCGTCCAGAAGCCGTTCCATCACCGTCTGCAGGCGCCGCGCGCCGATGTTCTCGACGCTGGCATTGGTGTCGGCAGCAATTCCGGCAATTGCCGAGATACTGTCATCGCTGAAATTCAGCGTGACGCCTTCAGTCGCGAGAAGTGCCCGGTACTGCTTGATGAGGCTCGCTTCCGGCTCGGTGAGGATGCGCTTCAGATCGTCGCGGTCAAGCGCCTTCAGCTCGACGCGGATCGGCAAGCGCCCCTGCAGTTCGGGCAACAGATCCGAAGGCTTGGCAATGTGAAACGCGCCTGATGCGATGAAGAGAATGTGGTCGGTCTTCACCGGCCCATGCTTGGTCGAAACCGTGGTGCCTTCGATCAGCGGCAGCAAGTCACGCTGTACGCCTTCGCGGCTGACGTCCGCTCCCTGGCGTTCGGAACGCGCACAGATCTTGTCGATCTCGTCGAGGAACACGATGCCATTGTTTTCGACGACGTCGATCGCTTCCTGGACGATCTGCTCCTGGTCCAGCAGCTTGTCGGACTCTTCCGCCAGCAGCACCTCGTGGCTGGCCTTCACATGCATGCGCCGCGTCTTGGTGCGCCCGCCAAAAGCCTTGCCCAGCATGTCGGAGAGATTGATGACGCTCGCCGAACCGCCGGGCATGCCCGGAATGTCGAAGCTCGGTGCACCTGTATCGGCAACCTGCACTTCGATTTCCTTGTCATCGAGTTCGCCCGATCTGAGTTTCTTGCGGAAGCTCTCGCGCGTTGCCTCCGAGGCATTGGCGCCGACGAGCGCATCGACTACCCGGCGCTCGGCATTCAGGTGCGCCTGCGCTTCCACATCCTTGCGGCGCGCCGTCTTCACCATGGCGATGCCGGATTCCAGGAGATCGCGGATGATCTGGTCGACGTCGCGGCCCACGTATCCGACCTCGGTGAATTTCGTCGCCTCGACCTTCAGGAATGGCGCGTTGGCAAGCTTGGCGAGCCGCCGGGCAATCTCGGTCTTGCCCACGCCGGTGGGCCCGATCATCAGGATGTTCTTCGGCATCACCTCTTCGCGTAAAGCGCCTTCGAGCTGCTTCCGCCGCCAGCGGTTGCGGAGCGCGATTGCCACGGCGCGCTTGGCGTCGGTCTGGCCGACGATGTGGCGGTCGAGTTCGGAAACGATTTCGCGCGGAGAGAAGTCTGTCATGTCAAACCTTTTGAGAGAGCAGGTGCCGCCGGCGGAACGCGGGCCGCGATGGTGTCCGGCACCATCTTCAGGACCATTTCGCGGAGCGGCCGCCATGCGGCGGAAAGCAGAAGAACGATGGAGCCGACGAGCAGGATCCCGAAGGCCGAGCCTAACGCCCATCCGGCGGCGGACGTCAGCGCGAAGGCGGCGTAGGCAAGATAGCCAAGCGACGACACCAGCACGGCGCGCCGGTCGATCACCAGCGCGACGAGGCACAGGATGACGAAGATCACCAGAATTGCCACGGCCTCGCCTGGTCCCTGTTGCCCCGTTAGTCCGAGGGAGACGATCAATGGGTGAACGATGATGGGGGCGGCCAGCAGGTGCAGCCAGAAGGCGATGTCGGTGCGGCGTGTCAGGCGCTGGCGGTCCGACATGTCGAAGCGCATGGCGAGCGCGAAGGCGGCAAGTCCGATGGGAATGAAGACAAGGGCGGGATAGTCACCCACGATCCCCGGCAGGATCGACGACACGATGGCGATGACCATGATACCGGCAGCGCCGAAACCTGCCGCGATGGTGATCGGCACCTGGAACCTGAACCAGTGCGCGGCGGCGGCAGCTCCTGCGGCGAGGGCAGAGACGAAGACTGCGACCGCGTTTTCGCTTGGAATATTGGAGAGCCATACCGGCGATCCTCCGCCCCCCAGCAGCGCATGGCATGACAGTAGGACCGAAACGACAAACACCAGCAGCAGCACGATGCTGGGAAGCGCCATCCGCTTCTTTCGCGTGAAGAATTCCGCCAGCAGCCAGGCGGCGATGGCACAGGCTGCGGCTGACGCGGCAGTGCCAAGTTCGGTCAGCATATAGGACAATGCGCCGAGAAACAGCGCCAGTCCGATGGTGACGAAGATATCATTGAAGCCCGTCACCAGCCGCAGCTGTTCCTCGTCCGCACTCGCTGCTGTGCTGCGGGTTTGGAGAAAGGCCAGCAGCCTCTCGCTGCTTTGCCGGTCGAGAACGCCAGCCTCGACGGCGGCATCGAGATCGGCAGCTGCATTTCCGCCCGACCACATGGCGGGCGTCATGACTCGAGGCTCTCGACCGTCAGATTGCCATTGGTATAGACGCAGATCTCGGCCGCGATCGCCATGGCCTTGCGGGCAATGTCCTCGGCACTCATGTCGGTGTCGATCAGCGCGCGGGCGGCGGCCAGCGCATAATTGCCGCCCGACCCGATGGCGACCACACCCTTCTCGGGCTCCAGCACGTCGCCCGTGCCCGTCAGCACCAGGGTCACGTTTCTGTCGGCGACGATCATCATGGCCTCGAGGCGGCGGAGATAGCGGTCGGTCCGCCAGTCCTTCGCCATGTCGACGCAGGCCCTGGTCAGCTGGCTCGGATATTGTTCGAGCTTGGCTTCAAGCCGCTCGAACAGCGTCATGGCGTCCGCCGTGGCGCCCGCGAATCCGGTGATGACCTGACCGCCTCCTAGGGGCCGCACCTTCCGGGCATTGCCCTTGATGACGGTCTGCCCCAGGCTCACCTGGCCATCGCCGGCGATCACCACCTTGCCATTCTTGCGCACCGAAAGAATGGTGGTTCCGTGCCATGTCAGTGCGTCAGCCATCGGAAAATCCTTTTTCGCCAATGGCCCACATGTAGGCCGCCGCGGCTTCCAAGAAAAGCCACCTTGGCCAATTCCTTTCGCATCTGCTAAGAGGCGGCGTCCTTAAGGGTGCAGGAACCATTGATGCGCAAGGCTTCAGTCGAACGCAAGACCACCGAAACACAGCTTTCCGTCACCGTCGATCTCGACGGCACGGGCGCTTACAGCGTGAAGACGGGCGTCGGCTTCCTCGATCACATGCTGGAACAGCTCGCGCGCCATTCGCTGATCGACATCAGTCTTGAAGCCAGGGGCGACCTGCACATCGATTTCCACCACACGGCGGAGGATTCAGGCATCGCCATCGGCCAGGCGGTGGAAAAAGCCCTGGGCGACCGCAAGGGCATTTGCCGTTATGCGAGCCTCGATTTGCCCATGGACGGTACCCTGACGCGCGCCGCGATCGACGTTTCGGGGCGGCCTTTCCTCGTCTGGAAGGTCGATTTCACCGTACCAAAGATCGGCGACTTCGACACCGAACTGGTGCGCGAGTGGTTCCAGGCCTTCGCCATGAACGCCGGCGTCACGCTCCACGTTGAAACCCTCTACGCCGACAACAACCATCACATCGCCGAATCCTGCTTCAAGGCCCTGGCGCGGGCGCTTCGCGAGGCGATCGAGATCGACCCGCGCCAGAAGGACCGCATTCCCTCGACCAAGGGAACGCTCGCAGGCTGATGGCACTCTTCACGGTTCTCGAACCGCCCAAAGGCGAGATCGACAAGGTGACCTTCGTCAGGGAAGGCTTCGCGCCCCTGGCGCTGGTCTTCACCGTACTGTGGGCCCTCTGGCACCGTATGTGGGTGATGGCTGCCATACTCTTTGCAATCCTCGTGGCGATCAGCCTGTCCGTTACCCTGCTCGATCTCAATCCGGCCGTGGCCAGCCTTTTGGAACTGGCCACCGGCCTCATCTTCGGTTTCGAGGCACGCAGGCTGAGGATCATGTCGCTCGAGCGCTCCGGCTATCGCCAGGCGGGCCTGATCGAGGCTTCGACGCGCGAAGCCGCCGAACTCGGCTATTTCGCCGCCAGGCCGCGTAACGCACAGGCCGCCGCTCCAGCACCGAAGCTCCGCATCGATGCCGAGGATACGCTCGGCCTCTTCGGAACGAGGTGAGGCCGCGTATGAGCGTCGTCATCATCGATTACGGCTCCGGAAACCTGCATTCTGCGGCCAAGGCCTTCGAGCGCGCGGCCCGCGACAATGGCCTCGACATCCCGGTCGTGGTCACCGCCGATCCGGAGAAGCTGCGCGCTGCGGAGCGGATCGTGCTGCCCGGCGTTGGCGCCTTCAAGGATTGCCGCGACGGTCTCAAATCTATTCCCGGCATGTGGGACACGCTGGAAGACCAGGTCATTGTCAGGGCCAGGCCCTTCCTCGGCATCTGCGTTGGCATGCAGCTCATGGCATCGCGCGGCCTCGAGCATGATGTGACCGGGGGCTTCGGGTGGATCGAGGGTGACGTGAAGCCCATCACGCCGCGTGACGCTTCCTTCAAGATTCCGCACATGGGCTGGAACACGCTGGAAATGCAGCGTCCCCACGCGCTGCTTGATGGCATTGAGCTGGGTGAAAACGGCCTCCATGGCTATTTCGTCCATTCCTATCATCTCGACGCGAAACACCCATCACATGTCATCGCCACCACCGAGCACGGCATGGCCGTCACTGCGATGGTAGGCCGGGACAACATGGCGGGAACCCAGTTCCACCCCGAGAAAAGCCAGGGGCTCGGCCTCGCCCTCATCGCCAATTTCCTGAGGTGGCGGCCATGATCCTGTTCCCCGCAATCGACCTCAAAGACGGCCAGTGCGTGCGCCTGAAGCTGGGCGACATGTCTCAGGCGACCGTCTTCAACGAAGATCCCGCCGCGCAAGCCGCACAATTCGAAAGCCAGGGTTTCCAATACCTGCATCTCGTCGACCTCAACGGCGCCTTTGCCGGAAAGCCGGTGAACGAGGCTGCTGTCGAGTCGATTCTGAAATCAGTCATTATCCCCGTCCAGCTGGGCGGTGGCATTCGCACGATTGGGCAGATCGAGGCCTGGCTTGCCAAGGGCATCCGCAGGGTCATCCTCGGCACCGTGGCGCTTCGCGATCCTGAACTCGTCAAGAAGGCCTGCAAATTGTTCCCGGGCCGAATCGCGGTCGGGATCGATGCCAAGGGGGGACGTGTTGCTGTCGAGGGCTGGGCTGAAACCTCCGATCTCACCGCCACCGATCTCGCCCGGCGTTTCGCTGATGCCGGCGTCTCTGCCATCATTTTCACTGATATCGACCGGGATGGCGTTCTGAAAGGCCTTAACATCGAGTCGACTCTGACACTGGCGAATGCCGTAAACATCCCCGTCATTGCGTCGGGGGGCTTTGCCTCCATGGACGACGTCCATCGCTTGCTCCAGCCGGACTGTGAAATCCTTGAAGGCGCCATTTCAGGCCGTGCGCTCTATGATGGCCGGATTGATGTTCCATTGGCGCTGCGCCTTATCCGCGAGGCCGCCTGATGCTGAAAGCCCGCCTCATTCCCTGCCTCGACGTGAAGGATGGCCGTGTCGTCAAGGGCGTCAACTTTATCGATCTCCGCGATGCCGGAGACCCTGTGGAAATCGCCAAGGCCTATGATGCCGCCGGGGCCGACGAACTCTGCTTCCTCGACATCACGGCAACGCACGAGAACCGCGGCATCATCTTCGATGTCGTCTCGCGCACGGCGGAAGCCTGCTTCATGCCCCTGACCGTCGGCGGCGGCGTGCGCACCCTCGACGATATCCGGAAGCTCCTGCTGGCCGGCGCCGACAAGGTCTCGATCAATTCCGCCGCCGTCGCCGACCGCGACTTCGTGCGCCGGGCGGCGGAAAAGTTTGGTGCTCAATGCGTGGTCGTGGCGATCGACGCCAAGTCGGTTGCACCCGGCAAGTGGGAGATCTTCACCCACGGGGGCCGCAAACCCACCGGCATCGATGCGATAGCCTTTGCGAAGGACGTCACCTCGCTGGGCGCAGGCGAGATCCTGCTGACCTCGATGGACCGCGACGGCACCGGCAAGGGTTTCGACATTGCTTTGACCCGCGCCATTGCCGATGCGGTGACCGTGCCGGTCATCGCGTCTGGCGGTGTCGGCACTCTCGATCATCTGGTCGACGGCATTCGCGATGGCCACGCGGCAGCCGTGCTTGCCGCCTCGATCTTCCATTTCGGCACCTACTCCATCGCCGAAGCCAAGCACCACCTTTCGGCCAATGGCGTGCCCATGCGGCTGTGCTAGGAAAGGCAAAGGGGATCGACATGGCCGATCATGGGCTGGATATTCTGGTGGAGCTTGCCGCCGCAATCGCAAGCCGCAAGGGCGCTTCGCCGGAAGAGTCCTATACCGCCAAGCTCCTGTCGCAGGGCGTCGAGAAATGCGCCAAGAAACTGGGTGAAGAAGCTGTCGAGGCGGCACTTGCCGCCGTGCTCGGCGACAAGAAGCATATCGCCGCTGAATCAGCCGATCTGCTCTACCACCTGCTGGTGCTGCTCGAAGCAACCGGCGTGAGGCTTTCCGATGTGATGGACGAGCTTCAGCGCCGCCAGGGCGTGAGCGGCATCGCCGAAAAAGCTGCGCGTCCGAAGGTCTGAGAATGGAAGAACTCGTCAAGGAAGTCTCGCCGTTCCGCCGCTTCTCGCGCGAGGAATGGGCAGCGCTCCGCGCCGACACGCCGATGACGCTGACCCAGCAGGATCTCGATGAGCTGCGCGGATTGAACGACCGCATCGACCTCGCTGAGGTCGAGACGATCTACCTGCCGCTGTCGCGCCTTCTCAATCTCTATGTCACCGCAACGCAGGGCCTGTTCCGCGCCACGAATAATTTCCTTCATTTGTCGGAGCGCAAGGTCCCTTACGTGATCGGCATGGCGGGAAGCGTCGCCGTTGGGAAAAGCACCACCGCGCGCATCCTGCAGCGCCTGCTGGCACGCTGGCCCAAGCACCCGAAGGTCGATCTCGTCACCACCGATGGATTTCTATTGCCCAACGCCATTCTGGACCGCGAGGGCCTGATGACGCGCAAGGGCTTTCCCGAGAGCTATGACCTTCCGGCGATCCTGCGCTTCCTCTCCGACATCAAGGCGGGGAAACGCAACGTCACGGCGCCGCTCTATTCGCACCTTACCTATGACGTCCTGAAGAACGAGCATGTCACCGTCGACCAGCCCGACATCCTGATCGTCGAGGGCCTCAACGTGCTGCAGACCGGGCGCCCCCCGCGCGATGGCCGCGGCATTCCGAACTCGTCCGACTTCTTCGATTTCTCGATCTATATCGACGCCGATATCGCCGACCTGCGCAAATGGTACATCGAGCGCTTCTTCACTTTGCGCGACAGCGCCTTCCGCAATCCGAAATCCTATTTCCATCGCTATTCCACGCTGACCGACAAGGAAGCCCGCGAGACGGCAACCCGCATCTGGGAGACGATCAATCTCCTGAACCTGCGCGAAAACGTGCTGCCGACCAGGCCGCGCGCCGATCTCGTGCTGCGCAAAGGCGCGGATCACTTCATCCGCAGCGTTTTCTTGAGGAAACTATAGGAAGCCGACGGCCCTGGCATGGGCGCGGAGATTGATCTCCGGCCTTGCGCCGATATGCGAGATGACTTCGGCGGCGGCCAGCGCGCCGAGCTGAGCGCATTCCGGCAGCGCCCGTCCGCTGGTGAAGCCGAACAGGAAGCCCGCCGCGAAAAGATCGCCCGCCCCCGTGACGTCGACGACCTTGTTCACGGGATAGGCGGGTGCGGCGTGTATCTCCTGGCCTTTCACGACAACGCAGCCGGCGGCTGACCGCGTCAGCACCGCGATGGGGCAATCCTTGGCAATCGCCTGCATCGCGCCGTCGAAATTCTGCGTCATGTAGAGCGACTTGATTTCGGACTCGTTGGCGAACACGATGTCGATGTCGTTGCGGATCAAGTCGAGGAAGCTGTCGCGGTGGCGCTCGACGCAGAATGAGTCCGACAGCGTGATCGACGTCTTGCGCCCCGCCGCGCGGGCGATCTTCGCTGCAAGCTTGAAGGCCTCCTTGGCTTCCGGCCGGTCCCACAGATAGCCTTCCATATAGGTGACCTGTGCCGCTTCGACGGTCGCCTTGTCGACATCCGCTGTGGTGAAGTTCACGCAGGCGCCGAGATAGGTGTTCATCGTGCGCTCGCCGTCGGGCGTCACCAGAATGAACGAGCGCGCAGTGGCAGGCCCATCGGTTGCAGCGGGCGTATCGAAACGAACGCCCTGGGCCCGCATGTCATGCCGAAAGATGGCGCCCAGCTGGTCTTGCTTCACCTTGCCGAAATAGGCGGCCTTGCCGCCAAATGAGGCGACCCCTGCCGCCGTGTTGCCGGCAGAGCCCCCCGACACCTCGATTGCCTGCCCCATGTCGCCGTAAAGAAGCTCAGCGCGTTCCTCGTCGATCAGGTTCATCGAACCCTTGACCAGCCCATGCCTGGCGACGAAACCATCTTCCACCCGCGCCAGAACGTCGACAATGGCATTCCCGATGCAAAGCACATCGATGTTCGAAGCGGTCATTATTTTCTCCAGCGCCCGTGAACCTTGCCCCTAGCGAAGCTCTCTTGCGCTGGCAAGCTTTCCTCATTACCTGTTCGATCCATGATCGCATCAGCCTTCAAAGCCTTCGGAGATCTTCTGTCGCCGGATTTCCGCTCGGTGCTGCTGAAGGCCATAGGCCTGACGATCGCACTTTTCATCGCCGTTTTGGTCGCAGTCGAGGTCATACTTCTGGCGCTTACCCAGTTCTCCTGGCCCTGGGCCGACTGGGCCTTAGGGCTCGGCACCGGCATCGTGCTGCTGGTCGCGTTCTTCTTCCTGATGTCGCCAGTGACGGCGGCCTTCGCCGGCCTGTTCCTGGACCGGATCGCCGAGAAGGTGGAGGTGCGGCATTACCCAGCAGACCGGCCGGGCATACCGCTGCCGCCGCTGAAGGCCATCACGATGGCGGTGCAGTTTTTCCTGATCGTCCTGCTGGTCAATCTTGCGGTCCTGCCGGTGGTGTTTTTCGGAGTAGGCGCGGTGGTGCTGGTGGCGGCGAACGCATATCTCCTAAGCCGCGAGTATTTCGAGATGGCGGCCATGCGCCATATGCCCATCGAGGACGCGCGCCGGCTGCGGAAGGAAAATACCGGAACCGTCTTCATCGCCGGCCTGCTGCCCGCCGTGTTTTCGCTTGTGCCCTTTGTCAACCTGGTCGTCCCGCTCTACGCCACGTCCTACTTTGTGCATCTGTTCAAGTCGGTGCGGGCGTCTTCGGCCTGAAGCGGCAGATGTCCGAAATCGGGCAGCGCCAGCATTCGGGCTTCCGCGCCTTGCACACATAGCGCCCATGCAGGATCAGCCAGTGGTGGGCATGCCGCCCATAGGCCTTGGGCACTTTCCTGAGAAGCTGCAGTTCGACTGCGAGCGGCGTCTTGCCGGGGGCAAGGCCGGTGCGGTTGCCCACCCGGAACAGATGGGTATCGACTGCGATTGTCGGATGACCGAAGGCAATATTGAGCACCACATTGGCGGTCTTCCGGCCAACGCCTGGTAGTGCTTCCAGCGCCTCGCGGTCGTCGGGAATCTTGCCGCCATGCTTCTCGATCAGCTGCCGCGACAAGGCGATCACGTTCTTTGCCTTGCCACGGAACAATCCGATGGTCCTGATATGATCCTGAACCGTATCCTCGCCCAGCGCGGCCATCTTCTCGGGCGTATCGGCGATGGCAAACAGCGCCTTGGTCGCCTTGTTGACGCTCTCGTCGGTTGCCTGCGCCGAAAGTACGACCGCAACCAAAAGGGTAAAATCATTGATCCAGTGAAGCTCGCCCTTGGGCTCGGGACTGGCGGCATGAAAGCGGTGGAACATGTCCTCGATCTCGTCAGGTCTGAGACGGCTTGTCTTTGCCATGATTTTCCTGTTCTGCTTGCATTCGAGGGGTAGAGCAGGTCGATGCACCGAAGCAATTCAAAACCATGGCAGGCCATACTGACGCCGCACCGCAGCCTGTCCAGACAAGGCTTCCTGGCAGTGATGGCCGTCATCGTCGCGGTCAATCTGGCGGTGGGCGCTCTCTTCATGTCGATCGGCGCCTGGCCGGTTGCAGGCTTTGCCGGGCTGGATGTCCTGCTGATCTGGTGGGCCTTCCGCGCCAATTTCGCCGATGCCCGCCGCATGGAGCGGATCAGCATTACCGATCATGAACTGGTGTTCGACCGGATGCGGGGCGATGACCCGCCCGAGCAGCAGCGCTTTGTCCGCCGCTGGGTGAAGGTCGAGCTTGAGGAAGACATCGAGCGCGAGCTGATTGGCAGGCTGTCGCTCGTCTCGGGCCAGGTCAGGCTGACGGTGGGGGACTTCCTGGCGCCCGACGAGCGCAAGACGCTGGCGGCGGCGCTGCGCTCCGCCTTGGCCATACCGCGCATCTGATCAGCTTTCGGGTGGGCGCCGGGCACGCTGTCGGCTATTTTGAACGGCATGACAGACCTTACCCCCATGCAGAGTGCCGCGCGCGACTACGAGATCGTCCGGCACAATCTTGAATTCCTGAGGGAGCACTGGCGCGAGCAGCCCTCCCTGGAAAGCCTTGCCGAGCGGAATGACATGAGTGCCGCCCATCTCCAGCGGCTCTTCATGCGCTGGGCGGGCCTGAGCCCCAAGGCCTTCGTCCAGGCCCTGACCATAGATCACGCCCGCAAGCTCCTGCGCGATTCCGCAACCATCCTCGATACCGCCTATGAGGTCGGGCTCTCGGGACCGGGCCGGCTGCACGATCTGTTCATCACCCATGAGGGAATGTCGCCGGGCCTCTACAAGGCGCGCGGCAAGGGATTGACCATCCGCTATGGCTTCCACCCCTGCCCTTTCGGCATGGCCCTCATCATGATGACGGACTACGGCATCTGCGGTCTGGCCTTTGCCGATCCCGGGCAGGAACAGGCGAGTTTCGAAGACATGAAGCGCCGCTGGCCCGATGCCATCTACGTGGAAGACCAGTCCGCCACCCTGCCGGTGGTCTCGCGCATTTTCTGCCCCTCGCAGTGGAAAACCGACAAGCCGCTCCGCATCGTCTTCATCGGGTCTGATTTCGAAACCAGGGTGTGGGAGACATTGCTGCGCATTCCCATGGGCCAGGCCACGACCTATTCCGACATTGCCAGCCACATGGGCAATGCGAAAGCCTCGCGCGCGGTTGGCTCGGCGGTGGGCCGCAACCCGATCTCCTTCGTCGTGCCCTGTCATCGCGTGCTGGCGAAATCGGGTGGCCTTGGCGGCTATCACTGGGGGTTGACGCGAAAGCAGGCAATCCTCGGATGGGAAGCCGGCTTCCTGACGGGAACCCAGAAGGCGGCCTGAAACCCCTAAGCGCGGGTCTTCCGCAGGCGGATGATGATGTCGATCCGGTCGATCTCGGTTCCGGGCGGCAGATCCGGCAAGCCCTTCACTTCGAGATCATCGATTCCGATGTCGACGAGACTGCCCGTCTCTTCGAGGAAATAGTGAAAGTGGTTCGAGGTGTTGGTGTCGAAGAAGGTGCGGTCGCCTTCGAAGGCCACTTCCCGCAGCAGGCCAGCGGCCTTGAACTGGTTCAGTGTATTGTAAACCGTGGCGAGCGATACATCCATGCGGGCGGCCACCGCCTCCTGATGCAGCGACTCCGCACTCACATGCCGGTCGCCCGCTCCAAACAGCATGGTCGCCAGCGCCAATCGCTGCCGCGTCGGCCGCAGGCCGGCCAGCCGCAGCCGTTCAGCCATATGTTGCTCTTGAAGCATCATCACGTCGATCCTTATATGCGATAGCGCAACTATAATGCAATCTGGGTGCCAATGCGGCGCGCTGCCACGTCCGAAAGCGCACTTGGACCCCAATTTCCCATGTGATAGGAACGGCTGATCCGGGGGCATCCGGGACGATTTTGGGGACCAGAACTGAGAATGACCGATCGGAAATCGCGGTACGACTATGAGGATCTGCTGGCCTGCGGCCGTGGCGAGCTGTTTGGCCCCGGCAATGCCCAGCTGCCGCTTCCGCCCATGCTGATGTTCGACCGCATCACGGAAATCTCGAAGGACGGCGGCTCCGCAGGGCTGGGAAAGATCGTGGCCGAATTCGATATCAGGCCCGACCTGTGGTTCTTCCCCTGCCATTTTCAGGGTGACCCGGTCATGCCCGGCTGCCTCGGCCTCGATGCCCTGTGGCAGCTGACCGGTTTCTTTTTGGGCTGGCTGGGCGAACCCGGCAGGGGCCGCGCCATTGGCGTCGGCGAAGTGAAGCTCACTGGCATGGTAACGCCTGCCGTGAAGAAAGTAACCTATGAAGTCGACGTCACGAGGCTGATCCTGCGCAAGCTGAAGCTCGCGGTATCGAACGGCGTCATGAAAGCGGATGGTGAAACGGTGTATCAGGTTTCCGATATGAAGGTCGGCCTGTTCCAGCCGGGCACCTGAGAAAGGATCAAGCAATGAGGCGAGTCGTCGTTACCGGTCTCGGCATCGTGTCGAGCATTGGCAATAATGTTCAGGAAGTCCTGAATTCGCTGTTCGAGGCGAAGTCCGGCATCGTCAAGGCAGAAGCCTACGAGAAGCTTGGATTCCGCTGCCAGGTGCATGGCGCGCCGAATTTCGATCTCGACAGCATCGACCGCCGCGTCCGCCGCTTCATGGGCGATGGCGCAGCCTGGAACTATGCAGCGATGCAGCAGGCAATCGTCGACTCGGGCCTCGAGGAGAGCGACGTCAAGAACGACCGCACCGGCATCATCATGGGCTCCGGCGGACCATCGACGCGGACGATCGTCCAGGCCGCCGATACGACACGCGAGAAGGGCCCGAAGCGCGTCGGGCCTTTTGCGGTGCCTGCCGCGATGTCGAGCACCAACTCCGCAACGCTTGCGACGCCGTTCGGTATTCGCGGTGTCAACTATTCGATTTCATCGGCCTGCGCGACCTCGTCTCACTGCATCGGCAACGCCGCCGAAATGATCCAGTGGGGCAAGCAGGATGTGATGTTCGCGGGCGGGGGCGAGGAACTCGACTGGACACTTTCAGTGCTGTTCGACGCGATGGGCGCCATGTCGTCGAAATACAACGGCACCCCGCACAGCGCCTCACGCGCCTATGACAAGAACCGCGACGGCTTCGTGATCGCCGGCGGCGCCGGCACCGTGGTGCTGGAAGAACTCGAGCACGCCAGGGCGCGCGGCGCGAAGATCTACGCCGAACTCGTCGGCTACGGCGCGACGTCGGATGGCTACGACATGGTCCAGCCCTCGGGCGAAGGCGCCATCCGTTGCATGAAGCAGGCAATGGCTGGCGTGACTAACAAGATCGACTACATTAACCCGCATGCCACCTCGACGCCGATCGGCGACAAGAAGGAAATCGAGGCCATCCGCGCCGTGTTCGGCAGCGATATTCCGCCGATCTCCGGTACCAAGTCCCTGACGGGTCACTCGCTCGGCGCGGTGGGCGTTCAAGAGGCGATCTACTCGATCCTCATGATGAAGAACAATTTCATCTGCGAGAGCGCCAATATCGAGGAACTGGACCCCGAGTTCAGCGACATTCCGATCGTCAGGAAACGCATCGACAATGCCAAGGTCGATACGGTGATGTCGAACAGCTTCGGCTTTGGCGGCACCAACGCAACCCTCGTCTTCCAGCGCTACAACGGCTGATTCATGACAGACAAATTGATGGCGGGACGGCGCGGCCTCGTGATGGGTGTCGCCAATGATCATTCCATTGCCTGGGGCATCGCCCAGCAGCTTCACAAGCACGGCGCTGAACTGGCCTTCACCTATCAGGGAGAGGCCTTCGGACGGCGCGTGAAGCCACTGGCGGAGTCGGTAGGCTCGCCAATTCTGCTTCCCTGCGATGTCGAAGACATTTCAACGGTCGATGCCGTGTTCGACAAGCTGAAGGTGCATTGGGGCAAGATCGATTTTCTTGTCCACGCCATCGCCTTCTCCGACAAGAACGAGCTGAAGGGAAAATACGCCGACACCACGCGCGAGAATTTCGTGAAGACGATGGTGATCTCGTGCTTCTCCTTCACCGAGATTGCCAAGCGCGCTGCAGCATTGATGCCGGATGGCGGCTCGCTCGTCACGCTCACCTATGGCGGCTCGGTTCGCGTCATGCCGAACTATAATGTCATGGGCGTCGCCAAGGCAGCACTCGAATCCTCGGTGCGCTATCTCGCGGCCGATTATGGCCCGCAGGGCATCCGCGTGAACGCGATTTCCGCAGGCCCCATGCGCACGCTGGCGGGAGCGGGAATTGGCGATGCGCGCCAGATGTTCAGCTTCCAGCAGGATCACGCGCCGCTGCGGCGCACGATCACGCTCGATGAAGTGGGAGGTGCGGGTCTCTATCTCCTGTCGCCCCTGTCCGGCGGCGTGACGGGCGAAATCCACTATGTCGACTCGGGCTACAACATCATCTCGATGCCACGGCCCGAGGATCTGAAGAACGGGGCCTGATCCCGTTCAGCGGTCGATGTAGTTCCCGGCCTCGAGCGATCCGATCGACGGGGAACGGCCGGTCAGCGGATTGTCCGGGTTCCATGCCAGCCGCGTCTCGTAGAAACGCGACGCCAGCGCGTCATACATCAGCAGGCGTCCGGCGAGGCTGTCGCCGACGCCGAGAATCTCCTTGATCACTTCCATCGCCTGCATAGAACCGAGGATGCCGGGCAGCGCGCCGAGAATGCCCGCCTCCTCGCATGCCGGGAACAATCCGCGCGGCGGCAATTCGCCCATCAGGCAGCGATAGGTGGGCCATGGCACGCCATCGGGTGAAGTCTCGTGCGGCTTGAACGTCGAAATCTGCCCGTCGAACTGGCCAACCGCAGCGGACACGAGAGTCTTGCGTGCAAGATAACAGGCATCGCTGACGAGATAGCGCGTCGGGAAATTGTCGCAGCCATCGGCGACGATGTCATACTGCCCGATGATGCCGAGAGCGTTTTCCGCAGTGATGCGGTGGTTGTGCTCCACCACATGCACATGAGGGTTGAGCCCTTGCAGCGTCTCGCGCGCGCTCGCCGTCTTGGGCAGCCCGACCCGCGCCGTCGTGTGGACGATCTGCCGCTGCAGGTTCGAGACGCTCACCGTATCATGGTCGATGATGCCGATGGTGCCGACGCCGGCCGCCGCGAGATAACATAGAAGTGGCGCACCAAGCCCGCCGGCGCCGATGGCAAGGACCTTCGCCGACTTGAGCTTGTTCTGCCCCGGTCCGCCGACCTCGTGCAGAACGAGATGGCGTGCGTAGCGTTCGATCTCGTCGGATAACAATGCCATCAGGCTTTGCCCGACGAGCCGAATCCGCCGGCACCCCGCGCGGTGTCATCGAGCGTTTCGACCACGCGCCAGGAAATCCGTGAGACTGGAGCAACCACGACCTGCGCGATGCGGTCGCCACGGGTGATTACGAAATCATGTTGGCCATGGTTGATGAGCGGAACTTTCACTTCGCCACGATAATCGCTATCGATAGTACCGGGTGCATTCAGCACCGTAACGCCATTCTTTACGGCAAGTCCTGAGCGCGGGCGAACCTGTGCCTCATAACCATGCGGAAGGGCCACTGAAATTCCCGTAGGCATCAGACAACGCGCGCCGGGTTTCAGGACGATGTCCTCGGCGGCGCGAAGATCCATGCCCGCAGCGCCTGCAGTTTCATAAGCAGGAAGCGGCAGGCCTTCGCCATGCGGCAATTGCCGGATATCGACCTCGATCATTCCGCGGCCCTGATGTGCGGAACGAGCATCAATGCCAGGCGCTCCATCAGTTTACAGGCGACATCGGCCTTGGTCATGTCCGGCCAGCTCTCGACTCCTTGAGCCGAAACCAGGTGCACCTTGTTATGATCGCCGCCGAAGACGCCAAGTTCGGCACTCACGTCATTGGCGACGATCAGGTCGCAGCCCTTCTTCGCAAGTTTCTCCGTGGCATGCTTCACGACATGCTCGGTTTCCGCCGCAAAGCCGACGACGATCTGCGGACGTTTGCCTGAGGAACGCGCGATGGTTCTGAGGATGTCCGGATTTTCGGCGAGCGTGAGCACAGGCGTGCCCCCCTTTCCCTTCTTCATCTTCTCGACTGCTGCCGTTTCGGCCCGCCAGTCGGCCACCGCTGCCGCAAAGATCGCGATATCGGCGGGAAGCTCTTCCTCGCAGGCCTTCAGCATGTCGCGCGCAGTCTCGACGGGCAGCATCTGCACGCCGTGCGGGATCGGTAGCGACACCGGCCCCGAAACGAGGACCACTTCAGCGCCAAGCGCCACAGCGGCCTCGGCCAGCGCATAGCCCTGCTTGCCGGACGAGTGATTGGAGATATAGCGCACCGGGTCGATGGGCTCGCGCGTCGGCCCCGCCGTGATCAGCACGCGCTTTCCGGCGAGCGGCTGTGCTTTCGGCTGCAGCATGGCGATGATCGCTGCGAGGATTTCCGAAGGCTCGGCCATGCGGCCCGGCCCGAACTCTCCGCAGGCCATTTCGCCGTCGTTGGGCCCAACGACAGTAATGCCGTCGCGCTTCAATGTGGAGAGATTGCGCTGCGTCGCCTGATGGTTCCACATCCTCACATTCATCGCGGGCGCGATCAGCACGCGCTTGTCTGTCGCAAGAAGTGCCGTCGAGGCGAGGTCATCGGCAAGGCCATGCGCCATCTTGGCCATGAGGTCGGCGGTGGCGGGCGCGACAACGAGCAGGTCTGCCGCGCGCGACAGTTCGATATGCCCCATCTCGATTTCATCGGTAAGGCTGAACAGCGCCGTGTGAACCTTCTCGCCCGACAGGCTCGCAAGCGTCAGCGGCGTCACGAACTCCTCCGCCGCCCTGGTCATGATGATGCGGACGAGAGCCCCTCTGGTCTTCAGCAGGCGGATCAGTTCATGGCATTTGAAGGCAGCAATGCCGCCGCCGATGATGAGAAGAACGGTTTTTCCCGTGGGCGATGTCATGGCGTCATTATGCCAGCATTCCGGTGCCGCTGCCAACGCCCCTCAAAAGATCAGGTGAATGGCGATCGCCACCAGCGCGGCGGCGCCCGCCACGATCGCCAAACGCGTTAACCGTGTTTGCCGGCTTTGCGCCCGTGCCAGTTCCCGGGTGGTTTCGGCATCGAGCCTGAGGCCGCCGCCATTGGCCATCTCCGCCAGCATCATGGTGGCCTTCTGCACATCTTCCAGCATCGCGGGAAGCCCTGAAACCATGCGGCCCAGCGCACCGGTAGCTTCCTCGATCCTCCCCACGGGCCCCAGCTTCCGCTCGATCCAGCCGCGCACCACGGGTTCCGCCGTCACCCACATGTTGAGATCGGGGTTCAGCGTGCGGGCAACGCCTTCGACCACCACCATGGTCTTCTGCAGCAGCAGAAGCTGCGGCTGCGTCTGCATGTTGAACTGCGCTGTCACCTCGAACAGTTGCGTCAGCAGCTTTGCCATCGAAATTTCATTGGCGGCCCTGTCCATGATCGGCTCGCCGATCGCCCGCAGCGCCTGCGCGAAGACATGCGGGTCCTGGTCTGCCGGCACATAGCCTGCCTCGAAATGGACCTGCGCCACCCGCAGATAGTTGCGGGTGATGAAGCCATAGAGGATTTCAGCGAGGAACATGCTCTCCTTGGGCCCGAGCCGCCCGACGATGCCGAAATCCACCGCCACCAGATTTCCGGAATGGTCGACGAAGAGATTGCCCTGATGCATGTCGGCATGGAAGAAACCGTCGCGGATCGCGTGGCGGAGGAAGCTCTGGATCACCGTGTCGCCCAGCGCCTTGAGGTCGAAGCCCTGCGCGCGCAATCCCTCGACATCTGAAATCGGTGTGCCGTCGATCCATTCGGTTGTCAGCACATCGCGCGCGGTGCGCGTCCAGTCGACCTTCGGCACCCGGAAGCTCGGATCGCCGCTCGTGTTCTGCGCCATCTCCGAAAGCGCCGCCGCCTCCATGCGCAGGTCTAGCTCCTGCTTCATCGACTGCTCGAGCATCTGCACCGCGGCCACCGGCCTGAGCCGCCGCCCCTCGGCGCTGGCCTTTTCCATCAACCGTGCGGCAAAATAGAAACTGCCGAGATCGGATGCAAAGCGCTTGGCCACGCCCGGGCGCAGCACCTTCACCGCCAGCACGCGGCCATCGCTTGCAACCGCCTTGTGCACCTGGGCAATCGAGGCCGCCGCCACCGGCGGACCGAATTCGGAAAACAGCGTCTCGACATCCGCTCCGAGATTGGCGCGAATGATGCGTTTTGCATCTTCTATCGGAAAGGGCGGCAGCCTGTCCTGCAGGGACTTGAGATCGAAGGCGCGATGAACCCCGACAAGATCAGGGCGTGTGGCGAGGAATTGCCCGAGCTTGATGTAGCTCGGCCCCAGCGTGGCGAGCGCCGCCGCGGCGGGGTTGACGGTTGTCTTCTCAGGGCGGCGCGTACCGAGCTTCGCGGCCGCCAGCCCAAACCGCGCCAGCGCCGGCAATTGCGCGATCTGCTCAGGCGTCATCAGTGCGTCGTAGGCAGCAAGAGTACGGCCCGCCCGCAGCAGGTTGAAGCTGTGCCTGAGGCCGGACAGCATCAGATGCGCCAGCCGGAATGAATGGCGACGACCCCACCCGTCAGGTTGCGGTAAGTGGCATTGTGAAAGCCCGCCGCCGCGATCATGTCGCGGAACTCATCCTGTTTCGGAAACGTCCGGATCGATTCAACGAGATAGCGGTAGGGCTGCCCGTCGCCCGTCACCACCTTGCCCACGGCGGGAATGACGGTGAAGGAATAGGCGTCATAGATCTTGTCGAGGAGCGGCAGGTCCACATGCGAGAACTCGAGGCACAGGAAGCGCCCGCCGGGCTTCAGCACGCGGTAGGCTTCCGCCAGCGCCCTGTCGATATGTGTCACATTGCGGATGCCGAAGGCGATCGTGTAGCAATCGAAGCTCTTGTCCGGAAAGGCCAGCGCCTCGGCATTGCCGACCGAAAAGGCGCAGCGCCCCAGAAGCCCTTCGGCCCCAGCGCGCTTGGCGCCCTCGCCTACCATCTCGGGCGAGATATCGGCTATCGTCACCCGCACATTGGGGCCACCGGCCCGGGCGATCCGGAAGGCGACGTCACCCGTGCCGCCTGCCACATCGAGATGGTGAAACGGAGCGGTTCCACGCGGCGGATTGACCATCGCCACGAGATCATCCTTCCACAGCCGATGCAGACCCGACGACATCAGGTCGTTCATCTGGTCGTAGCGTTCGGCAACCTTGGAGAACACCTCGTTGACGAGGCCCTGTTTCTCCACCTCGCCTACGCGGCGGAAGCCGAAGGCGACATCGTTTTCGGTGGTGTTCTCACTCATGGCGCAACCCTAGTGGCAAAAACCTAACGTTTCAGCATCGATCTCAGCTCGCCAAGTCGCATGGCTCCGGTGACATGGGCAATGCCAAAATAGCTTGCAACCCCGCCTGTGACGAGCAGTAGCAGCCCCCATGCAGCGGCGATGAAACCTGCGCCTGCGGCATAATTGTCTCTGATAAGCCAGTGGCCGCCGAGCAGCAGCACGCCCATCAGCAGGCCAGAAAGCACGATGCGGGGAAGCCGCCGCTTCGACCGGTCATCCAGCGCAAACAGGCCGCGCTTCGACAGCGTGTAGCCCAGAAGCCCGCAGTTCACCCAGGCGGCAATCGTCGTCGCCAGCGCGATGCCCACATGCCCCATCCACTGCGACAGCACGATGGCGGCAATGATGTTGACGATCACCGAAATGATCGCAAAGCGCATCGGCGTTCTGGTGTCTTCGCGCGCATAGAAGCCCGGCTGGAAGACCTTCGACATCGAGAAGGCCGGAAGCCCGGCGGCGAAGGCCAGCACGGTGGGTGCCACGGCCAGCGTATCGGCCCTTGTGAAGGCGCCATGCTCGAAGACGGTGTGAACGATGGGGGCAGGAATTGCCATCAGCGCGAAGGCGGCGGGGATCGTGAGGAACATCGAGAGTTCCAGTGCCCGGTTCTGGCTGAGTAGGGCGCCCGCCTCGTTTCCGGCGCGCAGCTTTCGAGAAAGATCAGGCAGCAGTACGACGCCGATCGCCACCCCGATCACGCCCAGCGGCAATTGGTAGAGGCGGTCGGCGTAATAGAGGAAGGCCACCGCGCCATCGATCGTCGTCGCGATCATGGTGGCGATCACCAGATTGATCTGCATGATACCGCCCGACACGATGCCGGGAACGGAAAGTGCGATGACCCGCTTCACATCCGGCGTCAGCTTCGGCCACTTCGGCCACAGCGCCATGCCGGCTCGCCGGCAGGCCACCGCCAGAAGCAAAAATTGCGCAACCCCCGCCGCGAAAATGCCCCAGGCGAAGATATAACCCGTCGCCGGTGTGTTGCCCGTCGCCAGCATCCAGGCGACGATGTTGGACGCGATCATCACGATGTTGAGGAGGATGGGTGCCGCCGCCGCCGCGGTGAACCGGTTGAGGCTGTTCAGCACGCCAGATTGCAGCGCGGTGAGCGACATGAACAGGAGATAGGGAAAGCAGATGCGCGTCAGGTCGACCGCAAGATCGAACTTCGCATCATCGCCAGTGAAACCCGGCGCGATCACATAGATGAACAGCGGCATCGCAGCCATGGCGATGGCCGAAAACAGCAGGAGCCACGCCAGCAGGACCGAGAACACCTCGATCGCGAAAACTCTCGCCTTTTCCGCACCGTCGCCCTCGATGCGTTTGGCAAACAGCGGCACGAAGGCGTTGTTGAATGCGCCTTCCGCGAACAGCGCGCGGAACAGGTTCGGAAAGCGCTGCGCCACGAAAAAGGCCTCGGCGACAAATCCCGTACCGAGCGTGAAGGCGATCAGCTGGTCGCGCAGGAATCCCAGCACGCGGCTGATCAGTGTGAAACCGCCGACCGTCGCCGCAGACTTGAACAGGGAAGTGGTCATGTCAGGCCTGTGCGGCCAAAGGTTGAGGCGGTGAGAGAACGCTGGTCAACGCATTCTCGATCTGGCGGTGCCGCGTGGCGTTCTCGATTTTCGCACCTGTCAGATCCGTCACATAGAACACGTCGATCGCCTTTTCGCCGAAGGTGGTAATATGGGCGGAGGCAATATTGAGGTTCAGCTTGTAGAGCGCCTCTGTGAGATCGTAGAGCAGCCCGATGCGATCCAGCCCGTTGATCTCGATCACCGTGTAGCGGTTCGACGACTGGTTATCGACGATGACGCGCGGTTCGACCGTGAAGGCCTTGATGCGAAGCTGTGGCCTATAGGCGCGCGCCACGGCTTCGCGCAGCCACAACTCGCCGCGCAGAGCTTTTCGCACCAGTTCTGCGATCCGCTCCGCGCGCCGCCGCTCGTCGTCCTCGGTCGTGAATTCCCGCTGGATCAGGATCGTGTCGAGCGCCATGCCATCCGCGGTCGTGAAAATCTGCGCGCCCGCGATATTGGCGCCGGCTGCGGCACAGGCACCGGTGATCAGCGCCAGCAGGCGCGGATGATCGGGTGCATAGATCGTCAGCTCGGTGATGGCGGTAAAGGCGTCGGTCTCGGTACTGGTCACGACGCTCTTGGGCGTAGACCGCGCGATAAGGGCCGCGTGCTTCACCTGCTTTTCCGTGGTGGTGCCGAGCCAGTAGGCCTCGTAGTGGCGCGCCGCATAGGTCTTCTTTTCCGCATCGTCCCACGAAGGCATCTGCGCAAAGAAGGCCGACTGGGCGTCGTTCACGCGGTCCTTGCGCGAGACGGCAGTATGCCCGCCGGTCAGCACGGGCTCTGCCTCCGAATAAAGCGTCCGCAGCAACTGGCCCTTCCAGCCATTCCACACGCCGGGTCCCACGGCGCGGATATCGGCAACCGTCAGGATGATCAGAAGCTTCAGCCGCTCCAGGCTCTGCACGACTGCGCAGAA
>JALHQC010000041.1 GCA_022842165.1 bacterium
TCGCCCTTGTCCAGCACCACCAGCATGCGCTCCCAGATATCGATGTTGTGATCGACGAAATGATGGCCGAGCTCGGCCGAGGCCTTTTCGTATAGAGGGCCCTTCATCGCGGCTATCTCGTGCCGTGCCTGCTCGCGGTACCACGCATTGCGGCTGGTGACCCTGATCTCGATAAATCCCGCTGCGGCAAGCGCCGCTTCATAGCGGGCCGGCGATGCCATGCCGAAATCGAGCCCTTCGGCGGCGATATAGGCCTTCATCTCGGGCGAGGGTTCGCCGTCATGGCCGATGAGCCAGTCCGAGGCAGCGAACACGCCGCCGGGCTTCAAGACCCGGAAGACATCGCGGGCCAGTTCATGCTTGTCCGGAATATGGACGATCGAATCCTTGCTGAAGACGACATCGAAAGCTTGCGGCGGAAGCGGCAGCGGTCCCGGCGCCACCTTTGCAAAACCGATGCGGTGCGCAAGCCCCCGCGCCGCGACCTTGGCCCGCGCCGTGGCGATCACCGTATCCTCGACGTCGATCCCCATGACGTAGCCGGCATCATGCGTCTCGACCAGCTGGATATCGATGCCACCCGCACCACTGCCGATGTCGAGAACGCTTCTGCCCGCAAGCACCAGGCCCTCCAGCACGAGGTTCACCTCGTCCGAGCCTCCGGGCGACAGCCGGCCATCGCCCCAGACGATCTCCAGCATGCGGATCAGCTTGCCGGAATAGAGTTCGCCATCATGCGCCTCAGTCATCGCGCGGCCTTTTCATCATCATGACGGTCCTGCTGTTGCGCCCGCCGCGAACCGACCATCCTGTTGCCGCGGAACAACCTGGTACCAGCGTCCAGAACGGATATCGGATAAGGTCAGCAGCTTTCATGAGATGGCAGCATATAGTCGACTGCAGTGGAGAGTAAAAGCTTTCTGCCGCCGGCCTTCCGGGCAAGGCTTCAGGCGAACCTGAAGCCCCACCACTTCAGGGCCCGGCCCACCCGGTAAAGCTCCAGCATCGCAAGCGGTGCGAAGTGGACGATGGCGCCGCCCATGTCCTTCGATGACAGCAGCCAATGCGCCAGGACGGCGAGCGCAGCCACATAGGCAAGGCGCTGCATGGGCTTCCACTTTGGCCCCAGGGCGCGCAGCGACAGGTCGTTGCTGGTCACCGCAAGCGGCACGAAGATCAGGAAGGCCGCCAGCCCCAGCAGGTTCTTGAAATGAACAAGCTCGCCGAAAATCTTGTCGAGCATGCCTTCATGCAGCACGAAGGCGATGACATGCAGCGAGGCATAGGCGAAGGCCGCAACCCCGATATGGCGGCGGCGCTTCACCAGCCAGCGGATGGCCCTGACCTTGGGAAACAGCATCATCAGCGGCGTCAGCATCAACGAAATGATGAGGAAGCGCGCCGCGAATTCGCCGGTAGAGTGAAGCAGCGGCTTGTAGGCGTCAGCGGCGAGATCGGCCAGCATCGGGATCGCCGGCAGCGACAGGAGAAGCCAGAATGTAACGGGCGCATTCCACACGCGCCATGACAGGGAGGGCTCGGAAGACATGATGCACTCTGCGTTGTTGTCTTCCTGAAAGACGATTGGGGCGGCCCGCTCCGCCGCGCCGCCCCATGATTTCAACGCAGGTCAGCCGTGATCAGAGCTTCGTCCACCTGCCGTTCTTCGACGAAGACTTCACGCAGGCCTCGATGAAGGCCATGCCGGCGACCGCATCGGCGATGCCGGGGAACTGCACGTCCTTGTCCTGTTTCTTGCCCGCCCGCTTCGCCTTGATGGCCCGCGCGGCTTCCGTATAGATATTGGCGAATCCCTCGAGATAGCCTTCCGGGTGGCCGGGCGGCACGCGGGTGACTCTCGCCGCGGGCGCCATCGAGCCCGCACCGCCGCGCGTGATCAGCCGCTTCGGCTCGCCATAGGGCGTGTACCAGAGATAGTTCGGGTCTTCCTGTTTCCATTCGAGCCCGCCCTTCGAACCATAGACGCGGAGCTTCATGCCGTTCTCGTTGCCGACCGCCACCTGGCTCGTCCAGATCGAGCCGCGAGCGCCACCCTTGAAGCGCAGCATCACCTGCACATTGTCGTCCAATGCGCGGCCCTTGACGAAGGTGGTGAGTTCGGCTGCAAGCTCTTCAACGCTCAGTCCACTGACGAAACAGGCCAGCTGATGCGCATGGGTGCCGATGTCGCCGACGCAACCGCCAGCGCCCGAGCGCTCCGGGTCGGTGCGCCAGTCGGCCTGCTTCTGGCCGGATTTTTCGAGTGCCGTCGTCAGCCAGTCCTGCGGATATTCGGCCTGCACGACGCGGATGTCGCCCAGCACGCCCGAAGCGACCATGTCCTTTGCCTGCCGGATCATCGGATAGGCGGAGTAGTTGTGGGTGAAGGCGAAGATAAGGTCCTTCTTCTTCGCCAGCAGCGTTTCGAGCGACTTCGCCTCTTTGAGCGAAATTCCCAGCGGCTTGTCGCAGATCACGTGAATGCCGGCTGCGATGAAGGCCTTGGCGACCGGCACATGGAGGTGGTTCGGCGTCACGATCGCCACAGCCTCAATGCCGTCGGCACGGGCTGCCTCAGCCTTCGCCATCTCCGCATAGTCGGAATAGATGCGGTCCTTCGCGAGCCCCAGTTCCTCGCCCGAGGCTTTCGCCTTTTTCGGATCGGCGGAAAGTGCGCCCGCCACGAATTCGTAGTGGTCATCCATCCGCGCGGCCAGGCGATGCACCGCGCCGATGAAGGCCCCCTGACCGCCACCCACCATTCCGAGCCTGATCCGGCCGGTGTTTTTTTCGCTCGTTCCCTTGACCATGTCTTTTCTCCCGGTGTTCCTGATAGCCCCTCCCCCTTGTGGGGAGGGGTTGGGGTGGGGGATGGCTGGCAGCGTGACTCGCGGCCCCCCACCCCAGCCCTCCCCACAAGGGGAAGGGGGTACCCCTTACTTGATCCCCAGAATCCTGTGGATCTTGGCCTTGTCGGCGGAGCCTGCGACGAAATCATCGAAGCTCTTTTCCGTCACCTTGATGATGTGGCTGTCGATGAAGGGGGCCCCTTCCATCGCGCCCTGCACCGAGTCCTTGATGCAGCATTCCCATTCGAGCACTGCCCAGGAGTCATAGTTGTTCGCCGCCATCTTCGAGAAGATCGCACCGAAATCGACCTGACCGTCACCCAATGAGCGGAACCGTCCGGCGCGGTTGATCCATGGCTGGAAGCCGGAATAGACGCCCTGCTTTCCCGTCGGGTTGAACTCGGCATCCTTCACGTGGAAGGCGCAGATGCGCTCCTTGTAGATGTCGATGAACGAGAGATAGTCGAGCTGCTGCAGCACGAAGTGCGAGGGATCGTAGTTGATCATGCAGCGCGGATGATTGTCGAGGCGCTCGAGAAACATCTCGAAAGTGGCGCCGTCCATCACGTCCTCGCCGGGATGAAGCTCGAAGCCGCAGTCGACGCCATTCTCGTCGAAGACATCGAGCAGCGGCTTCCAGCGCCGCGCCAGCTCGTCGAAGCCTTCCTCGATCAGGCCTGCGGGCCGCGGCGGCCAGCCATACATGAAGGGCCAGCACAGCGCGCCGGGAAACGACACATGCGCGGCAAGCCCGAGGTTCTTCGAGGCTTTCGCGGCATGTTTTACCTGTTCCACCGCCCAGGCCTGGCGCTCCTTCGGCTTGCCATGAAAGTTCGCCGGGGCAAACGCGTCGAAAGCTTCGTCATAAGCCGGATGGACGGCCACAAGCTGGCCCTGAAGATGCGTCGAAAGCTCGGTGATCTCGACGCCATTGGCTCTTGCGACACCCTTCAGCTCGTCGCAATAGGTCTTGGATTCGGCGGCCTTCTTCAGGTCCATCATGCGCCCGTCCCAGCTCGGGATCTGCACGCCCTTGTAGCCGAGCGAGGCGGCCCACTTGGTGATCGAATCCCACGAGTTGAATGGTGCCGCATCGCCCGCGAACTGCGCGAGGAAAATGGCTGGTCCCTTGATGTTGGTCGGCATGGTGCTGGTTCTCCCTGAGCTTAGCAATAGGAATTGATGAGGCTTTCTATATATTCCTGCCGGCCGGATTTCGGCTGCGGCTCGATCCCTGAGGACAGCACGCGCGCGGCGATGGCATCGAGGCTTTCCTGTCCGGCGAGCATCGCCTGGTTCTGCGGCGTGTTCCATTTCGAATAGCGGCCGGCAACGAGCTTCGCGAGCTTGCCGTCCTCCACCATCTTCGCGGCGTTGAGCAGCGCCCTGGCGCAGGCATCCATGGAGCCGACGTGAGCGTGGAGGATGTCATCCGCATCGATCGACTGCCGCCTGATCTTGGCATCGAAATTCATGCCGCCTGTCGTAAAGCCGCCGGCTTTGAGGATCTCGTACATCGCAAGCGTCAGTTCCGGCACGTTCATCGCGAACTGGTCGGTGTCCCAGCCGGACTGATAGTCGCCGCGATTGAGATCGATCGAACCGAAAACGCCCAATGCCGAGGCCAGCGCAATCTCGTGCTCGAAGGTATGGCCGGCGAGGATCGCGTGGTTCTGCTCGATGTTGAGCTTCACGTCCTTCTGCAATCCCATTGCCGCGATGGTGTTGTAGCAAGTGGCGACGTCATAGTCGTACTGGTGCTTCGTCGGCTCCTGTGGCTTCGGCTCCAGCAGGATCGGCCCCTTGAAGCCGATCTTGTGCTTGTATTCGACGACGAGCGACAGGAAGCGCTTCACCTGGTCGAGTTCATGCCCGATATTGGTGTTGATCAGCGTCTCATAGCCTTCGCGCCCGCCCCACATCACATAGTTCTCGCCGCCAAGCCCATGTGTCACGTCGAGGCAATGCTTCACCTGTGCCGCGCAATAGGCGAACACGTCCGGATCGGGGTTCGAGGCTGCACCCGCCATGAAACGGCGGTTCGAGAACATGTTGGCGGTGCCCCACAAGAGCTTCTTGTTGGAGGCCGCCATCTTCTTCTCGAAGATATTGGCAATCGCCGTGACGTTGTCGTTGAACTCCTTCAGCGAGTTCCCCTCGGGCGCGATGTCGAGATCGTGGAAGCAGAAGAAGTCGACGTTCAAGAGGTTCAGCGTCTCGAACATGATGTCGGCCTTCATGCGGGCCGCCGCCATCTCGTCCGCCATATGGTGCCATTGCCGGTTGAAGGTGTCGCCGCCGAACGGGTCGAGCCCCGGCCAGCAGAGCGTGTGCCAGTAGCACACGGCAAAGCGCAGATGTTCCGCCATGGTCTTGCCCAGAACCTTCTGCGTGGGGTTGTACCAGCGAAACGCAAGGTCCTTCGTGGTATTGGGGCCCTCATATTTCACGGGCTCCTTGAGGGAATAGAACTGGGTCATCAGCGATAGATCTCCTTGATGGCGGGATAGATTTTCGTGTAGCGGGCATAGTGCTCGTTGTAAGCGTCGCGCGCCTTCGCCTCGGGCTTGATGGTGCGGGCGGTCTTGGGCGCGGTGAGAATCTTCTTGTAATCCTCGCCCGTCGCCGCGATGAGGCCAAGCCGCGCGGCACCGAATGCGCCGCCGACATCGCCTGCCGCGGGAAGGTCCACCGGAACGCCCAGCACCGTGGCGATGATCTTGAGCCAGAGTTCGGATTTCGACCCGCCGCCCACCGCAGTGACGCGCTTCACTTCGGTCCCTGCATCCTTGAGCGCTTCGAGCGAGTCGCGGAAGGCGAAGGCCACGGCATCGAGCGCGGCATGGGTAACGATCTTCTTGTCGGTCTCGTGCCCCAGTCCCATGATGAGGCCACGCACCTGCGCATCGCCCACCGGCGTGCGTTCGCCCGAGAGATAGGGCAGGAAGAGCGCAGGAGAGGGACCTGTGAGTTTGGTACCGAGCGCACCCGTGAGCTTCGGAGCCGGCGCGCCGAGGATGCCGGACAGCCATTCGAGGCTTGCAGCAGCAGAAAGAATGACACCCATCTGATGCCATGTATCTGGCACCGCATGGCAGAAGGCATGCACCATGCGGCCCGCATTGGGGCGGAACGTGTCGTTCGAGACAAACAGCACGCCGGACGTGCCGATGGAGACGAGTGCGGAATTGTCTGTAACAGCGCCGATGCCGCAGGCCGCAGCTGCATTGTCGCCGCCGCCGCCCGCAACCACCGGCCGCTTCGGCATGCCCCAGGCCTTGGCGACCGATGGCGTCAACTGTCCCGTCGCATCGGTGCCCTCGTAGAGCTTCGGCATCTGGTCGCGCCGCATGAAGGACGCTTCGAGCAGCATGTCCGACCATTCGCGCTTGGCGATGTCGAGCCAATAGGTGCCAGACGAGTCCGACATGTCGGAGGCATATTCCGCCGTCATCCGGTAGCGGATGTAATCCTTGGGCAGCAGCACCTTCGCGACCTTGTCGAAAATCTTCGGCTCGTGTTTCTTCACCCACACGAGCTTCGGCGCCGTGTAGCCGGCGAGAGGAACATTGCCGGAGTGCTTCACCGCCTTCGGCTCCCGCGCCATGATCTCCTCGCATTCGCGGAACGAGCGCGCATCGTTCCACAGGATGCAGGGGCGCAGCACCTTGCCTTGGCTATCGAGCAGCGTCGCGCCATGCTGCTGGCCCGAGAGGCCTATTCCTTCGACGGCGGCAATCGCCTTGGGCTTCATTTTACCGAGCGTCCTGACGACGATGTTGCAGGCTTTCCACCAGTCTTCCGGGTTCTGCTCCGACCAGCCCGATTGCGGCCGCGAGACTTTGAGCGGCGCCGATGCCGTGGCGATGATTTTCTGTTTCGCGTCGATGAGGACGCCTTTCACCGATGATGTGCCGAAGTCCAATCCCAGATACATGTGCCGCCTCTCAAGGAATATTGTCGCGAAGATAGATGTCGATGCGGATGCGCTCCATCGAATTGACGATGGGCGCCTTGTCGGCCTTGGACATCAGCACGCGGATGGCGCTCCGCACCTCGTGGCCCGCATCCTGGTTGATGACGATGTCGATCGTGCCGCTGATCAGCGCGTGGCGCGATTCATCCGTCAGCTCATGCGCGATGTAGACAACCTTTCGCGCCCGGCCTGCGGCCTCGAGTGCGGCGACGATGCCGGGCGTTCCGGCGCCCACATTGTAAAGTCCGATCAGGTCGTCGTGGTCGGTCAGCAGTTGCGCCGCCACCGCCTGCACCCGCTTCGGGTCGTCGCGGCTTTCGCGCACCGGCAGCAGCGTGAGGTTTGGATACTCATGCAGCATCACCTGCTCGAATCCGAACTGCCGCTCGATGTGATCGCGCAGCGAGAGCGATCCGGCAATCAGTCCCACCTTGCCGCTGCGCCCCGAGAGATAGCGCCCCATCAGCGTGGCAGCGCTGCGCCCCGCGGATGAATTGTCGATTCCCACATAGTGATGGCGCTTCGAATTCGGCACGTCTGAAACAATCGTCACCACCGCAATGCCGCTGTCGGCCAAGGCATTGATCGCTTCCCGTACGCGCGGATGATCGAGCGCCACCACGGCAACGCCATCATAATTGCTGCCCAGGCGTTCAAGCGCGGACGCCAGCGTCTCGGCATCGAACACGTCCGTCAGGCGGAGGTCGATCACCACCTTTTCCTGCACCATGCGGGAGGCGGCGGCCCGCACCTCGTCCGCCAGCGCGCTCATATAGGCGTTGGTGCCCTCGGGCAGCACGAAGCAGAAGCGGTATTCGCGCGACCTCGCCAGGCGCGCGGCGAGCCGGTCGGGCTGATAATTGAGCTGGCGGATCGCCTTCTCGACACGCTCCACCGTTTGCGGCCGCACTGCGGCGCGGCCGTTCAGCACGCGGTCGACCGTGGCGACGCTGACGCCCGCCTCCAGTGCCACATCCTCGATCGTCGCCCTGACCATGAACTCATCAAAGCGGTTCCGGAAATTTTGTCAATTCCTGATAGGCGTCTATCATCAACATCGGAACTTGCCGCATTGACGCGAATTCACGCCGCTGCAATGCTCTGCGCCCGGCGGGGGTGCGATCATGCGGCGGCTGTTGGTCGGAACAATTGTTGTTGCGGCATTCCTGGTAGTGCTCGCAGTTGCAGCATTCCATTTCAGCCCATGGCCATCCGTTTGGCTCATCCGTCACGAATTCGACAAGGGCGCGCTCGCCGCCTCCGATGCGCTGTCGAAACACGTGCCGCCGGATATCGAATCGATGTTCGACCTGCGTTACGCGCCCGGCGGTCCCGACACCATGCTCGACCTGTTCAAGCCAGCTGCGGCTGGAAAGCCGCTTCCCGTTATCGTCTGGATTCATGGCGGAGCCTATGTCTACGGCCGCCGGGACAATGTGACCAATTACCTGAAGATCATCGCCTCGAAGGGGTATGCGACAGTCGCCGTCGGATATTCGAAAGCGCCATCCGCGCAATATCCCGCACCATTGGTGCAGGTCAACGCAGCGCTCGAGTTTCTGAATTCAAATGCCGAGCGGCTGGGCCTCGACGCCGGGAACATCATCCTTGCCGGAGATTCCGCTGGCGCCCAGATCGCTGCCCAGCTGGCGATCGTCATCACTGCGCCGGACTATGCCCGCCGCATTGGCATCGCTCCGGCCATAACGCCGCCGCAGCTCAAGGGTGCCATCCTGCACTGCGGGCCGCATGGCATCGAGGGCATCGATCTCGACGGCCCCTTCGGCGGATTCCTGTCGACGGTGCTGTGGTCCTACTTCGGCACCAGGGATTTCGCCACGGACATCCGCCTGGCGGAGTTTTCAATCATCGCCAACATGACGGAAGCATTCCCGCCATTCCTTGTCTCGGCCGGAAATGCCGATCCGCTGCTGCCACTGTCGCAGGCCCTTGCGGCCAGGGCCGAAGCGCTCGCGGTGCCGGTTGATGCGCTGTTCTTCCCTTCCGGCTACAAACCGCCTTTGCCGCATGAGTATCAATTCAATCTCGACATCGAGGCAGGGCGGCTCGCACTCGACCGGACAATCGCCTTCCTTGCGGCGCGAACCGGAAGCCCAGCCAATTGACCGGCAACGCGCCCCGGCCCAGGCCTGCATTTCAGTCGACGGACTTCATCACGCCGCGCTCATGATCGCCGGAATAGATCTTGAAGCGGCCGATCTTCCGTTCTTCCACATAGCGCTTCACCATGCTGCGCGTGGTGTCGTCGGGCAGCTTGTCCCAGGGAATATTCTCGAAGCTCGCCAGCACGGTGCGCCCGCGGGCATGCAGCAGCGCTTCGCCCCGGTAATAGATGCACTGTTCCTGGGTCTTCGGATTTTCAAACACGGCAAAGAGGAATCCCAGCGTCGCGTCGATTCCCTCGCGCGCCAGATGAGCGTGAAGCTGCGAGGCGCTGCCGTTGACGCCGCTCCGCCCCACCTCCGGCAGCGACAATCCACCAGGCCTGCCATCCGGCATCAGCACCAGGCGACCCTCGTTCTCGAGGATGGCACCCACGATCGTGCGGCTTGACGAAGTCGCGGCATTGACCGCCGCCTGCTCGAGGCCAAGCGTGATGTAGCCCCCGCGCGCATAGCCCAGCGGATTGGCGTCCGTATAGGAGAAGGCTTCGATATGACCCATCAGGATGATGTGGTCGCCCGCATCGATCACCTGGTATCGCGCGCAGTCGAACCAGGCGGCCGACCCCTCGATCAGCGGATTGCCGAAAGGCCCCGCATGCCATTTCGCGGCCTCGAACTTGTCCGGCCGTTTCGAGGCGAAAAGCACCGATGTGTCCTTCTGCGCCTCCGACAGGATGTTGACGGCAAAGCCTTTGGCGCGCTGGAAGATGTCCATGCTGGCAGCGCTCTTGCCAATGCAGATCAGCAGCAGCGGCGGCTCGATTGAGACGGAGGTGAAGCTGTTCGCCGTGAAGCCGCGGGGCTGGCCGTCGACGCCGGCTGTCGTCACGATGGTGACGCCCGTCATGAAGCTGCCGAAGGCGGTGCGGAGTTCCCGCGCCTCGAAGGGGCTGAGGCGCTGGCCGAGGAAATTCTTCAGCAATGCATTGGTTTCATCCGCGGCGGTCAGCGGCATCATGTGCCGCGCACCGGCGATCACCGCGCTCCGCCCGCGGATGGCGCCTGCCGCCATTGCCTCTGCCATGGCGGGTGTCGAATTGGCATCAAGCTCGCCCGTGGCAAACAGGGCAGGGCAGAGAATGCCGGAAAGCCTGCCCGAATAGGCACGGTCGGCCGAGGCAAAGATCCGGTAGGCGGCGGCATAGCCCACAGGGTCCACCGCCTCCAGCCATCGCTCTACCTGCTCGCGAAGCGGGGTGAGTTCCGATCCGAACCAGCGGGTGAGTGCAGGCTCCGCATCGATTGCTGCACCCCCTGCAATCTCCGCAGCGCGCGCCTCCACAGCCTTTCGCGCGGCATCGTCGCGTTCGTGAACCGAATTCAGCACGGCGAGACGCCGCACCCGCTGCGGCTTGGCAATCGCAAGCCCCATGGCGACGAGGCCGCCCATCGAATGGCCCACCACATTGGCCTGCGCAATTCCAAGATCGTCGAGAAGCCGCCGCGCCTGCTGCACATAGTCTTCAAGCGCCGCGTTTTCCGGCGGCGGCGCGCTCGAGCCATGGCCGAACATATCGAGCGCGATCACCCGGTGCGTGGCGGCGAAAGCCTTGATCTGCGGCGCCCAGGCATCGGCATTGAGGCCCACGCCATGGATGAGGAGCAGGGCCTCGCCCTCGCCCTTCTCGATATAGCTCGTGCCGCCGAGGCTCTTGCGGATGTCAGACATTGCGGGTCCGTCGCGTTCCTGAAAATTGGCCCGCACCGGTTGAACAGCACCGGCGCCACCTCTTTCTAGGAGGTTACGGAACCCCGTCAAGGCAGGTGATCGGCCGCTTCTCAGTCGAGGTTCGACTGCCGCTCCTTCAACACCTGCGCATAGACGTTGATGATGAGCGCCGCCAGCAGGATCAGGCCGCGGATCAGGATCTTGAGGAACGAGTCGATCTGGATATGGTCGAGCCCGTTGTTGACGACGCCCAGCACCAGAAGCCCGATGATGGTGTTGCCGATGCCGCCCCGCCCGCCAAACAGCGACGTGCCGCCGACCACCACGGCAGCGATGGCATCGAGCAGGAACGAGTCGAACTGGTTCTGCTGCGCCGAGCCGAAATAGGCGACACCCAGCATGCCGGCAACACCCGAACACACCGCGCAAATGACCATTACCGAGCCGATGATGAACTTGACGTTCACGCCCGAATACTCCGCCGCCTCACGGTTGCCGCCCACCATGTAGATGTAGCGGCCATAGCGCGTGTATTTCAGGACGAGGTGGCCGACGAGCAGGAACACGAGACAGACGATGATCGTCCAGCCGATGGGGATGAACATCGCCTTGCCCGCGGCATCGATGCCGAGCGGGATCGAGAAGGCCGTGCCGGAGCCGAGCGTGGTGATGAGCTCGGGATAGTTATAGGCGATCTGCCCGCGCACCAGCATGGCGGACACGCCATTGGCGATCTGCATCATCGCCAGCGTCATGATGAAGGAGGGAATGCCGATGATGGTCATGCCGCCGGCGGTCACGAGGCCGAAGGCCAGTGCCGCGGCAAGTGCGAGAATGATGGCGATGGCACCGGGGACGGCGACGCTGCCGTTGGCGATGTTCACATAGTCTGGCTGGATGGTGAAGAAGGCGACCGTGATGCCCACCGCATTGGCGACCGCCGCCACCGAGAGATCGATCTCTGCGGTGAGAATCACATAGGTGAGGCCCACGGCGATGATGCCGGTGATCGACAATTGCCGGATGATATTCAGCGCGTTGTCGAGCGAGAAGAATGAATTGCTCGCGAAACTGAAGAAGATGACGAGCGCCACCAGCGTGAACACCGGCGCGATGTTACGCAGCTGGTCCGCCAGAAAGCGCTTGAGGTTGAACTTGGGGCGGGCAACAACTTCAGCCGTCGACATTGGTCTTCTATTCCCTTTGTTTCATGGCGATCATGCCGCTGCCAGCAGATCGGCCTTTTCGATGTGACCCGTGGAAAATTCGCGCGCCACGGTTCCCTTCTTGATCACCGTCACCCGGTCGGCCAGCGTCAGGATGGTTTCGGGCTCGGTCGACAGCACCAGAATGGCGACACCCTTGTCGCGCAGGGATTTGACGATGCGGATCACATCTTCCTTCGCACCCACATCCATGCCGCGCGTCGGCTCGGCGAGGATCAGCACGCGCGGCAGATGCGTCAGCCACTTGGCCAGCGCCACCTTCTGCTGGTTGCCGCCCGACAGCGAGCCGAGCGCGATGCCGGTGCGCGGCGGCCTGATCTGCAAATCCTTGATATGGGCTTCGGTGATCTTCTTTTCCGCTGCGGGCTTCACCAGCAGCCGGTGAATGCGGTCGAGAATGGCGATCGAGACGTTCTTGAAAACGGGCTCGGTGCGGAACAGCATCATGCGCCGGTTTTCCGGCACGAAGGCGATGCCGGCCTTGCGCGCCGCCGCGGTCGAGCGGAACTTCACCGGCTTGCCGTCGAGCTTGAGGCCCCCGCGCCGCAGCGGCAGCTTGCCGAACAGCGCGCGCGCCAGTTCGATCTGCCCCGAGCCCATGAAGCCATAAACGCCGGTGATCTCACCAGCGCGGAGGTCTATCGAGAAATCGCGAAGCGAGCGCCCGTCGCTCACCCCTTCGACCGACAGCACCACGGGCTTCTGGTCATCGCCCTTGAGCTCGGCGTCCTCGCCCATGTGCATGCCCTTCGACCCACGTCCGATCATGTGCGAGATGATCGAATCCTTGGTGAGGTTCACCGTATCCTCGGTGATGACCTTTTGCCCGTTGCGGAATACCGTGACGCGGTCCGAAATCGCCACCACATCATCGAGGAAGTGCGAGATGAAAATGATCGAGCGGCCTTCGCTGCGGAGCCTGCGCAGCACGTCGAAAAGCTGTTTCACTTCCGGTGGCGAGAGCGCGGAGGTCGGCTCGTCAAGAATGATGATCTGCGCGCCCGAGAACAGCACGCGCGACAATTCCACAAGCTGCTGCAACCCGACGGGGAGCGAGCCCATGGTGGTGGTGGGATCGATATCGAGGCCCAGGCTGGCGATGAGCTTCTTCGCCTCGCGGTTCATCTTCGCCCAATCGACAGTGCCGATGGACGTCAGGGGCTGGGTGCCGAGGAAGACGTTCTCGGCGACCGTGAGATCGGGAACGATCGAGAGTTCCTGGTGCACCATGCCGATCGAATTGGCCAGCGCGTCGCCCGCCGAGCGCAGCCGCACCTCGCGGCCCTTGATCTTCATGGTACCGTCGAATTCATGGTGCACGCCGGCGATGATCTTCATCATCGTCGACTTCCCCGCGCCATTCTCGCCGACGAGGCCGTGGATTTCCCCGGGAAAGAGCGAGAAGCTCACATCCTTCAGCGCAAGCACGCCGCCGAAATGCTTCGACACGTTTGAAAGTTCGAGCAGGGGCTCCTGGCCCCCGCTCGCTTCGGTGTTGTGGTCCGGCATGTGTTCCGAAATCAGATCAGGAAGTTCTTCTGCAGCCAGAGGTGGCCGGCCGCCGTTTCCTTGGTGATGACCGGGCCGTCCGCGAGGATAAAGTCCGGAATGTCCTTGCCGGCCATCTCGCCGCCCTGGACGGCAGCGACACCAGCAGCCACTGCCCAGCCGTGAATGCGGCAGGACGGATTGCGCACGGTGGCAACCATCACGCCTTCGAGCACGGCGTTGACAGCAGGCGCCATGGCGTCGACGCCGGCGATCAGGATATCCGTGCGGTTCTTGGCCTTCATGACGTTGTGCGCGGCAAGCGCCATGTCGTCATTGTGGAAGAAGGCACCCTTGATGTCCGGGTACTGGGTGAGCAGCGAGTCCCAGATGCGGGCAACCTTGGTCACGTCCCAATCGGCGGGCTGCTCGTCGAGTAGCTTGATGTTGGCGTTGCCATCGATCACCTGGTGGAAGCCCTTGGCGCGGCCCTGTGCGCCGGAATGGCCGAGCGCGCCTTGTGTCATCACCATGTTGCCCGCACCGCCAATGGCGTTGACGAGCGCGGAACTGACGACCGAGCCCATCATGATGTTGTCGGGCGCAATGAAGGTGTGCAGCGGAACCGTTCCCGGAGGAGCAACCAGCGTGTCCATGGCGATGACGGGCGAACCGGCGTCGATCATCTTCTTGATCGGGTCGGTCAGCGTGCCGATGCCGAAGGTCTGGATCGCCACGAAGTCCCACTTCTGGGACGCCATGTTGTCGATCGCCGCGCGCTGCTTCGTTGCCGAGAGTTCACCGTCGAACCAGGTGATCTCGACATTCATCAGCTTGCCCCAGGCTTCGGCTGCCTGCTTGCCCTGTGCGCACCAGGTGGCCTGGAGGCCGGCGTTCGAGAACGCGGCCTTCATCGGCTTGCCGGCGGGTGCAAGAGCCTGCGCCATGGCGGGATCGAAACCGGCATCGGCGAGAAGTACGGCACCCAGCGCGGTTGCGCCGAGCTTCTTGAAAACGTCGCGGCGTGTCGCCGCTTCCTTGATGAGATCATTGAGCATTGCGTTGGTCCTCCTCCAGGCTCATGTAACGTTCAGCATCCCTGTGCATCCGGTGTCGCGCCTAAGCGATTGGACTTCTTCTGGAAGATGCCGATGGGCGGGACCATCACTCAGCGCACGGAGTTTGTCCAGAGCCATTGTATGACAATTGCAGATGTTGCAGGGCGGCATTGCTGTGCACATGCGAAATCTTCATGAGCACGCCCTCGCATCTTGCATTTGCCGCGCGATTTGCTGTGATAGTGCAGTTCAACCCTCATCAAAGTGCATGACATGTCTGCAACAATCGAAACCCGCAAGGGCTACGCGCCGCAAACCCCGGCAACACTTGCTGCCTATCTTTCGGGCATTCCCGCAGTTCGCATGATTCTCGGCGGCGAGCCCGCGCAGTGGCGCGTCACCGAAGTGGGCGACGGCAATCTCAATCTCGTGTTCATCGTCAAGGGGCCGTCAGACGGCGTGGCGGTGAAGCAGGCATTGCCCTATGTGCGGCTGGTGGGCGAAAGCTGGCCCCTGCCGCTGTCGCGCGCGCATTACGAGCACATGGCACTGACCGAGCAGGCGCGGCTGACGGGCAGGCTGGTGCCGGCCATTCATCACTATGACGAAAAGCTTGCATTGATCGTGATGGAATTGCTGGAGCCGCACATCATCATGCGGCGCGGCATGATCGCGGCCACCATCTATCCAAAATTTGCCGATGATATTTCAACTTTCATGGCGCGCACCTTGTACTTCACCTCCGATCTCGCGCTGACGGCGGAGAAGAAGAAGGCGATGATCGCGGCCTTTGCCGGCAACACCGCGCTGTGCAAGATCACCGAGGACCTGATCTTCACCGATCCTTACCGCGTGGCCGAATTGAACCGCTGGACCTCGCCGCAGCTCGACCCCTATGCCGCGCGCTGGCGTGAGGATGTCGAACTGAAAGTCGCGGTGTCGCGCCTGAAGCTCAAGTTCCTGTCGTCCGCCGAAGCCATGCTGCATGGCGACCTGCACACGGGCTCGGTCATGCTGACGCCGGAGGATACCCGCATCATCGACCCCGAATTTGCCTTCATGGGGCCGATGGGCTTTGACGTCGGCGCAGTAATCGCCAATTTCCTCATCAACTATTTCTCGCATGACGGCCATGAGGAGCGGCCGGGCGAGCGCGACAAGTACCGCGAGCGCGTGCTGGCGATGATGGAGCAGATCTGGACCGGCTTCCGTGCCAAGTTCCTCGACCTCTGGCGCCAGAACCCGACGGGCGATGCCTATCCGCCTTCGCTGTTTGCAGGCGAGGCAGGCGCCGCCGCGCTGGAAGCCGAGCGCCAGGCCTATATGGACCGCTTGTGGACCGACACGCTGGGCTTTGCCGCAGCCAAGATGATCCGCCGCATCCTGGGCCTTGCCCACAACATCGATCTCGAACTCATCACCGACAAGGACCGCCGCGCCACCTGCGAAGCGAGAGCCCTGACGCTGGCGCGCGACATGATGGTGCATACGGGAGATTACACGTCGATAGTCATCGTCGCCGAAGCAGCCCGCAAGGTGCGAAGTGAGATGAAGAGCTATTGAGTTCCCCCTCTCCCCTTGCGGGAGAGGGTGTCATGCGGAACGCATGACGGGTGAGGGGTCTTTCGATAGCCGTTACCCCTCATCCGGCGCGTTCCGCGCCACCTTCTCCCGCAAGGGGGGGAGGGAAAAATCAGATTCTCTCTGGAAACGCCGTCGCGATCGCCTCGCGGTTCGCCGCGATCACGCCGCGCTCGGTGATGAGGCCGGTCACATATTTCGCAGGCGTCACGTCGAAGGCATAATTCGCGACCTTTGAGCCCTTCGGCACGATCTCGACCGTTTCGATGCGCCCGTCGCCGGTGCGGCCCGTCATGTGCGACACTTCATGGCCCGAACGCTGCTCGATGGGGATTTCCTTCACTCCATCGACCACCTGGAAGTCGATCGTCGGCGAGGGCAGCGCCACATAGAAGGGCACGCCATTGTCATGTGCGGCGAGAGCCTTGAGGTACGTGCCGATCTTGTTGCAAACGTCACCCTGCGCCGTCGTCCGGTCGGTGCCGACGATCGCCATGTCGACGAGGCCATGCTGCATCAGGTGGCCTCCCGTGTTGTCGGGTATCACCGTATGCGGCACGCCATGGTGCAGCAGTTCCCATGCGGTGAGCGATGCGCCCTGGTTCCGCGGCCTGGTCTCATCCACCCACACATGGATGGGAAGGCCCTTGTCATGCGCGGTATAGATCGGCGCCGTCGCCGTGCCCCAGTCCACTGTGGCGAGCCAGCCGGCATTGCAGTGGGTGAGGATGTTGATGACGGCACCCGGTTCCTTCTGCGCCGCAATCCCGGCGATGATCTCGAGGCCATTGCGCCCGATCGCCTGGTTGATGGCGACATCCTCGTCGGCGATCCCGGCGGCGCGCGCGTAAGCCGCCGCGGCGCGCGAGGATGGCGGCAGCGGCTTCAGAACCCGCGTCATTTCGTCCAGCGCCCACTTCAGGTTGATGGCAGTGGGCCGTGTGGCGACCAGAAGCTCGTAGGCCTGCCGCAGCGCCTGGTCGGAAGCATCCTGCCGCATCGCCAGCGCCATGCCATAGGCGGCGGTCACCCCGATCAGCGGCGCGCCCCTCACCAGCATGTCCTTGATCGCAACCGCTGCGTCCTCGGCTGTCCGCAAGGTCACCGTTTCGAACACATGCGGAAACTTCGTCTGGTCGATGATGTCGACCGCCCAGCCATTCTCGTTGAGCCAGATGGTGCGGTAGTGCCGTCCATTCACGTTCATTGCCGAAATCCTCCAATCGCGCCCGAGTCTGGAGGAACGGCGATGAACAATCAATCTCCCGATGGATCTTCGAGCTTTTCCCAATGTCCGGGCCCGCGCCGCTTGCCGCCCTGCGCCACGTCCTCGTCCTTGCCGTCGCTACCATTGCCGCCGCGGTTTTCCGTCTCGCGTGGCCGCTTGCGGTCGTTGGCCCTGCTCGGCGTCTCTCGGGTCTGGTTCTTCATGGCGGTCTTCCTTCCTGGAATGCGCCATGCCAACAGCTCAACCGCTGGCGAAGTTCCCCATCACGCTGCGGCGATATGGATCAGCCGTCTTTCCTGTCACCCCGCGCCACGATCTTCAGCGCCTGGTCGGGCAGCGGCCGCTGCAGTTGCAATGCGTCCTCGGGGGGCGCCGTCATCCAGCGTTCGATTTCTTCCGGTGCCGTCAGGATCACGGGCATCGCCTTGGGATGAATGGCGCCCACCTCGGCATTGGCATCGGTTGTCAGGAAGGCAAAGAGATCATTCGTGGTTTCGCCTTCCTTCACCTTCCGCACCGAAGTCCAGGGCGTCCAGATACCGGCGAAGACGGCAAGCGGGCGGTCTTCGCCCAACGCGAACCATACGGGCGAAGTCTTGCCATCGGCCAGCTTCTCGTTTTCCGAAAAGCTGGTGAACGGCACCACGCAGCGATTTTCCCGGCCCAGCCAGCGCCGCCAGTGCGGCGACTTCACGTTCCGCACATTGGTGATGCCGGGGTCGGCATTGCGGCCCTTCAGCGCAAAGGCTGGAGACGGCATGCCCCAGCGCGCCATCACAAGCTCGCGGCTCTCCGCGCCGTTGCGCACGATCGGCGCCTGATAGTCGGGAAATATGCCCGGAAGCGGCGGCAGGTTGCCCGTCCGGTCCGCCATGGCGCGCGTCAGTTCGATGATGGCGGCCTGCCCCTTGGTGAGGCTGTAGAGATTGCACATCGTTCTTATGTGGCGCACCGGCATCATTCTGAAAAGAGCCTTGCAAACCGGGAGGACAGGCTTAACGGCGGCTTTCCCCCGGCTTTCGTTTTACCGCGAGGCTGCAGAGATTTCGCAACCACCTTCCTTAAGTTGCGGGTCATGCCGGTCTGCTAGTTCTGCTTTCATGCAAGCGATGAACAGACACTTGGAATCGTCCGCGGCGTTTTCCGAAGCCGGCGCCGCCACTGCGGGGAACGTCTATCCCCTGACTGCCCACAAGCCGGGGCTTCAGCTTCGCTCGATGACCGCGGCGGGAACGCGGTCGGCTCCGGCACTGCTCACTTCCCTGCACTGTCCGGGGCAAGGGCAGAGCGTGCTGATCCAGCCGGAGATCGCCCTCTCCTACGACAGCCACGCCGTCGACAGCAGGAGCGGTGCATTTTCCGCGCGCATCTCGCTGCGCAACAAGGCTTCCCTCGTCGCGCATCAGCCCTTTCTGTGCTTGCCAATCCTTGGCCTGGAGCTTTCGCCCGCACAAGGCTGGAGCATGAGCGACATCAGTTCCATCCGCCGCCTTCGCCGCTTCGGCCAGGATGGCGTACAGATGCTCGACGCCGGCTCGGGCGTCCACTGCTGCACGATCACCTTGCTCTTCAGCGCCGAAGATGGCGGCAGGATCGAGTATGAGGAGGGCAGCTGGCACGCCGTGAACACGCTTCCCGATCTTCGCCTCACTTGCGTTGCGGGCGCCGGCAATTTCCCGTCGGAACGTCTGCCGCTGGTGATCTCGGCCATGGCGATCAGGACCTTCCTGACAAGCCTCATCACTGCAGGGCGCGTGCCGGATGGTCTCGTCGATTTTCTGGGCCCGCCGCCTTGAAGCGCCTTGCTGCTCAATAAAGCCCGGCAACCCGCGCCCGCTGGGTGACGAGCGCCAGCATCATGTCGATCACCGGCGTTGGCGTCGCCGTGATGCGCCCCAGTTCCTGAACCGCGCCGACCAGCGCATCAATCTCCATCGGCCGTCCGGCATCGAGGTCCTGCAACATTGAGGTGCGGTGCGCGCCGACGGCCGCGCCGCCGTCGATGCGGCGTTCGACATCGATGGGAAAGCTGACGCCGAGCTTTTCGGCGATCTCCTGCGCCTCGATCATCATGCGCCGCGCCACGCCGCGCGTGCCGGGGTCGGTGCAAAGCACATCGAGCGTCGCATGCGTCAGCGCCGAGATCGGGTTGAAGGAGAGATTGCCCCACAGCTTTACCCAGATCTCGTCCCGCAGGCGCGGCTTGACCGGAGCCTTGAGGCCGGCCGCCTGTAGCACCTGCGACAGTGCCGCCGCGCGTTCCGATTTCGAACCGTCAGGCTCGCCCAGCGAGAAGCGGTTGCCCTCGATATGGCGGATGGTGCCGGGCGTGCTCACCTCCGCTGCCGGATAGACGACGCAGCCCAACACGCGGTCTGGCCCGAAGCCGTCCCATTGCACATTGCCGGGGTCGACGGTCTGAAGCCTTGTGCCTTCCAGCGGCCCGCCGATCTTGTGGAAATACCACCACGGCACGCCGTTGACGCCGCTGACGATCGTTGTGCGATCGCCGATCAGCGGCCGCATGGCGGCAACGGCGGGCGGCACCGAATGCGCCTTGAGCGTCACGATCACGTAGTCCTGTTCTCCCAGTTCGGCAGGATCGGCGCTCGCTCGAACTTTTGCGGTGACAGGCTCCTTGCTCTCCTCGATCAGCGTCAGGCCTTTGTCCTTGATCGCCGCAAGATGGGCCCCGCGCGCCACGAGGCTGACGTCCGCCCCGGCCTGTGCGAGTTTTGCACCCATGTAGCCACCGATGGCACCGGCCCCGAAGATGCAGATCTTCATGGCGCGCCAAGCCCGAGTTTTTCGGCAAGGCCGATCCGCTGCAGCTTGCCCGTGGCGCCTTTGGGGATTTCATCGAGGATGATCACGCGGCGCGGCACCTTGAAATCCGCCATCCGGCTGGCCGCGAAATCGCGGATGTCGCGTTCGGTGGCGGAATGGCCCTCGCGCAGCACGACGGCGGCCGCCACTTCCTCGCCCAGCTTCGGATGCGGCATGGCGAAGGCGACGGCCTGCACGATGGCGGGGTGGTCGAGCAGCACGCCATCGACTTCGAGCGGGCTGATCTTCTCGCCGCCGCGGTTGATGATTTCCTTCAGACGCCCGGTCAGCGTCAGATAGCCCTCGCCGTCGATGGCACCCTGGTCGCCGGTGCGGAACCATCTCCTGCCCTCGGCCTCGAAGAAACTCCTGGCATTGGCGTCAGGATTTCCTTCATAGCCCTGCGTCACGTTGCCGCCCGAGATCACGACCTCGCCGGTGCCGTCAACAAGGCGGTTCTCCACCTCATGGGCTGTGCGGACGAGGGGCCCTGCGGCAAGCCCCACCGACCCCGGCTTCTGGGCGCGCGGCGGCAGCGGATTACTCGTCATCTGGTGGGTGGCTTCCGTCATGCCATAGGCCTCGATCACCGGTGCTGCGAAGGTCTTCGCCAGTTCCAGCATCACCTGAGCCGGAAGCGAGGCCGACGAGGAGCGCAGGAAGCGCAGCGGCACGGCATCGATCGCATCCCTGTTACGTGCCGCGCGGCTCAAGATCGCCTGATGCATGGTCGGCACCGCCGTGTACCACGTGGGCTTCGCGTCCTTCATCCAGCCGAAGAATTTCAAGGCATCGAAGCCGGGCGCGCACCAGATCGAGGCGCCCGCGGCAAGTGAAGTCGTGACCGCGGCGATCAGCCCATGGATATGGAACAGTGGCATCACGTTGAGGCAGCGGTCATCACGCGTCAGGGCCAGCGATGCGCCGATGTTGCGGGCCGAGGCCACCACATTCGACTGCAGCAGCGGCACGATCTTCGGCCGCGACGTGGTGCCCGACGTATGGAGGATCAGCGCCACATCGCCGGGGCCCGGTGCCGCATCGGAGGCAGCCGCAACAGCAGCAGCACCCGATAGCGTGAACTGTCCCGCAGGAAGTTCAGGCCGTGTTTCAAGCCGCAGGATCTGCACGCCGCAGGCCTTGGCGGCGGCCGTGGCGGGGCCGTCGATTCCTGCCGGCACCACAAGCGCCTTGGCCTTCAGGTCCTTCAGGTAGAATTCGAACTCTTCCTGGCGGTAGGCCGGGTTCAAGGGCGCGGTGACGGCGGCCTGCGCGATGGCGATGAAGGCGGCCGCCATCTCAGGCCCGTTGGGCAGCACGATCGCCACCCGGTCGCCCGTGCCGATGCCGAAGCCGTGAAGCTGCGCTGCCGTTTGCGCCGCCAGCGCGCGCAAGTCCCCATAGGTCAGCCACGCGCGGCCCGGAGCGCCAATCGCCGGGGCATTGGCATCGGTGCCCGCCAGCAGGCCCGCCAGTGTTGCAGTCATGTCATTGCCTCTTCGATGAATCTGGCTTGGACTTAGCGCGACGCGGCGCGCGACGGAACCTCGCTCTCGCGACCGGCTTAAAATCGCCAGTGTGACGGCGGCCCGCATTGCGCAATTTCTACAATCTCAAGCTGAAGTTGCATTTCAAATACAACTTTTTAAATCTTTGCCGGTAACTCGGAGTCTCTGCGCCGCCAAGGGAAGGTTATCTTGTGTCACACTGCTCGAAAGTTGAAGCTGGCCGCCTGAAGGCCCTGCATGACCTCAGGATCATGGACACGTCGTCCGATCCGGCTTTCGAAGCCATAACCGCCATCACTGCCGACTTTTTCAGTGTTCCCATTTGTCTTGTCAGCCTGATCGGCGAGGACCGGCAATGGTTCAAATCGCGGGTGGGAATCGATAGCGAGCAGACACCGCGCGACGTGGCATTCTGTGCGACTGCGATCGAACTGAACGCTACGCTGGTCGTTCCGGACGCCACGCTCGATCCGCGGTTCAGCTCCAACCCTTTCGTGACCAGCGCCCCCTTCATCCGCTTCTACGCAGGCTGCCCGATCCGCAGCCCGGACGGATTTGCAATGGGAACGCTCTGCATCATTGACATCAGGCCGCGTGCATTCGGTCCGGAGCAGATCGAACAACTCTCCCGCCTCGCCCTCTCGGTCGAGAGGCACCTTCACCACCACGGCGACAAGCTTACCCTGGCCGATAACCTTCACCGGCAGGAAGGGCTGAAACACGCTCTCGAACAGCAGGAAAGCCGTCTCGCCCAGCAGAACTCGCTCTTCGAGATCCTGTCGCGCCGCGGCGAGCTGGGAATCTGGCAATCGCACCCGGTGACCGGAAAGCTCAGCTGGAGCGCCGGCATGCGCGTCATCTATGGAGTCGAGCCCAGCTACGAACCAGCCCCGGCTCTCATCCATAGGCAATTCTGCTATCCGGAAGACAAGATCGAGCAGATAGTGACAGCGGAGAACAGCCACGAAGACTATTCGGTGACCGTGCCCATCGTTGATGGCCGGGGCCATTCCAAGTGGGTCCGGATCGACTCGCGCCTCGTGCCTGGCTGCGACGGCCAGCCCCTTCGCATCGGCATCTGCCAGGATGTCACGAAGAGCGCGGAGAAGGAGGCCTCGTTCAGGCTTCTCTTTCAGGCCAATCCGGTTCCGATGTGGGTCTACGACACAGCCACGCTGCGCTTCCTGAAGGTCAATGACGCGGCAATCCGTCATTATGGCTATACGCGCGACGAATTTCTCGCCATGACGATCCTCGACATCCGGCCGGCCGGCGAGCATGAGCGCCTTCGCGAAAGGCTGGCCTTGGAATTCATTCATAGCCACGGCGAACATGAATGGTCGCATGTCCGCGCCGATGGCAGCAGGATCGCCGTTGCGATCTATTCCTCGCCGCTCGATTACCACGGGCTCCACTCGCGGATCGTGGCGGCGGTCGATGTTACCGAGCGCCGGAATTTCGAGCGGAAGATTTCGCGGCTCGCCTCGCAGGATCCCCTCACCGGACTGCCGAACCGCAGGCAGCTGCTGTCGCACCTCGAAACGTGTTTCAATCGGCCGCCTGAGACGTCGGCGGCGGTTCTTATCCTCGATCTCGACAACTTCAAGTCCATCAACGACACCTTCGGGCATCCGGCGGGCGATGATGTCATCATCCAGGCGGTGCAGCGGCTGCAATATGCGCTCCGCCCCAGCGATCTGCTGGCGCGCCTCGGCGGCGACGAGTTCGCCGTCGTCATCAACGACAAGTGCTCGCCGCATGAGGCGACCGCAATCGCAAACCGCCTCATCGCGGGATGTTCCGAGCCCTTCACGGTGTCCGAGCGGGCCATAAACCTCGGCCTGTCCATCGGGATCGCCTGTGCTCCGGAGCATGGCAGTGCGGCTGACGTCCTGCTCCGGAATGCCGACCTTGCCCTGTACAGGGCAAAGGCCGCCGGCCGCAACTGCTGCCGCATGTTCGAACCCGTGATGCATCTGCAGCAGGTGCGGCACACCGAGCTTGTGCAGGACATGCGGATGGCCATCAAGAAAAGCCAGCTCGAACTGCATGTGCAGCCTATCGTCAACCTGGCTTCCCGGGCAGTCGTCGGCCACGAGGCTCTCGTGCGCTGGCGCCATCCCCTGCGCGGTCTTGTGGCGCCGCAGGAATTCATTCCGATCGCCGAAGAGACCGGCCTCATCATTCCGCTGTCGCGCTGGGTTTTCAGGCAAGCATGTCTGGCCGCCGCCTCAGGTCAGGTGACAGGCGTCATCGCCGTCAATGCCTCTGCCGTTCAGTTCAGCAGGTCGGATATCATTCCCTGCGTCAGGGAGGCGCTGGGCGAAAGCGGGCTGCCGCCGAGCCGTCTCGAGATCGAGGTCACCGAAACGATGCTGCTCGACAATACCGCCCAGAGCATGCGGATGCTGGAAGAGTTGCATGCGATGGGCATCAGGCTGGCGCTGGACGACTTCGGCACCGGCTACTCGAACCTGAGCTATCTGCAGAGCATGCCGATCGACAAGCTGAAGATCGACAGATCCTTCGTGCGCGATCTGTGCGTGACGGCGAAAAGCTCCGAGATCGTCAAGGCGGCCATCTCGCTGGCCGACAGCATCGGCATCATGTCTCTTGGCGAAGGGGTCGAGACCGAGCAGCAGGCCGCCGCGCTCCGGCGCCTCGGATGTACGGATGCCCAGGGCTATCTCTTTGGAAAGCCAAAGCCGCTGGCAATGATGGTTGCCCGAGGAATGGCAATGTCTCTTTCGGCTGGTTGAGGTGATCACGTTGGCGGAGGCGGACCGGTAATGGGCAAAGCAAGACGGCCACTGTCGATAACCTGTGCTGGTCTGGGGTGCCTCGTTACCGTCCTGTTCATGATGCCGGGGCTGTTTCCGTCGCAGGAGCGGCTGATGATTGCGATCGTCTCGACGACGACGGTTCTTTCAGGGCTTTCGGCGTGGCTCGAATCGGGTGCTGGCGGTTTCTTTTCGGGCAGCGGTGATTTCGTGGCCTCCAGCCTGATGCGATATGGAAAGAGGGAAACCGTCCAGCCGCCCGCCGGAGAGGGCATCAGCGAACAGGAGCTGATGGCGCTGATCAGGAATGCGATGGAGACAAGCCGTGTCCCGGCGCTTGAGGCCTCGCAGTTCGAGGCGATCGTGAAGAAGCTTGTCCTGGCGCTCGAAGGCAGGAGAGAGCCCGATCCCGCTGAAGGGCCTGCGGTGCAGCACGCGCTTCCGTGCGGCGAGGCGGCAGGCTGGCATGACGAGAAAGGCCTCGTGGACTATCAGACCGGGGCCAGGAGCCGCAGATGTTTCGATCTTTCGCTCGCCTCTGAAATCGCTAACGCCAAGAAGACCGGAAGCCCGCTGACGGTTCTGCTCGTCGATGTTGGCCAGCTCAATGCTGTCCGGTCGCGGCACGGCGGCGTCGCGGCGGACGAGTTGCTGAAATGGGTCGCAGTGCGGCTGGCGACGACCGTGAGGGGACGCGACGTGGTGGCCCGCTTCGGGTCGCAGGAGTTCGCCATCGTGCTCCCCTGCACATCCTCGACGCAGGCGCAGAACGTCATCGAGAACATTCTCCAGACGCTCGACAAGGATCGCTGGGTTCCGATCGGCCCCAGCGAGGCACGTTACCGGATCACCCCGGTCATCGGGATCGCCACCTTCAACGATGGAGAATCCTCCACGATGCTGATCAAGCGGGCGGAGGCCGAACTGCACCTGGCGCGGCTTTCGGCCAAGGCGGGCTGACCCGGAAGTTCCACCCCTGCGGCGTGATTGGTCCATCCGCAAGGCCATGCGCGCTGCCACCTTCGCTGCAAGGTCTTCCCTGCTATACGTCTCAGCCATCATCGTTTTCCAGGAGGTGTCCCATGGCCGATTTCGTGATCCCTGCGCCGCCCGTTCCGTCCATTCCGGTGGCTGGCGGAGGTGCGTTCCCGGTGCGCCGCGTCTATTGCATCGGGCGCAATTACGCCGCCCACGCGGTCGAGATGGGTCACGATCCCAATCGCGAGTCTCCCTTCTTCTTCCAGAAGAACCCGAACAACCTCGATTCTTCGGGCGAGTTCCCCTATCCGCCGCATTCCTCCGACGTTCATCACGAGGTCGAACTCGTGGTGGCGCTGAAGTCGGGCGGCACCAGCATCCCGCTCGGCCAGGCGCTCGACCATGTCTGGGGCTATGCCGTGGGGCTCGACATGACCAGGCGCGACCTGCAGGCGGAGGCGAAGAAACACGGCCGCCCATGGGAAATCGGCAAGGCCTTCGAACGCTCAGGCCCCGTATGCCCCTTGCAGCCGGTGGCGAAACTCGGCCACCCCGCCGCGGGCCGCATCGAACTCAAGCTCAATGGCGCTCTGAAGCAGGAGGGCGACCTGAACCAGATGATCTGGAAGGTGCCGGAAATGATTTCCTATCTTTCGGAGTACTTCGAGTTGCAGGCGGGCGACATCATCATGTCCGGAACGCCGTCAGGCGTCGGCCTCGTCGCCAGGGGCGACAGGATGGACGCGATGATCGAAGGCGTGGGAACGCTGTCCGTCAGGGTCGTCTGAAACTTCAGGCGGCCCTCGATCATGGCGTTAGCACTTTGTCGGGTGGACCTCATCCACCTGGCCGGATATGAGGCGGACGGCATCAGAGAAAGGTTCCGAAAATGGCTGATCGTTCTGTCCCCGATATCATCTTCACGAAAGTTGACGAGGCGCCGCAGCTAGCCGCCGCATCGCTGCTGCCGATCATCAAGGCTTTCGCCGCGCCAGCCGGCATCACCATCGGCACCAGGGACATCTCGCTCGCCGGCCGCATCATCGCGGCCTTCCCCGAACGTTTGACCGATGCCCAGCGCCAGCCGGACGACCTCGCCGAACTGGGCGAACTGGTGAAGAGTCCCTCGGCCAACGTCATCAAGCTTCCGAACATCTCGGCCTCCGAGCCGCAGCTGGTTGCCGCCGTCAAGGAATTGCAGTCGCAGGGCTATGACATTCCGGACTATCCGGCCGATCCTGCAACGCCTGAGGAAAAGGACATCCGCGCCCGCTTCGATGCCGTCAAGGGCTCGGCCGTCAACCCCGTCCTGCGCGAAGGCAATTCCGACCGCCGCGCGGCCATCGCGGTGAAGAACTATGCCAAGGCCAACCCGCATTCCATGGGCAAGTGGAGCGCGGACAGCAAGACCTATGTCTCGACCATGGGCAGCGGCGATTTCCGTTCGAACGAAAAGTCCGCAACACTCTCCGCAGCCCAGGCCGGGCCCGCGAAGATCGAACTGGTGAAGGCCGATGGTTCGGTCTCGGTGCTGAAAAGCAACGTGAACCTCCATGCGGGCACCGTCGTCGACACGACCTTCATGTCGGCGAAGGCGTTGAGCCAGTTCCTGATTGAACAAATTGAGGCTGCAAAGCGCAACGGTGTGCTGTTCTCGATTCACTTGAAGGCCACGATGATGAAGGTCTCCGACCCCATCATCTTCGGCCATGCGGTGAAGGCCTTCCTGAAGCCTGTCTTCGACAGGCATGGTGCTGCCTTCGAGAAAGCCGGCATCGACCCGGACGCCGGCCTCGGCACGCTTCTGGAGCGCGTCGCCGCAATGCCTGAGCGTGGGGAGATCGAGGCCGGCATCAAGGCCGTGATCGCCGAGCGCCCGCCGCTCTTTATGGTGAATTCCGACAAGGGCATCACCAATCTTCATGTGCCCTCCGATGTGATCGTCGATGCCTCGATGCCGGCGCTCATTCGCGCCGGCGGTAAGGGCTGGGGACCGGACGGCATGGCCGCCGACACGAGTTGCGTGATCCCCGACAGTTCCTATGCCGCGATCTATGACGAGGCGATCGGCTTCTTCAAGGCCAACGGCGCACTGAACCCCGCCACGGCGGGAACGGTGCAGAACATCGGCCTCATGGCGCAGAAGGCCGAGGAATATGGTTCGCACCCGACGACGTTCGAAATCCCGGCCGATGGCACGGTGCGGCTGGTGCTCGCCAATGGCGAGGTGCTGCACGAGCACAGGGTTGCGGAGGGCGACATCTGGCGCGCCGCCACGACGCGGAAGGCGCCGATCGAGGATTGGGTGAAGCTCGCCATCGAGCGCCAGAAGGACGAGGGCTGCCAGGCCATCTTCTGGCTCGATGCCAGCCGCCCGCATGATGCGGAACTGATCAACTACGTGAAGCCGATTCTCGCCGCCGCGGGTGTGACAGAGAAATTCCAGATCCTTGCGCCCCGCGAAGCAACGAGGCTTTCGCTTGAGACGATCACCCGCGGCGAGAATTCGATTGCCGTCACCGGCAACGTGCTGCGCGATTATCTGACCGATCTCTTCCCCATCCTCGAGCTTGGAACCTCCGCCAAGATGCTGTCGATCGTCAAGCTGATGAATGGCGGCGGCATGTTCGAAACCGGTGCCGGCGGCTCGGCGCCCAAGCACGTGCAGCAGCTGATGGAAGAAAATCACCTGCGCTGGGATTCGCTCGGCGAATTCTGCGCCCTGGGCGAGAGCCTGAAGTTCCTCGCCAGTGCCAAGGGCAACCCGAAAGCGCGCGTCCTCGGCAATGCGGTCGATGCGGCAACGCAAGGCGTTCTCGATCACAACAAGTCGCCCGGCGCCAAGGCGGGCCAGACCGACAATCGCGACAGCCATTACTTTTTCGCGCGCTACTGGGCGGAAGCCCTCGCCGCCCAGAAGGATGATGCCGAACTCGCCCGGCACTTCGCGCCGGTCGCCAGGGCGCTGGCCGAAAACGAGCCGGAGATTACCGCCGAACTCGCCGCCGTTCAGGGCAAGCCCGCCAGCCTCGGCGGTTATTACCGCACCGACCCCGCGAAAACGGCAGCCGTGATGCGGCCGTCGGCCACCTTCACGCGATTCCTCGGAGACCTCGAAGCATCCTCCCGCACCGCAGCCGCGAGGCCGGCCTAAAAAAGAGCATTGCGTACCGGTCTTGCGCTCCAGGCAGCGACTGGTGCGCGCATCGGCGCACATGCCCGCTTCGCGCGGTTGGAGATCAACTCACATCAATTGCTGCGCCCGGCGCGGCGGCGCATGCGTGCCCGCGCAAATTCCCTTGGTGGCGGCGAGATGCTGGCCTGCATCACGCGGCAAAAACATTTTGCACGGATGAAGTCCGCCGCCGCCATCCCGACAGGGCGCGGGCGTTTCTCGTCGTGCCCTGGAAGGACTCTCGGCGTGTGATCGAAATTGTCCTTGATTGCGGAATCTCGGCTGTTTCGCACTTCAACCGGTTGCTTGAGGCAAGCTTCGGCCAAACACCCGGCGGCTGAAGCGAAGTTTCACGCTCTTCTCACAGCGCCGTCACGGATGGCGGTCATTCTGGTCTGGCATCGCTGAACCACCTGACCCACTCCCCGGCACTTCGTGCCCGCGGGACTTGAGAGAGACCGTGTCATGAAAACATCTTCGAACCGCCGCCTTCTCGCCCTTGCCGCCATCCTGACCGCCGCATTGTGCGGAACGGCTTCCGCCATGCCGCGCGCCCATATCGCGAAACCCGAGGCGCGCATGGATCTCATCATCCCCGCGACGAGCCCCGGCTCGGTGGTGAAGCCGGCGAAGCCGAAGAAATGCCTGCCGCGCAGGCCCTGCGATCGCGGCGTGCCCACGCCGCTGAAGTTCCGCGGACGCTGATCGCTGTCCCGCGCCAGGAGCGCTTGCGTCATGAAGAACTTCCAGGACTGGCACGGCCACCTGTGGCAACTCTGCTTCGACGCCGAACGTCAGGCATTCGCGTGGCGATGCCTTGGGCCGCTCATGCAGCGGGATGATGCGGCAGCTCATCCCGCCGCTGCGGAAGACCAGCAGAAAGAGCTTGGCCATGAAAAGCATCCGGAGTGCGGCAAGGGTAACTGCGCCACATGCCGCTCAACAGACGCCGCATGACGCCGGCCCACGCCAATGGCCTCGCCTTGCTGGCGGCTCTCGCCTGGGGCCTCGGCAACGTGTCGCAGAAAACCATTCTCGTTCACATGGACGGATTTTCTGCGACGGGGCTTTGCTGCCTCATCGGCGCCGCCGTGCTGTGGCCCCTTGCACGCCGGGAAGCGCGCGCCGTGCTGCCATCGGATGCGGGCTCTCTCGGGCTCGCGCTCAAGGTTGCGGCTGCATTCGGCGTGGCGGCCACCTTGATGCAGTTTGGCTATGGGCATACGTCGGTGACCAATGCCGGCTTCATGGCCAACACATCCGCTGTCATCACGCCCGCCATTGCCTGGACGTGCTTCAGGCAGCGCCTTCCGCTGCTGATCTGGCCCGCCTGCCTCTGCAGCCTGCTGGGAATCTTCCTGATGGCCGGCAGCAGCTGGACCGGTCTCGCATTCGGCGATGTCCTGTGCCTGCTGTCGGCCATATGCTTTTCCTGCTGGAGCCTGCTGCTGGGCCAGCATGTGATGCGCTACCGGCGGCCCAATAGGCTGACCATGGTACAGTTGCTGCTCTGCGGCGTAGCGTGCATGATGCTGTCCGCACTCACCTATGGCCTTCCCGGCCCCCACGCCATCGTTGCAGCGCTACCCGAGCTGATCGTGCTCGGCTTGCTGTCGAAGGGCCTGGCCTATGTGCTGAACGCGGTCGCCCAGCAATACATCACCGCCACTTGCGCCAGCGTGTTCATGAGCGCCGAAGCCGTCTTCGGCGGCGCCGCGGCGATGATCCTGCTGGGGGAAACGCTGAGCCCCGAACGCGCCGTGGGGGCCTGCTTCATCATTGCGGGCGTCGTCATCATATCGTGCCTTCCCGCCTCGGTTCCGGCTCCGCAAGCCTCCGAACATCTAAGGCCTTAGGAGCCAGGGTGCCGGATCAGGGTTAACGCCGCAATTCATGGCAACGTCAAATTGAGTGTTGAAAACCCCCAAGTCAGCGTGCATCCTTTTTGCCGATGGCTGTGCGTGGACCACTCATGACACCTCTGTACAGAATGGAGCTTCTGGGCGCCTGCCGGGTCATCGAACTGGCCAGCGGTAGGGAGGTCGAGTTCCGGACGCGCAAGGCCAGATGCCTGATGGGGCTGCTTGCGCTGAGCCCGTCATGCGAGTTGAACCGCGAACAACTGGCCTCGCTGCTGTGGGACCCCGCGCCGGAAGAACAGGCCCGCGGAAGCTTGCGGCAATCGCTGAAGGAAATCCGCGAGGTCCTGGGCGAACATGCGGAAGACGTGATCACCACCGACCGCTTCACCGTTGCGCTCAAGGCTGACGCCTTCGACATCGATGCGAGGCACTTCCGCGAACTCGCCAAGGCAACCGACGCGGACACGAACCTGACGCTGCAGGCCGCTGCCATGTGGAAGGGCGAGCTTTTCGGCTCGCTGCTGCCGCGCGCGCCGGTGTTCGAGGCCTGGGTGCAGATCGAGCGCTCGCAGATGCGCTCGCTGTTCACCAAGTGCCTGACCGACCGGCTCGAGGCGCTGATCAGGGCCAATGATTTTGCCGATGCGCGCGTCGCCGAGGAACTGGTGCGCGTCGAGCCCAGCCATGAGCTGGCCCACCAGTATCTCATGCGGTTTCACGCAGGCCGCGGCGACCAGGCGGCAGCCTTGCGGCAATACGCGATGCTCGATCGCGTATTGGCTGAAGAGCTCGACAGCGAGCCCAGCAAGGAATCGACCGATCTCCTCGTCGCGGTGAAGCGTGGCGACATCGGGCAGCAGCAGCCGCCGCATGCAGCAAGCGGCAGCGTCCCCGCTCCGCGGCTCGCACAGCAGGGCCCGCCCAAGATCACCATCCGACCGCCATTGACCCGCTTCACCGACACCAGCAGGAATTATCTAGGCGAGGGCTTTGCCCATCTGGTGGAAGTCTGCCTGTCGCGCTTCAGGTGCTGGATCGTCATTCCCTGGCCGAGCAAGGGATATGAGTCCGACACGGCGATCGACTACACCGCCGTCGGGCGCGCGATCGATGCCGATTTCGTGGTCGACTGCGTACTCGACTGGCGCGCCCCGGCAGGCAAGCTGTTCGTGGCACTTCTCGACTGCCGGGATGGCAGCCAGGTCTGGTCCAACATCTATTCCGTTGCCGAACACGAACTCCAGGAACTGGGGTCGACGGTTGCCGGCGCCGTGGCGGCCAGCCTTGCATCGCAGGTCAATCACATATCGCTGCTGCGCTATGCCCGCAATGTGCCGAGCCGTCCCGCCGCATATGACATGTGGCTGAAAGGCCATCAGCTCTCGCGCCTGTGGAATGCCGAGGCCGATGAGATGGCGGCGGCCCTCTTTGCCCAGGCGATCGAACTTGATCCGGGCCTCGCCTCGGGCCATTCGGGCCTGGCGTCCATTCTCAACACGCGCGGCATGGTGCGGCCCGGCTACCGTGGCCGCGAGGCTGACTGCGCGGCCGCTTTCAAGCACGCACAGGACGCTCTGGCGCTTGATCCATTCGATTCCCGGAGTCACATCAGCATGGCCTGGTGCTGGCTCATCGCGCGGTCGGCACAACGGGCGCATTCGCATTTCAGGATGGCCGTCGAACTGAACCCCTACGACTCGGAAACGCTGATTGCCGCAGCCATGGGCATGGCTTTCCTCGGCCACATGGAGGATGCGGAGAAATGGTCCGCCCTGGCCCTGAGCCTCAACCCCCTCTACCCGGAGTATTTCCTCGGATATCTCGCCGCCATCCACTTTCTGGCCGGTGACTATGAGGCGACGATTTCAACAGTCGAGAAATGCCCGGATGTGTTTCCCGACCTTATCGCCTGGCTTGCCGCGGCGCGTGCCGAACTCGGCCAGAAAGATGAGGCTGCCAATGCATACAGATCGTTCTGTGCACTGACAGCCCCAAGGTGGGAGGGCGGGAGTCCCCTCGTCGAAGATGATCTCGAACGCTGGCTTCTCGATGTCATGCCGATCATCTGGCCCGAAGGCCGGCGCAACTTCGAACACGGCATCGGCCTGGCCCGCGTCATGGCCGGGAATGATTCAGGGCGGCGGCTTACCGGCAGCGGCGCATGAAGTAGCGCGCGAGGAACGCCGGGAAGCTGCCGTTGTAGGTGTCGTCCACGGGAGCCGGCGCATTTTCCAGATCCTTCGCCCAGGGAATGCGCACATGCATCTTGGTCGGCGTATCGTAGACGGGCACGATGTCGATGTTCAGCGGAATCTTGCCGTCGGGCGTTCCGGTATAGTCATAGCCGTTGTCGTGAAGCCATTTCCGCGTGTCCTTGTCGAACTTGACCCATTCCGAATTGGGCGTGGACTGGAATGCGCTCTGGCTGACACGCATGATTGCGGCACCCGTCTTCGCATGATCAGCGAGTGATGCCGAACGCAGTTTGAAAAATCCCATGTTCTCTCCCCTATGCCTGTGGCTGCCTGCTGCAGCGATGTGCTTGGCGGAATCCTGTTTGGAGGCTCCGCGTGAAATGAGCGTGAAAAGTCCGGAACATGGGCCAAATCGCCGCTTGCATGTGATGACCGGAGGGCTACCAATCATCGTCATGACAAGGTCCGCCGCAGAAACCCTGGCCGTAGTGGAGAAGGCGCTTGAAGCTGACTTCAGGCTTGCGCCGTTGCAGTTGCGGGAAGCGCCGATCTTCATGGCCGTGGCCTGGCCGAGATACGATGGCGCGGCGGGATTGAAGCCCCGCCTGCCAGCCGGACGCGGGCTGACCTTGCAACAGGCCATGCTGTCTGCCGGAGCCGAGGCATTGGAACTCCGCGCCAGCCTCGCGCGGAATCATGCGCATGAATTTCCCGCGCTGAGGGAGCACGACGGCCAACCCATGGTAATGGCCACCGACCTGCTGCGGGGCGACAGCGTTGCGGTTCCCGCCCGCGCAGTCTTCCTGGATTTCAACGAAACGGCCGGAGACGCGAACGGTTTGGACGCCGGTGCCGATTCAACAGGCTGCGCCGCTGGTATGGATCGGGGCGACGCCACATGCCGTGCCTTGCTCGAATGCATCGAGCGCGACGCCGTGGCACTGTGGTGGCACGGCGGCATGCAATGCGCCGGTCTGCCGCTCGAACTGATCGACGGGTTGCAGCCGCGGCTCAGCTGGTGGCTGCAGGACCGCCCGCGCCGCACCGTTCTTCTCGATCTCGACTCGGAAACCGGAGTGCCAGCCGTTGCCGCTGTCTCCAGCGAGGCCGACGGCACGGCTGTCGCCTTGGGCACGGCGGCCAGTCTCGATCTGGCCGATGCGGTGCTCGCCGCCGTGACCGAGATGATCCAGACCGAAGCTGCGATGCAACAGGCCGCGGCAGCGGGCGATCCGGAGCTTGCCATCTGGCTTGAACGCGGCCCGGTTCATCGCATGATCCAGTTCCAGCCGCTGGCTGCCCAACGCCCGCGGAGCAGCGGCAGAATCGACATGGACACTGTCCTGCGCGGCCTCGACTATACCGGGCATCGCGCCCTCGCCGTGGACCTCACGCTGCCTCGGGACCCGCTGCCCACGATGCGCGTCATCGTGCCGGGCTTTTGCGCCATGGGCGGCCGCGTCGATCCGGCACGTCTCGAAACCCGCACCGGCAGGCGCATCGGCTTGGCCCAAATCGCGAAAGAAAGCCTGCTCGAACCGTTCTGACCGTCAATCCGATAAGCAGGGTGCAGCCCATGGGAATCATCGACAGCGACCACAGCCTGCAAGGCAGGCCCATGCCCGGGAACGCACGCACCGTACCGGCAGACACGTCGAAGGCACGCTCGTCCTACACCTATCTGTTTCCGGACCTTGCCGATGCCGCCGATGCCGGCCTCTTCCCCGGAACCACGGCTGAAGAAACGCTTCTGCGCCTGAAGCAGTTCGAAGAGGTCTTTCGCCGCCACGAGCAACCCACGCACCGCATGGCCTTGCCTGCCGCCTATACCTATTTCGGGCAGTTCATGAACCACGACTTGTCGGCGCCGGTGGGCAGCCTCCTCACCGAGGCGGCCAGCATCCCGCCTGCCGGTGTCATCGGCAGCAGGGACTTGCCCGGCCTTGGCAAGCAGGCGCGAGCGCAAGATACCGCCACGATCCTCGACGCCATCCGCAATGAACAGGCTATGCCGCTCACGCTGGAAAGCCTTTATGCCGAAGGCCCCGGCAGTTGCGACGAAGAAGTCCTGAGCCTCTATGCGGCGAACGGCGCACGGTTCCGCATTGCCAGAACCATCTGTCTTGACGATGCGGCGCTGGGCATGACGACCAAGTTCCCCGGCAAGGCCCATCACCGCATTAACGCTCCGGATATTCCCCGCAACCCGCTGGGGCACGTCGCGCTCATTGCCGACCGCCGCAACGACGAGAACCTGCTGATCAGCCAGCTGCACCTCGCCTTCATGCTGCTTCACAACAAGCTCGTCGCGGCTCTCGCGCCGCAGGGCGGCGATGCACCCCAAGGCTTTGATGCGGCGCGGCGCCTGCTGACCCGTCACTACCACTGGATCATCCTGAACGACTATCTGCCGAAGCTGCTGTCGCCGGGCGTTCTCGCCAAGGTAATGGCCGGTCCGCCGCGCTTGGCGCGAGCCAATGCCGTACCTATGGAATTCACGACGGCCGCCTTTCGCTTCGGGCACTCGATGGTGAGCCAGCATTACGACTTCAATTCAAACTTCGGCATCAATGGGCGGCTGAGCGGATCGGCAACGCTGCACGAGCTTTTTGCATTCACCTCGCGCGGCGGCATGCAGCCCTTTGGCGATCTTGCCCCGCAACTGCCCGATCACTGGGTGGCGGACTGGGACCGCCTCACCCGCACGGTGGCCGATCCTTCCGGAGCCGACCGTATCGACGTCAGCTTCGCGGCCGACATGCTGAACCACATGTCGCACGAAGCCAATCTGAACCACGCCTCGATCTTCTTCCGCAACCTCGTGCGGGGCTTTCACCGGCGCATCCCTTTCGGCCAGACCCTGGCAAAGGCCTGTGGCCTCACCCCGATGACGGCCAGCCAGGTCGTGTCGGCGATGCCGCCAGCAACCCGCTCCGCCGCGGAAAGCCTGGGGCTGGCGTCCCACACGCCGGCATGGCTCTATTTCCTGTGCGAAGCCAAGGTTCTCGAGGATGGAGAGCGTCTTGGGCCCGCAGCAAGCCATGTGGTCGCGGAGACGATCGTCGGCTTGCTGCGCCAAAACCCGGACTCGCTGCTCAACAGAGGTGGCGGAAACTGGCATCCCCGCCAGAGCGTTCTGAAGCAAGCCTCTGGAGCGCCGCTCGACTCGCTCCGCGCCTTGCTCCTCCATGCAACCGATACTGCTGGCGAGGCGTAAGGCCCTGGCCCGCCGGTCCTGACCGGCGTCGCGGCTCCCGCCGGGGGCGGCATCTTTTCACGCCCGTTTGACGCGTGGATCGGGGGGATTTCACGGCGCGGCACCTATGGTCATGCAACCTGCACAGCCGCCGGGCCGTTTTGCCCCGCAACCTCTATCAGGACTCCGAAAATGACAGCAACTCTCTCGCGCCGTGCCGTCGTGACGTTGATCGGAACTCTTGCCGCCACGCCCTTCCTGGCGCGTCTCGCCCTGGCTGGCGGGCATCGGCCTGTCCTGATCGGCAGGAAGCGCATCCTGTCATCGGCCAGTACATTGCGGTTCCTCGTTCCGGCGGGCGCCGGAACGCAATTCCTGTTGAAGACGGATGCCAGCGGTTTCTGGATCGCCGACATCGAAGTGGAAGGCCCCGGTGGCACATGCCAGCGCCTGTCCTACCGGCGGCGCCTGCTGCCCGGCCGCCCCCAGCAGGTGAGGTTCGCATCACCGGTTCCGCCCGCGCGCTCGAGCGTTCAGATCGCTTATTCCTATCTCCCCTTCACCCGCGAAAAGGCCGCAATCGAACTCTGGAGCGCGGAGGGTTGAGGCTGGAGGCCTGCCGCCACTCTACAAGATATTCTTCTGGTTCGATGGCGAAACCACGATCGTAGCAGCAGCTTAGAACTGGCCGATTGATCTGCCAGTCAATCTGCCGCAGCCGCGCTATTTGGAGTTCTCGCTGTCCATCTCCTTCAGCGCGATCGGGACGCGAGCCGAGAACCGGGGGCCTGATTCGACGACGGTCGAAATCTCGAACATGTCAGCGGTTACTTTCGGCTCCTTATCCTAGGCCGCAGGCATCCGGCGCTCGTATTCTTCGAGATAGGCGTAGAAGGTGCCCGGGCCCATGGCGGCTTTACTTTTGTCCCCGACTTGCCAAATACGTCGGCCATGATGGTGACATGACCCTCTTCGTCCTTCACGGCCCTTACCGAAACCGTGCGTCTCGGCATCAGCTGAGCCCAGGCCACCACCGGCTCCGAAACCTGTAATCGCTCCGGCGCATGTTCCTGAAACCGGACCAGGCCGAACCATACGAAGGGATCGCTGGACTTCGACGGCGTAATCTCGATGTCCACATACCATTGCCCGCGGTCGGCATC
>JALHQC010000042.1 GCA_022842165.1 bacterium
TTGGTGGAACTCTACTCGCATGACGATTTCGTCAGCCCGCGCATTGACGCCGCGAAGAAGATCGTAGAGCTGCCCCGCCCTGCCGGCGTCATCTTCGCGCTGATCCCCGTCACCAATCCAGTTGCGACCATATTCTTCAAGACCATTACGGCGTTGATGACGCGGAATGCGATCATTCTCTCGCCACACCCGCAGGCAAAGGGCTGCTGCGCCGATGCAGCGCGCGTCCTGGCCGAGGCTGCAAAGGCCGCAGGTGCGCCCGATGGCGCCATTCAGGTGATCAACGAGCCCAACATTCCGCTGCTTGAAAAGCTGATGGCGGATGAGCGGATCGACCTGATCGTGGCGACAGGCGGGCCTTCGGTCGTCAAGGCTGCCTACCGTTCGGGGAACCCTGCTTTCGGCGTCGGACCCGGCAATGCGCCCGTGGTGGTGGACGAGACAGCGGACATCAAGCATGCAGCGAAGCGCATTGTTGCATCCAAGAGCTTCGACAATTCCATTCTCTGCACCAATGAATCGACCGTGCTGGCTTTTGCGACGATCGCCGATCGGTTGCTCGATGCCATGAAGGCGGAGAAGGCTCACATCTGTTCGCCAGAAGAGACAGACAAGTTGCGGAAGCTGCTGTTCACCGAAACGGGCTTCAACACCGCCATGATCGGCAAGGATGCCGGCGTGATCGCGCGCGAGGCGGGGTTTAACGCACCGGGAGCGAAGATTCTCGTCACACCCGTCACCCTCGTGCAGGTGGAAGAGAAGCTGGTGCGCGAAAAACTCTGCCCGGTTCTGGCCTTCGCGAAAGTTCAGACGATCGATCAGGCGATTTCCTGCGCGCGCTCCATGATGCGAAAGTCCGGCAAGGGGCACTCTGCTGCAATTCATTCGAAGCATGAAGCCAACATCATGGCCTTCGCTGCGGCCGTCCCTGCCCTTCGCATCGCTGTGAACACGGGCTGTTCGCTGGGTGCCTCAGGCTACGAGACCAACCTCGGCCCTTCGATGACCATAGGCACCGGTTTTGCAGGCGGGTCGTCCATCGGCGACAATCTCACGCCGCATCACCTGCTGCATTTTGCGCGCATCGCCTACAACAAGGAGGCGTCCGAAATCTTCGGAAACTTCGCAGGGCTCGATCCGCTGAACCTCCCGAAGCGCGAGGCTTCTCCCGTTTCGCTCGCGGTCGACAACTCGTCTGACGGCGAATTGCGGAAGGAACTGCGGCGTATCATTCTCGAAGAGCTCAAAGCGGTTCTGGCAGCTTGAATGTAAATGGCAACGCTCCGCTCATATATCTTCATCGACCAGCTGCAACCGCAGACGATGTGCTATCTCGGCGCCTGGATCAAGGGCTCGCTCCCGCGTACCCACATGGCCGCGCAGATCATCGAGGTGGCGCCCGGCCTCGACATTGAGGCGCTGACGGACGTGGCGCTGAAGACAGCCGAAGTTCAGGCGGGCATTCTCGTGGTCGAACGGCAGTTCGGCTATCTTGAAATCCACTCCCGCGATGTGGCCGCCGTCAAGGCATCCGCCGAAGCCGTGCTCGACGCGATGGGACTGACGCCAGACAAGGCGATGAAGCCGAAGATCCTCGCTTCAAAAATCGTGACGCGCATCGATCCGGGCCACGCATTCCTTATCAACCGCAACAAGGGCGGCTCCATGATCCTTGCCGGCGAAACGCTCTTCGTTTTGGAAACCGAACCTGCTGCCTATGCCATTCTTGCAGCCAACGCGGCGGAGAAGGCGGCGACAATCAAGATCGTCGACTACCGGATGATCGGCGCCACGGGACGCCTCTATCTTTCGGGAACGGAATCCGAAGTGCGTGCCGCCGCCACGGCTGCCGAACAGGCACTGGAGCTGTGAAATGGCGCTAAGACCCGAGATGAGCAACGAACTCCGCAGCATGGTGCGCGACGTGCTGCGCGAGGTGATGGCGAGCCGCAGTCAGGCTGCATCCGCAGCAGCGGTCGAGACGGTTCGCATTGCGAATGACACTGACCTGGCGGCTTTCGTCGCGCGCATCATTGATCCGGCGCATGCCGAAAAGATCCGGTCTGGAAAGCTCCGCTTCACTCTTGGCCATTCCACACCTGCAACGCTGCCCACTTCATCTTCCGAGGTGTTGACCGGCGTCATCACCGAACAGAAGATCGACAGGTTGTCACCTCAGGCCGCGCTCGTTCTGGGGCCCGGTGCCGTGCTTACCCCGCTGGCGCGAGACAAGGCGCGGCGGCTTGGCCTCAAAATCGAAAGGAGACGCTAGATGCTGAAGGCGACGGTAACGGGCCGCATCTGGTCCACGAAGAAAGTCTCGGAAGTGCCTGCGGGATCGATCCTCGAGGTTCTCGTGGACGATTCGAATTCCCGGCTTCTTGCCTTCGATCCGCTGGGATGTGGGGAAGGCGAGAAGGTCATCATCGCCACAGGCTCGGTCGCAGCCGCGTGGTTTCCCGGAAAATCGCCACCCATCGATGCGCTGATCATTGGATCGATCGATGAAGCGTCAATCAAGAAATAGTCAAGCGTTCAACACGGAGGACACCATGAGCAACGCAATCGGAATGATCGAAACCAAGGGCTATGTGGCGGCAATGGCCGCGGCGGATGCCATGGTGAAGGCCGCGAACGTCACCATCGTGGGACGCGAGCAGGTTGGCGACGGACTTGTCGCCGTCATCATCAACGGCGACGTCGGTGCCGTGAAGGCCGCGACCGAGGCCGGTGCCGAAGTGGCGGGCCAGGTCGGCACGCTGGTTTCGGTGCATGTGATCCCGCGTCCGCATGCGGATGTGTCGAAGCACTTCTCATCCGGCACCTCGAAGTAAACCAGAGTCATGCCGACGCCACGCACGGCGGCGAAGGGAGAGCTCCGGGTTTTTCTCAATGTGGAAAACCTGCAGCCGCAATTTGCCGCCTATATGGGAACGCCGACGCGGGCACGGGGCTATCCGCCCTATGCCGGTCAGCATGCGCTGATCATCGAGGTGGCACCCGGCCTGATGATCGAGCGGGTGATGGACCTCGCGCTGAAAGCCGACCCCGATCTCGAGCCTGGAATTCTCTTTGTCGAGCGGCAGTTCGGCATTCTCGAAATCCACGGGAGCGACAGGGACAAGCTGATGGCTGCGGGCCGCGCCGTGCTGAAAGGCATGGCACTGACCGAGGGCGACCAGCTGGCGCCGCGCATTCTCTTCACCGACGTGATCGAGAACATCGCCGACCAGCACGCGGTGATCATCAACCGCAACCGGCAGGCCTCAATGGTGATGCCGGGCGAGACGCTGCTGGTGTGCGAGATGGTGCCTGCGCTTTATGCCGCCATAGCCGCGAACGAGGCGGAAAAGGTTGCCCCGAAGCTGACGCTCGTCGATGTGCAGATGATCGGCGCAGCGGGACGGCTCTACATGTCCGGCAGAACCGAAGACGTGGAACGGGGGCTTGCGGAGATCGAGCGGGTTCTGGCAGGAATCGAGGGACGCAAAGCCTGACGGAGAGAGCCTTGACCGATTTCGACCTGCTCGCCCACGAGGAACAGATGGCGATTCTGCTGGAGGTCGCGCAGGCCGCTTTGCCGCGTTACGACCTTCCCGCGGGCGCCCGCGTTTCGCTGCTCAATCTGTCGGAAAACGCCACGTACAAGGTCGAAGCGCCAGATGGGCGCCGCTGGGCTCTGCGCGTTCACCGCGACGGCTATCATTCGCGCACCGCCATTGCATCCGAACTCGCCTGGCTCATGGACCTTCGGCAAACGGGTGTTGTCGCCACACCAGTGCCGGTGAAGGGCCGCGATGGCGAGATCATTCAGGATGTCGAGCACGTGTGCCTTCCCCGCCCGCGGCATGTAGTGCTTTCGGAATGGGAAACAGGTGCCGAACCCGGCATTGGCGAGGATCTTTCCCAGCCCTTCGAGATGCTGGGCGAAGTGACGGCCCGCATGCATGTGCATGCACGGCAATGGAAGCGGCCTCCCTGGTTCACGCGTCTGACGTGGGACTTCGACACGGCGCTGGGCGAAGACAAGCCGCATTGGGGGCGCTGGCGGGATGGCGTCGGCATGGATGCGGCGAAGGAAAAGCTTTTTGCGCGGACGGTTGACCTCATCGGGGCACGGCTCAAGGCCTATGGCAAGGGACCGGAGCGCTTCGGCCTCATCCATTGCGACCTTCGCCTGGCCAATCTGCTGATCGACGGCAAGGCCGTGAAGGCCATCGACTTCGACGACTGCGGGTTCGGCTGGTACATGTATGACGCGGCGACGCCTGTCTCATTTTATGAGCATGAGCCGCAAGTGCCGGGGCTGATCGAATCCTGGAAGACGGGCTATCGCAAGGTGCTGGCGCTGCCCAAGGCCGATGAGGATGAGATTCCGACCTTCATCATGCTGCGGCGCATTCTGCTGGTGGCCTGGATTGCATCGCATATCGAGGCCGAATTCCCGAAATCGCTAGGTGCCGGCTATACCGACGGCACCCTGCCCTTGTGCGAGGATTATCTGCGAAAGTTCTCCTAAGCCTGCGCCAGAGCGTCGAGGCTTTCGGGAAGAATCTGGCCGCCATCGACAATGATGGTCTGGCCGGTCACATAATTCGCCTCTCTCGAGGCGAAGTAGAGCGCGGCATAACCGATGTCCTCGACCTGCCCCAGCTTCTTCAATGGCACCGACGCCGCCATCGATTTCTGATACTCTTCGCCCATGCCGGCGAGGCCTTCGGTAACGATGTTGCCGGGCATCACGGCATTGACCGTGATGCCGTATTTCGCAAGTTCCATGCAGGCAGTGCGCATGAAACCAAGCTGGCCGGCCTTGGTCGCTCCATAATGCGTCCAGCCGGGAAAGCCGGTGACGGGGCCGGTGATCGACGAGGTGATGACGATGCGGCCCTGGTCGGACTTCTTGAGGTAAGGTATAGCCGCCTTCACCGAATGGAACGTGCCTTTCAGGTTGGTGTCCACCACTTCGTCCCACTGATCGCCCGTCATCTCCTCGAGCTTCGCTGGCGGAAAGATTCCAGCATTGGCGCAGAGCACATCAAGGCCGCCATTGCGATCCGCCACGGTTTTCATGGCGCTTTCCATGCTGGCGAGCGAAGTAACGTCACCCCCGATGCCAAACGCGCCGTGACCAATTTCCTTTGCCGCTGCTTCCGCCTGATCGGCATGGCGCGACATGATGGCGACCCTGGCGCCCGCCTGCGCAAAAACGCGCGCGATGCCCTTGCCTATTCCCTTCGACCCGCCGGTGACGAGGACGGAGCGGCTCTTGAGCGATTGTGTCATGATCTACCTCCCATAAGACAGAACGTTCTATTCGACGGCCTTGGCGCGGCGCATGGCGAGTATCGCGCCGTAGCCGCCAATCAGCAGTATGGCCGCGCCGACGGTCGAGACCGTGCCAAGCACGGGGACGCCGGGCGTGTAGCCGGCCACCATCTTGGCATAGAGATATTCGGGCACTGTCGTATCCGCACCGGTTGTAAACAGCGAAAGCGGGAAATTGCCCCAGGACAACAGAAACGCAAACAGCGCGCCTGAAAACAGACCCGGGAACAGGACCGGCAGCGTCACTTCCTTCAGGACCTGCCAGCGCGTGGCGCCGAGATCGAAGGCTGCCTCTTCCAGTGCCGGATCGAAGCTGTAGACCTGGATTGAGATGACGAGCGTCACCACCGGAATAATCCAGACGAGATGGGCGAACACCGCCGTCTGCCAGGAGAGCGAGAAGCCAAGCGTGTTGAACCACAACAGCAAGGCCAGGCCCAGCACCGACTGCGGAAAGAAAATCGGCAGCAGGATGAGCTTCTGGTAGATGGAACGCCCTTTCCATTCATAGCGCGCGAAGGCCAGCGCGCCGAAGAAGGCGATCGTCACCGCGATCGCCGTGACGCAGAGTGCAATGGTGATCGACGTTGACAGCAGTTGCCGGATCTCGATCGAGCTGAAAGTCTTCTGCCACCAGTCGAGCCCCCATTTGTTGATCGGGAACTGGAAGTAGCGGCTGGCCGTCAGCGAAGCCAGAGTGATGCAGATTGTCGGAAGATAGAGAAAGACGAGGACGGCGAGCGTCCACACAGTGACGAGCGAATGGCGAAACCTCTGGCCCCTGGTTTCCATAGGGCTATCTCCGCCCCAGGAAGGTGTCGAGATCGAAGCGGCGCAGCGCGAGCAGCACCAGGACGCCGACGACCAGCATGAGCAATACGGACAGCGCAGCGCCCAGCGGCCAGTTTTGCGAATAGGTGAACGCGATCTCGATGTCATGCGTGATGGGGATGACGCGCTGCCCCCCTAGAACCTTGGCTTCGGCGATGGCACCAATCGCCAGCACGAAGGTCAGCAGAAAGCCGATCACCACACCGGGCATCGACAGTGGCAGTTCCACTTCCTTGAAAACCTGCCAACGCGAGGCGCCGAGATCAAACGCCGCATCGCGCGTTTCGTTCGGCACCATGGAGATACCAAGCGTCATCGGGAACAGCATGAAAGGCAGATAGACATAGACCATCCCCAAGATGATGGCGGGCAGCGAGAACAGGATGCTTTCCAGTTGCAGTCCGAACATCGACTTCAGGGTGCCGAGCAGAACGCCGTTCTTGATGAGGAACAGCACCCAGCCATAAAGTCTAATGTTTTCCGATACAAAGAGCGGAATGGTGAAGAGAAGAGTGAGCAGCATGGCCCACTTGCCGAAGACGCGCACGAGGCCATAGGCAACGGGGTAACAGACGAGCGCCAGCAGGGCGACGGCCGTCACCGCGAGAGAGAGCGACCACAGAAAGGAAATGTAGTTCGTGCCCTGGAAGATGGTCGCATAGTTCTCCAGCGTCGGCGCGCCGCCGAAGGAAAAACTGCGCGGCGGCATGAAGCTGAACCAGATGACGGCCAGCAGAGGTGCTGCAAATCCGACGATGAGAAACAGCACGACTGGTATTGCGGATTTGCCGCCCTGACTCAATCTCATGAGATCAGTCCGTCACCAGAATGGCGTCTTTCGCGTCCCAGCCGATGATCACATCGTCATCCAGCTTTCCCGTGAAGGCCTGCTGGCGGAGTTTCTCGACCGCGAAGACGCCTTCACCCACGCGCACCTGGTATTGGATGCGCGAACCCAGGACATATTCATTGTAGAGGCGGCCCGAAACCGCGTTGTCCGCATCCGCCGCCTTGGCGAGAAAACGCAGGAACTCCGGCCTGATGACGAGATGGCCTTCGCTGAAGCCTTCAGGAACCGGCGGCGGTTTCAGTCTCGCGCCCGTCAGCCTGGAATGAAGGCGGCCATCGGTATCGAGCGAGACGGGCAGCACATTCACGTCGCCCACGAATTCGGAAACGAAACGGGTGTTCGGCGCGGAATAGATCTGATGCGGCGTGCCGACCTGCACCAGTTTGCCAGCGCGCATCACGCCGATGCGGTCGCTCATCACCATCGCCTCTTCCAGCGAGTGCGTGATATAGACGAAGGTCTTCTTCGTCTCGCGATGGATGTCCTTCAGTTCCTTCTCGAGAGTCTTCCGCAGTTTGTAGTCGATGGCGGAGAGCGGCTCATCGAAGAACAGAATCTGCGGGTCGTAGGCGAGTGCGCGGGCAAGCGCCACGCGCTGCCTTTCGCCGCCCGAACACTTCAGCACGTTCTTGGCATAGTAGGATTGCGGCAGGCGCAGAAGATCCATCAACTGAAGCGCACGGGCCTTGCGGCTCTCCGGCACCTCGCCCCTGATCTTCAGCGGAAACTCGATGTTCTGCCCAACCGTGCGATGCGGAAACAGGGCAAGCGACTGGAACACCATGCAGGTGGGCCGCTTGTTGGCCGGCAAGTCATTGATGCGTTCGCCACGCAGCAGGATGTCTCCGCTCGTCGGCGTGTCCATGCCGGCAAGCATGCGGAGCATGGTCGTCTTGCCTGAACCGGATGGACCAACGATGGTGAAGAACTCGCCTTCCGCAATATCGAGATCGATCGAGTCGACGGCGGCATGGGCGCCGAACATCTTGCGGACGGACTTCAAGGAAAGGATGGGCGATGCTTCGGCCATGCGGTTGGTCGTTCTCTCTCGATCAATGCACAACCCCTGCGAAAAACCGCAGGGGTTGGCGACGTGGTATCGATAATCAGCCGGCGGAGGCTTCGCGCTTGGCCGCGGACATGATGTCGAGCAGCTTGTCATAATCCGGAACGATATCATATTCCGCGCAGCGGCCCATTTCCTCGGCGAGGCTGTCCCACTGGATTGCATCCAGCTGCTCGGCTGTAAACAGCTTGAAGCAATCGGGATTGCCCATCTGGGCTACCGGGTTGAAAGTGCCTTCCGCGAAAGCCACGGTGTGGGCGATATCAGGCGCCTGCACATATTCGAGGAAGTCCGCCGCCAGAGGCGAAAGCTCGGGATTGTTGACGGTCGAGGTGATCTCGATCCAGGCAACGCCACCCTTGCCGCCCGCCATCGGGCCGGACTTCGGCGTGATGCCGCGGATTTCCGGATGTCCGTCGGCCCGGGCCGGAGAAGCGGAATAGGTGCCACCCGTCATATGGAAGTCGATCTCGCCCGCGATCAGCGACTGGTTCATGGTCGCGATGTCGCCCACCACCTTGGCGCCCTTGAACACGCGCTTGGCGGTTTCCGTGAACTTCGCCACTTCATCGTCACTATGGACCTTGAAGGGATCGAAGCCAGCGATCAGGCAGATGTTGAAGACGTTCCAGTCGTCCGACTCGAGGATGCCGTATTTGCCGGCATTGGCCGGATCGTTCCACAGGTTCCAACCCTGATCCTCGGCGGCGGCGCGGCTGATCTTGTCGGTGTTGACGACGTAGCTGTAGGGCCCAAAGCGCTGCGCCATGCCGAGAAGTTCGGCTCCCGCCTCATCCATGGCCCATTTGTAGGGCGCCTTGAACTCCGGCATCATGCTGCCGAAGAAGGGTTCGAAACGGCCGCGGTCCAGCGGCTTGATCAGCTTCTCGGGGTGCATGACCTTGCGCGCCCAGGGATTGTTGACGTTGATCAGATCCCAGACATTGGTTTCGCCGGCGCGCAGCCGGTTGATCATGGTCGGGTCGTTCGTCAGCGACTCGGCCTTGACCGTTGCGCCCTTGGACGTGCGGAACGGGTCGAGCACCTGCGCGGAATTGTATCCTTCCCAGCACAGGATGTTCAGTTCCTTTTCGCGCGCCGCGAACGCCTGCCCCGGCAGCACGCTGCCGGCGCCCGCAAAGGCGGCGGCCCAAAGAGCCGACTGCTGCATGAAGTTGCGGCGTGAAATCTTGCTGCTGTTCGCCATGTCCACACTCCCTGATGTTTTTTCCGGTGTGCCTTCCTGTTGGAAGTCCCACATCGAATTCAGCACTAAAACTTCATCCGAGTAAAGAGCGATTCCGCAGTTGGCTGTCAGGCATTCTTAGTGTAGCCCGCAAGTTCACCCGACGACATGACGTGGCAATAGATCATGTTGATGATCTCGAGCTCCCTGTCGTGCAGATCGTCATTGGCCGCGGCGCAGCAGTCTTCCAGCACGATGACGCCGTAGCTTTCGTCCGCCAGGCTGCGCACGGTCGAGGACACGCATTGGTCCGTGAAGATGCCGCAGCAGATCACCGTCTTGATACCGAGATTATGCAGGATGAGCCGCAAATTCGTGCCAGTGAGTGCTGAATCCGTGGTTTTCGTGACTACGATTTCATCACCTACCGGCAGCAAGGCATTCACGATTTGCGAGGGCAGCTCATTCTTCGGCAACAGCAGATTGTTCCACCCCGGCATTTTCTGGGACAGCGAACGGTCGCGGCCATCCTTTGTGTGGCAGGCGATGCGCGCGAAGATGCACTCGATGCCAGCGCGGCGTGCAAAGTCCAACATTTTCGTCGTGTTCGGGATGACCGAGTTTCTCATGCGGCCGTGGAACGGCGTCCACAAATCATACCGACGCTGCTCTTGCGGAGAGAGCGTAGCCCGGTCCGGACGCTCGAGATAGGTGTTCTGGATATCGATGACGAGAAGGGCCGTCTCGCTTGGCACGATGACGGGATCATCGGGTTCGGGTGCTCCGTCATAGTAAAGTGAGCGGCGGGCCGTCTTCCAGTTCATGACTTATCCTCAGAAGCGATAGGTATAAAGGCCGCGCGCCTCGTAGGTTTCCGCCGCCTCTTCCACGAAGTCCGCCATGCGGGTGGCGCCATGAACAGAGCGGAGCGTAGCCGCGGCATCGAGAATCTGTTGCTTCGAACCCGCGCGGCCGGGCCGCAGAAGCTCATAGACCTGCATGATGAAATCCTGCGGCACGTTCACCAGTTCGGCGGCGCGCTCGAAGTTCAGCGCCAGGGTGGGGCGGCCGGCATCGCGCGATATCCCGGCCTGCGCCTTCAGCGCATCAGGCGTGATGCGCAGATCCTCCATGGTGATGCCGCCGGCGAGGACGGCGTCGAGGGTGATGTCGCTCAAGCGTTTGCCGCGCGTTCCGATGATGTCGTCCGGCTGGGTTTCGGCCAGGGGATAGTCAGCACGGGTGCGCGTCATGGCCTTGCTCCCGCAAAGCTCACCTCGACGAGTTCGGGCGTAGCGCCCTCTTCCGTCAGTCCGGTCTCGATTGCATAGATCATCGCCGTGCGGGCGTGATAGCGCGAGCCCATCGCCTCGCCGCGTTGCGGCACGACCACGGGCTCCGGCATTTCGCCAAGCGCATAGGCCGCGGCATTGGCGCCAAGAGCCCGGTAGTGATCGATCATGGTGATGGGCGCATTGGAAAAGAGTTCGAGGTTGTTATGCGGCAGGCGGCCACGCTGATGAATGACTGCCGTGCCTTTCGCCTGTATGCCGATGCCGAGTCCGGATCCCGCCAATCCCGCGGCCGAGAGCCCCAGGAACGAGGTGTCCGCCGTGTGGCGGAAGCGCACGATGCGCGGAACGAGACCACGCTTGCGGATCGCCTCCATCATCACGGACAGAAGTTCCGAAAGCCGATGGCCCGCCGTGGTCTGGAACAGCTTGACGCCGAAGGCCGGGCTGATGCCGATCACGATATCCCTGGCATCGTCCGACGGACCGGCGGCTCCGGCATTGCGATACCGAATACGGCGGGACTCCTCCTTCTCGTGCATGGCTTCCGAGCGCAGCACTTCCTTCTGGTCGAGGACATCGCGGATGCCGTTGATGCCCTGACGGCGCTCTTCGCTCACGCGGTAGCCGGTGCCGGGGCCGAGGTAATCATTGGGGTCGTTCACGGCACTGGTGATGCGGCCATTGCGGATCATGGCGGAGGTCTGCAGATAGTCGCCCGAGACGCGCAGCTTCACCACATTCAGCAGGTTCTCGGCCTCGTCGCGGAAACCTCTTCGCGCCAGCGCCTTGATGACATCGATGACCGTGATACCCTTGTCCTTGATCGCTTCGCTGATGAAGCTCACGTCGCGCGGCATGAAGCTCCGCGTCTCGTCGGAGCCCGAGGCGACCGTGACGCTCTGTTTCATGTCGGCGGTGGGCGCGGCGAGGCCAAGTTCCTCAAAAACGGCCGATACCGCCTCGACGGCGCGGCTTCTGAGATCGAGGGCGCGCTCCTCGGGTAAGGGCGTGAGGCCGCCATCCGCCTCGAAGTCGCGCTGCAGCACGAGATAGTCCTCGAGTTCCTCGCCATTCAGGAGCGAAGGGTTGAAGGAGTTGTCGTATTTGAGGATCGACCCGAAGCCGGAGCAGATGAGATCGGAACCGGCGATCAGATAGGGAAGGATCTTTGCGCCAACGCGGATTTCGGATTCCGTCGAGCGCGCATCGTTTCCTGACGCGCATTCGAGATCGAGCCAGACCGCGATGAGGTTTTCGGCCATCAGCTCGCGCACGCCGCCGGGGATTGTGGCTGTCAGCGGCGCTCCGTCAATGCCGCCGTTCTGTGTGCCCTGAACGCCCATGCCGCGTTGCAGGCAGAGGCAGCGCGCTTCGAGATAAAGCAGGGATTTCGCCTCGTGAAAGCCCATGAGCAGTTCGGAGCCGGCACCGGAGGTGCAGCGCATCTTGATGCCGCGCGAGGCATAGGCAGCGGCGAGGAAGGCCTTGGACCATGGCGTATCATCGCCATCGATGAAGGTTTTTTCGGTGCCGTAGACCGACACGGTCTCGGCATAGGAGGTGAAGCCCGCCATGCCGATGCGGAGTTCCTCGGCTTCTTCGCTCGAACACTGAAACAATGTGCCCCAGCGGCCCACGGCACCGCCCACCGCGCAGGCAAGTGCATTCGACCAGGCATTGCGCGAGACCCGCATCGTCGTCTCGATCTCGTCGAATCCGAATGCGACTGCGGTTGCCGCATCGGCGGCAAGCTGCAGGGGATCATCCTTGGCATTGGTCACATGCGCCTGATTTCCGGGCGTCTTGCGTGCGCGCATCTTGGAATAGGCGAAAGCGATTTCGAGTGCGTTGAGATGGGACACGACTTCCGCCAGTTTCGCGGGCGTCATGCCATGGGCGAGGCGCACGAGATCGGCGCGCGGCACATTCATGTCGACCAGCATCCGCGCGACATGCTTCGAATCGAGAGCCATCGCCTCGGGCGCGATGCCGACGTCGATGTGGTGGCGCGCGATGAAGCGGTCGATCATGTCGAAGTCGTGCTCGAGCACGCCGTCAAGCGCCGTCACCCGGCCGCCGCTGATCGCCAGTCCGGGCTTCGGGTCGGCGGGGCTCGTGAAGGCTGAAAAGCCGTTGGCCGGATCTTCGGCTGCGAACCGGTCCAGCCGCAGCGGCCGCTCATCCCAGTCGGCGTAGCGTTTCCAGCGGTTCGAGGTCGGTGTCATGACGCATGCTCCAGTCGCGGCCAAGACTATGGGAGTGCGTAACGAGATACAACGGCCCTGAAGCTGCCGAAGCCGCTGCTTGCAACCCAGTCACGGCCCGCTTATCTGACGGGAAAGGCGAGGTACTGGCCATGGTTTCTCTTTCCGTTCTCGATCTCGTTCCGGTCATCGAAGGCGGCACGCCGCGCAACGCGCTGCTTGCCGCGCGCGATCTGGCGCGTCATGCCGAGCATCTCGGCTACACCAGGTACTGGGTGGCCGAACACCATAACATGCCGGGCATCGCCAGCGCAGCCACAGCGGTGGTGATCGGGTTCATTGCCGGCAACACCGCCACGATCCGTGTCGGCGCCGGCGGCATCATGCTGCCCAACCACTCTCCACTCGTCATCGCGGAACAGTTCGGCACGCTCGAATCGCTCTACCCGGGGCGCATCGACCTAGGGCTGGGCCGCGCCCCCGGAACCGACCGGCAGACGCTGGCCGCATTGCGGCGCGATGCATCCGCCGCCGAAACCTTCCCGCGGGACGTCGTCGAACTGCAGGCATTGCTTGGCCCTCTGCAACCGGGGCAGACCATCCAGGCGGTGCCCGGCAGCGGGCTCAATGTGCCGCTCTGGATCCTGGGGTCCAGCCTCTTTGGCGCGCAGCTTGCGGCCATGCTGGGGCTACCCTATGCGTTCGCGTCGCACTTTGCGCCCGATGCCCTGATCGATGCACTGCACATCTACCGCGAGCGCTTCGAGCCCTCGCTGCAACTTGATCGGCCTCATGCCATGGCCGGCGTGAACGTCATCGTGGCGGATAGCGATGAGGAAGCGAGGCGGCTGTTCACCTCCCTGCAAATGCGCTTTGCCGACATGTTCCGCAATGCGCGGGGCTTGATGAAGCCGCCCATCGACGACATCGAAACCTACTGGACGCCCGCGGAAAAAATGCAGGCTTCGCGCATGCTGGCCTGCAGTTTCGTAGGCTCGCCCGAAACCGTGGAGCGGGATTTGCGGAGCTTCGTCGCCAGGACGGGCGCCAACGAACTGATGGTTGCCTGCGCGGTCCACGATCAACGGGCGAAATTGCGCTCCTTCGAACTGCTCAAAGGGCTGAACCTTGCAGCGGAGGGCCGCGCCGCCGCGTGAGGTCAGGCGTTCCCGGCGCAGGCGCGACCGATGTCGCGGTGGCCTGCGGCAATGATCATGGCGAAGCGTAGCGCGAGCATCATCTGAGCAAATGAATGGGTTTCGACCGGCATCCTGCAGATCCCGCCGGCGGCTCCGAAGCAGGCCTCTGCCCCGATGCGGCAGATGATTCCCCGCAGATCTCGCCAGCGGGGATTGCGGGAAGGGCCGGTTCACGCCACTATGTGGGGCGACAGGGGCACAGACCCCATGCGAGGGAGTGAAACGACATGACATTCAAGACCATACCAGCCGCAGTGTTTGCCGCGGCCCTTTCCTTTACGGCAATGCTGACGGCGGCGCAGGCCGAGACGCTCGTTATCTCGAACTGGGATGGCTACATGCCGAAGGACATGGCGGAAAAGTTCAAGGCAGCGACGGGCATCGATCTCGAAATCGCCGTTCATGCCACCAATGAAGAGATCATGGGCAAGGTCACCGCATCGGGAGGCGAAGGATTCGACGTGCTCTTCGTCTCATCGCCCTTTGCCGAGGCGCTGAACAATCTAGGCCTCGCGGCGCCTATCGATCACTCGAAAATTCCCAACATGGCCAATCTCTATCCCGAAGCCATGCAGTTGAAGCACGATCCCGGCAATACCTTCTCGGTGCCCTATACATGGGGCACGACGGGTCTCTGCTACCGCTCGGATCTGATCAAGACCGCCCCCTCAAGCTGGAACGACCTTCTCAAGCCGGCCGAAGATATCAAGGGCAAGGTCACAATGCTTTCGACCGATCGCTGGCTGATGGCGGCAGGCTTTCTCGCCAACGGCATGTCTGTCAACACCACCGAACAGGCAAGCCTCGACAAGGTGCGCGACCAGCTCGTCGAGACCAAGCGCGCGCTTTTGTCCTATGACGACACCACCTTCTATTCGAAACTGGTTTCGGGCGAGGCCAGCCTCGTTCAAGCCTGGGATGGCTGGTGCAACTACGGTATCGCCGAAAAGCCCGAAATCAAATACGTGATTCCCAAGGAAGGGTCCGACCTGTGGGTCGACTCGATCGTGGTGATGAAGGCTTCCAAGAATCCCGATGCGGTGCACAAGTTCATCGACTTCGTTCTCAATGCCGAGAACGGCAAGTGGGTGGTCGAAAATATCATGTACAAGTCGCCCAACAAGGCCGGGATGGAGGCTGTCGACAAGGCCATGCTGGAGAAATATCCCAACATGGCGATCGCGCCCGCCGACCTTCTGAAGTACGAGCAGCTCCGCGATCTCGGCGAAGGCATGAAGGCCTTCTCGAAGACCGTTTCGGAAATCATGGCGGCAAAGTAGCCGATGGTCCTCAAGCTCCGGCCAGCCAGACGGCGGCCGGAGGCGATGGACGGCCTTCACCTTGAACCAGCGTGTTGCATCATGGCTTCTGATGGCGCCCGGCCTGCTATGGCTGACGGCGCTGATGATCGTTCCTTGCCTGCTGATCTTCGTGCTCGCGTTCTACGAGCGTGGAATATATGGCGGCATCGACTGGAACGCGCCGACGCTCGGCAATTTTCGTCGCGCTGCCGACTACCTCTATGTCTCGATCTTTCTTGATAGCGCACGGATTGCGGCGATCACGACGGCGATCGCGCTGCTGATCGGATATCCGGCGGCTTTCGCAATCTCCCGCGCACCGGCCCGCTGGCAGACGTCGCTGCTGTTCCTGGCGATCCTGCCATTCTGGACGAATTACCTGATCCGCACCTACGCCTGGATCGTGCTGCTCAATCCGGTGGGCCTGATAAATTCGGCCCTGATCGGCATCGGAGCAACTATTGCTCCCCTGCCCCTGCTCTACAACGAGTTTGCCGTCATCCTCGGCCTTGTCTACAGCTACACGCCCTTCGTCGTGCTGGCGATCTATTCGTCGCTACAGCGGCTCGACCCGTCCTATGCCGAGGCTTCCCGCGATCTGGGCGCCAGTGCGCTTACGACCTTCCTGCGCATTACCCTGCCGCTGACGGCCGCCGGCGTGGCGGCCGGCGCCGTCTTCGTATTTGTCCTGTCGATCGGAAACTTCGTGACGCCCGATCTCCTCGGGGGCGGCAAGCTGCAGATGATCGGCAACCTGATCTACGACCAGTTCCTCACCGCCCGTGACTGGCCCTTCGGAGCGACACTTTCCGGGCTGCTGATCGCCTTGATGATGCTGGCACTCGCCTTCCAGGCGATGGCGGCCCGGCACGCGGGAGGCGGCCATGCCTAAAGTGCTTTCGGCCCATCTGGCCGCCACATATGCCTTTCTTTATCTTCCTATCGCCGTGCTGATCGCGCTGTCCTTCAACAAGGCCGGACTGCCGACGGTATGGACCGGCTTTTCGCTGGAATGGTACGGCAAGCTCGCGGCCAACCCCAAGATCCTGGCCTCCGGCTGGAACTCCCTGGTGGTCGCGGTTGTATCGACGGTGATCGCCACGACGATCGGCACCCTGCTTGCCGTGGGTGTCGAGCGCTCGCGGCATTCCGCGGCGCGCGATGCGCTGTTGTTCGCGCCGATGATCATTCCGGATATCGTGCTGGCGATCGCGCTGCTCTCGTTCTTCACGCTGCTGAAATTCTCGCTAGGGCTCAGCTCCATCATCCTCGCGCATGTGGTCTTCAACATCGCGTTCGTGTGCGCCGTGGTGCGGGCACGGTTGAAGAGTTTTGACTGGTCGCTCGTGGAGGCCTCGCGGGACCTCGGCGCCGGCGCCTTCGTCACCTTCTGGCGCATCACGCTGCCGCTGATCCTGCCTGCCGTGATCGCGGCGGCGTTGCTGGCTTTCACACTGTCGATCGACGAATTCATCATTGCCTATTTCACGGCGGGCGCCGGTCAATCCTCCACCACGCTGCCGATGCAGATTTATGCCATGATCCGCTTCGGCGTAACACCCGAGATCAATGCCATGGCGACGATCGTGATGTTATTGAGTTTCGTGCTTGTTCTCAGTGCGCAGCGGCTGAACCGCGGGCGCATTCCGGGGTCGTGAGGCTCCAATCATCCACTACCTGTTCAAGGAGAGAAAAATGGTGAAACCACCTGCGAAGAAAACAGCAAGGAAGCCGGCAGCAAAGGCGAAGACCGCTTCAAAGAAAGCGCCCAGGAAGCCCGCGAAGAAAGTCATCGCACTGTTTCCCGAAGCGGCATTTGGACCGGCACTCAACTCCGTGGGCATCGGGCAGGCGCTCAAGAAGCTTGGGCACAAGGTGGTGTTCCTGTCCGATCCGGGTTTTCTCGACGTCTACAAGGGCTATGGCTTCGAAGCGCATCCGGTCAATCTCTCGGAACCCCTGCCGCCGGAGCAGATGGCAAAATTCTGGGTCGATTTCATCAACGGCCACATCCCGAATTTCAGGAAGACGCCTTATGAGCAGATCGACAACTACGTGAAGGACTGCTGGGGCATGATCGTGGAGACTGCAAAGTGGGCGGAAATGGATTTGCCGGGCGTTCTCGACAAGGTGAAGCCGGACGTGATCTGCGTCGATAACGTGATCCTGTTTCCGGCCATCAAGCGCTATGCCAAGCAGAACGGGAAGCCCTGGGTGCGGATCATCTCATGCTCGGAAAACGAGATCGAGGACCCGGACATTCCGCCACATCTTTCAGGCTGCGGCGAGAACGACAAGAAAGGCTTCGCCCGATACCGCAAGCGCTTCAACGAGGTGATCAGGCCAATCCATGACGACTTCAACGCTTTCCTGAAATCGGTTGGCGAGAAGAAGTATCCGATTGGCCAGTTCTTCGAAGCCAGCCCGCATATGAATATCCTGCTTTATCCCTCCGCCGTGAAATTCAAGCGCCGGCACAAGCTGCCGGCGAAGCAGTTCCAATATCTCGAGGGCTGCGTCCGGAAGGACGCCGCCTACAAGATTCCGGAGTTCAAGGCGAACAATGACAAGCCTCTTCTCTATGTCAGCTACGGTTCCCTGGGCTCGGGCGACACCGAGCTTCTGAAGCGGGTGATCAAGACGATCGGCACCATGCCGGTACGCGCACTGGTGAATGTGGGCGACTACATGGATCAGTATGAAGACATTCCCCCCAATGTGATCATCGACAAGTGGTTCCCGCAGCCCTCGGTCATCCGGCAGGCCGATGGCGTCATCCATCACGGCGGCAACAACTCCTTCACGGAGTGCCTGTACTTCGGCAGACCTGCGATCATCATGCCCTATGTGTGGGATGGGCATGACAACGCGACACGCGTGGAGGAAACCGGCCACGGCTTCAAGATGGACCGCTATGACTGGACTGAAGAGGACATGAGCGACAAGATCATGACCATGATCACCGACAAGAACATGAAAGCGCGACTCAAGAAGACCTCGGCTGCAATGCGCGCCCAGCATGGGCCAACCAAGGCCGCAAAGGTGATCGATGGCCTGACGCGCCGGAAGATCAGCTGATGCCGACCAATCTCAATTCATCGGCCCCCCATCTCGAAGCTCCGGCGCAGTATGCTGGCCCGCTCAGGGATTGGGGCCATCAGCCCGATCCGATTGCCGGAGACTCCAAGAGCGACGGCGTTCTGCTGTTCAAGGGGCCGGGCAACGAACCCGAGGTCGGCCTCTGGCAGTGCACGCCCGGAACCTGGCCACTTGCGATCCCGCGCGACGAGCTCTGTCATTTCGTCAGCGGATCGGCCACATACACCCATGAATCCGGCGAGACGATCGCCGTCGCCGCCGGCACCGTGGTGCTCTTTCCCGGCGGCTGGCGAGGCACCTGCACCGTTCATGAGACCATGCGCAATGTTTACATGCTGAGATGAACATGACACTGAAACTCGACTCTTCCGCACCGCATCTCCGCGACCCCGCGGGATACCCCGGCCCCTTCAAGGACTGGGGCATAATCCCCACCATGATCGAGGGTGAATCGCGCACCAGTGGCATCGTGATCTTCAAGGGGCCAAACGGCCAGAGCGAGAGCGGCATCTGGATTTGCACACCGGGGTACTGGAACTGCCACGTGACGAGCGACGAATTCTGCCACTTCCTGCTGGGACGCTGCACTTACACGCATGAGTCCGGCGAGGTGATTGAAATCGTGCCGGATACGGTAGCGTTTTTCCCGAAGGACTGGAAAGGCACCTGCCGCGTGCACGAAACGATCCGCAAGGTTTACATGATCCGGTAGCGCTTCCCGTCAGGCGGAGCCGGGGTTCGCGGCGTCAACCGGCTGCGCCACGGTTTCATGCCCGGTCGCCACTTGCGTGCTGTCTTCGCCAGGCAGGTCGACCGGGACGACAAGACAGAGGCTCTGGGTGGGAAGCACGTTGCGCCATTGTTCGATAAGGTGCTTGTAGGCCTTGCCCACCGGCCGGATGTTGCGATCGAGATCATACAGGCCCAGGGGATTGACGGTGCCATTCCGCTGCCGGAGGGATGTATCCCAGTCGACCTGGTCCGTGAGGCTGTACCAGGTAAAGCCGACGATCGGGACGCCGTCGTTGCGGACGCGCAGGACGTTCGCCCATTGCTTCCACAGCCACTCGACAGCCTCGGTGCCGCGCGCTCCCTGGTAGAAGTTCGTTTCGGTATGCATCACCGGGAGCTTGTAGCGATTGTAGTATTGCCGCGTGATCTCGTCATATCCGAAAATCTCGCCCGCCGGCCGCACGATGCCTTGCGCGGAAACGCGGTGCTCGTTGGTGGCATAGTAGTCGTTGCCCATGATGCAATGCCGCTTTAGGCGGTTGTGAAGGAAGAAATGGTATTCCTCACGGGTCATGCCATTGTCGAGAAGGTACTCGTAGCTGTCGCTGTTCACCCGCAGCCCATAGTTGAGATCAAGCGACAGGAATCGGAGATTGTTGAAATGCTCGGCAGGCCCGATCGCCGACGGGTTCTCGGCGTGAAAATACTCGGATGACTCCGACTGGATGAACAGGGCGTCCGGCCTGATTTCGAGAATTGACCGCATCGCCTGCACATTCGCGAGCACCAGATGCTTGAGGGCGGTGACGAAGGCACGGTCGCTTTTCAGTTGCTCGTTCCACCACCCGTAGCGCGCGGAAAATGTGGCGCATATGAACATCTCGTTCACCGGCGTGTAGAGCTGCACCCAGGGAAAACGTTCGGCGAAGGCCCGGGCATAGGCGGGAAACATCTTCGGGAAATCAGGGTTCTGGAAATTTTCCAGCCAATCCGGCAGACCGAAATGGCAAAGATCGACGATGGGTACGATCCCGAGGCGCTTCAGTTCCGCGAAGGTCTCATCCGCGAAGTCCCAGTCGTAGCGCCCCTCGCCCAGAAACGTCCTGTGCAATGGCGGGCCATAGCGCAGGAACTGTAACCCCATGTCCTTCACCAGCGCAAAGTCCTCGCGCCAGTATTTATAATGGCCGCAACTCTCCATTTCGTCGACCCGCGTCCTGCCACCATCGAGCGTAGGGGCGCTGTTCTCGATCCCGGTGCTGAACATGAAGGTGATGATGGCCGGTTTTCCTTGTGCGATGGAAGCTGCGGGGATTGAAACGCCGCGCGGGGGGCGTTTGTTTCAACGCTATGGACTTGCAGGTCCGGATCGGAGGAGTATGACCTCACGCCTCTGGACAGCCTTTAGGGAGACCAACCATGACGCCCGACCCGACGACAAGGGTACCGCTCGGCCGCACGAAGCTTTCCGTGAGCCGCATCTGTTTCGGTCTCGCTCCCATCGGCGACATGCCGGATACCTATGGTTATGGCGTGAGCGCGGAACAGGGCCGCGCAGTGGTGCGGGCCATTTTCGACGGGCCAACCAATTTTCTCGATACGTCGCGAAACTATGGTTTCGGCCGCAGCGAGGAACGGGTTGGCGAAGTCATCCGCGAGCGCGGCGGCCTTCCGGGCGGGTTCGTGATTTCGACCAAACTCGACCGCGACATGGAAACCAACAGGTTCGACAGATCGCGGGCGCGGCGTTCGCTGGAGGAAAGCCTGAAAACGCTTGGCGTCGACCGCATTCAGCTGTTGCATGTCCATGACCCCGAATACGCGTCAGCGCTTGCGGACGTGACGGGCGCCGAGGGTGCGATCAGCGAATTGTTCCGCATGAAGGAGGAAGGGCTAGTGGAAGCGGTCGGCCTCGCCGCCGGCAAGGTCGATATCATGATGCCCATCCTGCGCAACTGGAATTTCGACGCGCTGATGACGCATAACCGCTTTACGCTGTTGAACCGCAATGCATTAACGATGATCGACTATGCCAATGAACGCGGCGTTGCAGTGCTGAACGCCGCTCCCTACGCGAGCGGCATTCTTGCCAAGGGCTCGGCAGCTCAGGGGCGCTACGTCTATCAGGAAGCCTCTGGGGAGACGATCAGCCAGGTCTCTCGCGTCGAAGATGTTTGCCGCAGGCACGGCATTCCCCCTGGCGCGGCGGCTCTGCAGTTTTCGATGCGTGACGAGCGCATCACCTCGACCGCCTGCGGCATCAGCAAGCCGGAGCGCATTGCCCAGACGCTGGACTGGGCACGCTACGACATTCCCGCTGCGGCGTGGACTGAACTTATGGAGCTTCCCTATGAGAGCGAAGATCCGGAAGCGAGTCGTGTCTATAAGCCGGGGTGAGACCGCAAGGGCAGAACCCCGGCTTTGAACCGCGTAGAACCGTCGCTTCAGCGGTTCTTCGCGATACGGTCGGGGAGACGATCCTCGCCTGCCGCATCAGGATCGGGCTCGCTTCCATGCGCGCCGTCGTTCAGCAATCTGGTCGCTACATCATGCTTGGTGGAATTGTCGGTGGGCATGGGAGCAGTCTCGCCATCCGCCACGATGCCTTTCGGCGACTTTCCAGCATTTTCCTCGCGCGCTGATTGCCCGAACTGGGCAAGCGCTTCCGGGCGTTCGCCTTCAGGCGTGGGAGCTACGGTGCGGCGTCCTTCGGAAGATTCGCCGGCCTCGCGCTGCATCTGGTCGAGTTCCTGTCGTTCTGCACTGTCCGATGCAGGCTGCGACGTTACATCGACAGAGGTTCCGCTATCGGTGGGCAGCGGCGGGCGGCCGGTACGCGGATCCTTGGTCGGATCGTATGAACTGGATGTCATTCGAATTACCCCTTCATGATGCCGGACATGGCGTATCAATCCACGTCGACGCGCAAGGTTCCATCGACCGCTGAAAAGCCATGTCTTCCGCTTCGGTCACACATCGACTATGGCACGGCCCTTCCTCGCATCCGGGCTCACGAAACGCATGATTCGCATCGACAATGTCAGCAAGCAGAACGGCCACCAGATCCTGTTCATCGAGGCCTCAGCGGCCTTGCACCGGGGCGAAAAGGTGGGGCTTGTCGGCCCGAATGGCGCCGGAAAGACAACGCTGTTCCGCATGATCACCGGGCAGGAGGAACCGGACGAAGGCCAGGTCTCGGTCGATCGCGGCATCACGATCGGCTATTTCAGCCAGGACGTGGGCGAGATGTCGGGCCGCAGTGCGGTTGCGGAAGTGATGGATGGTGCCGGCCCGGTCAGTTCTGTTGCAGCAGAATTGAAGGAGCTTGAAGCCGCGATGGCCGATCCGGATCGCTTGGAGGAGATGGACGAGATCATCGTCCGCTATGGCGAGGTACAGGCCCGCTTCGAGGAGCTTGACGGCTACGCGCTGGACAGCCGTGCACGCGAAGTGCTTGCCGGCCTCAGTTTCAGCCAGGAAATGATGGATGGCGATGTCGGCGCGCTCTCGGGCGGCTGGAAGATGCGCGTGGCGCTGGCTCGCATTCTGCTCATGCGACCCGATGCGATGCTGCTCGACGAGCCCAGCAACCACCTCGACCTCGAAAGCCTGATCTGGTTGGAACAGTTTCTTAAAGGGTATGACGGCATGCTGATGATGACATCGCATGACCGCGAATTCATGAACCGCATCGTCTCCAAGATCGTGGAGATTGATGGCGGCGAACTCACTACCTATTCGGGCGACTATGAGTTCTACGAGCAGCAGCGCGCGCTGAACGAGCGCCAGCAGCAGGCGCAGTTCGAGCGGCAGCAGTCTATGCTGGCCAAGGAGATCAAGTTCATCGAGCGCTTCAAGGCACGCGCGTCGCATGCCGCACAGGTGCAAAGCCGCGTGAAGAAGCTCGAGAAGATCGACAGGGTCGAGCCGCCCAAGCGCCGGCAAACCGTGCTGTTCGAATTTCCAGCAGCGCCACGCTCGGGCGAGGATGTCGCCAGCTTGCGGAACGTTCACAAGCGCTATGGCAACCGCAGCATTTATGAAGGGCTCGATTTTCAGGTGCGGCGGCGAGAGCGCTGGTGCGTGATGGGCATCAATGGCGCGGGCAAATCCACGCTGCTGAAACTGGTGACGGGCACGACCGAGCCTGATCAGGGCCGCGTGAGCCTGGGTGGCAGCGTGAAAATGGGATATTTCGCCCAGCATGCGATGGAGCTTTTGCATGGCGAGCATACTGTGTTCCAGTCGCTCGAATCCTCCTTCCCCCAGGCCGGGCAGGGATCGCTCCGGGCGCTGGCGGGGTGTTTCGGCTTCTCGGGCGATGACGTGGAGAAGAAATGCCGCGTCCTCTCGGGCGGCGAGAAAGCACGGCTCGTTATGGCGAAGATGCTTTACGACCCGCCGAATTTCCTGGTGCTGGACGAGCCGACCAACCACCTCGACCTGCTGACCAAGGAAATGCTGATCAAGGCCCTGGCGGACTATGAGGGAACGATGCTGTTCGTTTCGCACGACCGGCATTTCCTTGCCGCGCTTTCCAATCGCGTTCTGGAACTGACGCCCGAAGGCATCCACCAATATGGCGGCGGCTACACAGAGTATGTGGCGAGCACCGGGCACGAGGCGCCAGGCTTGCATAGCTGAACCTGCCTAAAGCGTAAGCAGTACAGGCCTGTTTCACCGCAGTGCAAAACGCATTTGCGCATTGCACACGCGCAAATTTGCGTTCGGCCCTCTTGCCATCGCCCCCGTTCTGCAGCAACATCTTACCTAATGAGCTGGTCATCATGTGATACCAGTCAATGGGAGGAAGACCAATGAAGCTTTCAAGACGTGAATTCACCGTCGGTGCGCTGCTGGCCGCTGGCACGATGGGCCTGCCCATCATGGTGAAAGCCCAGGGCACAAAGACGGTGGCGCTGCTGTTCGACAGCCTCGTCTCGCCCTTCTGGGTGTCGGGCATCGAGATCATGCGCGAGAAGGCCAAGGCCAATGGCTGGGAAACGCTCGAGAACATCTCGGACTTCGACGACAACAAGCAGTTCGAGCAGGTGAAAGCCATGATCGGCCGCAAGGTCGATGGCATCCTCATCATCCAGACCGACTCCAAGGCGGTGATCCCCGCGATCCGTGCGGCGAACGAAGCCGGCATCCCGATGGTGCATTTCAACCGCCCGCCCGCCGAGAGCGATGCCTATTCGGTGGCGATCCAGGCCGACAACCGCAAGATCATGGCCGACACGGTGCAGTTCCTCGTCGACGAAGCCAAGAAAATGGGCGGCAAGTACAAGGCCTGCCTGCTGATCGGCGACTTGGGCGACGTCAACGCCATCCAGCGCCGCGACGGCTTCTTCGACGTGGTCGACAAGAATGCCGACATGATCGAAGTCGTTGCCCGCGTCTCGACGGAGTGGAATGCCGACAAGGCCTTCGCCGGCCTCACCAACGCGCTGCAGGCAAATCCGGACATCAACTTCCTTGTTACCTCGTCGGACTTCATGCACCCGCAAATCGAGCAGGTGCTGCAGACCGCCGGCAAGTGGCACAAGCGCGGTGAAGAAGGCCACGTGTTGTTTGCCGGCTTCGATGGCGATGAAGGCGCCTATGCCCGCCTGAAGGATGGCTATCTCGACGCCTGCGGTGTGCAGAACCTGTTCCTCGAAGTCGATATGGCATTCCAGGCCTTCATCGACATGTGGGCCGGCAAGAAGCCCGAGAAGCTTCTCCTCGATCCGGGCTTCGTCATCACGCAGGCCAATCTCACCGAAAAGCAGGACGAGATGTGGGGCTACACGGTCTGGAAAAAGCAGAACGGCTAAGCTGAATACCAGCGCCGCCATGACGAGGAGTCGTGGCGGCGCTTTCCGTCTCACCCGATTCGACGAGCGCTTTTCCATATGACAAGCACTGACGTTACGGCTGTCTCCAAGCCCCGCGCGCAAGCCGGATGGAAACGGCTGCTGCTTTCGGAATACCTCGTGCTTGTCCTGACAGTCTTCTACTTCGCCGTGATGTGGACGATCGTTCCTGAGATCGCCACGGCGGATACCCTGCTCGATATTCTGCGCGCCATGATGCCGCTGCTGGTCGTCGCCATCGGCCAGACTTTCGTCCTGATCGTTGCCGGCATCGATCTCTCCGCGCCGTCGATCATCGCCATGGCCAGCGTCGTCGGGGCATCGGTGCTGACGGGCGATGGCGGCTATGCGAATGGCACAGGCTTCGAGATCATCGCCGGCATTCTTGCATTTATTGCGGTCGGCGCCGTCATCGGCACCTTCAATGGCTTGTGCACCACGCGATTCAACATGCCCTCCTTCATCGTGACACTGACGACGATGATGTTCTTTTCAGGCGCGGCCATCTGGTACACGACGGTGCACACGGACGCGAGCAGCATCGGCAATCTGCCGCGCGGCTTCATTGGCATCGGCCAGGGAACGTTTTTCGGCGGCCTGCCCTTCTCGCTGTTCGTGGTGCTGGTCGTCGGCGGCGCGGCACATTTCATCCTCAGCCGCACGGTCTATGGCCGCTGGCTCTACGCCGTTGGCCTCAATCCGCGGGCGGCAGCGGTTTCCGGCGTGCCGGTGCGGCGCGTCATCTTCTGGGCCTTCGTCATCTCGGGCGTCTGCGCCGCGATCGCCTCGATCCTCTATACCGGGCGGCTGGAAACCGGAACGCCGGTGCTGGGTCAGCGCATCCTGCTGGACGTGATCGGCGCTGCCGTCATCGGCGGCGTCAGCCTGTTCGGCGGCAAGGGCAAGATCCTCTGGACCATCTTCGGCGTCCTGTTCCTCACCGTGATCGACAAGAGCCTGCAGCTCATGGGGCTTCCCATCGCTTCGGTGTTCGCGATCAAGGGCAGCATCATCCTCGCCGCCGCGGTGATCGATGCCGTGCGGCACCGCGTGCTGGTGCGCGGATGAGTGCGGCCGCTTCAGTCTCGGCAGCGCCCGCGGCAGGTGCGCCGCTCCTGGAAATCGAAGGCTTGTGCAAGAGCTTCTTCGGCGTCGAAGTTTTGCACAAGGTGGGTTTCACGGTTCATGCAGGCCGCGTGCTGGGGCTGGTGGGCGAGAACGGTTCCGGCAAGTCCACGACGATGAACATCATTGGCGGAGTCCACCAGATGGATTCGGGCCGCATCATGTTCGGTGGAGCGGATTACCGGCCCAAGGGCCCGCGCGATGCCTCGAAACAGGGCATCGCCTTCATCCATCAGGAATTGAACCTGTTCCGCAATCTGTCGATCGCCGAAAACCTGTTCATCACTGAGTTTCCGAAGCTCGTTCCCGGCCTGCCCTTCATCGATCGCGGCGCCGCGCGGAAACGCGCTTCCGAACTGCTCGCGGCGGTCGACCTCGATATTCCACCAACGACGCTCGTCAACCGCCTGTCGCAGGGTGAGCGCCAGCTTGTTGAAATCGCCAAGGCGCTGGGTGCCAAGGCCAAGATCATCATCTTCGACGAGCCGACGACATCGCTCACGACGCGTGAGACCGACCGGCTGTTCGACATCATCAACAAGCTGCGCCAGCAGGGCATCGCCATCATCTACATCAGCCACATCCTCGACGACATCATGCGCCTTTGCGATGACATCGTCGTACTGCGCGATGGCAATCTGGTCGGCAAGGCGCTCAAGGCGGACATGACCATCGAGCGCATGATCTCGCTGATGGTTGGCCGCAATATCGATCAGCTTTTCCCGCCGCGCGACTCCGCAATCGCGGCAGGACCGCCGGTGCTGGAGGTCAGGAACATCACGCAGCGCGGCACGGTGAAGGATATTTCCTTCAGCCTGCGGGCGGGCGAAGTGCTGGGCGTCTCGGGGCTGATGGGTGCGGGCCGCTCGGAACTGGCGCGCATCCTCTTCGGGATCGACGATTTCGGGTCAGGCGAGATCATCGTCAACGGCAAGGCATTGACGAAGCCCACGCCCACCGTCTGCATGGACAATGGCATGGCGTTCCTCACCGAGGACCGGCGCGCCGAAGGCCTCATGATGGAAGCCCCCATCGACCACAATATCGCGCTGTCCTCGCTCCAAGCTTATGCTGGCGGTTTCGCGCACAAGATCGACAGTACGCGGCTCAATGCGGATGTCTCGAAAATGAGCGCATCTGTCCAGATCGGGGCGCGCGACATTGCCAATACGCTGGTGAAGAACCTGTCCGGCGGCAATCAGCAGAAAGTCGTCATCGGCAAATGGCTGCTGCGGGAGCCGACGGTCTTCATCCTCGACGAGCCGACACGCGGCATCGATGTCGGCGCCAAGAATGAAGTCTACAAGATCATCAACCGCCTTGCAGCGGGCGGCGCCGGCATCCTCATGATATCATCCGAGATCGAAGAGCTGGTCGGCATGTCGGACCGCATCATGGTGATGGCGCATGGCGAAATCCGCGCCACGTTCGAGCGCGGCGCATTCGATCGCGAGGAACTGCTGCGCGCCGCAATGTGGGACGGCATCCGGAGCAACGCGAAATGAACGGCTACCGCAACAGGTTCGCCATGCTGGCGCTGCAGAATGCGCCCCTCCTCCTGTTCGCGGTGCTGGTCATCGTGTTCGGGCTGATGTCTGACCGGTTTCTGACGCCCGTCAACTTCCTCAACATCATCAACCAGTCCAGCCATATCGCCATCATCGCCATCGGCATGACCTTCGTGCTGCTGATTGCCGGCATCGACCTTTCGGTGGGCGCCAACATGTATCTGAGCGCTGCCATTCTCGGCGTGTTCTTCGTGGGCATGCCGCCGCTCGTGGCCTTTCCGCTGGTTGCCGTGCTGGGCCTGGCCTTTGGCGCCTTCAACGGCTTCATGATCACGCAGCTTCGCGTGGCGGCCTTCATCACGACGCTCTCCACCCTGTTCATCGGCAGGGGCATCGCGCTCTATTTCTCCGGCAACAAGATGGTGCCCTTCAGCAAGGACGTGCTGACATTCGGCCGCACGGCCTATCTGGGCATTCCCTCAGCCATCTGGGTTTTCGCGCTGGTGCTCATCATTGCACTGATCGTGCTGAAAATGACGACCTTTGGCCGCCAGGTCTATGCGGTGGGAGCCGACCCCGACGCCGCCGCCAAGGCCGGCATCAATGTGCGGCGCGTGACGTTTGCCGTCTATTGCATCTGCGGGGTGTGTGCTGCCGTGGGCGGCCTCGTCTCGGGAAGCCAGGTGGCCGTCGCCTCCTCCACCTTCGGTTTCCAGAAGGAGTTTCCAGTGATCGCGGCGGCCGTGCTGGGCGGCACCAGCCTGTTCGGCGGGCGGGGCGGCGTGCTCGGCACGGTGTTCGGCGCGGTGCTCATCCAGACGGTCGAGAACGGTCTCGTGATGACCAATGCCAATCCTTACATTTATCCGCTCGTCATCAGCGTCATCATTTTCATCGCGGTCTTCACCGACAGTTCGCGCACCACCGTGCTTGAGCGGCTGGAACGTCGGAAGATCAGGGTCGAGCCGGATTGAGGCTCCCGAGTTCGGTCAAGACGTGCAGGAGCAACCATGAGCAATCCTTTCGACCTGACGGGCCGCGCCGCGCTGGTTACCGGCGGTAACGGTGGCATCGGCTTCGGCATCGCCAGGGGCCTCGCCGAGGCGGGCGCGATGGTTGCGATTGCCGGACGAAACACGGCCAAGAACTCCAAAGCGGTTGCCGAATTGGAAGCACTGGGCGCGAAGGCGATAGCGGTCGAGGCGGATGTCTCGGACGAAGCCTCCGTCGCCGCCATGACAAGCCAGGTAGCTGAGCGCTTCGGGCGGATCGACATTCTCGTTGCCAATGCCGGGATCAACATCCGAAAGCCCCCAGAAGATTATGCGCTGGCCGAATGGCATCAGATCATCAATGCCAATCTGACGAGCCTGTTCCTCTGCGCCAACGCCGTGCTGCCGGCGTTCAGGGCAGCGGGTGCCGGCAAGATCATCACCATTGGTTCCATGTCATCGATCTTCGGCGGAGCGATCATCGGGCCCTATGCCGCAAGCAAGGGTGCGGTTGTGCAGTTCACGAGGTCGCTCGCCGTTGCCTGGGCAAAGCACAATGTACAGGTGAACTCCATCCTGCCCGGCTTCATCGACACCGATTTGACACGCGGCGGGCGGCAATCGGCGCCCGAGATGTTTGCAAGGATCGTCGAGCGCACCCCCGCCGGGCGCTGGGGCCAGCCCGAAGACCTGGCCGGACTCGCCGTGTTTCTGGCGAGCCGCGCGTCCGATTTCATCACGGGCACCGCCATTCCGGCCGATGGCGGCTACTCGATACAGCTTTGACAGGAGAATGATATGAGCGAGAAGACATCGCCAGCATCGAGAACGCGCGTGGGCCTCATCGGCTGCGGCTTCTATGCGCAGAATCATCTTCACGCCTGGAAGGATCTTGCAACGGAAGGCGCCGACCTCGTTGCCGTCTGCGATCGCGACGAGAGCAAGGCGCGTGCTGCCGGAGAGAAGTTCGGGGCGCCCTGGTTCACCGATGCCAGGAAAATGCTCGACAGCGTGGCGCTCGACCTCGTCGACATCACGACTCGTATGGACACGCATCTGGAGCTTGCAGCGCTCACTTCCGAGAGGCGCATTCCGACCGTGGTGCAAAAGCCCTTCGCGCCCGAATGGAAGGACTGTGTCGCGATTGTCGAGACCGCAAAGAAACACGGCGCCTGGCTGGCGGTTCACGAGAACTTCCGCTTCGCCACATCGATGATGCGCGTGAAGCAGGTGCTCGACAGTGGCACCATCGGCGAGCCCACATGGGCGCGGCTCTCCTTCCGCACCGGCTTCGATGTCTACAAGGGCCAGCCCTATTTCTACAACGAGGAACGCCTGGTCATTCTCGATGTCGGCATTCACGTTCTCGATCTGGCGCGGGTCTTCATGGGTGAAGTCGAACGCGTCAGCTGCGAAACGCAGCGGCGGAACCCGAAGGTGCGCGCCGAGGATACGGCGACCATCATGATGCGCCACACGTCTGGCGCCGTGTCGATCGTCGAGTCCACTTATGAGGCCAAGCGCAGTGCCGATCCGTTCCCGGAGACGATGCTCGAAATCGAAGGACCACTCGGCTCCATCATCGTCTCGAAGGGCGAAGTGATGACGGTGACGACGCAAGGCCTGAGCTTCGAGGAAAAGATCGGCGCACCCCTGCTCTCGTGGACGACGAGGCCATGGCATGTCTCTCAGGAGGCGGTGCGCAACACCAACCTGCACATGATGCAGGCGCTGCGTGCCGGGCGGCCCGCCGACACCTCCGGTGAAGACAATCTCAAGACTTATGCGCTGGTCGAGGCTGCTTACGAGTCCGCTGCCACCCATGCAAGCGCTAAGCCCAAGGCGTAAAGCAGCGGAGAGTCACAACCCATGACACAGTTCGCATTCACGGCCGCCGACCTGGATATCCTGAAGCAGTGGGATACGCCGACGATCTGCAACGGTCTCGAACTGATCGTGCCGGAGCGGCGCGCAATCGGCTTCACAGTCGAGCCGATGGTGGCCGTTGATCGCAAATTTCCGCCCATCGTCGGGCTTGCCCGCACAGGTCTCGTCCGAGCAAAGGAGCCGCCGCGCGGGCCCATTCCGCCGCGCGAGGCATGGTATGACTATGTTGCGGCGGGTGACTTTCCGACCATCGCCGTCATTCAGGACATTGATGACAGGCCCGGCTTCGGCGCCTTCTGGGGCGAGGTGCAGACAACGATTCACAAGGCGCTCGGTGTCTCGGGCTGCGTGACCAATGGTTCCTTCCGTGATCTTGACATGCTGGCGCCGGGCTTCCAGATCATCGGGGGACGCATCGGCCCCAGCCATGCGCATATCCACATGGTTCAGATGAACTGCGACGTGAACATCTTTGGCATGCTGGCGCGGCATGACGACGTGATCCACGCCGATTTTCATGGCGCTGTCGTCATCCCCGCCGATGCGGTGAAGAAACTTCCCGAAGCCATCGACCTTTGCACCAGGCGCGAGAAGGTCATTCTCGATATGACAAAAAGTCCCGGCTTCAACTCGCAAATGCTGCGCGCGGCGCTGAAGGCAGCGGGCGAAATTCACTGACGCCACGCGGTGAGTGCATCGATCGTTTCGGCGTCAAGCAGGGTGGCGGCGTTTCTCAACCCATCGTGATCTGGAGCTTGACGTCCGTCGGCAAGCCGCTTGCTGCCCGCTCGAAGGCCTTGATGCTGTCCTCGAACGTGTAGACGCCGGTGATGAGCGGTTTCAGATCGACCTTTCCGGAGGCGATCAGGCTCAACGCGCGATCGAAGATGTTGGCGTAGCGGAAAACCGTTTCGATCCGCACTTCGCGAGAACAGGCGCCTGCAACGTCGAAGGCGACGGGATCGACCGGCAGGCCGATCAGCACCAGCGTGCCGCCGGGCCGCATGAGCTTGAAAATCCCATCATAGGCCTTGGCGCTGCCGCTGGCTTCGAAGACGATGTCAGCACCCCAGTTGCCGGTTTCCCGCGCCAGGACATCGGCGAAACTCTCCGCCTTGAGGTTGACGGGGATGATGCCGTCATACTGAGCGGCAATCTTCAGCTTCTCGGCGCTGAAGTCAGAGATGTAGACCCGGCTGCATCCGCCTGCGAGGGCCGCAAGCGCCACCATGATGCCAATCGGCCCTGCCCCGATCACGGCGCCGACATCGCCCGGCGTGATCCCCGCACGGGAGGCCGCCTGCATGCCGATGGCGAAGGGCTCGACCATCGCGCCTTCAGCGAAGGAGACATTCTCCGGCAGCTTGTAGGTGAAGGCGGCCGGATGCACGGCATGCGGCAGCAATATGCCATGCACCGGCGGCGTTGCCCAGAAGGTGACCGCGGGGTCGACGTTGTATTGCCCGAGCTTAGAGGAGCGCGAACTGAGATCGGGAACGCCCGGCTCCATGCAAACGCGATCGCCAACGGCAAAGCCGGTAACGCCGGCGCCAACTTCGACCACAGTGCCCGATGCCTCGTGCCCCAGAACCATGGGGGCGTTGACAACGTACGAGCCAATGCGTCCGTGCGTATAGTAGTGAACGTCGCTGCCGCATACGCCCACAGTATGGATCGCGATCTTCAGATCGCCTGGCCCCATCTTCATGGGGATGTCGATGTCACGGATCGCCAGTTCATGCTGGCGTTCAAGAACGAGTGCGCGCACGGTGATTTCTCCTGAGAATACTTCGGGGCCAGAGTAGAGAATTGCGCGGGCCGGATGCAACTGTAAAGCCAGCCCGGGTTGTCTAGCCGGACTGCGGGCTGAAGCGGGGACGAGGCCATTGCATCGCCACTGACTTCCGGTAGACAATGATGCGGGCGACACGACAGGAGGGGCCGTGCCATCCACAAGAAGCGGAGAATTTATGTCTGCAGCAATTCCCTCGTTGACGTCACGGCGCTTTCTTGACGGTGGCGGCGAGACCGCCGCGATGATCGCCCGCCGGGACTGGTCGGAAACGCCCCTAGGCCCGATTTCCCGATGGCCCGCCACCTTGAAGATCACGCTTGAAATCCTGCTGCATTCACCGGTGCCGATGGTTCTTCTGTGGGGAACTGAAGGCACTATGCTTTACAATGACGGCTATTCCCTGTTTGCAGGCAAGCGGCATCCGCAGTTGCTCGGTACGCCGGTCAGGTCCGGGTGGCCGGAGGCTGCGGAGTTCAACGACAATGTCATGAAGGTGGTGCTGGCGGGTGGTACGCTGGTTTACCGCGATCAGGAACTGACACTGCACCGCAAGGGCGTTCCCGAACAGGTGTGGATGAACCTCGACTATTCTCCGGTCTTCGATGAATCGGGAAAACCCGCCGGAGTGCTCGCCATCGTCGTCGAGACGACGGCACGCGTCCTAGCGGAACGGCGGATCGCGATCGAGCACTGGCGCCTGACTGAAATGTGCGAGCAGGCTCCAGGCCTGATGGCCATCTTCGATGGGCCGGAGCACCGTTTCGTTCTTGCGAATGCTGTCGAACGGCAGTTGATCGGGCGCGAGGACGTGCTGGGACGGACGGTGCGCGAGGTGTTGCCGGAGATCGAGAATCAGGGGTTTCTCGAACTGCTCGACAAGGTCTATGCGACGGGGCATCCCTACCACGGCACTGCGGTTCCTGTAAGGCTTGCAAGGTCGGGCGAGCAGCAGCTTGAAACGCGCTTTCTGAATTTCGTGTTTCAGCCGCTCAAAGATGCTGCGGGCACCGTCAACGGAATCTTCGTCGAAGGATTCGACATCACCGAAGAGCGCAAGGAGGTCGAGCGGCGGACGCGCGCCGAGACCGCGCTACGCGACCGCGAGCGCGAATTGCGCCTGCTGACGGACGCCATGCCGGTTCTCATTTCCTATATCGACAGCGACAAACGCTTCCAGTTCGTAAACCTCGTCTATGAATCCTGGTTCGCGCTGCCCCGCGACAGGATTCAGGGTTCGCTGGTGCGCGACATTCTCGGCACCCAGATGTTCTCCAAGGTCGAGCCGATGGTCGACCGGGCGCTGTCGGGCGAGCGCGTGTCCTTCGAGCAGCACATGCAGTATCCCGGTGGCGAGCGCTATATCCGCGCCGATTACGTGCCGCGTGTCGACGATGGCGGGCACGTCATCGGCATCTACACGTTGGTCGAGGACATCACGCGCGCCAAGAAGGCGCAGATCGCAATTCAGGCCAGCGAGAACAGGCTGCGGCAGAGCGAAGAGCGGTTGCGGCTGGCAAGCGAGGCGGCGGGGCTTGGCGCCCACGATCATGACGTGCAAAGCGGCGCGGTATTCTGGTCGTCCGGCATCCGGCTGATCGTCGGGCAGCAAGGCGAGGGCGACGTTCAGTTCAGCGACGTGCTGAAGGCGGTTCACCCCGCCGATCGCGATCGGATCGAAGCCGAAATGATGGCGATCACCCGGCGGGCGGGGCCTTATGAGCTCGAGTTCCGCATCCGGCAGCCGGATGGGCAGGTCCGCTGGGTTCTGGACAGAGGCGAAGCTTTCGGCCCGGTCGACGAGGCCAGCGGCAAGGTTTCCCGTGTCATGGGCGTGCTGATCGACATTTCGGAACGGAAGCGTTCCGAAGATCGCATCCGGCTTCTCATGCGCGAAGTCAACCATCGCTCGAAGAACCTGCTTTCCGTCGTGCAGGCCATCGCCCGGCAAACTGTTGGCTATGCCACGGCCGAAACCTTCGCCGAACGCTTCGTCGAGCGCCTGCAAGGGCTGGCGGCGAGCCATGATCTGCTGCTGCGCAATAGCTGGGAGGGCGTAGACCTCGAGGAGCTCATCAAGTCCCAGCTCTCCTATCTGCGGGACATGGTGGGAAGCCGTATCGTATTGCGCGGGTCGAAAGTCTGGCTCACGCCCGCCGCCGGCCAGACGCTGGGCATGGCGTTGCACGAACTGGCGACCAATGCCGCCAAGTACGGCTCGCTTTCAACGCAGGCCGGAACTGTGACGATTACCTGGTCGGTGGGCGCCGACAAGGAACAGGCAATGTTCAGTCTCGACTGGAAGGAAGCGGGCGGGCCTCCGGTGACGCCGCCGGTGCGCCGCGGGTTTGGCAGCCTGCTTCTGTCTCAGATCACCGAGCGCAGCGTCGATGGCAAGATCGAGCAGGTCTTCGATCCGTCAGGCCTGACCTGGCGGCTCGAAGCGCCTGTCCATGCCATCATGGCTTGAGGACTTGGCGCGCTCAATTCTGTTGCAGCTCCATCAGCAGGTCCTTTGCCTCGACCTGCGAGCCGGGGTGGACATGCACTGCTTTCACCATTCCTGAGCGCTCGGCACGGAGCCCGGTTTCCATTTTCATGGCCTCGATGGTGAGAAGCAGGTCTCCAGCATTGACCTTCTGGCCCGCAGTGACGCTCACGGCGGCAATGGCACCCGGCATCGGTGCGCCGACATGGAGAGGGTTTCCCTCAACAGCCTTGGGGCGCACCGGCGCCCTTGCCTTCACCGTGCGGTTCGGAACCCTGATGACGCGGGGCTGACCGTTCAATTCAAAGAAGACCTTGACGTCGCCCTCCTCCGTCGTCTCGCCCAGCGCCTGCAGCCTGATTTCCAAAGTCTTGCCGGGATCGATCTCGAGCGAAACTTCTTCGCCCGGCTGCATGCCGTAGAAGAACACCGGTGTCGGCAATGTGCGCACCGGACCGTAACTGCGATGTCGTCCGATGTAATCGAGAAACACCTTGGGATACATGAGGTAGCCATTCAAGTCTTCATCGTCGATGGCGCGGCCGTCAAGTTCCTTTGAGAGTGCGGCTCGTGTCTGCTCGAGATCGACAGGAGGAAGCAACTTGCCCGGCCTCACCGTGCTGGGCGTTTCGTCCTTCAGCGCCTTTTTCAGAATGCCTTCAGGCCAGCCGCCGGGAGGCTGGCCGAGATTGCCGCGCAGCATGTCGAGTACCGAGTCGGGGAAGGCCACATCGACAGCCGGATTCTCGACTTGCGCGCGGCTCAACCCCTGGGCCACCATCATCAGCGCCATATCGCCGACGACCTTGGAGGATGGCGTAACCTTCACGATATCGCCAAACATCCGGTTGGCCTCGGCATAGGCTTGCGCCACTTCATGCCAGCGCGGCTCCAGCCCCAAGCTTCGCGCCTGAGCCTTGAGGTTGGTGAACTGGCCGCCGGGCATCTCATGGAGATAGACCTCGGACGCCGGCGCTTCGATACCGCTTTCGAAGGCGGCGTACTGATGACGCACGCCTTCCCAATAATTCGAGAGGCTGCGGATGGCGCCGGGATCGAGCCCGGTATCGCGATCGGTGCGTGCCAGCGCCTCGACGATGGAGCCGAGGCATGGCTGGGAGGTTCCGCCCGAGAACGAATCCATCGCCGCATCCACCGCATCGA
>JALHQC010000043.1 GCA_022842165.1 bacterium
TCGGTCAGAAGTTCGCGCGCCTTGGCGCTGCGGGTTGCGGCATAGCGGCCGAAATGCCAGCCGCGGATCGTGGCGGAAACCTCGCTGGCCGACTTGAACCCCATGCGCAGCAAGGTTTCGATCGTTTCGGGATCATCTTCGCCGCCGGTGAAGACAAGACTGCCCGTTGCGGTGCCGAGTTCGGACGCCTGCTCGAAGAGCTGCGCATAGTGTCCCTGCACGCATTCCAGCGTGGCGCGGATCCGGGCATCGAAGGTCTCGGCATCCGCGAAGCCCGAAAACCGGGCGAGGCTTTCGAACGCCGCCGTATCGCCGGGCAACGTCTGGGTCTGCTCATCGTTCACCATCTGCAAGCGGTGTTCGATGGTGCGGAGGAAGCAGTAGGCCTCGCGCAATTCGGCTGCGGCGTCCTGCGAAATCCACTGCGCAACCGCCAGGGCGTCGAGCATTTCAAGGGTGCTCCGCCCACGGAGCTTCGGGTTGCGCCCGCCGGCGATCAGCTGTTGGGTTTGCACGAAGAACTCGATCTCGCGGATGCCGCCGCGCCCGAGCTTCAGGTTATGGCCCTTCACCTTGATCTCGCCGTGCCCTTTCACGGCATGGATCTGGCGCTTCAGCGACTGCACATCGGCAATCGCCGCGAAATCGAGATACTTCCGCCAGATGTAGGGCCGCAGCCGGTCGAGAAATTCCGCACCCAGCGCCAGGTCGCCCGCGGCCGGCCGCGCCTTGATCATCGCGGCGCGCTCCCAGTTCTGGCCCTGGTTTTCATAGTAGAGGGCCGCCGCCTCGATGGCGATCGCCACCTGCGTGGCGCGGGGGTCCGGGCGCAGCCGCAGGTCGGTGCGGAAAACATAGCCGTCTTCCGTCACATCCTGCATCAGCTGCACCAGCCTGCGGGTGAACCGCACAAAGAACGTCGAGGGATCAGCACCGGGGCCGAGGATCGGCGTTGCGGCGTCGTAGAGAATGATCAGATCGATATCGCTCGAATAGTTCAGCTCGAACGCGCCCTGCTTGCCCATGGCCAGCGCCACATAGCCACAGCCGGCGGACGGGCTCGCGGCGTCCTGCAGGGTGATCCTGCCGGCGCGCGCATTGTCGAGCAGCAGCCACTCCACCGCCGTCTGCAGACAGAAGTCGGCCAATCGCGTCAGGGCATCGGTCACCTGCATCACGGGCCAGCGCCCGGACACATCGGCAACCGCGATCAGCAGCGCGGCGCGTGCCTTGGCCTTGCGGAGGGCGCGCATGATATCCGCCTGGCTGGCTTCCACCGCGGCGTGTTTGAGCGTAGCCATCACGTCATCGAGGAGAGCGTCGGGGGCTTCCGAAAAAACCCGGCCGGCGAAGGCGGGGTCGCGCAGCATCAGCTGGCGGAGGTAGGGCGAGCCGCCAGCGACGGCACCGGCAATCTCATGGCAATCCGCGGGGATGATGCCCGGCGGCAAGTCTTCCCAGAAGAGGCGGACGGCGTTCAGGTCTGCGGCAGGGGGAAGCTTGGTCAGCGGCATGAGCCGCTTTTAGCTGTCCGCCCGGTGAAGCGGAAGCACCAGCTTGGCGGCAAGACCCGGATGGTTATCTTCGAGAACCAGCGTGCCCTTGTGCAGTTTCATCACGCCGGAAACCAGGCTGAGGCCCAGCCCGTTGCCCGGTTCCGTGCGGCTCGAGTCGAGTCTCACGAACCGCTCGGTCACGCGGCCGCGATCCTCCGGCGCAATGCCGACACCATGGTCGTTGACCGAGATGATCACCTTGTCACCCTCGATCCGCCCGCTCACGCTGATCTGCGGCGTGCTTCCGGGGCTTGCGCCATACTTGAGGGCGTTGTCGAACAGGTTGGTCAGGGCCTGCGCCAGAAGCTGCCGGTCGCCCAACACGGTCAGGCCAGCCGGGGCCTCGCTCACCAGCGTACCCCCCGCCTCTTCCGCCATCGGCTCGTAAAGCTCGACCACATCGGCGATGATGGTGCTGGCGTCGAGAGCAACAAGACCGCCGCGCGACTGGCCCGCCTCGGCGCGGGCAATCGACAGCAGCGCATTGAAAGTGGCGAGCAGCCGGTCGGATTCATCCACCGTCCGCTCCAGCGCGGCGCGATACTCGTCCTCGGAGCCTGAGCGCAAGGCCGCCTCGACGCGCGCCTTGATGCGCGTCAGCGGCGTCTTCAGGTCATGGGCCACATTGCTGGAGACTTCCTTCATCGCGCCCATCAGGCTTTCGATCTGGTCCAGCATCTCGTTCAGCGCCAGCGCCAGGCGGTCCAGCTCGTCGTTCGAGCCTTGCACCGGCATGCGGCCCGCCATGTTGCCGGCCATGATCGTACGGCTGGCCTCGGTGATGGCATCGACACGGCGCAGAAAATTCCGGCTCATCAGCAAGCCGCCGCCAAGGCCGAGAACCAGCGCGATCGCCAGCGCATAGAAGATCGTGCGGCGGATGATCGTGGCAAATTGCCGGAGCGCCTCGACGTCGCGGCCGACAACGAGATTGAAACCGCCCGCCAGATTGGTGTGGAATGCCCTTGCCGTATGGCGCTCGCGGCCGCTGCCGCGTTCAACGTCGAGGGGAAATTCGATCCAGCTGGCCTCGTCCGTGGGAATGTCCGGGAGCGACGTCAGATTTCCCGCGATGCGGACCCCCTCCACCCCGGCCAGGAGGTAGACCGATCCGCTTTCGTCAACGCTTCGCCGCTGGATCGTGTCGATAATGCCGCGAAGGCCGCGAAGCCGGTACTGGTCGGCAAGCGCCTGCACCTCGGCGCGGATGGTGTCGTCGGTCTGGCGCTCCAGCAGCACCGCCGTGTTCCAGTAGACATAGCCGAGAAGTGCCGAAACCGAGACGGCAAAAAGAATCAGATAGAGCGCCGCGAGGCGGAAGGTCGAGGTTCGAAGAAGCTTGATCCTAGCTGTCACGTATCATGTATCCCGCACCCCGCACCGTCTGCAGGATGGGTTCGTCATAGCCCTTGTCGATCTTGGAGCGAAGCCTCGAAACATGCACGTCGATCACATTGGTCTGCGGGTCGAAGTGATAATCCCAGACATTCTCGAGCAGCATGGTGCGCGTCACGATGTGCCCGGCGTTGCGCACAAGATATTCGAGCAGTTTGAACTCGCGGGGCTGCAGCACGATGGGCTTGCCGCCGCGCGTCACCGTGCGGGTGAGAAGGTCGATTTCGAGATCGGCGGCCTTCAGCCTTGTTTCGAGCGGCGCCTCGCCCGACCGGCGACCGAGGTTCTCGACACGGGCCAGCAGTTCGGAGAAGGCATAAGGCTTGCCCAGATAATCGTCACCCCCGGCGCGAAGCCCCTTCACCCGCTCATCGACATCGGCCAGCGCGCTGAGAATCAACACCGGCGTCTTCACGCCATCCTCACGCAGCTTGCGGATGATCGACAAGCCATCGAGCTTCGGCAACAGCCGGTCGACGATCAGAACATCATGCAGGCCCTCGGACGCCATGTTCAGGCCTTGCTCGCCGTCCACTGCGTGGTCGGCCACATGCCCGCTTTCAGCCAGACCCTTGATGAGCCAGCTTGCCGCTTCGCGGTCGTCTTCGATTACCAGAATGCGCATGGGCTGGGTTGTCGGCTTTGCTGTCCAGACAGAGGAATCGGGCTCTCTAAGTTGCATGTTCCGTCTCTCCTGAAAAGGGGGCGCGGAGGCGGCACTCGAGGGGGGTGAGTGACGGCCTCCGCGCGGAAGGCACGCAGACGCAGAGCGGGGGTGGGGTATTGTCTGCGTGCCCCGGGGTCGTTACGTCAGCCCTGGCCGACGGGGACGGCGACGAACCGCTGCCCGTCGCCCGACTTCACCAGCAGCAGCACACGCTTCTTGCCGGACGCCTTCACAGCGTTGCGAAGGTCGGACGGACCGTGGACCTCGGTGCCGGCCGCTTCGAGGATCGTATCGCCAGCCTTCAGGCCACGCTGTTCGGCGGCGCTGCCGGGGGTCACCTCGGTGATGGTGACGCCGGCGCCATCTTCCGCCGGGGCAACCTTGATGCCGAGGTTGGCAAGCGAGGCGTTGCCGCGCTCTTCCGCCGCCTCAGGGGCCGCGGCCATCTTCGGCTCGTCCGGCATGGTGCCGATCTTCACTGAGATCTCCATCGTCTTGCCGTCGCGGACCAGGGTGACCGGAACCGACTGGTCCGGCTTGAACTGGGCCACCTTGCGGGCGAGATCGCGCGAGTCGGCAATTTCGGTGCCGTTTACCTTGAGGATCGTGTCACCCTGCTGGATGCCGGCGGCGAGCGCGGGCGAGTCAGGCGTCACGTCGGCAACGATGGCGCCCTTCGCCTCGGCAAGGCCGAGACTTTCGGCAATATCTTCCGTTACCGGCTGGATCTGCACGCCGAGCCAGCCGCGCGTCACACTGCCGGTGTCCTTCAGGCTGGCAATGACGTTCTGCGCCACCGAGGCCGGAATTGCGAAGCCAATGCCGACCGACCCGCCGGACGGCGAGAAGATCGCGGTGTTGATGCCGACCACTTCGCCTTCGAGGTTGAAGGCGGGACCGCCCGAGTTGCCACGGTTGATGGCCGCGTCAATCTGCAGGAAGTCGTCATAGGGGCCGGAGCCGATGTCACGGCCGCGCGCCGAGATGATGCCCGTCGTCACGCTGCCGCCGAGGCCGAACGGATTGCCGACGGCGACGACCCAGTCACCCACGCGGGGCTCCTTGTCGGTGAAGGGCACATAGTCGAACTTCGTGTCGGACTTGATCTTGATGAGTGCCAGATCGGTCTTGGGATCGGTGCCGATCACGTCGGCCGGGTATTCCTTGCCGTCCGTCATCTTGACGGTCACTTCGCTGGCATCCTTCACCACGTGATTGTTGGTGACGGCATAGCCATCGGCGGTGATAATGAAGCCGGAACCAACGGCCGAGCCTTCGGGACGGCGGCCCTGGTCAGGCATTCCCGGTCCGGGACGAAGCTGCGGGAACTGGCGGAAGAAATCGCCAAAGGGCGTACCTTCCGGCATTCCGGGAATCTGCAGGTTGTCCTGCTGGCCAGACGCGGCGACATTGGCGAATTTCACCTGGACGCTGACGACGGCCGGCATGACCCGGTCAACAAGATCGGCAAAGCCGCCGGAAGGATCGATCGGCGCGGCCTGAAGCTCCTGTTGCGCGTGGACGGGCGAGGACGGTAGGACACTGAGGCCAGCAGTCATGGCCGTGGCTACCATGAGGCCGGCGGCAAACATTCCAAGCATGCGGGGGGGTGTGGGTTTCGGGTCGAGTGACATTTCTATCTCCATCACATTCGGCTGTGTGACGATCTAGATAGAAGCTGCCGCGTTACGATCACATGTCCGGGCGGTGAAACTTCTGTAAGTCTTGGGGCTATTCCAAGGCCTTTTGAAGGACTTCCCGCTCCTTGTCGCTCAAGGGCCTTTCGGGTTCCGGTGCGGGTTTCCGGCGCCGCAGGAAAAGTGCGGTCCCTGCAATCAGAAGCACCAGAAAGGGCGTGGCCCACAGCAGCATGGTGCCGGCGTTCAGCCGCGGCTTCAGCAGCACGTAGTCACCATAGCGGGCCACGACGAAATCCATGATCTCGGCATCGCTTTTTCCGGCGACGATCTGTTCGCGCACCAGTGTCCGGAGATCGCGCGCCAGCGGCGCATCCGAATCATCGATCGACTGGTTCTGGCAGACGAGGCAGCGCAATTCCGCCGAGATCGCCCGTGCGCGATGTTCCTGCGCGGGGTCCTTCAGCAGCTCGTCCGGCGACAGTGCAAGGGCGGGGCCGAACGAAAGCAACAGCACGGCAATGGCGGCGAGTTTCCTCATTCCGCCGGCACCGCCTGGGCCGCCACGTGGCGCTTCGGCGCGCCAACGCGGTAGCGCCGGTCGGAGAGCGAAAGCAATCCACCGAGGAACATGATGAAAGTGCCAAGCCAGATGAAGTTCACCAGCGGGTTGAAATACATGCGGATGGCGCGGCCACCGTCATTGGTGGCATCGCCCATCACCACATAGATGTCGCCCGCCAGGGTCTGGTGCAGGCCAACCTCGGTCGTCGGCATTCCTGACGGCTGGAACTCGCGCTTCTCGGAGACAAGCGTTGCCACTTCCCTGTCGCCCTCCTTGACGAGGAAGCGCCCCGCGCGGCCGGTGAAGTTCGGGCCCGTCAGCGGCGTCTCGCCGATGAAGGTGATCGAATAGCCGCCGACGTCGGCCGCTTCGCCGGGCTTCAAGGCCACGATCACCTCGATCTTCCACAGCGAGATGGCAATGATGCCGGCAATCATGACGCCGAGGCCGCCATGGGCGAGGATGCCGCCGATGGCCGAGCGCGGCAGCCCGATAATGCGGTGCCAGCTTGTCGCCAGCGGTGCCTTGAACAGCGCGATGCGGGAGGCAAGGTCGGTCAACGCGCCGAGCACCAGCCATGCCGCAAGCGCCATGCCGAAGGGCGCCAGCCACGGCCCGCGAATGTTGAGAGCGAGCACCACGAGGCCAACGGCCACCGCCACTGCCAGCGAGATCCACAACCGGCGCAATGCAGTTGCGGCGTCGCCACGCTTCCACGCAAGGAAAGGACCGATGGGCACAAGCAGCAGCAGCGGCAGGATGATCGGCCCGAAGGTGAGATTGAAATAGGGCGGCCCCACCGAGATTTTTTCGCCCGACAGGGTTTCGAGTGCGAGTGGATAAAGCGTGCCGACAAACACCGCGAGGCAGGCGACGCACAACAGCAGATTGTTCATGACGAGGCTGCCCTCGCGGCTCACTGGCGCAAAGAGCCCGCCGGCCTTCATCATCGGCGCGCGCCAGGCAAACAGCGCCAGCGAACCGCCGATGAAAATACAGAGGATGATCAGGATGAACAGTCCCCGCTCGGGATCGACTGCGAAGGCATGAACCGACGTCAGCACGCCGGAGCGCACCAGGAAAGTGCCCATCAGTGACAGCGAGAAGGCGAGGATCGAGAGCAGAACCGTCCAGATCTTCAGCGCGTTGCGCTTTTCGACGACGATGGCCGAATGGATGAGAGCGGTTGCAACCAGCCATGGCATGAAGCTGGCGTTCTCGACGGGGTCCCAGAACCACCAGCCGCCCCAGCCAAGCTCGTAATAGGCCCACCATGATCCCATGGCGATGCCGATCGTCAGGAACACCCAGGCGGCGAGCGTCCACGGCCGCACCCAGCGCGCCCATGCGGCATCCACACGGCCATCGATCAGAGCTGCAACGGCAAAAGCAAAGGCAATCGAGAGGCCGACGTAGCCGGCATAGAGGAACGGCGGATGGAAGGCGAGTGCGGGGTCCTGCAGGATCGGGTTCAGGCCGTTTCCTTCAATCGGCGGCGGCTCGATCCGCATGAAGGGGTTCGACGTCAGCACGATGAACAGCAGGAAGGCGAGGCCGATTGAGCCCTGGATCGCCACAACGCGCGAGCGCAGTTCCAGCGGCAGGTTCTCGCCGAAGATCGCCACCGCTGCACCGTAGAGCGCCAGGATCAGCACCCACAGCACCATCGAGCCTTCATGGTTTCCCCATACGCCGCTGATCTTGTAAAGCAGCGGCTTCGCCGAATGCGAATTCTCGAAGACGTTCTGCACCGAAAAGTCGGAAACCAGATAGGCATGGGTCAGCGCGGCGAAGGCTGTCGCGATCAGCGCAAGCTGCAGAACACTTGCGGTCAGTCCCGTGCGCATCAGCGCCCGGTCGCCCCTCTGGGCGGCATAGAGTGGAACCAGGAATTGATAGAGCGCCACACCGGTGGCGAGGATCAGCGCAAAATGTCCGATCTCGGCGATCATTGCGTTTTCGCCCCCTCGTTCCACACGCCCTTTTCTTTGAGCGAGTCGGCCAGTTCCTTCGGCATGTAGTTCTCGTCGTGCTTGGCCAGCACCGTGTCGGCCACAAAGGTGCCGCCGCCATCGATAATGCCTTCGGCAACCACGCCCTGCCCTTCACGGAAGAGATCGGGAAGCTGGCCATTGTATGTGACCTTGATGGTCTTGATCGTGTCGGTGACGACGAACGTGCTCATGGTGCCCTCGCCGCGTATCCAGCTTCCTTCCTCGACGAGCCCGCCAAGGCGCAGGCGCTGACCGGGAGATACCTTCTCTTCCGTAATTTCGCTCGGCGTATAGAAGAAGGTGATCGTGCCCGAGAGTGCGTAGAGCATGATCCCAGCGGCAATACCCAGCACGGCAAGGCCGCCCAGGATCATCGTCATACGCTTCTGCTTGCGGGTCATTGAATGTTCATCTCTTTCGCAAGGCCGTCCAGCGCGGCAATGGCCTGCGGATTGTCCTTGAACCGGGTTTTCGCCGTATCATAGGCGAGCTTGGCCTTGCCGCCCTCGCCCAGAACGCCGCGGGCGCGGATCAGCCGCAGCCAGCCGTCGAGATCGCTGCCATCGGCCTTCAGCTTCTCCTCGAGCCCATCGACCATCGAGCGGATCATCGCCTGCTGGTCCTCCTGGCTCATCGAGGCCGCATCCTTCATCGCCTGCTCATCGATGCCCGGCGGCTTCGATGACATGTCCTGCATTTCGGCCACCAGCATGGGGCGCCAGGGCGCATCGCTAGGCGTCTCGGCGAGGAAGGCGTCGAAGGCGGCCTTGGCCTCGGCGGCCTTTCCCTCCTGCTTCAGAGCCAGCGCATCGAAGAAGCGCGCCTTGGGCAGCTTGGCGTCAAGCGCCAGCGCCTTCGCGAACACATCATGGGCCTCGGCCGAAACCAGGCCCTGGTTGGCCATCACCATGGCCTCGCCATAATCGGCGAGAATTCCGGCGTCAGGGGCCGAGAGGCGCACGACGTTGCGCATGGCTTCCGCCGTATCGGCCCAGCGCATGCCGCGGCGATAGGCAGGCGCCAGCACTTTCCAGCCCTCGACGTCATCGGGATTGAGTGCCAGATGCTGCTCGACCTTCACAATTAAAGCTTCGTAATCTCCTGTTTCCGCCGCCTTCTCCAGACGTGTGGCGAGAGGAACATCCGGCAGCAGCGGGCTTCCGGCCCTGAGGTAGAGCGGCAGGGCGACGGCAGGGATGATCAGCGCCGCAAGTAAGGCGAGGAACGGCGTGCGCGCCGGGTGAGACTTCGCGGGCATCGCGGATGCGGCAATCAGGCGGCGTGAAATCTCGTTCCGCGCCGCGTCCGCCTCGGCAGCGCCGATCGTGCCGCGCTCGACGTCGCGCTCGAGTTCGGCCAGCTGGTCACGGAAAACCGCGCGGTCGAAGGCATTGCGGTCGAGGTCCGGCGCCTGCGGTCTGGCGCGCACCACCGGCAGAACGAGGACCGCGATCACCGCCGCCGTCATCAACGCAAATACAATCCAAATCATGATGATCTATGAGATATTCCCGTGGCCGCCATTAATGCAATTCATCTTGCGGTTCCATTTCTGGTCGCATTGTCGCATGGCAGCATTTGGGCGTCGGAAAACCCTTGGTTCCGCCATCGGCGTCTTGTTACATAGCCCGGCAAGCCAAGGAATTCATCCATGAAGCCGCGCTATTCCATTTTTTCGCTCGCGCGAAACGCCATGAACTACCACAAGGACTGGGAGCGCGCCTGGCGCTCGCCCGTTCCGAAGAAGGAATATGACGCCGTCATCGTGGGTGCGGGCGGCCACGGCCTCGCCACCGCCTATTATCTCGCGAAGAACCACAAGATGACGAACATCGCCATCGTGGAGAAGGGCTGGCTCGGCGGCGGCAACACCGGCCGCAACACCACCATCATCCGCTCGAACTATTTGCAGGACCCCTCGATCGCCATCTACGAACTCGCGCGTTCGCTCTATGAGAACCTGAGCCAAGAGCTGAACTACAATGTGATGTTCAGCCCGCGCGGCGTCGTCATGCTGTGCCAGACGCAGCACGAGCTTCGCGCCTTCCAGCGCACCGCGCATGCGAACCGGCTTGCAGGTCTCGACTGCCGCATGATCACGCCGGCGGAAGTGAAGGAAATCGTCCCAATCATCAACGATGATCCGAACTGTCGCTATCCGATCCTCGGCGCTTACTATCAGCCGCGCGGCGGCACGGGCCGCCACGATGCGGTGGCCTGGGGCTACGCGCGCGGCGCCGACCAGATGGGCGTCGACGTCATCCAGAATTGCGAAGTGATCGGCATCAACCGGGAAGGCGGCAGGGTGACTGGTCTCGAGACAACGCGCGGCACGATCAACACGAAAAAGATCGGCGTCGTCACCGCAGGCCACGTCTCCACCATCATGGACATGGCGGGCGTGCGGATGCCGATTGAGAGCCAGTGCCTGCAGGCGCTGGTGTCAGAACCGATCAAGCCGGTCATCGACTGCGTCGTCATGGCCAACACGGTGCACGGCTACATGAGCCAGTCGGACAAGGGCGAACTCGTCATCGGCGGCGGCACCGACCCCTACAACAATTATTCGCAGCGCGGCTCCTTCCCGGCACTCGAGCACACTGTCACCGCGCTGGTCGAAACCTTCCCGATCATCTCGCGGCTTCGCATGCTGCGCCTCTGGGGTGGCATCGTCGACATGACGGGCGACCGTTCGCCAATCATCGGCAAGACGCCGGTCGACGGACTTTATGTCAATTGCGGCTGGGGCACCGGCGGCTTCAAGGCCATTCCGGGTTCGGGCTGGGTCTTCGCCGATACCATCGCCAACGACCGCCCGCACCCGATCGCCGAGCCCTTCGGCCTCAACCGCTTCGCGGAAGGCCGGCTCATCGACGAGAGCGTCGCCGCCGCCGTGGCCCACTAGGAGACAGGAACCATGCTCATAGTCACTTGCCCCGTTTGCGGCGCTGAAGGCGACGAGACGGACTTCCATGCCGCAGGACAGGCGCATGTGCGCCGCCCCGCTACAACCGATCCGTCAAACATCACCGATGAAGAACAACGCGACTATCTGTTCATCCGCCACAACCCCAAGGGCCTGCATTTCGAGCGCTGGCGCTGCGACCGCGGCTGCGGCAAGTGGTTCCATGCGGCACGCGATACCGTGACGATGGAATTCAAGGCCTTCTACAAGATCACCGATCTTCCTCCGCCTGAACTGATGGCGCAGGCAAAAGGTTCGTGGGCTGAGTATTTCGCAAGCCGCAACCAGCCGGAGATCAAGGCATGAGCAGCAAGCCCTATCGCCTGCCCTCCGGCGGCCGCCTGATCGACCGCACGAAGAAGGTCCACTTCACATTCGACGGCAAGGCCATGACGGGCTTCGCGGGCGACACCATCGCGTCCGCCGTCCATGCCAATGGCCAGCGCGTGTTCGGCCGCAGCTTCAAGTATCACCGCCCGCGCGGCGTCATCGGTCTCGGCTCCGAGGAAATGAACGCGCTGATCGGTGTGGGCGATGGAGCGCGGCACGAGCCGAACCTCCGCGCCACGCAGATCGAGCTTCACGAGGGCCTCACCGCTGTCTCGCAAAACCGCTGGCCATCGCTGAACTTCGATATCGGCGCCATCAACAACAAGTTCTCGCGCTTCATTCCGGGCGGCTTCTACTACAAGACCTTCATGTGGCCGGCCGCCTTCTGGAAGCATGTCTACGAGCCCTTCATCCGCCGCGCGGCGGGTCTCGGCAAGGCGCCCGAAGGCCGCGACCCAGACACTTACGAAAACATCCACGTCCATTGTGATGTGCTGGTGATCGGTGCCGGCGTTGCTGGCCTCGCCGCGGCGGAAGCTGCTGCGGCCACGGGTGCGAAAGTCATCATCGCGGATGAGAACAAGCACTTCGGCGGGCTGGCCGATATCTCCGGCGGCACCATCGATGGTGCTGCACAGGTTGATTGGGTTGCCGCGCGCGCGCAGTCTCTGGCTGATGCCGAAAACGTCCATGTGCTGAACCGCACCACGGTGGTGGGCCACTGGCACCATAACTTCGTGATGCTGTTCGAGCGCGTGGCCGAACATGATCCGGCGATGCTCGCCGCTGGCGTTCCCCGCCATCGCTTGTGGAAGGTTCGCGCAAGCCAGGTGATCCTCGCCACGGGCGCCATCGAGCGGCCCATCGCGTTCGCCAACAATGATCGCCCCGGCGTGATGCTGGCCTCCGCCGCGCGCGGCCTTGTCGAGCGCTACGGCGTTGCACCGGGCGCCAAGGGCGTTGTCTTCACCAACAATGATGACGCCTATCAGACGGCCATCGTGCTGAAGGATGCGGGCGTCTCGGTCCGCGTCGTTGACTCGCGCTCGCGGGCCGATGGCGCGCTGCCGAACAAGGCGCGCGAGGATGGGATCGAGGTCGATACCGGCTCGGTCATCTCGGCGGTCAACACGAGCTTCGGCGGCCTCAGCATCACGGACGTCAAGGTTGCCGCCTATCGCAAGGGCCAGGGCCGCGTCATCAAGGAAAAGAGTGTTGCCTGCGATTTCGTCGCCATGTCGGGTGGCTGGAATCCGGCGCTGCATCTCTGGTGCCATAACGGCGGCAAGATCCGCTTCGACGATGCGCTGCAGTCCTTCCGGCCGGACCGCCACCACGACGCCATTCAAGCCGTGGGCGCAGCAAACGGAACCTTTGCGCTGGGAGACATCCTGAACGAAGCCCATGCCGCAGGCGAGAAGGCAGCAAAGGCGTCCAATGCGAAGACCAGCGTCTCGCTTGCGATGCCCGCCGCCGTGCAGGCCGACCAGAAGCCAATGGAGGCGATCTGGTTCGCGCCCGCCACCGGCAAATACAATGAGGGCAACAAGCACTTCATCGATTATCAGAACGACGTGACCGCCGCCGATCTCGAACTCGCGCAGCGCGAAGGCTACGAATCCGTCGAGCACACCAAGCGCTACACCACCTTTGGCATGGCAACCGACCAGGGCAAGACCTCGAACCTCAACGGCCTCGGCGTTCTTTCGGAAGCGACTGGCAAGACGATCCCCGAAATCGGTGTCACCACCTTCCGTCCGCCCTATACGCCTTTCTCCTTCGGCTCGATTGCCGGGCCGCTCACGAAGAAGCTGTTCCTGCCCATCCGCCGGACCCCGATTTACCAGTGGCACGTGGACCAGGGCGCAGATTTCGAACCAGTGGGCCAGTGGCGCCGTGCCTACACCTACCCCAAGGCCGGAGAAGATAGGCACGCCTCGATCAAGCGCGAAATCCTCAGTGTGCGGAACAAGGTGGGTCTGCTCGATGCCTCGACTCTCGGCAAGATCGAGGTCAAGGGCCCCGATGCGGCCACCTTCCTCGACCGCATGTACACCAACATGTTCTCGACACTCAAAGTGGGAAAGTGCCGCTACGGGCTGATGATGAACGAGCTGGGCTTCCTCTCGGACGATGGCGTCACAGTGCGATTGAGCGATGATCACTTCCTGATGCACACGACGAGCGGAGGCGCCGACCGCATCGCCGCCTGGCTCGAGGAATGGCTGCAGACGGAATGGACGCAGTACAAGGTGTTCGTCACGCCGGTTACCGAGCAATGGGCGCAGTTCGCCATCGCGGGGCCGAAAGCGCGCGACGTGCTGAAGAAGCTGGAACCGAACTTTGATGTCTCGAACGAGGCGCTGCCGCACATGTCCTTCGTGGAAGGAAAGCTCGGCCCCTACCCCATCCGTCTGTTCCGCATCTCGTTCTCGGGCGAACTCTCCTACGAGGTTGCAACGCCTTCGAATTATGGCCGCGGCCTCTGGAACGAGATCATAGCTGCTGGTGCCGAGTTCGGCCTCGAAGCCTATGGCACCGAAGCGCTCCATGTTCTCCGCGCCGAGAAGGGCTATATCGTGGTGGGTGATGAAACCGATGGCACCACGACGCCCATCGACGTCGGCCTCGATGGCCTCGTCTCGAAGAAGAAGGCGGACTTCATCGGCAAGCGCTCGCTGGAACAATCTTTCCTGAAAGGGCCGGACCGCAAGCAGCTCGTCGGCCTCCTCACCGAGGATCCGAGCGAAGTTCTGCCCGATGGCGCCTATGCCGTTCGCCAGGTGAAGGACAAGCCGCCGATGGACATGATCGGCCAGGTGACGTCTTCCTACATGTCCCCCACGCTTGGCCGCTCGATTGCCATGGCGCTGATCCAGAATGGCCGCTCGCGCATGGGCGAGACGATCTCCTTCCCGCTGCCGGGCAACAAGGTCGTCAAGGCCCGGATCACCGAAACCGTGTTCTACGACAAGGAAGGGGCCAAGCTGAATGTCTGAGCTCGCTTATGAATCGCCGCTCGCCGGCGCCGCCGCTGCCGATGGCCTCGCCGTCAGCTTACGCGAGATTCCAGATCGCGGCATGATCGATCTTCGCGGACTCACATCCGATGACGCCTTCAAGGCTGCCGCGAAGGGCGTGCTCGGCGTCGGACTTCCCACCGCACCCCGCACCTCCGTGTCGTGGGGCGACATCAAGGTCTTGTGGCTCTCGGTCGACCAGTGGCTGATCCTCTGTCCACGGACGAAAGTCCACGCGCTCATCGCCGATCTGCGCGGTGCACTTTCCGGCATTCACTCGCTCGCCGTCGATGTGTCCGACATGCGCGCCGTCATCCGCATGGAAGGCGATGGCGCCCGCGAGATCCTGATGAAAGGCACCTCGCTCGATCTGCTCTCGGGCGATTACACCGCCGGCACCTGCCGCCGCATGCGCTTTGCCGAAATTGCGGCACTGCTGCATGTCGTTGAAGACGATATCTTCGATGTCTACGTCTTCCGCTCCTACGCCCATTACACGTGGGATTTCCTGCTCGCCACGGCGCGCGAGCCGGCAGCGATCAGACTATTCGGAAAGCAGAGCGTTTCGCTGTAGGGCTGGCTCAGCCCTTCATCTGCGGCACCATCCAGTCGAACAGCTTGTCGAAGCCGCCGAAGGGATACATGTGGGGGCCGGCGATGCCGAGTTCCTGCCGGTCGAAATGCAAGCGCGCAAGCCCCGCCACAAAATCGTCGGGCGTGTTCACGGTCAGGAGCTTGGTGATGTTCATCGCCTGCTTCCGGATGAAGCGGGCGGAATTGCCGACGCCGCACATGGCGGCATATTTGACCAGCGTCTTGATCGTCGCCGGGCCGGGCACGCCGACGTAAATCGGCAGGTCGATTCCCGCGGCGCGCAGCGTCTTCGCCCATTGCGCCACGGGCTCCGCCTCGAACAGGAACTGCGTGGCGATGAAGCCCTCCAGCCCATTGGCCTTGAGATAGGCCTGCTTCTCCTGCAGCGCCTTGAGGAGCATTGCGTCGCCGTGAATCTTGGTGATGTCCGGATTGCCTTCCGGGTGCCCGGCAATGCCGATCCTTCTCACGCCATTGGCCTGGAACACGCCGGTCTCAAGAAGCTGGATCGCCGCATCGTAAATGCCGATGGGCGTGGGCGCACCGCCCCCCAGCACCAGCATTTCGGTGGCACCCGCCGCCGCCAGCGCTGCAATCCGCTCGCGGAGGTCGGCCTCGTCCCTCACAAAGCGGGCGGGCACATGCGGCACCGGGTTGAAGCCCGCAGCCTTCAATTGCCGCGCCGCCTCGATCTGGCCTGCCACATCCGCAGGGTCGATGAGCGCGATGAACACATTGCTGCCGGCGGCAAGCTTCTCCCGCAGCAGCCCGAGCTTTTCGATCTGCTTTGGCGTGATCTCGATCGAGGACTTGCGAAGAAAGGCCGAAACAGGATTGACCGAGATGGCTGCGCCCGTCTGGGCGGCAGATACTGCAACATTCATTCTCACGGGCTCCGAGCTTGAGCCCGAAACATGCCCGAGGCTTAGGCGCCCTGCCCGGATGATTGCGACAGCGCCATAACGAATGCGACCGGGCCCTTCGCGAGGGTGTCGTTTTCGGCCTGCGACATGACGCGGATGGACAATGCCTCAATTCCGCGCAAAAAGGGGGGAAACCGGAGTCTTGAAGCCATGTTCGGCGACCGTCCCAAACAGCTGCCCCAGCATTTCGCCGTCGTCATGGTCCCGGAATTCACGATGATGCCGGTCACCTCGGCGATCGAGCCGTTGCGTATCGCCAATAGGCTTTCCGAAAAAACGCTCTACAAGTGGACCATGCATTCGGTGGACGGCAAGCCCGTCGCCGCATCGAACAATATTCTCGCCATGGTCGATGGCGATCTTGGCACGATCCCGGAGCATGCGACCATCATCGTCTGCGGCGGCCTCAACATCCAGCACCATGCCGACAAGCGGCTCACCGCCTGGCTGCGGAAAATCGCCCGTAAGGGTGTCGACATCGGTGCGGTCTGCACCGGCGCGCATCTCCTGGCCGAGGCCGGCCTGCTCGATGGCTACAAGTGCACGCTGCATTGGGAAAACCTGCCGGGCTTCGCGGAAGCCTTCCCGGAGATCGATGCCACCGGCGGATTGTTCGAGATCGACCGCGACCGCTTCACCAGTGCGGGCGGCACGACGGCACTCGACATGATGCTGACGCTGATCGCCAGCCAGCACGGGCCGGAACTTGCCTCGTCCGTTGCCGAGGGCATCCTGCATTCGCCGATCCGCCACCACAGCGAACACCAGCGCATGTCGCTTCCCGCCCGCATCGGGGCGAGGCATCCGAAGCTCGTCGGCATCATCGAGGAGATGGAAGAAAATCTCGAGGAGCCGCTGTCGCCCTCGATCCTCGCCAAGCAGGCCGGCCTTTCCACGCGCCAGCTCGAGCGGCTGTTCCGCCGCTATCTCGACCGTTCGCCCAAGCGCTATTATCTCGAACTCCGCCTCAAGAAGGCGCGCTCGCTGCTGCTGCAGACCGACATGTCGGTGATCAATGTGGCGCTCGCCTGCGGATTCTCTTCACCCTCGCATTTTTCGAAATGCTACCGCGCCTTCTACGGGCGCACGCCCTATCGCGAGCGTGGCATTCCGGTGATCGACAGCGCCATGGCATCAGGCGGCTAGTCGGAAAAGGGCGGACCATCGCTGATCCGCCCTTCCACATGTGAGTTCGCGACCGGGGGTATCCTAGCGAACATCACGTGTTGCGATGCATTCAACCGCAAAACCATGGCACCCGATCGGCCGCTAGGACCGGACAGGAGCCAGATTCGCCTAAAGTTGATACAGTTCGCAGAGGAATATAGGGAGCAAGCCGAGCGTATGCAAATATCCTAGATGCGCATCAAGGACATATCTTCCAATCCCTTGCCGCTGGCTTGACCCTTCGGCATTACATCGCGGCAGGGAGTCTGACTGTCGCCCGCAACCCGCCGATATCGGCATCCGCCAGCAGCACCGTGCCGCCGTACATGTTCGCAGTTTCGGAAACGATGGAGAGACCCAGCCCCGAACCGGGCTTCGTCTCGTCCAGCCGGCGGCCGCGTTTCAGCGCCTCGCCGCGCTTGTCGGCGGGAAGGCCCGGCCCGTCGTCGTCCACCGCAATCTCGATCCAGTGCCGCCCGATCGTCGGCACGTCGCGAACCAGCCCCGCCTTCACGACGACCTTTTGCGACGACCACTTGCAAGCGTTGTCGAGCAGATTGCCGATCATTTCTTCAAGGTCCTGGCGCTCGCCCCTGAACTTCAGCCCTTCAGTGCATTCGAGCGCGATCGTCACGCCCTTGTCCTGATTGATGCGCGCCAGGGTGCGGGCCAGTGCTTCGAGAACCGGCTTCACTTCCGTCACCGCGCCGAGGCCCTGCGCGCGCGCTGCGCGCCGCGCCCGGTCGAGATAGAGGCTCACGGAATCGCGCATGATGCGCGCCTGCTCGGCCACCTTGACGGCCAGCACGCCCTTGTGGCTTGCGGCTTCGTTGGTCAGCACGCTCAACGGCGTCTTCAGCGCGTGCGCCAGGTTGCCCACCTGCGTCCGCGCGCGCTCGATCACTTCGGTGTTGGCCTGGATGAGGAGATTGAGTTCATCGGCAACGGGCTGGATTTCGGCGGGAAAATCGCCCTTCAGCTGTTCGGCCTTGCCCTCGCGGATATCGGTCAGGCCCTGTTGCATCGCGCGCAGCGGCTTCAGGCCGAAGCGCACCTGCACGAAGATCGCCAGCAGCAGCCCCAGTCCCAGCAGGACGAGGCTCACCACCAGCGCCTGCTGGAAGGCGCTCACCTCGACTTGCAGTTCGTCGAAGTTTCCAGCGACCAGAACGGCATAATTGGCCGAACTTCCCGGCAGCTGGAATACCTGCTGGATCGCCCGCAGGTTCGCGCCCTTGCCATCCACCATATAGAAGCTCGCCACACCGTCGGAGCCGCGACTTGCCAGCATGGCGGGGGTGGGTGCGAGGCGCTGTTCGAGCAACGAATCGGATGCGAGGTCGGATTGCGTGTCGTCCTGGGTTTCCGGCGTCACCTGCCAGTACCAGCCCGAAAGCGGCAGGGCGAAGCGGGTATCGGCGATCTCGTTCGATAGCTGCAGGTTGCCAGTGGCATCGACCTCGACATTGGCCAGCAGCCCGTCGAGGGCGGAACGCAACCGCGCATCGAAATTCCGCTCCACCGCCGCCTGGAACAGGCTTGCCAGCACGCCGCCGGTGATCACCAGCAGGATAATGCTGATGATGGCGGATGAAACGATAAGCCGTGTGGATAGCGACCTACGCCGCATTATCCGGCTCGGCCACGCAATAGCCCATGCCGCGGATCGTATGCAGCACGTCAACGCCAAGCTTCTTGCGCAGGCGGCCGACGAAGACCTCGACCGTATTCGAATCGCGGTCGAAATCCTGGTCGTAGAGATGCTCCACCAGTTCGGTGCGCGAGATCACCTTGCCCTTGTGATGCATGAGATAGGCGAGAAGACGGAACTCGAGCGAGGTCAGCTTCACCGCCATGCCGTTGACGACGACACGCGCACTCTTGGTATCGAGGGAGACGGGCCCGCAAGTCAGTTCGCTGGTGGCGTGGCCGGCACTCCGCCGCAGCAGGGCGCGCACCCGGGCGAGAACTTCCTCCATGTGAAAGGGCTTCGCCACATAATCGTCGGCACCGGCATCGAAGCCCGCCACCTTGTCGCTCCAGCGGTCGCGCGCGGTCAGGATCAGCACCGGCATCTTGCGGCCCGCACGGCGCCATTTCTCCAGCACGCTTACGCCGTCGATCACCGGAAGCCCGAGGTCCAGCACCACGGCGTCATAGGGCTCGGTGTCGCCAAGATAATGGCCCTCCTCGCCGTCCTTGGCCGAGTCCACGACGTAGCCTGAATCCTGCAGCGCCGTCACAAGCTGGCGGTTGAGATCGGGATCATCTTCGACGACGAGAAGCCGCATGCTGGTCAATCCTGAAACGGCGCGGTCAATCGATGCCGATGACATCGCCTGTCACCGAGTCCACGCTCACCTGGGTGATCGTACCACCGGATTTCAGCCTGACAATATAAGTCTGGTTCCTGAGCTTGACGCCCAGGGGCTTGGCCTGGGGCACGGCCCGCAAGGCCCGCATCACCGCCGCGGATGGCGGCAGGATGTTGAGACGGGGCTTCACCGGCTGCACCCGCTGCTTGAACTGCTGGCCGCGGGGAATTTTCACCCTGTCGCCGGCATAGGGCTTGACGCGGACCTGCGCATCCGATGTGCCCACCACTCCGAGAGCGGCCGACAGCACGACGGCAGTGATAGCTAGCAATTTCCGCATTTTGGCCCGTATTCCTTTCCTGAGCCTTCTAGCCGGGACAAGCTGAACTGGACATGAATGAAACTGTGATGTCCGTCACAGTCGCACTCATGCATGTGGGCTGAAATGAACAGAAATCAACCTTTTGGCTTGCGCCCACGATCCCGCGACGGCGCATCGGCGCCCTTGCCGAGGCTCCCCGTTACCACGCCCGCCACCTTTTCGAGCGAACGCCCGCCGATGTAGCCGCCCATGCCCACGGCCAGGAAATCCCAGAATCCGCCCGGCAGAAGCTGCCAGCGCGGCTCGAATGGCAGGGGGTGGCCGGCGATCAGGTCGGCCAGCGGCAGGATGAGCCCCACCAGCAGCAGGAAGCCGATCAGCACCATCATCAGCACGGGCCGCCAGCTGCGCGTCAGCCAATGCTCGGACTGGACTTCCGCCATGACGACGCCCACCCCCAGTTCGGAGGTCCGCGTCAGATAGGCCAGCGTCTGCTGCTCCAGTTCGGCGGCGAGCTTCCGCCGCAGTTCGAGATCGGACACATAGGCCTCGAGCGCCTTCATCACCGGGCCCTGGAACAGGCCCATTGCCAGCTGCGCCGCAAATGCCATGGGAAATGCCATCACACGCCCTCCTCTTTCGATTTCATAATCCGTTCGCGGATGATCCACAGCGCCGCGGCTAGCCCCGCCACGCCCAAAATGACCAGCACCGCGCGCCCGCCGCCCGCCAGCCCCGAGCCGCCAGAGAAAACTGCAGCAATCGCCGCGATCGCGGCCGCGATCACCGTTGTGCTGCGCCGGGGCGGTTTGCCCTTGATTGGTTCGGGCCATCTTTCCGCGCCCAAGCTCGCAGGGCCGCCGCTGATGAACAGCTCCGCCTCCGCCGCCCGGCGCTTGACGAGGCCCGGCAGCACGCGGCCGCCGCCTTTCACCCACAGGCCAAGGCGGCGCGGCACGGCGTCGAAATCGCCGGCATTCACCGCCTTCAGCACGGAGGATGAACGAAAGCCGCCAATCCCGACATTGTAGGCGAAGCTGACGAGTGCGGAGAATTGCGCCGCCGTCACCTCGCGGGTCAGGGCGGCCCTCACGCCGTCCGCGAAAATCTCCACGTCGGCGGCCAGCACGCGGGCGGCCTCTTCGCGGTTCATCTTCGCGCCGCGCGTCACCGCCGGGTTTCCCGCCACGCTGGTGTGGCCATAGCCGATGGTCCAGACGCCCGCCGGGCAAAGATAGGCCTCGCCGCGATAGCCCTCGAAGCGTTTGATCAGCGCCAGGCCTGCTTCCGTCATCCTCATGATCTGCCGTCCCGCCCGCTCACAGCCGCGGCGCCGGAAAGCCCGGCAGCAGCTTGGCGATCGCCGCCCCCATCGAGGCCGAAAAGCCGATGATGAGAGTGAGCGTCCGCCAGCCGCCCCGCGCTGTCACCAGCGCATCGCGGATTTCCCTCACATCGCTCCGCATCGCCTGGATTTCCTGCTCCACGCGCTCCATCCGCGCTTCGAGCGCGCCCACGTCCCGGTCAAGACTCGTCATCTGTCGTCATCCTCGATTGCAGTGGCATTAGGCCACGCGTTCAACCACCAGCGTCATGCCGGCCTTGGCGGTCACCGCCGCCGCCACTTCCGAGCGCAGCCTGAGCTGGGCGGTTCCGGCGCTCGCACCCGTTCGCAGCATGCCGCGGCCCGTCACCGGCACCTCGGCGTTGGCCACCGGAATGCCGCTGGAAACGCTCAATGAAACATCGTCCGCCTGCGAGGATCCGCCGGTCAGCGTGCCGGTATTGGCAAGCTGGTGATAGAAGTTCATGCGGATGTCGGTCACGGCCACGTCGACGTCGAGCTGAAATCCGCAGCCGGTCGTCGTTGCCGCCGCGCTGGTGGCGCCAATCCAGCGGAAGAAATAGATGGCGTTGGCGGCAAAGGCGAAGCTCAGCCCGGTCAGCGAAACGGGCGTCACATTGGCGCCCGTTGCCACGTCGTCGGCCAGCGTCGCCACGGCGTGATAGGCGCCCGGCGCGGTGTTGGGAAAGGCGACCGCCCCCGTCGCCCTGTCGATGACGACGGCATCGTTCCAGGTGGCGCCATCGGCACTCACCTTCAGGCGGAAGTCGTCGTCGCCCGCAAGGCCCATCTCGGCACGGCCGGAGAAATTCGTCTGGTAGAGAAGCGACGCGGTATTCGGCCCCGCCTGCTTGTTGATCTTGAGCCGGTGGTCATCGCCCGCATGGCTGAACAGCACGGCAGGCGAAGAGACGGCAAGCCGGTTGCCCGCATCCGCCGTGGTGTTGACGCCCACGAGATCGAGGTTCGCCAGTTCGTCCGGCGGCGGCATGCCGCGCCACAGCGCGCCGTCATAGATGAGGAACTGTTCCTCATCCACGATCCAGGCGCGCCAGCCGGTGCGGGGCGTCACGAAGACCCAGGCCCCGGCCTGGGCGATCGCGAGCTTTCCCGCCTGGCCCGCCCAGGCCCCGGTGGGGGCCGCCGCTACCAGATAGCGCTCGGCTTCGGCAGGCGTTGGGGGTGGCACCGCGATTGCCCGCGAGACGACGGAGAGATGGACCGCCGCATCGAGCAGCAGCAGCGCCTCGTTGTGGGTCACGTGCTTCTGGGCCTGTGCGGCATCGAGAATGGGCAGGCCGAGCAATGGTGTTTCAGACATGGATGATCCTTTGCGAAGTTGCGCCCGGCCCATAGGCCGCACTCAGTTGCGCGATGCGGAGCGTGAAGACGCCGGGGTCGGACCCGAAGTCCGCGGCAATGGCGGACGCCGGATAGATGAATTCTGGCGCCGCCACCGCCGCCGTCCGCTTGATCACCGCGCCATCGAGAATGTCGACGCGGTAGGACTCGCTGTCTTCGCCCAGCGGCACCTCAGCCAGGTCCCAGCTGTCGCCGTCAATGCGCGATTGCCTGATCCAGCTGAAACGCACGTCGGCACCCTGCCTTGCACCGCTGAGCCTGCATGGCGCGCGCGGCCTCAGCCCAAGCAGCCGGCCCCGATGGCCGATCGTCAGGTAGGATGCGCCGATCGGATATTGCGCAGGCCCGATCCTCCAGTCCGTTTCGAGCCCACCCTCCGCGAGCGACAGCACCGGCTGCACGACGGCGCGGTTCAGCAGCACGAAGCGCTCGCCCGGCGCGCGGGAGACCAGCACTTCGGGGCCAGAGCCCGATTGCCCGCGCAGCAGCAGCGAGAGCCTGTAGGTCCGCGCGGCGATCAGCTCGACGATGCCGAACTGGATGATCTCCCACCCGGTCTCATCGCTTCCCACCGCCGCCAGGTTGGCGCCCTGCAGCATCTGTTCGACGCTCACCGAAGCCAGCGCGCCGAAGCCCAGTTGCACGGTCAGCGCCGCCCCGCGGTCAAAGACATTGAGCGGCCCGCTCGCGAAGGGCGAAAGCAGCGTGCCCTGCGTTGCCTGCGCATCGACCAGGCGGTTCAGCGCAAAGCTTGCGGCACCGGTGCGGCGATAGAGCGCCAGGCTCCCCGGCCAGGGCCGCGCGCCAGCCGCGATCCATGGCGCATGCGCCTGGGCCTCCGCCGTGGCGATCGGCAAATCCATCATCACCGCATCGGGCCTGCCGAACAGCGTGGCGCCCGCTGCTTCCAGCCCGCGGGCCGGCGCATCGGGCGCCTCAAACACCGAGCGGTCGTAGCTCCGGCCCCGCAGCTTGCGGAACCCGCCGTCATTGATCTCATCGATCCGGATCGCCACCGGTCCTGATGCAAGCTGCAGCACCACGACATCGCCGGCCTCGATCGCATGGGCCGATGGCGGCAGCGCGAATTCCGCGGCCTCACGCGCCACCCAGGCTTCCTGCAGCCCGATGTCGGCGGCAATCTGCGCCTGCGGCTGGGCCACGGCAGCGGGAATGTTCATTCCCACATCGCGCGCGCTCGATCCGCCAAGCCGCCGCGCCTCGACGGCCGCCTGCCGGTAGTCGAGAGAGGATTCGATATAGGAAAGCTTCACCGCCGCCGGCAGTTCGGTTTCCTGCGCCCGCTTCAGAACATAGAGCGGTGCGTCCGCATCGATTTCGACGAGCCTTGCCTCGGCAACGTCCAGTTCCGCCGCGCGCTCCCGCATGAAGAAGCGCAGCACGCCCCCACTCTCCACTGCATCGATCCGGAAGGCCGCCAGCAACCCCTCGAGCGCTTCGCGGGCCGACATGCCACGGTCGATCCCGAAACCGTCGACAAGGCCTTCGACGCCGCCGGTATCAATCGCGGTCAGCCCATAGCTTTCGCATACTGATTGGATCAGCAGGCCCAGCGGCACAGCGCCCAACCGCCCGTTCAGCCAATGCCCGCGATCGTAGTTGACGCCATCGGCCCAGATGTCGGAGCGCGATGGAAACTGCGGGAAAGGCCTCGCATCCCACGCCCAGAAAAACATCCGCTCCGGCTCGACCATGCGCCCCGCATAGAGGGCGGACGCCGGATTGTGCGGCCCTGCCTCCTGCCAGTATTCGGACATGGCGATCACATAGCGGTTCTGGATCAGGTCGTCGCGCTGCCCGCCGGAAAAATGCGGCAGAAGATTTTCCGAAGATTTCGCATCGACGAAGGCATTGGGCTGGTTGGTACCCTTGTCGATCGCCGGGCACCCGGCCTCGGTGAACCAGACCGGCTTCGACTGCGGAACCCAGGCCGTCGATGCCGCAGCCTCGATGCCGCCCGGCCGGTCATGATGGGCGTTTCCCCACCAGGATGAGATGTCCTTGTAGCGGAACACCCAGGGCTTGCCGTAGGCGCCATCGGTGATCGGGGTGCGAAGCTGCGCGTTCCGGTCCTCATCACTGGCATAGAACCAGTCGAAGCCTTCGCCGCCCGCGACATTCCCCTTGAGATAGTCAACGCTGTAGGGCGAAGCAGCGCCTGACAGATAATCCGTATGCTGACGGCCATCGCGCCAGTCGCTCAGCGGCATGTAGTTGTCGATCCCCACGAAACCGACGGATGAGGATGCCCAGAGCGGATCGAGATGGAAGAACACGTCGCCTGAGCCATCGCCGGGCTGGTATCCGAAATACTCGGTCCAGTCGGCGGCATAGGAAATCTTCGCCAGCGGCAGGATCGCCTTCACGTCGGCCGCCAGGCTCACCAGCGCGTCAACAAACGGAAAGCTGTTGCCGGCGGCGCGCAGCGTCGTCAGCCCGCGCAGCTCGCTGCCGATCAGGAAGGCGTCGACGCCGCCCGCCAGCGCACAAAGCTTCGCATAATGCAGCACCATGCGGCGATAGCTCCATTCCGCCGGCCCTGAATAGGTCACGCTCGATCCCGAGGCCAGGAAATTTGCCGGTACAGCCGTTCCCACGAAGGCGGCGATCTCCGCCGCGCTGGCCATTGTCTTGTCGCTGCTGCCGGGCAGGCCCGGCGCCACCGCCGATGTGATGCGCCCGCGCCAGGGGTAGACTGCTTGCGCAGCGCCGCCATAAGGGTCGGGCAGCGTGTTGCCCGCCGCGATGTCCATCATCACGAAGGGATAGAAGACGGCGGCCAGTCCCCGCGCCTTGATATCCTGAATGGCGCGGATCACCGATTGATCGCTCGGCGTTCCGCCAAAGGCCGGCGCACCACCGATTGCCGACACCACATGCGCCGCGGCGCGTTCCGTGCCGCTCACCTGCCAGGTCGCGGGTTCTGTGAGTTTCACAGCCGACTCGACGCCGGGCCTCACCGTGCAGTGCCCGCAGCGCAGATCATTGCCGAACCAGGCCACCACCAGCGACGCGGCCTTCAACTCACCGCAGGCGGAGGTCAACTGGTCGAGCGACACCGCCCAGTTGCTGCGTGTGGCGGAGGCGTGGGCATTCTCAGGCTCCGTCACGCCGCGCTCCGGCTCGCGCGTCACGATCTCGGTGTCATAGCCGAACTCGGTGCTGCCGGGAATGATGCTCACTGCCCTCATGGCGTTCTCGGCACCGCCGGCGGAGCGGAACACCTCGAAGGAAAGCTGCGGCATGCGGTTGCCGAAGCCCGTCACATTCAGCCGCTCGAACACGATATAGGCCGTGCCGCGATAGGCAGGCGCATTCCCCGCTCCCTCCTTGGCGGCGATCAGGCTGTCGGCGTCCTGCGTTTCGCTTCCCGTATAGAGCCGTGCCGTCACGGTCGAGATATCGAAGGGCTTGCCATCGGCCCACACCCGGCCGATGCGGTTAATCTCACCTTCGCACAGCGCCACGGCGAAGTTCGCGTAATAGGTATATTCGGTCACCGTGGGCGCGCTGCCGGCACCCCCCTTGGCGGAAGCATTCTCGGTGTTCGTCTCCTTTGCTTCCTCGAAGCTCGTCGCCCAGATCACCTGCCCCGCCACGCGCATGCGGCCCCATAGCCGGGGAATCGCCGCGCCCTCGGAGGACGCCATGATGCGAAGATCGCCAAGCCGCGGCCCCTCGATCCGCCGTGTCGTGCCGAACAGCGCCTGGTCGATGAAGTTTCCGGCAATGGCGCCCACCGCGCGCCCGATGATGCCGCCCACCGGCCCGCCCAGCAACGCGCCAACGCCCTGCCCCACGGTCTGCAACACGACTGTCGCCATCAGGCCGTCACTCCGGGAAAGCGGAAGGCGAAGGCCAGATGCCGCCGCCACCAGTTGGAAAGTGAAATTTCCGTCACCGCCGCCTGCTCCTGCGCGTGAACCATGCGGAAGGGCGAGACCGCGATTCCTGCGTGTTTCGCGGGCATCCCGCGGCGCCAGCGGAACAGCAGCACGTCGCCCGCCTGAAACTCCGTACACGGAATTTCGATCATATGGCGGCTGGCCGCCTCCGCCAGGGCCTCGGTGCCGCCCTCTTCCGCCCAGCCCGGTGCATAGGGCGGCGCCAGTTCCGGCTCATCGCCCTTGACCTGGCGCCACACGCCCCGCACCAGCCCAAGGCAATCGGTGCCAATGCCCCTGAGGCTCGCCTGATGGGCATAGGGCGTGCCAATCCAGCCGCGCGCCGCCGCCACGATCTCAGCCTGCATCATGACAGTTCAATCCGGTTTTCAGTTGCGGCTTCCGCCGTCGTTGCCGTCTTCGCCGCGGCGCGCATAGCTCAGGATGAAGTCATCGCCTGGTATGTGCGGAAAGCCCCGGAAGTTCACGCCATTGCCGAACTTCGCCTTGCAGGTCGCAAACTGCTTGTCGCAACCGGCGCGAAGCCTGACCACGTCGCCCGGCTGCGGAATGGCCATTGCCGGCTGCCAGAGCTCGATCGCCACCACCGGGTTCGATCTGTGAAACTTGATCTCCGAGATCCGGCCCGCATTGGGGCCGGCAAGAAATTCCGCCGTCCCGCGCGCGAAGAAGCCTTCGGCGAAACCGTCAGCACCGCTCACTGCGATCCGGCGGCTTTCTTCCGACGAGACGACCATGGCGTCGACACTGAAACCCGGCAGATCGAGATTGACGCCGCAACGGCTATCGCCGACCACGGCATCGCAGCCATGCTGGTAGATGCGGCCCTTCGGCTGGTTCAGCACATGCGCAAGGCCTCTCAGTTCGGCGCTGAAGCCCGTCTTGTTCCGTGTGATCTCACCGAGGTTGCCCTTGCGCAGCAACGTGCGTCGGCTCACCTCCTGCCAGTTGACGAGCCAGACCTCCACAGCGGCATTGTCGAAATCTCCCGCCAGCAACCGCTGCTCGTTCAGCCGTTCGGAAGTGAGCGCGCCCGATGCTTCGAGATTGTCGATCGCGAGGCCAAGCGAGGACTCGATCTCGGTCGCGGTGAAGCCCGCCTGCGCTTCGAAGTCTGTGCTGTCAAAGCTCAGGTCACGGTCATGGTCGGTAAAGCCCATCACCTCGCCGGCCCGCGTTTCGAGCTTCCAGCAATGGCACAGTGTCGTCACCCCGCTGTCGAGATGGGCCTGAAGTCCGGGCGCAAGCGTCCTCATGCGCGGATCTCCACCACCGGAATGTCCGGAATGTCCCCCGCCGCAAAATGGCTGAAGTTGATGCGCAGCTGGTCGCTGTCGAAGCGGGCCGGAACGTCGAAGTGAAACCCCGCCGTCACGATGGCGCCCGGCGCCGGAAGCGATCCGGCCTCGAATGTCACGATGCCGGTCAGCGCGTTCACGCTGAAAGCCGCTGCCGCAATGCCATCGACCGCCACAACCACGCTGCCCGGCACCGGCTTGGTGATCGCCCGCACATAGTCGCGCAGGCCCGTGCCATAGCGCTTGACGAGGGCGAAGCTCGCAAGGCTGCCGGTGCCAGTCCCGATCTGCTGGTCGAGGGCGCTGACAGTCTCTCCAGGCGCACAGGATTTGAAGTCCATGTGATCTTTCCAGCGAAAGCCATGCAGCCGCCCGCGCCGCTCCTCAAAGAAGCGCACCACGTCGTGGATGTCGTCGAGAGACTTGACGCCGAATCCGGCGTTGTAGCGGCGGCGCGAATCCGCCCAGCGGCTGTTGCGCTCCTCCGCGCCCGAGCCCAGCACCACGATGTCGGTGCGCCGTTCGGGGCCCCCCGTCGCACCGCGCGAGACGGCCACCGGAAACCGGATGTCATCGAATGCCATGGCTCAAAGATTCCTCTGCCCGCGCTGCACCGCCCGCGCCATCATCGCCGCCACTTGGGATTGCGAGCGCTGGAAGCTCTGGGCGTCCGGCGTCTGGATGTTCACCGTCACGTTGATGCCGCCACCGCCGCCCCGCACGCCCAGCTTGCCGTCAGCCCCTCGCGCCAGCGGCATGATGGCTTCCGGCCCCGCCTCGCCCATCTGCCCGGTGCCGCCGCGCATCGGAAACAACGTCGGCGAATTGACGATGCCGCCATCGGCGAATGGCATGAGCCTTCCCCCGGAAAACACATTGCCGCGGGCGCTGCCCGTCACATTGCCCAGCAACCCTCCAATGAGATTTCCCAGCGGCCGCAATCCTTGTGTCAGCGCCGTCTGCGCCAGCGACAGCGCCAGGCCCTTCAATACGTCGGAGAGTTTGCGGCCATGAATGACGGCGCCCGCAAAGGCGTTCACCAGCTTCACGCCGAAACTCTCGGCCAGCCGGTTCAACCCGGTCATCTGCTCGCGCAGTTCGTCAGTCTGAAGCGTCAGGCGTTCCACTTGATCTGTCATGTGTCATCCGGAAATTGTTGCATCAGGCCGTCAAGCACCGCACGGCCCGGCACGTCCCGTCCGCACCAGGGGAATGCGGCGGCGATCTCGCGCGGGGTCGCGGCCCAGAATTCGGCAGAGCTCAGGCGCAGCACGCCAAGCCCCAGTTCCATCATGCGCCGCCAGGGAAAGCCTTCCCCGCCGGCGCTCATCCGTTTCCCGATTTGTCCGCGGCGGGCGCAAAAGTTGCCTTCAGCAGGCGGACCACGATGTCGAGATAGCCCGTGGCCCCTCCGGTAACGCTCATCGCCGCCACTTCCTCGTTGCTGACGGGGTTTCCGCCGCCGCGCAGCCCCGCGCCGATCACACGGATCGCGTCGGTGGCGCCGATGCGGCCCGTCTCGAAGCGCTCGGCGATGGCGATCAAATCCTCGCCGCCATAGGCATTCTCGATCTCGGCCAGGGCGCCTAGCGTGAGGCAGAGCGTGTAGCTCTGTCCACCCAGTTCGGCATCGATCTCGCCACGGTGACGGTTTGCCATGTCAGCCCTCTCAGAGTGCGGTGAAGGTCAGTTCGCCGGCCGATTCGAGTGCCAGCTCGAAAGTCACTTCGCCATCATGCCGCCCGCCCATCTCGAGGCTGGCGATCTGGAACGGACCTTCGATCGTCCCGAAATCGGGCACGATCACCTGCCAGGCGCGAATGGTGCCATTGAAGAAATAGCTCCGAATGGTGGCATCGGATGCGGCATCCTTGAAGATGCCGGAACCGCGAATGCTCGATGATTTCAGCCCCGCACCCGCCAGCAGCTCGCGCCATTGCCCGGCGGACTCCTGATGGCTCACGTCAACCGTCTCGGCGTTGAACGAGATGGTGTGGCTCCTGAGGCCCGCCACCGTCTGGAAGCTTGCCGTCCCCGTCGCGTCGATCTTCAGCAGAAGATCGCGCCCTTTCTGTGCGCCCATGTTCGTCTCCTAAAGCGGTTCGGTTGCAGCGCGGAAGCGGAGGACCGCGCCAAAATTCTCGCCGTTCTTCTCGCGCGCCACGCTCCAGAAAGTCAGCCGCAGGTTCACCAGCCGGTGGCCCACCAATGTCAGTGGTGCATTGTCGAGAACGGACTCGATCTCGCCCAGGATATCCTGCGCAAGTTTCCGGCTGCGGTTGTTCGTCCGTACACTGAGCGTCACGAAATGCTCGTGCGCCTTGGCATCCGCCACGCTCCAGTCGCGGGTTTCGATGTCGCCGAAGCTCACATATGGGGCCACCGCGCCGCGCGGCATTTCCTCGAACACATGCGCGCCGCTCAAGAGCAGCGTCAGCGGCGCATGGGCCAGCAAGGCGTTCCGCATCGCCGTCTGAACGGCATGGGCCGGGTTGCTCACAGCCGCACCTCGCGATAGGGCTGGAGCAGCGTGTCGAGCGTCAGCGGCAGGGCCGGCGGTTCGGCATGCCCACGGTGCTCGTGCCAGTGCGCCACCAGCTGCAAAATCGCCTGGCGCAGGGCTTCCGGCACCGAAGATGCCGAGACCCCGAAGCCTGCCTTCACCGCGATCGCGACGCCATTGGCGATACGGCCCGGCCGTGCCCAGACGCGCGAGCCCCGCAGCAGCAACCGTGGCGGGCGCGATGCAACGTCGACATAATAATGCGCGGGGTCGATCGCGGCTGCGATGTCGTTCTCGCCGAAAACCGAGACCTCATCAACCGCGGAGACAGGCGCCAGCGGAATGGCGATCACGCCATCCTCCGGCCAGTCGTCGAGATAGCAGGTCCAATCCTGCTCGATCAGCACCAGCCCGGTCCGCGCCTCCACGATGCGGCGGGCAGACACGATCAGGGTCGAGATCAGCGCATCCTCATCGAGGTGCGAGATACGCAGATGCGCCTTCGCCTCGGCGAGCGAGACAGGCTCGATCGCCGGCGGCGTCACAAGAACTGAAGCCATGGGGTCTCCGTGTTGCGAATGCTTCGAGGCCCTGCTCACGCAAGGCCTCGAAGGGTCATGCTTACGACACGCCGAACTTCATCAGCTTGATCGCCTCGAAGTTCTGAATGCCGCCGCCCACGCGCTTTGTCGTGTAGAACAGCACATAGGGCTTGGCGGAATAGGGATCGCGCAGCACGCGCACGCCCACCCGGTCGACGATCAGGTAGCCACGCCCGAAGTCGCCAAAGGACAAGGCATAGCTGTCGGTGGCGATGTCCGGCATGTCCTCGCTCTCGGCGATGGGGAAGTTGAGCAGCATCGCCTTGCCATCGGCACTGGCGGCGGGCTGCCACAGGTAGTTGCCGTCGACGTCCTTGAACTTGCGGATCACCCCTTGCGTCTTGCGGTTCACCACCCAATGCGCGTTCTGTCGGTAACCGCTCTTCAGCGCATAGACGAGGTCGATCAGCTTGTCGGACGGGTTCGCAGCCGGGAAAGCTCCTGCCACGCCGCTGGCGATGTAGCCGGTGCTGCCCCAGGTCCATGAGGCATCCGCAACCTTGGTATAGTCGAGGAAGCCCTTGGGCCGGTTGACGCCATTGCCGGTCACGAAGGCGGTGCTTTCTTGGTCAGCGAAGACCTGCTGCACTTCCTCGGCAATCCACTGGTCGAGGTTCACCGCCGAGTCATCCAGCAGCGCCTGCGTCGCCGCCGGCATTGCGTAGAGTTCCATGGCCGGGAACTGCAGTTCGGCAAGCGTCGGTGATGCCGTCTCGGGCCGCGCCGCGGTTTCGCCCACCCAGCCCGTCGCAAAGCCGGTCGTGGCGAAGGGCTTCTTGTAGACCGCAGCCGAGACCTGGCGCACACCCGCTATGGCGCGGATCGGTGATGCCGCCGAAAGCCTGCGGCCGATCTCGGTTTCGAGTTCAGCCGGCACCAGGAAGCCGCCGTCGGGATTCGAGCCGATCGACATGGCCTTGGCCTCGATGTCGAAAAGTCCCGCCGTCTCGCCCTTCCGCACATAGGTCTCGAAGGCCTGCTTGTGTTCGCGGGCGGCGGGTGCGGCCTCGTCAGTGCCGGTGAGGCGCGGCCTGCGGGCTTTCAGCGTGATCTCGTCGAGGCGCGACTTCGTCTCGTCGATGGCGCGGTTGATGCGCTCGACCTTGTCGCTCGTCACCACATCGGCACTCATGCGGCTCTCGATCTGGCCGAGCCGCTCGTCATTGGCATCCTTGAAAGCCTCGAAGGCCTGCATGAAGTCGCCGAAGGCGACCTTGGTCTCAAGTCCGTTGTCCATGTGTCTCATGTCTCTCCTGGTTGAAAAATGCGGGCCCCATCCCGGAACAGGGCGGCAAGCGAGGGGATCCCCCGTTCGGCGGGATGGGGCGTTCCGGAGCGCGGCCCGAAGGCCTGCTCCGCAGCTTCGAGAACGCGCCGCTTCGTTTGCGAAACGCGCGCACCCTCGAGCATCGGGAATGTGACGAGCGAAATCTCCCAGAGGTCGACCTGCAACAGCAGCCTCGCACCGCTGGCGCGGTCGCGCCGCGCCGTCACCGTCCTGAAGCCGATCGACAGCCCGTCGAGCCCGCGGCTTTCAAGGAGCGACATGATCTCGCGCCCGCGCTGCACGTTGGGATCAAGGCGGCCTTCGACATAAAGTCCGCGATCGTTCTCGCGCAGCTCCAGCCAGGTGCCGACAGGTTCTGCCGCATCGTGCTGAAACAGCATGCGAATGCCGGTTGGCCCTTTTCGTTTCAGGCAAGCCGCGAAGGCGCCGGGCATCACGATATCGCCCGACTGGTCGCGCCGCCCGAACAGACTCGCATAGCCCACGAACACGCCCGTGCCAGAGCAGGCGCAAAGCGGCTGCCCCAGCCGGTTCTTCTCCCGGCGGGTTTGCATGATTAAAGCTCCTGAATGTCTGCTGCCCTATGCGGCCAAAACGTCTTCTCCCGCTCTGCAGGCGGATCGAGAACGTCCTCCCCCTGCGCGAGCGGGGGGAGGAAAGGGGCCTGCGGCGAAGCCGTGGGATAGGAGAGGGGCCAACGGGCCATGTCTCCGGCAAAGCCCGGGTGCCCCTCTCCTCCCCCACCTCCGGTGGGTCCCCTTCCTCTCCCCGCTCACGCGGGGCGAGGACGTGAGCAGCCGCTACTCGTTATTCGTTCTCTTCGCCCCATAGCCCACCGCCGCGCGCTTCTCGTCCTCGGTGAGGAAGCTCGCGCGTTCGAGCCTTGCCCACAGCGCCTCGCGGTCGGGACTGAGTGCCTCCACCTGATCGAGATCGTGCGCCAGCCGCACATTGCCCTGCGCCAGAAATCCCGTCATGGCCTCGGCCACGCGGCTCGCAAGCGGCAGCACGGTTTGGCGCCAGAAGGTGCGGTTCGCCTCGGCATAATTCGCAAATGTATTGTCGCCGGGAATTCCCAGCAGCATGGGCGGCACGCCGAAGGCCAGCGCAATCTCGCGGGCTGCGGCATTCTTCGCCGCGATGAATTCCATGTCCTTTGGGCTGTAACCCATTTCCTTCCAGTCGAGGCCGCCTTCCAGCACCATCGGCCGCCCGGCGTTGGCCGCTCCCTGATAGGAATTCTCCAGCTCGCGCTTCAAGCGGTCGAACTGTTCGGCGGTGAGGTTCCCATCGCCCGCCGCATAGACGAGCGCGCCCGATGGCCTGGCGCAATTGTCGAGCATCGCCTTGTTCCAGGCGGCAGCCGCATTGTGCGTGTCGATCGAACGTTGCGCGGCTTCGAGCGGCGACATGCCGTAATGATCGTTCAGCGGATTGAACAGCTTCAGATGCAGCACGTTCTCGGCGGCCAGCCGCACCGATTGTCCGTTGACGGAATATTCGAAAGCCTCCGGCCAGCCATTGGCCGAAGCGACCGCCTTCATGCGGTCGGGCCGCAGCGCGTGGATCTCGCGGGCAGCACCTTCGAGCTCCACTTTTTCGATGTAGGCATTGCCCGCCACCAGCAGGAAGCCATAGAGCATCTCGAAGAACTCGCGCCCCGGCTGGCCCGGATTGGGCTTCGCGAACAGCGCCAGAAGCGGATGCGAAGTTGCCTCCGCCTCGCCTTCATAGACGAGCCAGGGAATCGAGGCCGCAGCCTCGGCAATCATCCGCACGGCGCGATAGCCGATGGCGTTTGAAGCGAAGCCCTCCGCCGTCAGCGCCACATAGTTGCGCGGCGTCCATTGCGGCCTGCCCGCCGTGTGGAGCGCAATCAGCGGCGCCGTGGCCGAGCGCTTCTGCTCCGGCGCCCAAAACCGTCTCAGTCTTTCCAGCATCGCTTCATCCTTCAAAGAGTTCGCACGCGCGGATTGGCCGTCCGCCGCAGCATCAGGTCGGTCACCGCCCACACCAGCGCGTCGAGCCGGTCCGGGCTTTTCAACCCGGCGCGGATCGCCGAGCACATTTCATCCTCGAGTTCGGGGAACACGCCGGCATGGCGCACGCGTCCCTGTTCATAAAGTGCGGCCACCGGTTCGGCGCGGGCGCGCTTTCCCTGGCTTGCATGCACGGCGCGGAACGACAGGCTCTCGTCTACCTCGCGCAGCACCTGCTCCACCATGGCGCCGCCCTGGTTTACCTCCGCCACCACGCGGTCGGCGTTGCGGCCATGATAAAGCGCCACCACGCGGTTCGCCCATTGCGAAGGCCGCGCACCATTCATCGTGCAATCTTCCAGCACATAGGCCAGGCCGTCGTCTCCTAGCCCCACGCAGATGATGCCACAGGCATTCGATTTCCGGCCATGGCTCGCCGGCGGGTCCACCGCCACCACGATCCGCAGCAGCTCGGGCGTTTGCCGCACCCTGCCCTGCTCGATCAGGCCACGCTGGAACAGCGCGTCGGGATCATCGTCGATCAGCTCGCCGTCGAGTTCCTGCCGGCCCAGCCTCGTGCCGCCATAGCGGGCCTGCACATCTTTCCAGAAGCTCCGCGCCAGATGGGCGCGGTTGTCCGCCGTGCGCGTGCGCGTCACCGCCGTTGCTGCATCCGCCAGCAGCCGCTTCAGCAAGGCGCTCGGCCGTGGCGTCGTGGTAATCACCACGCGCGGGTTTGTCCCCAGCCGCAGCGCGAAGGCCAGCATGTCCCATGCGGCCTCGGCGTGTTTCCATTTGCCCAGCTCGTCGCACCAGGCGGCATCGAATTGCGGCCCCCGCAGCCCATCGGGATCATCCGCCGAAAACACCTGGGCGATCGACCCGTTGCGCCACGTGAGCAGCCGCTTCGAAGGCTCATAGACGGGGCGCTCGTCATCCTCGTGGATCGCCAGCAGGCCCGACTTTCCCTCGATCATCACCAGCCGCGCCTCGTCGAAGGTCGGCCCGACAATGGCGATCCGTTCAGAACGCGGCCCCGTCTCGGGCCACAGCCCCAGGGCCTGCGCCCGCACCCATTCGGCACCCGCCCTGGTTTTTCCCGCACCGCGCCCGCCGAGGATCAGCCAGCTCCGCCAGGCCTCGCCGCCGGGTGGAAGCTGCTTTCCCTCGCGCGCCCAATTGCGCCAGTCACGATTGAGAAGCGCCACCTGGCGGATCGGCAGTGTCCGCGACAGGCGTCTCGCCTGCTCGCTGTTCTTGGATCTCCCGGTGCAGTCCCTCAAGCTTGTCCGCAAGCGCGTCACGCTCGGCGTCATCAAAGTCGCGTCTGGCCTTTCGCTGCCGGGCGCGCTGGGCTCGTTCCTTGCGTTCAAGTTCCAGCACCTTCTCCAGCGTGCGCACCAGCGTGTTCATGGCGCGAATGTCGCGTTCGCTCGTCGCGGCGGTCGCCTGTTCGTTCAGGGTGTCGATCTGTGCTTCGAGTTCGCCCAGCCGCTGCTGCAGAAGCGCCTTCAGCCGGGCGATCGTTTCCCGCGTGCCGCTCTGCTTCTTCTTCGGGGCCCCGCGCAGCTTCCATCCGGAATTGCGAGCCTGCGCGATCAGCGCCTGCGTTGACAGTCCGGCCTCCGCCGCGATGGCCGAGACCTGTTCCCTGCCATCCTCATATCGTTTCCGCGCCGATGTCCAAAAGTCATCGGGCGCCGGTTCATCACCCTCGCCGCTCATCGCCTGACCCATTTGTGGAGTATGCCCTCTTCTAGCCGAACGACCGTACGCTGTCAAGGACTATTTCCCTATTACAG
>JALHQC010000044.1 GCA_022842165.1 bacterium
CATGCGTGTGGGAGAGGGGGAACTGCTACAGAGGTATCGTATGAACATTCATGAGTATCAGGCCAAGGAAGTGCTCCGCGGCTTTGGCGTGGCGACGGGCAGGGGCCATGCGGCCTTTACTGTCGATGAAGCGGTGAAGGCGGCGGAACAGATGCCGGGTCCGGTGTGGGTGGTGAAAGCCCAGATCCATGCGGGCGGGCGCGGCAAGGGCGGCGGCGTGAAGGTCGTCAAATCGGTTGCCGATGTGAAGACGGAGGCCACGCGCATCCTCGGCATGAATCTGGTGACGCCGCAGACGGGGCCCGAGGGCAAGCTGGTGCAGCGGCTCTATATCGAGGAAGGCACGGCGATTGCGCGCGAGCTTTATCTCTCGATCCTGGTTGACCGCGAAACTTCGAAGGTTGCTTTCATCGCGTCGACCGAAGGCGGCATGAACATCGAGGAGGTGGCGCACGACACGCCGGAAAAGATCATCACCGTGCAGGTCGATCCCGCCGCTGGCTATTCCGCTTACGTCGGGCGGCGCATCGCTTCGGCGCTGAAGCTCGAGGGCGATCTTACCAAGCAATGCGTGAAGATGATCGGGCAGCTCTACAAGGCCTTCGTGGAAAAAGACATGAGCCTCTTGGAGATCAATCCGCTGGTCGTCACCAATGACAACAAGCTGATCTGCCTCGATGCCAAGATCAACTTCGATTCGAACGCGCTGGACCGTCATCCCGAGATCAAGGAATTGCGCGACTTGAGCGAAGAAGATCCTAAGGAGATCGAGGCCTCGAAATTCGATCTCTCCTATGTGGCGCTCGATGGCTCGATCGGCTGCATGGTGAATGGCGCCGGTTTGGCGATGGCGACGATGGACATCATCAAGCTTTATGGCGCGGAGCCTGCGAACTTTTTGGACGTCGGCGGTGGTGCCACCAAGGAGAAGGTTGCGGCGGCGTTCAAGATCATCACCGCGGACCCGAAAGTGAAGGGCATCCTCGTCAACATCTTCGGCGGCATCATGAAATGCGACGTGATCGCGGAAGGCGTGATTGCGGCGGTGAAGGATGTGGGCTTGAGCGTGCCGCTGGTGGTGCGATTGGAAGGAACGAACGTGGACCTCGGCAAGAAGATCATCCGCGAGAGCGGTCTCAACGTGATCCCCGCCGACGACCTCGACGATGCGGCGGCCAAGATCGTCAAAGCCGTGAAGGAAGCAGCCTGATGTCCATTCTCGTCAACAAGAATACACGCGTCATCTGCCAGGGCATCACCGGCAACAATGGCACGTTTCATACCGAACAGGCGATGGCCTATGGCACGCAGATGGTGGGCGGCGTGACGCCGGGCAAGGGCGGGACCACGCATGTGGGGCTCCCTGTGTTCGACACGGTTTGGGATGCAAAACAGAAGACCGGGGCGGATGCGACGGTCATCTACGTGCCGCCGCCGTTCGCGGCGGATGCGATCCTGGAAGCGATCGATGCCGAGATTCCGCTGATCATCACCATCACCGAGGGCATCCCCGTGATGGACATGGTGAAGGTGAAGCGGGCGCTTTCCGGTTCCAAGTCGCGGTTGATCGGGCCCAACTGCCCGGGCGTGCTGACGCCGAATGAATGCAAGATCGGCATCATGCCGGGGAACATCTTCAGGAAAGGTTCGGTGGGCATCGTCTCGCGCTCCGGCACGCTGACCTATGAGGCTGTGTTTCAGACGACGCAGGAAGGCCTGGGGCAGACGACGGCGGTGGGCATCGGCGGCGACCCGGTGAAGGGAACAGAATTCATTGACATGCTGGAAATGTTTCTGGCCGACGATGAGACGCAATCGATCATCATGATCGGCGAGATCGGCGGATCGGCTGAGGAAGATGCGGCGGAGTTCATCGCGAAGTCCAAGAAGAAGAAGCCGATGGCGGGTTTTATCGCTGGCCGCACGGCACCTCCCGGACGGCGCATGGGCCATGCGGGTGCGATCATTTCGGGCGGCAAGGGCGGGGCTGAATCGAAGATCGACGCGATGAAGCGGGCTGGTATCGCAGTCGCAGATTCGCCCGCATTGCTGGGCAAGACGCTGGTGAAGACGCTGAAGGGCTAGGTGACTAGTCCCCTCCCCCTTGTGGGGAGGGTTAGGGTGGGGGTCTTGGCGGATTGACTCGCGGCCCCCCACCCTCGATCCCTCCCCACGAGGGGGAGGGAGGCTCAAGAGAGGACACTGGGATGAACAAGACGGACCTGACCACGGCATTCGAGCAGACCTCGTTTCTCTATGGCGGGAACGCCCAGTTCATCGAACAGCTCTATGCGAAATATCTCGAAAATCCCGCCGCCGTGGACCAGCACTGGCGGCAGTTCTTTGCCGGGCTCGAAGACAATGCGGAGCAGGCCAAGGCGCAGGTGAGCGGACCTTCATGGGCGCGGAAGGATTGGCCCCGCGCTGAATCGGGCGAGCTTGTTTCCGCACTCGACGGGCAATGGCCTGTGGTTCCGCCTGCCGCCGCGAAGGGTGGCGCCAAGCCTGCAACGGCTGAGAAAGCGCCAGGGCTTTCGGCGGACGACGTGCGCAAGGCGACGATGGATTCGGTCCGTGCACTGATGATGATCCGCGCCTACCGGATGCGGGGTCATCTCGCCGCCGACCTCGACCCCCTGCGCCTCAAGGAAGAAGTGTCGCATCCCGAGCTTGACCCCGCATCCTACGGATTTTCGGGCGCGGACCTCGACCGGCCGATCTTCCTCGATCATGTGCTGGGCCTCGAGCATGCGACCGTCCGCCAGATCGTCGACATCCTGAAGCGCACTTACTGTGGCACGCTGGGCGTCGAGTTCATGCATATCTCGGACCCCGAGCAGAAGGGCTGGATCCAGGAGCGGATCGAGGGCGCCGACAAGTCGATCAGCTTCACGCCACAAGGCAAGAAGGCGATCCTCAACAAGCTGATCGAGGCCGAGGGCTTCGAGAACTTCCTCAATGTGAAATATACCGGCACCAAGCGCTTCGGGCTCGATGGCGGGGAATCGATGATCCCGGCGCTCGAACAGATCATCAAGCGCGGCGGCCAGCTGGGCCTCAAGGAAATCGTGCTGGGCATGGCGCATCGCGGTCGGCTGAACGTGCTGGCCAACGTGATGTCGAAGCCGTTCTCGGCGATCTTCCACGAGTTCAAGGGCGGGTCATCGACGCCCGATGAAGTGGAAGGTTCGGGCGACGTCAAATATCATCTGGGCTCGTCATCCGACCGCGCCTTCGACGACAATGTGGTGCACTTGTCGCTCACCGCCAATCCGTCGCATCTCGAGATCGTCGATCCGGTCGTTCTCGGCAAGGCGCGGGCCAAGCAGGACCAGCGGAAGGACAAGGAGCGCACGAGCGTGCTGCCGCTGCTGATCCATGGCGATGCGGCTTTCGCGGGGCAAGGTGTCGTCGCCGAATGCTTCGGGCTTTCGGGACTGCGCGGGCATCGCTCGGGTGGTTCGATCCACTTCATCGTCAACAACCAGATCGGCTTCACGACGAGCCCGCACTGGTCGCGCTCTTCGCCCTATCCTTCGGACGTTGCGAAGATGATCGAGTCGCCGATCTTCCATTGCAATGGCGATGATCCGGAAGCGGTGGTCTATGCCGCGAAGATCGCCATGGAGTTCCGGCAAAAGTTCAAGAAGCCTGTCGTCATCGACATGTTCTGCTATCGCCGCTTCGGGCACAACGAGACAGACGAGCCGGCCTTCACGCAGCCCTTGATGTACAAGCGGATTGCCGGGCAGCCGACGACCGTGACGCTTTATGGCAAGCGGCTGATCGAAGAGGGTGTCATCTCGGCGGAAGAGTTCGACGCCATGAAGGCGGCCTACCGCAAGTCGCTGGACGAGGATTTCTCGGTGTCCGAAGGCTACAAGGCCAACAAGGCCGACTGGCTGGATGGCCGCTGGGCCGGCCTCAAGGCCGCGAAGGACCATGAGGAACCGCGCAAGGGCGAGACCGGCGTTCCGGCGGCAAAGCTGAAGGAAATGGGCCTCAAGCTGACGAAGGTGCCGAAGAGTTTCAAGGTTCACCGCACCATGCAGCGCGTGCTGGATGCGCGGCGCAAGATGATCGAGGAGGGCAAGGGCCTCGACTGGGCGATGGCGGAGCATCTGGCCTTCGGCACGCTGCTGATGGACGGGTTTCCGGTCAGGCTTTCGGGCCAGGACGTGCAGCGCGGCACCTTCTCGCAGCGCCATGCGGTGCTGGTCGACCAGGAGAACGAGAAGCGCTACACGCCGCTCAATCACCTCGTGAAGGACCAGCAGATCAAGATCGACGCCATCAATTCGATGCTGTCGGAAGAAGCCGTGCTGGGCTTCGAATATGGTTTCTCGCTGGCGGAACCCAATGCGCTGACGATCTGGGAAGCGCAGTTCGGCGATTTCGCCAATGGCGCGCAGGTGGTGTTCGACCAGTTCATATCTTCCGGCGAGCGCAAGTGGCTGCGCATGTCGGGTCTCGTGTGTCTGCTGCCGCATGGCTATGAGGGACAGGGGCCGGAACATTCCTCCGCCCGGCTCGAACGCTTCCTGCAGATGTGCGCGGAAGACAACATGCAGGTGGCGAACTGCACGACGCCGGCGAACTACTTCCACATCCTGCGCCGCCAGTTGAAGCGCGACATCCGCAAGCCGCTGATCATCATGACACCGAAGTCGCTGCTGCGCCACAAGCGTGCGACGTCTTCGCTTGCCATGATGGACGAGGGCACGACCTTCCACCGGCTGTTGTGGGACGATGCCGAGATGATCGCGGATGAGGCGGTGAAGCTTGTGGCCGACGACAAGATGCGCCGCGTGGTGCTGTGTTCGGGCAAGGTCTATTACGATCTTTACGAGGAGCGCGAGAAGCGCGGCCTGAACGATGTTTATCTGCTGCGCATCGAGCAGCTTTACCCGTGGCCGCACAAGGCGCTGATCAACATTCTCTCGCGCTTCCGCCAAGCCGAATTCGTGTGGTGCCAGGAAGAGCCTTACAACATGGGGGCGTGGAGCTTCGCGCAGCCCAATATCGAGCGTGTGCTCGAATTCATCGGCGCTCAGAAGACGCGGCCACGCTATGCGGGACGGCTGCCTTCGGCCTCGACCGCGACGGGACTGATGAGCCGGCATCTGAAGGAGTTGAAGAACTTCCTCGAAGAAGCATTGGGCGACAGCAAGGTTTAAGGGACAGACAGAATGGCAAAAGAAATCCGCGTACCGGCCCTGGGCGAATCCGTCACCGAGGCCACGATTGCAAAATGGTTCCGGCAGGCGGGCGATGCGGTGAAGGCCGATGAGCCGCTCGTCGAACTCGAAACCGACAAGGTGACGGTGGAAGTGCCGGCACCGGCATCGGGCAAGCTGTCGTCGATCGATGCGGCACCGGGCACCACCGTGAATGTGGGAGCACTTCTGGGGCTGATCGAGGAGGGTGCCGCGGGGGCCTCGACCGCGAAGGCCGTAGAAGCGCCGGCGCCGAAGAAATCCGAACCGGCTTCTGCTCCCGCGCCCGCTGCTGCCGCCAAGGCGGATACGCCACTGTCGCCCGCCGTGCGGAAGATGGTGGAGGAGAACAAGGTCGATACCGGTGCCGTGGCCGGAACCGGCAAGGATGGGCGCATCACCAAGGGCGATGTGATCGCGCATCTGGAAAAGCCTGCCGCTCCCGTGGCCGAGGCAAGGCCGCTGGTCATTCCGGCGGCACCTGCACCGGCAGCGCGGGCACCTTCCGCCGCGGGCGATGGCGCGCGGGAAGAGCGTGTGAAGATGTCGCGGCTTCGCCTGACGATCGCGCGGCGGTTGAAGGATGCGCAGAACACGGCGGCGATGCTCACCACCTTCAACGAGGTGGACATGACGGCGACGATGGCGCTCAGGAACCAGTACAAGGACCTGTTCGAGAAGAAGCACGGCGTGAAGCTGGGATTCATGAGCTTCTTCGTCAAAGCCTGCATCGCGGGCCTGAAGGAGATTCCGGCGGTCAATGCCGAGATCGACGGCGATGATATCGTCTACAAGAATTTCTACCACATCGGCGTGGCGGTGGGCACCGAGAAGGGCCTTGTCGTTCCCGTATTGCGCGATGCGGACAATCTTTCGTTCGCGGGCGTTGAGAAGACGATTGCCGATTACGGCAAGCGCGCGCGTGACGGGCAGTTGCAGATCACCGACATGCAGGGCGGCACCTTCACGATCTCGAACGGCGGCGTCTATGGCTCGCTGATGTCGACGCCCATTCTCAATGCGCCGCAGTCCGGCATCCTCGGCATGCACAAGATCCAGGAGCGGCCGGTGGTGGTGAACGGGCAGATCGCGATCCGCCCGATGATGTATCTGGCGCTGTCCTATGATCACCGCATCGTCGACGGCAAAGAGGCCGTGACCTTCCTCGTGCGCGTGAAGGAAAATCTGGAAGATCCGCAGCGTTCGATTCTGGATTTGTAAATTTGTCCCTCTCCGCGCGGCGGGGAGGGTGTCAGCCGCGGCGCGACTGACGGGTGGGGTTGTGCCCGAGGCGAGAACCCCATCCGTCCGCTTCGCGTCCACCTTGCCCGCGCTTCGCGCGAGGAAGGACAAGGGAGTGAGAGAATGACAAACGTTGCCATCGTGACAGGCGGAAGCCGGGGGATCGGGCGGGCTGTTGCGCTGAAGCTTGGCAAGGCGGGGTATAGCGTTGTCGTCAACTATGCGACCAATGCGAAGGCGGCGGATGAGGTTGTCTCGGCCATTACAGCCGATGGTGGCAAGGCTGTGGCCTTGCGGGGTGACGTTGGCGTTGAAGCCGATGTTCTCAATCTTTTCGCGGAGGCTGCGAAGCTTGGTGACCTCCGTGTGCTGATGAACAATGCCGGCATCATGGACCGGCAGAACCGGCTCGATGAAATGTCGACCGAACGGCTGAAGCGGCTGTTCGACGTCAACATCCTCGGCTCGTTCCTGTGCGCGCGGGAGGCCGTGAAGCTGATGTCGACCAAGCATGGCGGCAAGGGCGGGGCGATCGTCAATCTTTCGTCAGCAGCTTCGGTGCTGGGTGCGCCTGGAATGGGTGTGGAATATGCGGCCTCGAAGGGTGCCATCGACGTGATGACGATCGGGCTAGGCCGCGAAGTGGCTGCCGAGGGCATTCGCGTCAACGCCGTGCGGCCCGGCATCATCGATACCGAAATCCACGACAGTTCGGGCATTCCCGGCCGCGTGAAACTGATGCGCGACGTGATCCCCATCAAGCGCGAAGGCACGGCGGACGAAGTGGCCGACGTGATGATGTGGCTCGCCTCCAAACAATCTTCCTATGTGGTTGGAACCATCGTGGCGGTCGCCGGCGGGCGCTGCTGAAGCAACAGGAACAAGAGACCATGGCTGAAGCTTTCGACGTCACCATCATCGGCACCGGGCCTGGCGGCTATGTCTGCGCCATTCGCGCGGCGCAGCTTGGGCTGAAAGTGGCTGTCGTGGAAAAGCGGGCAAGCCATGGCGGCACCTGCCTGAACGTCGGCTGCATTCCCTCGAAGGCGCTGCTGCATGCGACCGAACTTTATGCGGAATCGAAGCATGCCTTCGCCAAGATGGGAATCGTCGCCCAGACCTCGATCGATTTTCCGAAGATGATGGGCTTCAAGCAGGAAGCAATCGACGGCAACACCAAGGGTATCGACTTCCTGTTCAAGAAGAACAAGGTGACGGTGTTCAGGGGCGAAGGCAAGATCGTGAGCCCGGGCAAGGTGATGGTCGGCGAGCAGGTGATCGAGACGAAGAACATCGTGATCGCCACAGGCTCGGACGTGGCGCGGCTCAAGGGCATCGAGATCGACGAGCAGCAGATCGTATCGTCGACTGGCGCGCTGGAACTGAAGAAGGTGCCGGACACCATGGCGGTGATCGGGGCGGGGGTGATCGGGCTGGAACTCGGCTCGGTCTATGCGCGGCTGGGGACGAAGGTGATGGTGATCGAATATCTCGACCGCATCCTTCCCGGCATGGATGCGGAAGTGGCAAAGGCGTTCCAGCGCATCCTGCAGAAGCAGGGATTCAGCTTCAAGCTCTCGTCCAAGGTGATGGCGGCGAAGAAGGCCAAGGGGAAGGTGAGCCTGAGCGTCGAGCCGGCCGCCGGGGGCACGGCCGAGACAATCGAGGCGGATGTGGTTCTCGTCGCGGTGGGGCGTGTTCCGTATACGGAGGGCCTCGGCCTCGCGGAGGCCGGGGTGACGCTGGACCCGAAGGGCCGGATCGAGGTCGATCATCACTATGCGACGAATGTGGCCGGCATCCATGCGATCGGCGACGTGATCAAAGGGCCGATGCTGGCGCACAAGGCCGAGGACGAAGGCATCGCCATGGCCGAGATTCTCGCCGGCCAGGCGGGGCACGTGAATTACGGCGTCATTCCGGGCGTCGTCTATACCAGTCCGGAAGTCGCCGCCGTCGGGCCCACGGAAGAGGACCTGAAGGCGGCGGGGGTAGACTACAAGGTGGGGAAATTCCTGTTCCTGGCCAATGGCCGCGCCAAGGCCAACCAGACCACCGATGGCTTCGTGAAGGTGCTGGCGGACGCCAGGACCGACCGCGTGCTGGGCTGCCACATCGTTGGGCCGATGGCAGGGGAACTGATCCACGAGGTGGCGGTGCTGATGGAATTCGGCGGATCGGCGGAAGATCTGGCGCGGACGTGCCATGCTCATCCAACGCTTTCAGAAGCTGTTAAGGAAGCCGCCTTAAGTGTGGCGTCGCGCGCCATTCACGCCTGAGCCGTTAACACGCGGTACACCAAGCAGCCGCTAGGCTTGATGCTCATTCAAGGGATCAAGTCATGAGCCAGCCACAAAAGCAGGTCGATATTCTGGTGCTCGACGACGATGTCGACTTGCTGTCGAGCGTTGCCGACCTGCTGGTGGAATGCGGCTATCGCGTGAAGGCTTTCGCGGATGCGGACTCGGCTATCGAATTCGCCATGGGCCAGAGTTTTGCGCTGGGCCTGTTCGACTATCGCCTCGGCAGCCTGAAGAACGGCCTCGATGTGGTCGAGAAGATGCAGGCGCTGGGCTGCAAGTCGACCTATGTGATGATCACCGCGGACGTGGAGCAGGCCACGCAGATGCGCGCCGTGCACCTGAAGCTGTTCGAATTCATGAGGAAGCCCGTGCAGCCCGAAAAGCTGCTCGAAACCGTGCAGCGGGCGCTGGAGCACGTGAACAGGGTGGCGGCTTAGGGCTTCTTTCAATCTCTCCCGCCCTGCGGGAGAGAACGCCTGCGGAGCAGGCAAGTGAGGGATTGCGGTGGATTGACTCCCCCTCACCTGACTTTTGCTGTGCAAAAGTCGTCCTCTCCCGCTTTGCGGGAGAGGTTGTTGGTTAAAGTCCCGTCGTCGGCCTCGGGTTCGAGCCGTCGAAGAATCTCGAATAGCGGAAGGGTGCGGGATCGACGCATGGGGTTTCGCCCATGACGATTTTGGCCATGAGCTTTCCGGCACCCGGGCCTAAGCCGAAGCCGTGGCCGGAGAAGCCCGTTGCCATGTGGAAACCTTCGAGCTTTTCGACCTTCGAGATGACCGGCACGGCATCGGGCGTTGCGTCGATGGCGCCGCCCCAGCGCTCGGCGATCTGCATCGGCTTGAAGGCGGGGTAGTAGTCGATCAGGTTCCGCGCCGCTTCATCGAGAATGGAATGCACTGGTTCCGGATCGAGGATGCGGACCTGCTCGAAGGGCGTGACCTCATCAAGCTGCCATTGGCGCTTGAGCGATGCCTCATCGATGAAGCGCCTGCCGATGCGGAGCTTCAGTCCCTTCCAGTCGAGCTTCAGCGCGGGAAGGAATTCGCGGAACAGGCGAAACGAATCCGGCAAGATATCCGCCACCGACAGGTGATTGTGGGTGACGGTGAAGCCACCATCCATGCGCTTCCGGAAGGTGAAATCTCCGCCCGAGCAGGTGCGGGTGTGGCCGGTGTCCAAGGGCGCGGTGCGCATCACCGAATTGACGACGGTGAGCTGCGGAAACTCGATACCCAGATTATGACAGAAGCGGCGGGACCAGGCGCCGCCTGCCAGCACCACCGTGTCGCAGGCAATGGTGCCTTTTTCGGTGACGACGGACGAGACGCGGCCTCCCTTGGTTTCAAGCCCGCGCGCGGCGCAATTGGTGAAGATCTTCGCACCCTTTTTCCGTGCGCCCAGCGCCATCGCCGGAACTGCGATGAAGGGCTCGGCGCGGCCATCGGCGGGAGTATAGAGCGCGCCCTTCCAGGCCCTCGTGCAGCCGGGCTGAAGCTCGCCTGCTTCACGCCCCGAGATCATCCGTGTCGGGAGTTTCCAGGGCACGGCGTTCTCGTCGTACCATTTCTGCTTCGCCGCGACCTGCTCTTCGGTTTCGCAGAGATAGAGGATGCCGCAGCGGGCGAAGCCGGTTTCGCCGCCGATCCGCGCGTTCATGCCGTCCCACAGGTCGAGCGAGAGCTTGATCAGCGGAATTTCGCGGGGATCGCGGCCCATCTGGCGGCACCAGCCCCAATTGCGGCTCGACTGTTCGGCGGCGATCTCGCCCTTTTCGAGGACGACGACATCGAGCCCGCGCTCGGCCAGTTCAAGGGCTGTCGCGATGCCGGCGACGCCGCCGCCGATGATGACAACGGAAGCGGTTTTGGGAAGCGTCTGGTCGGAAGTGATGAGGTCTATGACAGGCAAGGTCAGGCACTCACTGCAGGGGAACGACCTTGTAGCCCGCGCCGCGGATCAATTCCACAAGGCCCTGCTCACCGGGCAGGTGCAATGCGCCCACTGCAATGAAGGCGTTGCCTTTGGCCAGCAGCTCTTCCGCGCGGCGCATCATGATGCGGTTGCGCTCCGTCATTTCGTCCTCCATGAATTTCGTGAGTTTCATGTCCAACTCTTCAGGCGGACCGTACCCGCTCGCAAGCGGGTCCACTGCCGCAACTCTTCGCTGAGTATAAAGGCTGATGATGGTTTCGTAGATGTCTTCGGCGTCTGTTCCAGTGTTGGCGGCGTTCAGCAATTCCTGAACCTGGAGCTCGGAAGGCATGTTCTCCAGCTGTTCGAAAAACTCCTCGACTGTTTCGAGCCCGACAACCGGAATGCTGCTCTTGACCGCTAATTCTGCCAGGGCTTCATCGAGTATGGGTATGCCTGCATCCTTACGCGCCTCTTCACAAGGCAATTCATCTACGATGTTGGTGACCACCCATGGCCTGTAAGCAGAGATTTTTTCGATGATCTCTGGCGTCATGTTGGGATGGTTTCGGATCAGTGATTCCTTTGAGTCAGGTATGAAGTCCCAAAGCGTTTGGCCAACCGGCAGATCGAGATTCTGTCGATAAAGAGACAATGCGCGTGCGAGCTTCTCTTCATCCGCAATCTCCTCCACTTCGACAGCTACGACCGCAGCTCCCAAGAGCGCCTTTCGGGTGATGTCCGGCAGATCGGCGACGCGAGGATCGGTGACGTGGATTGTGCCCAACAGATAGGAAGGCTTGGTGCCTTCACGATCAATCCGCCAGAATACCGCCTCACCGTTTGAAGCTTTTTCTGCCTGTGCCAAGACAGAGTCGTATCGTCTGGGGTGCTCATTCTTGAGTTTGGCGAAAAGGTCAGTGCCACCGCAAACCGGAGGACTTTTTGACCAGAGCATGAATGCGCCAATGCCAACCAATAGCACAACCAAAGCAGCGAGCAGCCGTTTCATTGCCAGTGGCGCGTCCTGATTTCGATGTGATTGCTGCCGGGCAAGATCTAGGGGCTCACTGCAGGGGAACCACCTTGTAGCCCGCGCCGCGGATCAATTCCACCAGGCCCTGCTCACCGGGCAGGTGCAATGCGCCCACTGCAATGAAGGCGTTGCCTTTGGCCAACAGCTCTTCCGCGCGGCGCATCATGATGCGGTTGCGCTTGATGGTGAGGTCCTGCTCGACGAAGGCCATCATCTTCTCGCTGTCGGCATTGGCGGGTTCGACCCGCAGCGTCAGGGGCATATAGGCGGTGATGAGGCGCCGGTCGTAGAGGCTGATCAGGGTTTCGAAATAGTCTTCGGTCTTGGGGCCGAGCCTGGCCACGGAGATGAGATAATTCACCTGGAGGTCGAGCGGCATGGCGGCGAAAACCGAAAGCTGCTCCTCGACGGTTTCGAGGCCGACAACCGGCGTGCCGGACTTCGTGGCATCTTCGGCGATCATCATGTCGAGCGGGGGGAGGCCTGCCTGCTCGCGGGCCTGTTCGCAGGCGGGGATTGAAAGCATGGCGGCAACGACCCAGGGCTGATAGCCGAAGATCGACTGCCTGGCGTGTTGCGGCAGGTTGGGGTTGTCGCGGACCAGCGGCTCCTCGGCATCGGGGATCAGGTCCCACAGCGTCTGCCCGGGCGGGAGAACCATGAGGCGGGCAAGCTTCATGGCGGCAAATGCAAATTCCTGGCTGTCGCGCAGTTCCTTCAGTTCGAGGGCCACGACATCGACGGTATCGAGTGCGGCCTCGACCTGCAGCGGCAGGGCGGTGACACGTGGATCGGTGACATGGGCGGTGCCGAGCAGGAAGGAGGGTTCGATGCCGTCACGCTCGATCCGCCAGAAGACCGCCTCGCCATTGGGCGTGGCGCGGGCCTCGGCCATGACGGCCTCATAATCGGCCGGACGCTCGGCTTTCAACTGGTCGAGCAGGTTGGCGCCGGCGCAGGCGGGCGGCATTTCCGCATGGGCGGGGCCGAGGCCGACGGCGATGCCGAGCAGGAGGGCGGCGATCCATTTCATGCGCGGGGGTGTGCCTTCCGGTATTGCGCGAGAAGATGCGTGCGGTTCACTTCGGTATAGACTTGCGTGGTCGACAGGCTGGCATGGCCCAGCAATTCCTGGATGACGCGCAGGTCAGCGCCATTCGACAGGAGATGCGTGGCGAAGGAATGGCGGAGCGCATGGGGGGTCGCGGTATCGGGGAGGCCCAAGGCGCCGCGCAGCCGCTCGATCAGGAGCTGGATCAGGCGGGCGTTCAGGGGGCCGCCCTTCACGCCCCGGAACATCGGCTGGTTCTGGTGGAGTGCGAAGGGGCAGAGGTCGAGATAGGTGGCGACGGCTTCCTGCGCGGCGGGAAGGACCGGTACGATGCGGGTCTTGTTGCCCTTGCCGGTGATTACAAGCGGCGAGGTGCCGGCCTGTTCCGGCGTCAGCGACAGGGCTTCGGAAATGCGGAGGCCGCAGGCGTAGAGCAAGGTGAGAACGGCAGAATCGCGCGCCAGCACCCATTTGGGTGTTTCGTCCGTGGCCAGCGCGCCGGCCTTCGCGACTTCTGCGGCGGCGGCGACCGAGAGGGGCTTCGGCACGGCATGGGGAAGCTTCGGCGAGCGGATCGCCGCGAGGGCGGCATTGCGGAACAGGGCGTTACGCTCGGCGAAGCGGTAGAAGGAGCGGAGCGACGACAATTGCCGGGCCAGCGTGCGGCTTTCAGCACCTTGCACGCGGCGGCGGGCGAGGAAGGCACGGAAATCGGAGAGGGTGAGGGTTTCGAGATCGGCGATCGATGGCGGTTCGCCGAGGTGATCGGCCATGAAACCGGCGAACTGGCCAAGGTCTCGGGCATAGGCCTCAAGCGTCAGGGGTGCCATGCGGCGCTCGGATTTGAGCGCGGCGAGCCAGCGTTGTGCGGCGGCGGCGGCATCGGGCGCGAAAGTGAGGGCGAAACCGGACATGGCCGGGAGGTTAGGGCGGAATGGTTGAGGAAGGGTACCATCTCACCCCATCACCTGTCATCCTCGTCCCCGGACTTGATCCGGGGACGGGGATGACAGTTTTGGGGGAGTGCGGGGATGACAATGGAGAGGAGGTCAGCCGGTGACCACCGCGTCCCCGTAATGCTCGACAACTGGGAAAGGGTCGTAGAAGTGATGCAGGAGGCTGCGCCATTGCTGGTAGCGGGCCGAGCCGCGGAAGCCGATGGTGTGGGCTTCGAGGGTTTGCCACTTCACCAGCAGCACGAAACGGTCCGGCGTTTCGAGACAGGGGCGGACTTCGAGGCTGATGAAGCCCTCGGTGGCCGAAATGAGCGGCAGGGCCTCCCCCAGCGCCGACAGAAAGGCCGGGCTTTCACCCGGCCTCACGTTCAGGATCGCATGTTCGAGGATCATCTCACAGCGTCTGGCCGGACTTCTTCCAGTCGGCCATGAATTGCTCGATGCCCTTGTCGGTCAGCGGGTGCTTGACGAGGCTCTTGATGACAGCCGCCGGACAGGTGGCGACATCGGCACCGATCAGGGCCACCTGCTTCACGTGCAGCGGCGTGCGGATCGAGGCGGCGAGGATTTCGGTGTCGAAGGCGTAGTTGTCGTAGATCTGGCGGATCTCGGCGATCAATTCGGTGCCGTCGAGGTGAATGTCATCGAGGCGGCCGATGAAGGGCGAGATGAAGGTGGCGCCGGCCTTGGCGGCAAGCAGCGCCTGATTGGCCGAGAAACACAGCGTGACGTTGACCATGCAGCCATCGGAGGACAGCGCCTTGCAGGCCTTGAGGCCATCGAGCGTCAGGGGCACCTTCACGGTGACGTTCTTCGCGATCTTCCTGAGGTCGGCGGCTTCGCGCATCATGCCATCGTAGTCCAGCGAGACGACTTCGGCCGAGACGGGGCCATCGACGATGGCGCAGATGTCGGCGATCACGTCCTTGAAGGCGCGGCCCGACTTGGCAATCAAGGAGGGATTGGTGGTGACGCCATCCAGAAGCCCCAGATCGGCCAGTTCACGGATGTCCTTTACTTCTGCGGTGTCGACAAAGAATTTCATGCCTTGTGTCCTCTCTCGGTTGACCGCGAGGCTTAGACTTGCACGGGGGCCAAATCAAGCTTTGGGGGCGCGCCCGCATTGCAGCCGCGCGGAATCGCATAGCGAAGCCTCGATTTCCGAGAGATCGCGCTGCGCCAGCGGCTGCTGGTCCAGCGATTTCACCGGGCGGATGAGCCGCAGGCTGTTGGTGAGGAAAACGGCATCGGCGGAGAGAAGCTCGGCCGGCATGACGGCGCGTTCCTCGGTGGCGATGCCGAGTTGCCCCGCGGCGGAAATGAGCGCCTGCCGGGTAACGCCGGTCAGGATGCCCTGATCGCGCGCCGGCGTTACCAGCGTGCCGTTTTTCAGGATGAAGAGATTGGCGATGGTCGAACAGGCCACGGCGCCGGCGACATTCAGCATCAGCGCATCCTCCATGCCGCGCGCTGCGGCCTCGCGGGCGGCGGCGATGTTGTCGATATAGGAGATCGTCTTGAGGCGCGATGCCGGCGAGGTGGGGTTGCGGCGGATTGCCGAGGTGGCGAGCATCACCGGCTGGAACATCAGGGCGGGATCGAAGGGGTCGAGCGTGATGAGCAGGGTGGGGGTGCCGCCATTGCTGCCGAGGCCGCGGGTGGAGCCGCCGCGCGTCAAGGTGATGCGGAGGACCTGATGGGTCTCTGGCGCATCGTCAAGGATTTCGGCGATGGCGTCATCGACGGCGTCGCGCGCGAAGCCGATGCCGAGCTCCTTCGCCGCACTTTCCATGCGGGCCAGATGCATGTTGGCCCACAGCGCAGTGCGGTTGAGGACGAGGAGGGTTTCGAAAATCCCGTCGCCCAGCAGCAGGCCACGGTCCCTCGGGTCGAGCGGCAGGGTGCGGGATTTCAATTCGCCGTTGAACCAGACGCGCCTCATCGCGTGAGCCCCAGAAAATTGCGCAGCATGCCGTAGCCCCCCTCGGTGAGGATCGATTCGGGATGGAATTGTAGGCCAAAGGTCGGGTGCGATTTGTGGCGGAGGCCCATGATCTCGCCCTCGTCGCTGCGGGCGGTCACTTCAAGCGGCGTGTCGCGGCCTTCGAGATCGACGATCAGGGAGTGGTAGCGGCCGGCGCTGAAGCGCTGGGGCAGGCCTTCGAAGATATCTCTGCCATTGTGGTTGATCTCGGATGAGTCACCATGCATGGGGCGGCGGGCGCGCCTGACGAGGCCGCCGAAAACTTCGCCCATGACCTGGTGGCCGAGGCAGATGCCGAGGATTGGAAGCTGGCCCGAATAGTCGCGCATGATCGCCATCGACTGGCCCGCTTCCGTGGGCGTGCAAGGGCCGGGCGAGATGACGATGGCTTTGGCCTTCAAGTCATCCGGCGTCACGGCATCGTTGCGGACGACGCGCGTCCGCTCGCCCAGTTCCTCGAAATAGCGCGCGACGTTGTGGACGAAGCTGTCGTAATTGTCGACGATGAGGATCATGGGTTCACCTCGCGGGCCCCACGCGCCTCGCTGGCGCGAGGCACCCTCCCCGCTTCGCGAGGAGGGATGAATCTTATCCTTCCTCGCGCAGCGGGGGAGGTGGCGCGCAGCGCCGGAGGGGGCAGTGCAGTCATGGCCTGAACGCCTCCATGATGCGTTTTACCTTCGTCAGGCTCTCCTCGTATTCGGCGGCTGGATTGGAACGCGCGGTGATGCCGCCGCCGCCTTGCACGCGGGCGATACCGTGAGAGAACTGCGCCGTGCGGATGGCGATGTTCAGGTCCGTGCGGCCATTGAAGCCGATGTAGCCGATGGTGCCGCAATAGACGCCGCGCGGGGCCTTCTCAATTTCGGCGATCACCTCCATGGCGCGGATCTTGGGCGCACCGGTGATCGAGCCGCCGGGGAAGGTGGCGGCGATCAGATCGCCAATTGTGTTGCCATCGCGCAGTTCGCTGATGATGGCCGAGACGAGGTGATGGACATTGGCATAGGTCTCGAGCCCGCAGAGCACGGGCACCTTCACCGTGCCGGGCTTCGAGACTTTGGAGAGATCGTTCCTGAGCAGGTCGACGATCATCACGTTCTCGGCACGGTCCTTGCGGCTCGACGTCAGTTCGGCGATCAGGGCGGCATCGCGCGAGGGATCGGGGTCGCGCCGCCGCGTTCCCTTGATGGGGCGGGCCTCGACGGCGGCGCCAACGCAGCGCAGCAGGCGTTCGGGCGAGGAGGATGCGATCTGGATGTCGCCGTAATCCATGAAGGCTGCGAAAGTCGACGGGTTCTTCAGGCGCAGCACGCGGTAGAAGGCGAGGGGATCGAAGGTTTCAGGGATCGCCGCTGAAAAAACCTGCGTGATGTTGGCCTGGAAGATGTCGCCCGCCAGAATATATTCCACCGTCCGGGCAATCGCCGTCTCATAGTCCTCGCGCGTGAAGTTCGAGGACCAGCCGGCGATGACATGGGTTCCGAGCGGCTGCGGCGCCTGTGCGATCTGGCCTCCGAGTTCATCGGCCTTTTCAGGGTCAACGGCGATGATCCAGGCGCGTTCCTGCATGTGGTCGAAGGCGGCGACGGCATCATAGTGGTGGAGCACGAGGTCGGGTGCGATCGGCTCGAACTCCGGTATCTTCGCATGGGGTTCGAGGCGGCGGCCGAAATCATAGGAGATGAAGCCCGCAAGGCCGCCCTGGAATGGCGGCAGGCCCCGCACATGGGCCTGGCGGTTGGCGGCGATGATGCGGTCGATGAGGGCAAGGGGGGATTGCTCCTGCTTCACGCCGTCGAGGAAGGTGCCTTGGCGCGTGACTTCGAGCGTCGATTTCGGATTGCAGGCGAGGAAGGAATAGCGGCCAAGATTTTCGCCGCGCATGACGCTTTCGAGGAGTGTCAGGTGGCGCTGGCCCTTCAGCCTGAGCGCCAGTGCGGATGGCTCGAAGCAGACGATTTCGCGGACGTGCGGCTCGATCATGGTGGCGGCATATAAGACTGGAAGGGGGCCGCGCCCAAGCCTATTTCAGACGGCATGACTGCCGATTCCGCCACGGATCCCAAAGTTGCCGAGGTACTTCTGCCGCTGGCGCTGGAGGGGGCCTATTCCTATGGCATTCCGGACGGCATGACGCTGCGGCCCGGCGATTTCGTCGCCGTGCCGCTGGGGCCGCGGCAGACGATCGGCGTCGTCTGGGCGCTCAAAGCCGAGGCCGGAACGGACAAGAAACTGCGCGACGTGATCGGCTGGTTCGACATGCCGGCCTTGTCCGAAACGCACCGGAAATTCATCGACTGGCTTTCGGCCTATTACCTCGAACCGGCCGGGAACGTGCTGCGCATGGTGCTGCGGGCGCCCGGCGCCTTTGAGCCCCCGCGCGAGCAGATCGCCTATCGCGCCACCGAATCGGTTCCGAAACGGATGACGCCACAGCGCGCGCGGGTGCTGGAAATCGCGCGTGAGGGCTTCGCCATGCGGGCCGCGGAACTCGCCGAAGCGGCGGGCGTGGGCACTTCCGTGGTGAAGGCGCTGGCGAAGGACGGGGCGCTGGAAGCCGTGGCGCTGCCGGCACTTCGGGCCTTTACGGAGCCTGACCTCAATGCCGGGGGCTTCACGCTGTCGAAGGATCAGGCGCAAGCGGCGCAGGCCTTGCGGGCCGTGGTGGCGCAGCGCCAGCACAAGGTGATGCTGCTCGATGGCGTCACTGGATCGGGCAAGACGGAGGTTTATTTCGAGGCGATGGCGGCGGCGCTGGCAGCAGGCGTTCAGGTCTTGCTGCTGCTGCCGGAGATTGCGCTGACCGGACCGTTTCTGGAGCGTGTCGAAAAACGATTCGGATGCGAACCGGCGCAATGGCATTCGGATGTTCGGCCGCGCGAGCGGGAGCGGGTGTGGCGGGGCGTGGCAGACGGCACGGCCCGCATCGTTGTCGGCGCGCGCTCGGCCCTGTTCCTGCCATGGAAGAAGCTGGGGCTCATCGTCGTCGATGAGGAGCATGAAAGCGCCTACAAGCAGGACGAGGGTGTGCCCTATCACGCGCGTGACATGGCGGTGCTTTATGGCGCGCTGGCGAAGTTTCCTGTGGTGCTGTCATCGGCCACGCCGTCGCTCGAGACTTTGGTGAATGTCGATCGCGGGCGCTATGGCGTGGTGAAGCTGAAGGACCGGCATGGGCGGCCGGAGCTGCCGGAGATCGGGCTGATCGACATGAAGTCCGTGGCGCTGGAACCCGGCGCGTGGATTTCGCAGCCGCTGTTCGAGCAGGTGGAGGCCACACTTGCCTCGGGTGACCAGGCGCTGCTGTTCCTCAACCGCCGGGGCTATGCACCGCTGACGCTGTGCCGCGCCTGCGGGCACAGGCTCGAATGCCCCAATTGTGCGGCTTCGCTCGTCGAGCATCGCTTCCGGCGGCAGCTGATGTGCCATCACTGCGGGCATCTCGAACCGATGCCGCAGGCCTGCCCGCATTGCGGCGTTCACGGCAAGATGGTGCCGGTGGGGCCGGGCGTGGAGCGGCTGGCGGAAGAGGCGGCGCTGCGTTTTCCGGAGGCGCGGATCACCATATTGTCGAGCGATCTGTCGCGCGGGACGCTGCTGCGCGACGGGCTGAGAGATGTGGCGGAGGGGCACTATAATCTCGTCATCGGCACGCAGCTGGTGGCGAAGGGGCATCACTTCCCGCATCTCACACTGGTGGGTGTGGTCGATGCCGATCTGGCGCTCGAATCGAGCGATCCGCGCGGCGGTGAGCGGACTTGGGCGCTGATGGCGCAGGTGGCGGGACGTGCGGGGCGAGGCGCCAAGCCGGGTGCTGCGCTGGTGCAGACCTATCTGCCCGAGCATCCGCTGATGAAGGCTTTGCGGAAGGGCGACCGCGATTCCTATCTCGACCAGGAAAAGATCATCCGCGAGACTGCCGGGCTGCCGCCTTATGGACGGCTGGCGGCGATCATCATTTCAGGCACCGACGCGCATGAGACGGAACGCTTTGCACGGAATATCGGCATGATCGCGCCGCTGGCGGAGGGCGTCACCGTGCTGGGGCCCGCACAGGCGCCCATTTCCATCGTGCGCGGGCGGCACCGGATACGGTTCCTCGTGAAGGCGACGCGGGAGGTGAATATCCAGGGGTTTTTGCGGCTGTGGCTGAAGGACGTGAAGCCCAAGGGCTCGCTGGCGCTGCAGGTGGATGTGGACCCGTATAATTTTTTGTAATTCTTGGAATGATGCATCGAAGGGGAATGCCATGTGGATGGGAAAGCACAAGAAGTGGAATCCACTTCCACAATTCGCAGAAAAGACTTTCTTTGCTCTTCAATTACACGATGACAAGGACGGTTTCCGACTCCAGTTCGAGTTACGCGACCCTCACCTCCTGCTGACAGCAAGTTTCGACTCCCAGCTTCTCTACATGAATGTAGATGAAGGTGACCGCCTGCTCTCCGCGGAAGTTGAAGGTGAATTTCCGCATTTGTTCTGGAAGGTAGAAGCCTCAGAACTGACGGGCCGCTTCTGCCAAATGACATCAGGCAAATTCGAAGCCAACAGCATTACGCATTTCGTGTTCATAAGCGTAGACGACTGCATCGACGTGCTCGCACTGGAAGGACCAAATTTCAGCTGGGTACAGAGATAAAGCATATCGCTACTGGTGAATGTGTTCCCGTATAACTTCTTATAACGGCGAAGAGGCCCTCATCCCCCTGTCGGGACCTTCTCCCATGGCAAGCCACGGGAGAAGGCACATCTTTATTTGCGCCTTCTCCCGTTCGAAGAATGGGAGAAAGTGGCCAATAGGCTGGATGAGGGCTCTTACCTCGAGAACCGCCATTCCATGCGGTGTTTGTAGACTTCTCCGGGGCGTAGTACGGCACTTGGGAAGTTCGCATGGTTCGGTGCGTCGGGGAAGTTTTGCGGTTCGATGGCGATGGCGGCGGATTGCTTGAGTGGTCCGCTGCGGCCGGGCATGGCTTCGTTCCAGTGCCAGGCTGTGTACATCTGCATCCCGGCTTCGGTGGTCCAGACATCCATCTGGCGGCCCGAGACGGGATCGCGCAATGTGAGGCCGTGGCGCAGGGTGCCGCGATTGCCGTTCAGCACCCAGCAATTGTCGAAGAACTCTCCAACGATCTTCCGTGTACGGAAGTCTTGGCGCGCACCATCGACTTTGCGGATTTCGCCGGAGGGGAGCAGCAGGTCGTTCAGCGGCAGGAAGCTCTCAGCGTCGATCATCATCTCGTGCGCGAAGGCGTTGCGTTCGCCGCCCGAGAGATTCCAGTAGGCGTGGTTGGTGAGGTTGATGACGGTGGGCTTCGTGGTGCGGGCTTCGAGGTCGAGGGCCAGCGTATCGCCATCAAGCGTGTAGGTGGCGGTTGCATCGACGGCGCCGGGATAGCCCTGGTCGCCATCGGGGGAATGGATGGTGAAGCGGATGGAATTGTCCGTGGACTGAGCTTCCCAGTGGCGGTTGCCGAAATTGTCCGGCCCGCCGTGAAGCTGGTGCTCGCCCATGTTGGGGGTGAGCTTGTGCTCGGTGCCGTCGAGCGTGAAGCGGGCGTTGGTGATGCGGCCGGCGATGCGGCCGATGACGGCGCCGGCCGTCCAGTCGCCGGCGAGGAATTGTTCATCGGTGCCGCCACCTGCAACGAGGTCGACACCGTCCATGTAGAGGGAAACCAGCCGTGCGCCGAGGGTTGAGAAGGTGGCGCGGAGATGGGGCGATTTGAGTTCGAGCATCGTGGGTGTCCTCAACAGGTGCGCTTCGCGCCACCCTCATCCGGCGTTTCACGCCACCTTCTCCCGCCACGGGCGGGAGAAGGGATTAAGGTGGGAGATTCGCGTCAGTGGTTGTCGCGGGGGAGGCCCATGGTCTTGGCGACGCGCTGGAACTTGGTGGCGCCTTTCAGCACCATGCCGCCGTCGAGCTGGCCCACTTCCTTGCGGAAGATTTCCTGCCAGGGCGTCTGGCTCGGCGGCACCTTGTAGCCGCCGGCCTTCTCGAGCTCCGCCTTGCGCTTCGCAATCTCGTCCGCCGAGATCAGCATGTCGCAGGTGCCCTTGTTGAGGTCGATCCGCACCTTGTCGCCGTTCTTCAAAATCGCAAGACCGCCGCCTGCGGCCGCTTCAGGCGAGGCGTTGAGAATCGAGGGCGAGCCGCTGGTGCCGGACTGGCGGCCATCGCCCACGCAGGGGAGCGAGCGGATGTTCTTTTCGAGGAGATAGTTCGGTGCCCGCATATTGACGACTTCCGCGGCACCGGGATAGCCCAAGGGGCCAACGCCGCGGATGAAGAGGATGGTGTTCTCGTCGATGCCGAGCTTCGGATCATCGATCGAAGCGTGATAATCCTCCGGCCCGTCGAACACGATGGCCTTCGCCTCGAAGGCGTTGAGATCGCCGGGATGCGAGAGATAACGCTGGCGGAATTCGTCCGAGATGACGGAGGTCTTCATGATGGCGTTGTCGAAGAGATTGCCGCTCAAGCGCTTGAAGCCGGCGTGTTCCTTCATGGGGGAGCCGAATTCCTTGATGACCGTACGGTCCCACGAGAACTTGCCCTTGCAGTTCTCGCCAATGGTCTTGCCGTTGGCGGTGATGCAATCCTCGTGGATCTTTCCCGCACCGATCAGTTCGGCGATGACGGCGGGAACGCCGCCGGCGCGGTGATAGTCCTCGCCCAGATATTCACCGGCGGGCTGGAGATTGACGATGAGCGGCAGGTCGTAGCCGTGCTGTTCCCAGTCGGCCACGGTCAACTCGATCCCCAGATGCGCGGCGACGGCGTTCAAGTGATTGGGCGCGTTGGTGGAGCCGCCGATCGCGGTGTTGACCGCAATCGCATTCTCGAAGGCCTTCCTGGTCATGATCTTCGACGGCGTCAGGTCTTCCTCCACCATGTCGACGATGCGGCGGCCGGTCATGTAGGCCATCTGGCCGCGCTCGCGGTAAGGCGCCGGAATCACGGCATTGCCGGGGAGGCACATGCCGAGCGCCTCGGTCAGCGAGTTCATGGTCGTCGCCGTGCCCATGGTGTTGCAGAAGCCGGTCGACGGCGCCGAGGTGGCGACAAGTTCGACGAAGCCTTCATAGTCAAGCTCGCCTGTCGCGAGCTTCTCACGCGCCATCCAGACGATGGTGCCGGAACCCGTGCGCTGGCCCTTGTACCAGCCGTTGAGCATGGGGCCTGACGAGAGGCAGATCGCCGGGATATCGACGGTGGCCGCCGCCATGAGGCAGGCGGGCGTGGTCTTGTCGCAGCCGATCGTCAGTACCACGCCATCCAAGGGATAGCCGTAGAGGACTTCGACGATCGAGAGGTAAGAGAGGTTGCGGTCGAGCGACGCCGTGGGGCGCTTTCCCGTTTCCTGGATCGGGTGAACGGGGAATTCCATGGGGATGCCGCCGGCCTCGTAAATGCCGTCGCGCAGACGCTTCACGAGATCGACATGGGCGCGGTTGCAGGGGCTGAGGTCGGAGCCTGTCTGGGCGATGCCGATGATCGGCTTGTGGCCCTGAAGTTCGGAACGGGTGAAGCCGTAATTCAGGTAGCGCTCGAGATAGAGTGCCGTCATGTCGGCGTTGGCCGGATTGTCGAACCAGTTCTGCGAGCGGTACTTCAAGGGTTTCTTGGTATTGTCTGCCATGGGGTCCTCCGAATTGTCATACATTTAGAAGGAACGGCCCGCGAAGTCCAATCCCGGAGCGCATGACAGGGCGGTGCCAGGCGGGGCCGGACGCCCCCTCATCCGAGAATTTGACCATTTGAACAAATTCTGTCATCCTCACTTCCAACACAAGAAAACACCAGCTTCTGGAGGAAGCAGCATGGCGGAGAAGAAGCCCGATATCGCGGGCAAGCGCCTTTCCGTGGCGGAGTATCAGGTGAACTTCGCCGATCTTCATCCGCCGCTCGACCATCACGAGGCGCTGGTCGAGAGCGACCGCTGCTATTTCTGCCATGATGCGCCCTGCATGCAGGCGTGCCCGACCTCGATCGACATTCCGATGTTCATCCGCCAGATCCAGACGGGGCATGCCAAGAGTGCGGCGAAGACGATCTTCGACCAGAACATCTTCGGCGGCATGTGCGCCAGGGTTTGCCCGACGGAGACCTTGTGCGAGGAAGTCTGCGTGCGCGAGATCGCCGAGGGGAAGCCCGTGAAGATCGGGCTGCTGCAGCGCTATGCAACCGATGAGGCGATGGCGGAAGGTGTTCATCCTTACGTGCGTGCCGCTGCCACCGGCAAGAAGGTGGCCGTGGTGGGCGCGGGCCCGGCGGGGCTCGCCTGCGCGCACCGGCTGGCGGTCCATGGCCATGACGTCACCGTGTTCGAGGCGCGGGAGAAAGCGGGCGGGCTCAATGAATATGGCATCGCCGCTTACAAGTCGGTCGATGATTTCGCGCAGAAGGAAGTGGATTTCATTCTTGCCATCGGTGGCATCAGGATCGAGCATGGCAAGAGGCTGGGCGAGACGCTGAGCCTCGCCGACCTGCAGAAGAATTACGATGCGGTGTTCCTCGGAATCGGGCTGCAGGGCGTCAATGCGCTGGGTGCGAAGGATGAGGACGCGGACGGGATCTCGGACGCGGTCGACTACATCGCCGAGCTGCGGCAGGCGAAGGACGTGTCTGCATTGCCGGTCGGCCGCCGCGTCGTGGTGATCGGCGGCGGCATGACGGCGGTCGATGCCGCCGTGCAGTCGAAGCTGCTGGGTGCGGAGGATGTGACCATTCTCTATCGCCGTGGGCCTGCACAGATGAAGGCCAGCGGTTTCGAGCAGCAATTGGCGCAGATCAAGGGCGTCAAGATCAAGCACTGGGTGGCGCCGAGGCAAGTGCTCGCCGAGGATGGCAAGGCGATCGGCCTGCGCTGCGAATACATGCGCGAGGCTTCCGGAACATTGACCGGCACGGGCGAGACATTCGACATTGCCGCCGACATGATCTTCAAGGCGATCGGGCAGACTTATGTCGACGTGCTGGGCGGGCAGCTGGCGCTGGAGGCCGGGCGCATCAAGGTGGACAGCCTGAAGCGCACGAGCGTTTCCGGCATCTGGGCCGGCGGCGACTGCGTGGCCGGCGGCAAGGACCTGACGGTCGCATCGGTAGATGACGGGCGGCGGGCGGCGGAGAATATTCATCAGTTTTTGAAGTCACTGTAACATTTGTCATCCCCGCACGTGTTGCGGGGACCCATGGTTCAATTCATCGCATGCCGGAGTGCTTCGATGAATGGGTCCCCGGGACAAGCCCGGGGATGACAAAACAAAGAGGCAAATGGAGCAATCCCATGGCTGACCTTCGTTCGAACTTCATCGGCATCAAGTCGTCCAATCCGTTCTGGCTCGCATCCGCGCCGCCGACGGACAAGGAATATAATGTGGTGCGCGCCTTCAAGGCCGGGTGGGGCGGCGTCGTCTGGAAGACGCTGGGCGAGGACGGGCCGCCGATCGTCAATGTCAACGGGCCGCGCTATGGCGCGATCCATGGGGCGGACCGCAGACTTCTCGGCCTCAACAACATCGAGCTGATCACCGACCGGCCACTCGAAGTGAATCTCCAGGAGATCAAGCGCGTGAAGCGTGACTGGCCGGACCGGGCGATGATCGTGTCGATCATGGTTCCGTGTACGGAGCAATCCTGGAAGGCGATCCTGCCGCGCGTCGAGGAGACGGGCTGCGACGGGATCGAATTGAACTTCGGTTGCCCGCATGGCATGAGCGAGCGCGGCATGGGCTCGGCGGTCGGCCAGGTGCCGGAATATATCGAGATGGTGGCACGTTGGTGCAAGCAATACACCCGCATGCCGGTGATCGTGAAACTTACTCCCAACATCACCGACATCCGCTATCCGGCGCGCGCCGCGAAGAAGGGCGGTGCCGATGCGGTGTCGCTCATCAACACCATCAGTTCGATCGTCTCGGTCGACCTCGACAATTTTGCACCGATGCCAACGATCGACGGCAAGGGCAGCCATGGCGGCTATTGCGGCCCGGCGGTGAAGCCCATTGCCCTCAACATGACTGCGGAGATCGCCCGCGATGCCGAGACGCGCGGGTTGCCGATTTCGGCGATCGGCGGCATCACCACCTGGCGCGATGCGGCGGAGTTCATCGCGATGTCGGCGGGAACCGTGCAGGTGTGCACGGCGGCGATGACCTATGGTTTCCGCATCGTCGAGGAAATGAAGACCGGGCTTTCCCGCTGGATGGACGAGAAGGGCTATAGCACCATCGAGGATTTCCGCGGGCTTGCGGTGCCCAACGTCACCGACTGGCAATACCTCAACCTGAACTACGTGACGAAGGCGAGGATCGACCAGGATCTCTGCATCAAGTGCGGGCGCTGCTATGCAGCCTGCGAGGATACGTCGCACCAGGCCATCATGCAGGAGAAGGACGGCAAGCGCCATTTCGAGGTGATGGACGACGAATGCGTGGCCTGCAACCTCTGCGTCGAGGTGTGCCCGGTCGATAGCTGCATCACCATGGTGCGGCAGACCGAAGGCGTCGACCCGCGCACCAACAAGAAGATCGATCCGGCCTATGCCAACTGGACGACGCATCCCAACAATCCGATGGCAAAAATCGCGGCGGAGTAGCCATTCCCGCATTACAGGTCGCAAATCCGGCTATCACCGTCTATATTCGAAGAACGAGCCATCACTTGCCGCAGTGGCGTTTCGGAGAGTATAGAAGATCATGCACGGATCATCGCCACACATTCTGCCCGACGTCCTGCACCGGTGCGACAATTGCTCGATCCGCCATCAGGCGGTGTGCGGCGCCATGGACGACGTTCAGGTCAGGAAGCTGGCGCAGATCGCGCACCGCAAGAAGGTGCCCGCCGGACAGACCATCATTTCGGACGAAGAGCCCGTCGATTTCTTCGCCAATGTCATAACCGGAGCGGTGAAGCTGACGAAGACGCTGCCCGACGGACGCCAGCAGATCGTCGGGTTGCTGTTCGCTCCCGATTTTCTTGGCCGGGCCTATAGCAAGAACAACCCCTATACGGCGGAAGCGGCGACCGACGTCGAGATCTGCACATTTCCGAATGCGGCCTTCGAGCGGCTGGCCGGCGAGTATCCGGGGTTGCAGCAGCGGCTGTTCCGCCACACGCTCGACGAACTCGATGCGGCACGCGACTGGATGCTGCTGCTGGGACGCAAGACGGCGGAGGAAAAGGTCGCGAGCTTCCTCTACATGCTGGCCCGGCGCAGCATGATGACGGGCTGCGAGCACAAGAACACGCCGGGCGCCTCGGCCTTTGAGCTGCCGCTGACGCGGTCGGACATGGCGGACTATCTGGGGCTGACCATCGAGACGGTGAGCCGCCAGCTGACACGGCTGAAAACCAGCAATGTCATCCGCCTCAGCACCAACCGGCTGATCATGGTGCCCGACGTCGACAGGCTGGCGCATGCTGCCGGACAGGACAACGGGCGGCATTGATCCCGGTCAAGGACCGGAGCCGTCGCCTTCTTCATATTCGCCGCGAATGCATGAGGATGAAGCGATGACCTACAAGACAATCCTTGTTTCCCTGAACGAAGTGGGCCGGATGGCCGAACTCGCAGCCGCCGCGGCCGGGCTGGCGCGCGACCTCGGCGCGCATGTGGCGGGGCTCTATGTCGTGCCAGCCGTCCAGGTCTATCCGTCGGTCGGCTTCGAGGCGGCGCCCCAGGTGTTCGAGGGCAACCGCAGCTATTTCAAGGACCATGCGGCGCGCGTGAAGCAGAGCTTCGGGGATGCGATGACGCGCGAGGGGCTGGCGCACGACTTCCGCCTCGTCGACGCGCGGACCCCGGTGATCGCTGACGAAGTGATCGCCCAGGGGCGGAGTTCGGACGTCATCATCGTGTCGGCGACGAACCCCGACGAGATCACCGGCGTCGAACGCGATTTCGTCGAACAGGTGGTGATGTCGGCGGGGCGGCCCGTCGTGGTGCTGCCCTATCAGGGCGAGGCGAAAATCAGGCTCGACGACATCGTGGTCGGCTGGGACGGCGGACGGGAGGCCTCGCGCGCGGCCTTCGACGCGCTGCCGCTGCTGAAACTGGCGAAAACGGTGCGGATCGTGCGGGTGGACCCGCAGAAGGACCCCGCCCTGCGCGGCAGCGTGGCGGGCGCCGATCTCGCCGAAACGCTGGCGCGCCATGGCGTCAAGGCCGAGGCGATGGGCTATCCGACCGACGGCATGGACGAGGGCCAGGCGCTGATGCGCTGCGCGGAAGACAATGGTTCCGGGCTCATCGTGATGGGGGCCTATGGCCATTCGCGGCTGGCGGAATTCATCTTCGGCGGCGCCACGCGTTTCGTGCTGACGCGCATGACCCGCCCGGTTCTGATGTCTCACTAGAGGGTTTCGATCATGCTGACCAAGATCAGGCTCGAACTGGCGCGCGACCATGACCATCCGGTGGGATCGAATGCCATCGGCTACGAGTTCGCAGCGCCGCTCGACAAGGCCGGGAAGATCGATCCGGACGAATGGCACAAGCGGCGCGAGAACTGCCGGGTGCGGCGCTTCCGGCCGGGCGAGGCCGACGACATCGGCCACCTGATTCGCAAGCCGGGTGGATCATGGGCCTTCCACTATGACATCGATTCGGACGAGGAAGACGACGAGGCGGGCTACCGCTTCGGCGACCATGCCTTTACGCTCGGCGAATATGTCTCGATCCGCGAGGACGAGGGCTTGCGCACCTTCCGGGTGGTGCGGGTGATGCCGGTCGAGGCGTGAGCCGCCGCCGGAGATGACAAGGCCCTGAAGACCGTCTATCTGCGAGGCTCGGAGAAGCGCCGGGATTCGGGCTGAGGGCATATGACTGTCGAACGGAAGCGGAAGACTTACCAATCCTTTCCGGATCAGCCGGGCGGTTCGCAGTCCTTCGACAAGCTCATCCAGCTGCGGCTGCCGGCGCTCAAGGGGAAAAGCTTCCTCGATGTCGGCTGCAACGAGGGCTTCTTCTGCGGCTTCGCCCTGCACCAGGGCGCAAGCCGCGCCGTCGGGATCGACATGAGCGCCGATTTCATCGCGCGGGCGCGGGCGCGGTTTCCGGCCTGCGAATTCCTGCAGCAGACCTGGGACAGGCTGCCGGACGAGAAATTCGATGTCATCCTGCTCGCCTCGGCCATCCATTATGCCGAAGACCAGCCGGCGCTGATCGCCAGGCTCGTCGAGCAACTGGCGCAGGACGGGACGCTGGTCCTCGAGATCGGGATCGTCAGCGATCCGAGCAACCAGTGGATGCCGGTCAAACGCAGCATCGACACGCGCTACTTCCCGACGATGCGCAAGCTGCGCGAGGTGCTCGAGCCCTATGCGTGGAAATACGTGGGAACAAGTGTCTCGCAGACGGGCGACCCGATCGGGCGCTATGTCGTCCATATCCGGCGGCGGCGGCCTCTCGCGTACCTCCTCATGGTGCCCTCGTCCTATGGCAAGACCTATGTGGCGAATGCGCTGTTTCCCAAGGCCAACATACCGGTCGTCATGGGGGACGTGCTGCTCGACGATATCGCCACGGGCAAGCGCCAGGCTTCGGAAGCGCTGACCGCCTTCCTCGCCAGGCGCTACACCAAGGGCGAAGTGGACCGGGTGATGCGGGAGCTTTTCGCGGAAGGGCTGGGCGATGATTTCACCGGCGCCTGGGCGGGGGACAGTGCTGCGGCCGACATCGCCTTCGACGGCTTCATTCCGGACCGCAACCAGGATGCGATGAAGAAGCGCCTGCTGGCGCTCGGCTATTTTCCGGTGGAGATGGTGTGGCCGCTGGTCGGCAGCGTGCTGACCGGGCCCCGGATCGCCGCGGAGCAGGCCGCGGCCTATGGCAAGCATCTGGCCGCCGCGATGCCGCCCCCGGCCGAGGCGGCAACACCTGAACCCAAGGCTGGCGCACCCTCCAATCTGGTCAAATCCTGGAAGGCCGACGGCGTGCTGGGTTTCGTCGACAAGGTGCAGGCCGAGGGGCGCGACATCGCGATCTCGGGCTGGGCGGTGGACGAGACCGGCGCCCTGCCGCAGGGCTTTGTGGTGAGCCTCAAGGGCGAGGACCATCACTGCCGGAGCGAAACCAAGGTCATGCGGCCCGATGTCGGCAAGGCCATGGGCCTGAAGGATGGCCGGGTGGGCTATCACCTGCGCCTGAGGCTGGCGGAGGCGGCAGCGCTTCCGGAGGTGATCGCGGGGCTCAAGGTCGTTGCCGCCCCTGACGGCGAGCCCAAGGGCAAGCCGTTCCGGATTTCGGCCAAGATCAGGCCAGCCGCCACGGCATAGGCCGCCGCGCGCCCCGCGCTCATGATATGCGCTGCGGCGATGGCTTACGTCTTGCCTCGGGATGTCATCCCCGCTAGCTATCGCGCCGGTTTCAACGGATGGGGCAAGTCATGGCCAGCTACAATCTGTTCCTGCTTCCGGGCGACGGCATCGGCCCGGAGGTGATGAGGCAAGCCGAAGCGATCATCGCGTGGTTCAACGCGGAAGGCATCGCCCGCTTCGAGACCGAGCGCGGGCTGGTCGGCGGCTCGGCCTATGACGCGCATGGCAAGGCGATTTCGGAAGACCACATGGCCATGGCCAAGGCGTCGGACGCGGTATTGTTCGGCGCCGTTGGCGGCCCGAAGTGGGACAAGGTGCCCTATGACGTGCGGCCCGAAGCGGGGCTCCTGAGGCTCCGGAAGGACCTGGGGCTGTTCGCCAACCTGCGCCCGGCGATCTGCTATCCCGCACTGGCCGACGCCTCGTCCCTCAAGCGCGACGTGGTCGAGGGGCTCGACATCCTGATCGTCCGTGAACTGACGGGCGGGGTCTACTTCGGCGAGCCCAAGACCATCACCGACCTCGGCAATGGCCAGAAGCGCGGCATCGACACGCAGGTCTACGACACCTACGAGATCGAGCGCATCAGCCGGGTGGCTTTCGAACTGGCCCGCACGCGCCGGAAGAAAGTGTCTTCGGCGGAGAAGCGCAACGTGATGAAGACGGGCGTGTTGTGGAACGAAATCGTGACCAGGGTTCATGCGCAGGAATATCCCGATATCCAGCTCGAACATGTGCTGGCGGATAATTGCGCCATGCAACTGGTGCGCTGGCCCAAGCAGTATGACGTGATCGTCACCGACAATCTGTTCGGCGACGTGTTGTCCGACGTGGCGGCGATGCTGACCGGCTCGCTCGGCATGCTGCCGTCGGCCTCGCTGGGGGCGGCCGACGAGAAGACCGGGCGGCGGAAGTCGCTCTACGAGCCGGTGCATGGCTCGGCACCCGACATTGCCGGCACGGGGGCCGCGAACCCCATCGCCATGATCGCCTCCTTCGGCATGGCGCTGCGCTATTCGCTGGGGCTTGGCGAATGGGCCGACAAGCTCGACCAGGCGATCTCGGCGGTGCTGGCCAAGGGCATCCGCACGAAGGACATTGCCGGCGACAAGCCGGCGAACGCCACGACGGCGGACATGGGCGCTGCCATCCTGAACGAGCTTCAGGCGCTGGCCTGAAGTTCCGGCGCGGCGCGAAAGCTCTTGAATCCGCGCCTCCAGCGCGGGGAATGAGCAACTTGACATTGGAGTCGCGCGAATTGCAAAAAAGGCCAAGGACACTCCCGCATCGAGGATGATTCTCGCATGACCACAGCCAGGCCCACTCCGCCCGTCAGCCGCCGGCCGCGCAAGGCTGCGGGAGCGAAGAAATTCGGCGACCGCGCGCGCCTGCACTACATCGCCATCAGGCTCGCGGAATTGAGCGCCGAGCGCACGCGCCTGAAGGAAGAGCGCGTGCTGCTGAAAGCCAGGATCGGCGCGGCGGGCGGTGAAGAGACCGCGAGATAGTTGACCCGGAACCGTCCCTCAGGCGCCGCAGTCTTGGCAAGGCCTTGTCTGGAACCCTCGTGAGCAAGCGGCCGCTCTCGTGGCGCGGAAGGGTTGAAGGCGAGATCGACCTTCTCGGCGCCTATCGTACCATCGGCAGCAACGACCTGATGCGCGAGGGCGATTTCTGGCGGGCCAGCGGCACCGATCCCTATCTCGTGTTCCGCATCGACAAGCTTGCCAACCGCGGCGCGCTCATCGTCGAGCTCGACATCCAGGTGCTGGAAGGCCGCATCTATCCACGGCTCTATTTCCAGAAGGGCGATGGCTTCGCGCAGGAGGCTTCCGAACTGATGCGGCGGACCGGCATGGGGCACTACAAGCTGACGGCCTATCTTACCAAGCCCAGCGCCATGCTGCGGCTGGACCCCGCCGAACAGGCCTGCGCCTTCCGCATCCGGCAGTTCTCGATCCGGCGCACGACACCCGCCACCTTCTTCATGCGGACCTTGCGCAACGGTGCCAACAAGGGCGAGGAGCAGCCAAAATTCGCCCGCGTGATGCGCGCCATCCGGCAGGTGGCGAAGAGCGGCATCGCCTTCGAGACGATCGAGGGCGGCAAGACGGAAAAGCCGGCCGACTCGCGCTATCTGCGCTGGATCAATTATTTCGACCATTCGGATGAGGACCGGAGCGCCGTCGAGGCGCGGATCGAATGCCTCGCCGCGGCACCGCTGATCTCGGTCGTGATGCCGGTCTACAATACGCCCGAGGCGCTGCTCGACCAGGCGATCGAAAGCGTTGCCAAGCAGATTTACCCAAACTGGGAACTGTGCATCGCCGATGACGCGTCGACCGCTGCCTGGGTCAAGCCCGCGCTCGAGCGCTGGATGGCGCGCGAGCCGCGCATCAAGGTGTGCTTCAGAAGCACGAACGGCCATATCGCCGCCGCCACCAACTCGGCCTTCGCACTCGCCAGCGGCCAGTTCGTGGCGCTGCTCGATCATGACGACATCCTGAGGCCGCATGCGCTGGCGGAAGTCGCCTTCGCGCTCGACCGCAATCCGGACGCGCAGATCATCTATTCGGACGAGGACAAGATCACCGAGGACGGGCAGCGCCGCTTCGATCCGTTCTTCAAGCCGGACTGGAACCCGGACCTGTTCCTCGCCCAGAATTACCTGAACCACCTGACGGTGCACCGCGCCGCCAACATCCGCGCGGCGGGCGGATGGCGGGAAGCCTATTACGGCAGCCAGGACTACGACCTCAACCTCCGGATCGTGAAGGCGATCGGGCAGCGCCACATCGTGCATATTCCGAAGATCCTCTATCACTGGCGGCTGACCGCGCAATCGATGGCGCAGGACGAGGGCTCCAAGACCTATGCGGTGGACAATGCCATCAGGGCCCTGCAGTCGCATCTCGATCAATCGGAAGCCAGAGGCGCGGTCGAGCAGATTCCCGAGACCAACTGGTACCGCATCCGCTACGCCCTGCCGGAACCCGCGCCGCTCGCCTCGATCGTCATTCCGACGCGCAACGGCCATGCGATCCTGAAAAGCTGCATCGATTCGATCACGGCCAGGACCACCTATCCGAATTACGAGATCATCGTCGTCGACAATGGCAGCGACGATCCGGAGGCGCTGGCGTATTTCGAAAGCCTCGAAGCGGGCGGTGTTGCGCGGGTGCTGCGCTATCCTCACGCCTTCAACTATTCGGCGATCAACAATTTCGCGGTGGCGCAGGCCAGGGGCCAGGTGGTGGCGCTGGTCAACAACGACATCGAGGTGATCTCGCCCGATTGGCTGACCGAGATGGTGAGCCTGGCGCTGCGGCCCGGCACCGGCTGCGTGGGTGCCAAGCTCTATTATCCCAACGATACGATCCAGCATGCCGGCGTCATCGTCGGGCTTGGCGGCGTGGCGGGCCATTCCCACAAGACCTTCGAGCGCAAGGCGCGGGGCTATTTCGGGCGGCTGATGGTGACGCAGAATGTTTCCGCCGTGACGGCGGCCTGCCTCGTGGTCCGCAAGGCGGTCTATGAGGAGGTTGGCGGCCTCGATGAGGAGAACCTCAAGGTGGCATTCAACGACGTCGATTTGTGCCTGAAGGTGAGTGCGGCCGGCTATTTCAATGTGTGGACGCCGTTCGCCGAACTCTATCATCACGAGTCGGTGTCGCGCGGCAGCGAGGACGATCCCGTCAAGCGCGCGCGGTTCAAGGCGGAAGTCATGTTCATGAAATCGAAATGGGGCGCGGCGCTGACGGCGGACCCGCATTATTCGCCGCATCTGACGCTGAAGTATGAGGATTATTCGATCAATGCCGAGTAGACAGGCGTTCAAGACTACTGCGCCGGCGGCGGGCGCCGCCGATAGGAAATGATCCATGCCGAAGTGTATCTTGCATGTGGGAATGCACAAGACCGGGACGACCTCGATCCAGAGCAGCCTGAAGGCGCTCGACGACGAGAATTTCTACTATGCGCGGATCGCCGGACGGCCGAACCACAGCACCAGCCTGCAGAGCATTTTCGGAACGCTCAACACCGGCGGATCGCGGAAGCATCTCGGCAGGAACGGGCTGGGACGGAAGGAAAACGCCGACCGCGCGCGTGCCGATCTCGAAGCCTCGGTTGCCAATGCGCACGGCCGCACGCTGGTGATTTCCGGCGAAGGCACGCTCAGGCTTTCGGCCGGGGAACTGCGCAAGCTCGCGGCCTATCTGGCCGAGCGGGGCTATGAGGACATCGAGGTCATCGCCTATGTGCGCCCGCCCTATGCCTATGTGTCCAGCGCCGTGCAGCAGCGGCTCAAGACAGGCGCGGGCAGTTCGCTGATGATCCGCAATTCGCTGCCGCAATACGAGGCGAAGTTCGCGAAGTTCGACGAGGTTTTCGGCCGCGATAAAGTGCGCCTGCTGAAATTCGACCCGGCCGGATTCGAGGGCAAGGACGTGGTGCTCGACTTCATTGCCAGGCTCGGCATTCCGCGCGCGAGCATCACGCCGATCCGCGAGAACGAATCGATCACCCGGCTGGCGGCGCAAGTGCAATACCAGTATCAGGCGCTGGTGGAAGCCGGGCTGCAGCGGCCGGTGAAGGGCGCCATGGGCAATGCGCTGTGCGTCCGGCTGCGGCCGCTCGACAATACGCGGTTCCGCCTCGCGCCGAGCCTGCTGAAGCCCTATATCGACAGCGTCCGGCAAGACGTGGCGTGGATGGAACGGCGGCTCGGCCAGCCGCTGACGGAGGACCTGGCGGACGAGCCGGGCGATATTCTGTCCACTGAGGATCTGCTGGCGCCGATCCCGGGGATCGATGGCAAGCTGCGTGCCCTGCTGGCGGCGGCGGGCGTGACGCTGAGCGGCCGCGATGCGGAGACGACAGGCGACCTCATCAGCCTTCTGGCGCATGGAAACCGAAAGCCCGATGACTTCGCCCCGCCGCGCGGCGGTGCGCGCGCAACGGAACAGGATGAGCGGCGCACCGCGCGGCGCGCGCTGGCGGAAATGCGGCGGAAGCTGCTGCCG
>JALHQC010000045.1 GCA_022842165.1 bacterium
AGGACGGCGGGCGTTACCCGGAAGCGCCGCCCGTAGAATTCGCGCTCGCCCAGAATGCGCGAGACGGGTTCGCGCGCCGTCCGGCGCAGGACATGGCGGCGATAGGTGGCGGCCGCCGCTGCCGCAACCTCGCGCCCTGGGTCGAGGATCAGATCCTCGCGCGTCAGTCCGGCGGCGCTCTGCAGCAGCAACCTCGCATCGAGCGCGGGCGTCTCGCAGCCTGCCGCCGAAAGCTGCTCCACCGCCCAGCGCAGCAGAGCCTGCGCCGGCTCAGGCGGCATTGTCGGCTTCGGCCAGAAGCTCCGCCTGGTGGTGGTTCATCAGCGCCTGCACCATTTCTTCGAGTGCCGGGCCCTCGATGATCTGGTCGAGCTTGTAGAGTGTCAGGTTGATACGGTGATCGGTGCAGCGGCCCTGCGGGAAATTATAGGTGCGGATGCGTTCGGACCGGTCGCCCGAGCCGACCTGATCCTTCCTTGTGGCGGAGCGTTCATTGTCGAGCCGCGAGCGCTCCATCTCGTAAAGCCTCGCCCGCAGCAGCTTCATCGCGGCGTTCTTGTTCTTCAGCTGCGACTTTTCCGTCTGCTGCGCCACGGCGAGGCCGGTGGGCAGATGGGTGATGCGGACAGCGCTGTCTGTCGTGTTCACCGATTGCCCGCCGGGGCCCGACGAACGGTAGACGTCGATCCGCAGGTCCTTGTCCTCGATCCTGATGTCGACATCCTCGGCCTCGGGCAGCACGGCGACGGTTGCGGCTGAGGTATGGATGCGGCCCTGCGTTTCGGTGGCGGGCACGCGCTGCACGCGGTGGACGCCCGACTCGAATTTCATGTGGGCAAAGGCGCCCGCGCCATAGATGTTGGCAATCACTTCCTTGTAGCCGCCATGCTCGCCTTCGGAGGCCGAGATCAGCTCGACCTTCCAGCCCTTGAAGGCGGCATAGCGCTGGTACATGCGGAAGAGGTCACCCGCGAAGATCGCGGCTTCATCGCCGCCGGTTCCGGCGCGCACTTCGAGGATGACGTTCTTGTCGTCGGCGGCGTCCTTGGGCAGCAGCAGGATGCGAAGCTCCTGCTCCATGCGGGCGATGTTCTCGTTCAGCACGGGGCGCTCGGCCTCGGCCATGTCCGCCAGTTCGCCGCCGGCCTTCACCATGTCATCGAGGTCGCGGCGCTCGGCATAGGCCTTGCGTAATTCCATCGCCTTCTTTGCCGTGGGCTCCAGGTCGGCGTATTCGCGCGACAGTTTCACGAAGGCATCGCCGCCCGCCCCGCCCGAGGACAATTCATGTTCAACGGTCGCGAAGCGCTGGATGATGCGTTCGAGCTTTTCGAGCGGGATGGAAGATTTCTGTTCGGACATGGGCTGGGCTTGTAGCCGAAGCCTTGGCGCTTCGCAAAGCGGGCAAGCGTTCCGTCAGTTTTTCTCCGGGGGCCGCTGGCGGTCGAGAATCTGCCTGATCTTCTCGGCGAGGTCGTTGCTGGCATAAGGCTTGGTCAGCAGCTCGACGCCTTCATCGAGCCGGCCGTGATGGACGATCGCATTGCGGGTGTAGCCGGTGGTGAAGAGAACGGGAAGCTCCGGCCGGAGCCTTGCGATTTCCTCTGCCAGCTGGCGTCCGTTGAGACTGCCGCCGAGGACGACATCGGTGAACAGCAGGTCGATCCGCTCGCCGCTGCGGGCGATCGCCAGCGCCTCCTCTCCGCCGGGCGCGGCGCGGACGGCGTAGCCCAGGTCTTCGAGAACCGCGGCCGCGTAGTCGCGCACGCCGTCATCGTCCTCGACCAGCAGTATCGTCTCTCCGGCGACGGCGGTGAGCGCGAAGCGTTCGCGCACGTCTTCCATTTCCGGGCGCTCGGGCGGCAATCCGGCCTTCACGCGGGGGAAATACATCTTGACGGTCGTGCCGTGGCCGACCTCGCTGTAAATGCGGATATGGCCGCCCGACTGCTTGACGAAGCCATAGACCATCGCCAGCCCGAGGCCCGTGCCCCTGCCGTGTTCCTTGGTGGTGAAGAAGGGCTCGAAGACCTTCAGCAGCTTGCTCTGCGGTATGCCTTCGCCGGTGTCGCTGACCGAGAGCATGACATATTGACCGGGCTCGATATCGCCGACCTGCGCGACGTAGTTCTCGTCGAGGTAGGCGTTGCTGGTCTCGATGGTGATGCGGCCGCCCTCGGGCATCGCGTCGCGCGCGTTGACGACGAGGTTGAGGAGCGCACTCTCAAGCTGGTTCTCATCAGCCATGACGGGCCAGAGCCCGGCGCCCGACACGGTTTCGACCCGGACCTTTTCGCCCACCGTCCGCGTCAGCATGTCGGACATGCCGGCGACCAGGACGCGGATATCGAGAACGACCGGCGCCAGAGGCTGCTGGCGCGCGAAGGCGAGCAGGCGCTGGGTGAGCTTGGCGGCGCTGCGCGCACCTTTCAGGCCGGCTTCGACGGGGCCTGAAAGCCTCGCCTGCTGTTCGGCATCCAGTGGCGCGATCCGCCGCCTGATGGTGTCGAGATTGCCGATCACGATCGTCAGCATGTTGTTGAAGTCATGCGCGATGCCGCCGGTCAACTGGCCGATCGCCTCCATCTTCTGGGTCTGCCGCAGCGCTGTCTCGGCCTGCTCGCGCTGGCGCATTTCTTCGGTCAGTGCGCGGGTGCGCTCGGCAACCTTGTCTTCCAGTTCGCTGTTGATCTTCTCCAGCGCGGCGTTGTGGCTGCGGATCTGGGCCGAGGCCATGGAGAGCGACTTGGAGATGATGCCGGCCTCGGCGAACAGCATCCGCACCTGAGGAATGGGCTTGCCGCTGCCCAGGGCCCGCGCGGCGTCGGCAAGGTCTTTCATGCAAACCCCGGCACGCTTGGCGAGCCACCACGCCAGCACCAGGCTGAGGGCGAGCAGCAGCAGGCCGCCGGCCGCCGCCTTCATGAAGATATCGTAGAGCGGCCGGTTGAGATTGGCTTTCACTTCGGCGACGCCCACCGTCCAGCCATGGGCGGTTGGCGTATAGCCGGTCATGATGGCGTTGCCTTCGACCGAGATGTTCTCGACCCAGCCTTCCGCCTGTTGGCGGATGGCATCCTGCCAGCCTGGTGCGGCGGGGGTTCCCAGCCGGTTCTCGTGATCGGGAATGCGGGCCACGAATTTCATGCCGCGGTCGATGACGGCGACGATGCCGCCGTCAGGAACGCCCTTCTTGATCAGGTTCAGAAACCGGGCCGGCGATACTCTGATACCCACCGAATAGGCCGGCTGGCCGTTGCGGAACACCGGCGCCTCGAGATCGACGGACCATTGCCGCGACACCGGATCCCGCACCAGATTGGCGATCTGGAACTTGCCGGTTTCGAAGCCGCGCCTGACGACGTCCGGATCGGCATGCCGCGGCAGCACGGTGCCATAGGGCGCGCGCGTGCTCAGCAATTTGTTGCCTTGCGGGTCGGACACGCCGATCCACGAACCCGGCAGGATTTTCTGGGCCTCCGAAGCCTCGTGCCAGAATCGCTCAAGATCGCCGGCGGCCAGCGCCGGAGACTGCGCCAGCATGGCGGCGATCGCCGCATGGGTCTCGATCTCGTTGTCGACGAGCGAGGCCAGAGTGCGGGCGCTGGTGAGCAGCCCGTCCCTGACGTTGTCGCGCATGGTGCTGGCCAGCACGCTGTAGAGAAAGAACGACAGGGCGAGCAGCGGAAGCGCCGCCACAAGCGCCAGCAGCCCTAAGTGAAAACCCAGGGGCCGATCATTGAAAGCAGATGTCAGGCGGCCTCGCAGGCCGGGCGATTTCCGCAAGCTTCGAACACCTTCGAATGTGCACGAGCTGTCTCGACAACACGGCAGGATCAGTTTAGTGAATCTTATTGACGGCAGGCACAATTGTCACCCGTAAACTCATGGAACCCGACATTGACGCACATTCTGATCGTGGAGGATGAGCCTCTGATTGCCATGATGCTGACGGACTGGATCATCGAACTCGGGAAGCAGCCGGTCGGCCCGGCCCGCAGCGTGTCGGAGGCGCTTGCCCTGATCGACAAGACGCCGATCGACGGCGCGGTCCTCGACGTCAACCTCGGTCATGAACGCTGTGACGCGGTGGCAGAGCGGTTGATGGAGCGGCAGATTCCATTCGTGCTGACCACGGGGGAAAGCAGCGACAGCGCCCATGCGGAATTCAATCACGTCGTCAAGCTGATGAAGCCCTATGATTTCGAGGCGCTTGAGACCGCTATCATGGCGCTGAGCCGGGCCGGCGCGGACCAGCGCCCCGCCGCCTGAGGTATTCTCCTCGCGTCAGCCGCTGCCGCCGAAGGACTTGATGTCGAGCGAGCGGCCCACGAGAATTTCGCCCGGCGTGCCGAGGATGCCTTTTTCCTTGCCGTCGATGACGTAGGAGAGAAGCCCGCCGTCGCGCGCGATGACGACGAGGCCCTCGCGGTTCGGCACGCGGTAGGTGTCGCCCTTCATCAGCATCTGGGTCATCACCACATTGCCCTGGGCGTCTTCGATCCTGACCCACACCGGGGCCTTGGCCTTGAGGGTCAGGCGGCTCTCGCCGTTGCCCGCGCCGAACTCGCGGCCATCGTCGGTCAATGCCATGTCGGTGGCGGAGACGAGGCCGTCCAGTTCGGAGGCCACTTGCCTGGCGCCCGGAATTTCATTCTCGATCAATGACGAGATGCCGTTGAGATTGGTTCCCGCGAGATCATCGTCGGCGGGCGCGGCCGCGGTTGCCTGCTCGTCGGGCATCGGTTCGTCGCCGACGGTGACGTTGGCTACATCGTCATTGGTGGAGGCGGTCGGCATCGGATCGGCATCATCGTCTTGCGGCAGCGGATCGGTCTCGACGGTCGCCACCTGGCCGGAACCCAATTCAGATCCGCCACTGCCGGGCGACAGAATATAGCTGGCACCCGCGAACAGGAACACGGCGCCCGCCAGCGTTGCGACAAGGCCGCCGGCACCGCCGGGGATGGCGTTCAGACGGAAGGCGAATTTCGGCAACTGCGCCAGGGGCCCGAAGCGCAGCACCTTGGCGCTCGACAGGGGCTGGGGATTGGCGGGGTGGCCTGTCTTCGGCGCCACGCTGGGTGCGGGCAGGAAATGCGCGTAGTGTTCGACCAGCGGCTCGGGGTCGAAACCCAGATACTGGGCATAGGTGCCGATCATCTCGAGCGCGTCCATGCGCCCGGGCATATGGGTCATGTCGCCATATTCGATGGCTTCGATGTGATAGGGGTGGATGCCGGTCTGGGCGCTGGCATCATCGAGGGTTTCGCCACGGGCTTCGCGCTCGCGCTGCAGGTACCAGCCTGCCTCGCCCGCCGGGTCCACCATGCCGTCCGGCTTCTCGCGGCTGTGTTCCAGGGGCTGGGTTTCCCCTGCGGTTTCACTGGTCACGTCGAAACTCTCTTCACGCATCTGATCACTCTCGGCCCTGGCAGGGTTAACCGCCGGTTCACAGGGAATGCCTTCAACAATGACCGAGAATGGTGAACGGGAGGCTAACGGTGTGGCCTGTTCAAAGCACGACGCCGTTGCGCTGGGCGAATTCCATCAGTTCGGGGCGGATGGTGTGGAGCGGGCTCGCCAGCAGCGGCTCCATGAATTTCCACAGCTTTTCGCGGTCCAATGTCCGCACCATGGCTTTCACCGGGCCAATGGCCGAGGGCACCATGGAAATCGAGGTCAACCCCACGCCGATCAGGCCCATGGCTTCCAGCGGGCGGCCGCCGAGCTCGCCGCAGAGCGTGACGGGCTTGCCGTGTTTTTCGGCCTTCTCGACGATGAGCCGCATGGCGCCCAAGGCCGCCGGGCTCAAAGGATCGTAGCGGCCCGCGAGCTTCGGGTTGCCGCGGTCGGAGGCAAACAGGAACTGCACCAGGTCGTTGGACCCGATCGAGGCAAAATCGACGATGGGCAGCAGATGGTCGAGCTGCCAGAGCAGCGACGGGATCTCGATCATCACGCCGAGCTTCAGGGGCGCTGGCAATACATGGCCGCGCTTCAGGAGATGCGCCTTCTCAAGCTCCACGACTTCCAGCGCGCGCTTGTATTCTTCCACATCGGCGATCATGGGGAACATGATCTTCATGGGCGTGCCCTCGCCCGCCAGCATCAGCGCGCGGAGCTGAAGCCTGAGGAGTGCCGGGCGATCCAGCGCCATGCGGATCGAGCGCCAGCCCAAGGCGGGATTTTCCTCCTTCGGCTGGCGGAGATAGGGCAGCACCTTGTCGGCCCCGATATCGAGGGTGCGGAAGGTGACGGGCTTGCCCTTCGCCTGCTCGATGATCTGCGAATAGTGACGCACCTGCTGGGCGAGGCGGGGAAACCTGGTGGCCAGCATGAACTGCAGTTCGGTGCGGTAGAGGCCGACACCATCGGCACCTGAATCATGAAGATGCGGCAGGTCGACGATGAGGCCTGCGTTAATGTTGAGCTCGATCCTGCCGCCGTTCCTGAGAATCGCCGGCTCATCGCGAAGAGCAGCGTATTGCGCCTGCTTCCTGGCATAGAACCGCACTTTTTCGGCATAGGCGCGCTGAAGATCCGTGGACGGACGAACGAAGACCTCGCCGGTGCCGCCATCGACGATGACGGGGCTTCCGGTGTCGACCAGATCGATCAGGCCCTCCGCCTGACCAATGGCGGGGATTCCAAGCGCGCGCGCGACGATTGCCACATGGCTGGTGCGGCCGCCTTCTTCCAGCACCACGCCGCGCAGCTTGGTGCGGTCATAATCCAGAAGCTCGGCTGGGCCCATGTTGCGCGCAACGACAATCGCATTGGCGGGCAGATCGGTGCGCGACGCGGTGGCGATGGCCCCCGTCAGGATGCGCAGAAGCCGGTTCGACAGGTCGTCCAGATCATGCATGCGCTCGCGGAGATAGGGATCGGGTGTCCGCATCATGCGGGCGCGATTGTCGTTCTGCACGCGCTCGACGGCGGCCTCTGCGGTCAGCCCTGTATCGATCGCCTCGCGCAGCCGGTTCATCCAGCCCTTGTCATGGGCGAACATGCGGATCGTCTCGAGCACATCGGAATATTCCGTGGCGCGCTGGGCGTCAGACCCGTCGAGCAATTCATCGACATGGGCGCGGAGCTGGGCCACCGCATCCTCGAGGCGGCGCTTCTCGCGCGGCACGTCCTCGGCGATCATGTTCTGGATGACGACGCGGGGTTCATGAAGAACCGCATGACCGAGCGCCACGCCTTCGGCCAGCGAGTCGCCGCGCAGGTGATGGCTTCTCACATGGGCGACGTCGGCCGCGACTTCAGATGCCACCTCGCGGAGTTCGCCCGCGGCGATCACTTCGGCCAGCACCATCGCTGTCGTCTGGAGGGCTTCTTCCTCTTCCTCGGTATAGTGGCGGCGGGTGCGGTTCTGGACGACCAGCACGCCGATGACCGTGCCGCCGCGCATGATCGGCACGCCGAGGAAGGCGTTGTAGATTTCCTCGCCGGTTTCGGGGAGATACTTGAAGGCCGGGTGGTGTTGCGCGTCCGGCAGGTTGAGCCCGATCGCCTGCTCGGCGATGGTGCCGACGAGGCCTTCGCCGGTCTTCAGCTTGGACTTGTGGACAGCCTCGAGCTTCAGGCCCTCGGTGGCGTAGAGTTCGAGGATGTCGCCCGGCCGCATGACATAGATCGAGCAGACTTCCGCCACCATGTTGGCAGCGATGATCTGGACGATCTTGTCCAGCCGCTTTTGCGCCGCGACCGGCTCCGCCATCACCTCGCGGAGCCGCCTGAGCAGGACACGCGGGCCGAGGGCGGAAGTTCCCATCAGCCGGTGTCCCCGCGTAGAACCACGCGGGCCGCTTTATGGCGGCCTGCGATCAGGGCGTGGTGGCTGACAATCATGCGCATATCAGGATCAGGAGACCTTCGCGTCCAGTCCGTAGGCGGTGTGGAGGGCACGCACCGCAAGCTCGGTATAGGCTTCGTCGATCAGCACCGAGACCTTGATCTCGGAGGTGGTGATCGCCTGGATGTTGATGCCCTTGTCAGCGAGCGAGCGGAACATCTTGGCGGCAACGCCCGCATGGCTCCGCATGCCGATGCCGACGATCGAGACCTTGGCGACATCGGCCGAATGCACCAGTTCGCCAAAGCCCACCTTGGACTTGAGGGCGTTCAGCACTTCGAGCGCCTTGCGCAGATCTTTCCTGGCCACCGTGAAAGTGATGTCGGCGAAGGCGCCATCGGCCGAGATGTTCTGGACGATCATGTCGACCGAGATATCGGCTTCCGCCAGGGCGCCGAAGATCGCGGCGGAAACGCCCGGCTGGTCCTTCACGTGGCGGATCGCCACTTTCGCCTCGTCGCGCGAATAGGCGACGCCGCTGACTACATGCTGTTCCACGATACGTTCCTCATCGCATACGAGTGTTCCGGGGCCCGTGCCGTCGGGCTTGTTCTGGTTCGGCGAATCGGGCGCCTCGAAGCTCGAGCGCACCTGCAAGGGTACCTTGTAAACCATGGCCAGTTCAACCGACCTGGTCTGCAGCACCTTGGCGCCAAGGGACGCCTGTTCCAGCATCTCTTCGTAGGAGATGCGGTCGAGCTTTTGCGCGCCCGTGACGACGCGGGGGTCGGCGGTATAAACGCCATCGACGTCGGTATAGATGTCGCAGGAGGCATCGAGCGCTGCCGCCACCGCAACGGCGGAGGTATCGGACCCGCCGCGGCCAAGGGTGGTGATGCGCTTGTCGGGGCCGATCCCCTGGAAGCCGGCGATCACCGCCACCTGGCCCTGTTCCATGCGCTTCCTGATCTCGTCGCCGTCGATCCCTGCAATGCGGGCGGCGCCGTGGACGCCATCGGTCTTCAATGGAATCTGCCAGCCGGCCCAGGAGCGGGCGGGAATGCCGAAATCCTGCAGCACGATGGCCAAAAGGCCGGCCGTCACCTGCTCGCCAGAGGCGACGACGGCATCATATTCGCGGGCATCGTGAACGGTTGCCGCCTCGCGGCACCAGCCGACCAGCCGGTCGGTCGTTCCCGCCATGGCGGAGACCACCACGGCCACATGATGGCCGGCCTTCACTTCACGCTCGACGTGGCGGGCGACGTTCTGGATGCGGGCGATATCCGCAACCGACGTGCCGCCGAACTTCATGACCAAACGGCCCATCGGCCAAACCTTTCATGTCCCCCGCGCCCCGTGACCCTTTCAAGGTCCGGCTGGTGGTCAAGTCTGATGGACGGTTGAACCCCAGGGTGCGGCGCGGCGTACTCATAGATGACGGGCTTCGCTTATGCAATAATGCCACAACAGAAATCTGGACCGGAAATCATGACCGCCTTTGCCCCCTCGCTCGACCCCTCCGAAGTCGAGAAATTCTCGAAAATGGCCGCCGAATGGTGGAATCCCAAAGGCAAGTTCGGGGTGCTGCATGTGTTCAATCCGGTGCGGCTCGCTTTCATCAAGGAACAGGCTTGCGCGAGGCTTCACCGCGACCCCCTCGAGCGCCGCCCCTTCGAAGGCCTGCGCTTCCTCGACATCGGCTGCGGCGGCGGATTGCTGACCGAACCCATGGCGCGGCTGGGGGCGGCGATCGTCGGCGTTGATCCATCTGAGAAGAACATCAAGACGGCGAGCGTGCATGCGCAGGAAGTGGGCCTCGAGATCGACTATCGTGTGGGAACGGCGGAAGACCTCGCCAGTGCCGGAGAGCGCTTCGACGTGATCCTCAACATGGAGGTGATCGAGCACGTGCATGACCCACGTGCCTTTGCCGCCACTTGCGCGGCCATGCTGAAGCCGGGTGGCCTCATGTTCGTCGCCACGCTGAACCGCACGCTGAAGAGCTTCGGCCTCGCCATCATCGGAGCGGAATATGTGCTGGGCTGGCTGCCGAAGGGCACACACCAGTGGGAAAAGTTCATTACTCCTGCGGAATTGCAGTCATGGCTCGCCGAGAACAGCGTGGCGGTGAAGGCCGAAACGGGCGTCACCTACAGCCCCTTCTCGCGCGACTGGCGGGTGAGCCGCGACATGGATGTCAACTACATGCTGCTGGGCGAGAAGGCGGCGTAGACTCCCAAGAACGTCATCCCGGCGCAGGCCGGGATCCAGCTACCTGCTGCCGATGACCAGGAAAGAAAGCGGGGTCCCGGCCTGCGCCGGGATGACGGAGAGAAAGATGCAGATACGGGAATACCGGGAAGACGACTGTTCCGACGTCACCGCGATCTTCGTCAACGCGGTGACGGTGACAGGCCTTCGCGGCTATTCGCCCGAGCAGGTGAGAGTGTGGGCTGCAAGCGGGGCATCCGATGATGCAACGCGCGAGCGCTGTGGCGATGGGCGGCTTGTCCTTGTCGCCGTGGATGAGAATGACCGGGCGATTGCCTTCACCGACCTCGAGGATGACGGCCACATCGACATGCTGTTCTGCCTGCCGGAGTGGACGGGGCGCGGCATCGCTTCGGCACTCTATGAAAGGCTTGAACACATCGCACGCGAACGCGGCATGAGCAGGCTCTATGTCGAGGCAAGCGAAATCGCCAGGCCGGTCTTCGCGAAAAAGGGATTTGTGCTTCTCCATCGCAACGACTTCGAGATCGATGGCGTCGCCGTTCACCATTACACGATGGAAAAGCTGCTGCTTGGCAAGCTGCCGATTGCTGGCTAGCCTTGGTGGCTGCAACCGGATTTTCCTTGCATGTTTCTCGGCATCGATATCGGCACATCGGCGGTCAAGGCCATCGTGGTGGACGAGGCGCAGCGCGTCATCGCGTCCGCCACCGTGGCGCTTTCGATCTCTCGGCCTCGGGACCTGTGGTCGGAGCAGAACCCCGCAGACTGGTGGATTGCCATCGAAGGCACCATAACTGCACTTCGTAACGATGCCGGCCCGGCATGGAGCGCAATCCGCGCCATCGGGCTTTCGGGGCAGATGCATGGGGCGGTGCTGATCGATCAGAACGGCATGCCGCTGCGGCCCGCGATCCTGTGGAACGACGGGCGCTCGTTCAAAGAAGCGAAGGACCTGAACGGGAAGCTCCCATCCATCGGCACCATCGCGGGCGTTCCGGCGATGGCGAGCTTCATCGCGCCGAAGATCCTGTGGCTCCGGGCGCATGAGCCGGACGTGCTGGCGCGTGCAACGCAAATCCTGCTGCCCAAGGATTATGCGCGCTATCTGATGACCGGCAGCTTCGCCACCGACATGGCCGATGGCTCGGGGAGCCTGTTGCTCGATTCAGGCAAGCGCGCATGGTCGCCGGAAATTGCCAAGGCTTGCGGCATTCCCTTGAGCCTTCTGCCGGCAGCACTTGAGGGAAGCGCCGTTTCGGGCCAGCTCAAAGGTGCGGTTGCCAGCGCATGGGGCCTCACCCCCGGCACCATCGTTGCCACGGGTGCGGGCGATGCGGCAGCGGGTGCGGTGGGGCTTGGCGCCATCAGCGAGGGCGATGCCTTCATCTCGATGGGCACGGCGTCGCAATATTTCGTGGCGCGCGACCATTACCGGCCGGCACCGCAGCACCTGATCCACACCTTCTGTCACGCGCTGCCCAACCGCTGGTTCCAGATGGCGGCGATCCTCAATGGCGCCAGTGCGCTCGCCTGGGCGGCGGAGCTTCTGGGGCACAAGGACATCGGCCGCCTGCTGGAGATGACGGAGAAGGCCTTTGCAGGCCCCTCGCCCGTCATGTTCCTGCCCTATCTCGCGGGCGAGCGCACTCCGCACAACAACCCGCATGCGAGGGGTGTGCTGTTCGGACTGACGCCATCGACGACACCCGAACAGGTGACCCAAGCCGTGCTCGAAGGCGTTGCCTTCTCGCTCGCCGATTGCCAGGCCTATGTCGAAGAGACGGGCCCGCTTCCGCAGGCGATCGCCGTCAACGGCGGGGGTGCGAAGAGCCGGTTCTGGATGCGGATCGTGGCGAGTGCGCTCAATCGCACCGTCGTCATCTTCGAGGGCGGCGAAGGGGGCCCCGCTTTCGGCGCGGCAAGGCTGGCGCGGCTGGCGGCAACGGGAGAGGACCCCATCACCGTTTGCACCAAGCCGGCGATTGCGGCGGCCATCGAACCCGAAGCGGGGCTTGCCGCGGCCTATGGCGAGCGGCTGACGAAATTCCGGTCGCTCTACCGGGCGCTTGTTCCCGAGTTCTGAGCCTTATTGCGAGCGCAGGCCCCGGCGCATCCGCTGCTCCCTCAGCCGTTCGATCTCGGCGATGGGATCGATGTCGCGCGGAAGCCGCAGCGCATGGCGCAGGTCGCCGCGCGACATGCCGATATCGTTCAGCATGTAGTCGTCGAGCTGTTCCAGCCTTCTGAGCTTTTTCCTGGCCATCCAGTTGCGGACCAGGCGGCGCAGCTTCGGGAACACGAAGGTACTGTCGCGTGAGTGGGCCTGATGAAAAATGTAGTCGCGCATTTGAGTCACCGATTGTCTTTATTGTACCAATCAAACTTCTTGATTGTACGGGTTCAATTCTATACTGTAGGGATGCAATTGCCGACAAGGGAAACATTGTCCTCATGACAATTTGGTTGCCGCAGCTCCGCCGTGAACGTCCACTCTACCTCGAGATCGCTGACGGAATCCGTCAGGATCTGTCGCGCGGCACGCTGAAGCCGGGCGACCGGCTGCCGCCGCAGCGCGAGCTTGCCTTCCGGCTCGGCGTGACCACCGGAACGGTCACGCGGGCCTATGCCGAGGCCGAGAAGATGGGCCTGCTGGTGGGCGAAGTGGGGCGCGGCAGCTATCTCCGCGCGCCCGCACCGCAGCCCCAACCCTTCGCGGCGGGACGGCGCGAGACTTCAGGTCTCGCCGATCTTTCGATGGCCTCACCCCCCAATGTGGCAGACGCGCGCGATCTCGATGCAGCACTTGGCCGGATCATGGCCTCGCCACACTCGATCGATCTGCTTGGCTATCCGCCGCCCGAGGGCTATCCGCTGCACCGGGCCATGGGGGCAAAATGGCTGGCGCGCAGCGGGATCGTGGCCGATCCATCGCAGGTCATCGTCACGGCGGGCGCCCAGGCCGGGATCATCGCGATACTGGCGGCGATCAGCCAGCCGGGCGAGAAGCTGTTCGTCGAAGGGCTGAACTACCCCACCATCAAACCCATTGCCCGGCAGCTCGGCATCGAGCTGGTGCCGCTCGAGATCGATGCCGGCGGCCTCGTTCCGGAGGCGCTGGAACGCGCGGCGCGGGCGGGCGAGGCCTCCATGCTCTACATCGTGCCCACGCTGCAAAGCCCGACAACCGCGACGCTGAACCTCGAGCGGCGGCAGGCGATCGCCGATGTCGCGCGGCGCTATGGCCTCATCATCATCGAGGACGATATCTTCCGGCTGCTCGACCCGCGCCTGCAGCCGCCAACCCTGTTCACGCTGGCGCCCGAGCGCAGCTATCATATCACGTCCGTCTCGAAGACGCTGGCGCCCGGCCTTCGTGTGGGCTTCGTGGTGGCGCCCCCGGGCAAGGCCGAAGCGCTCATCCGCCACCAGACGATCACCAACGGGCGTTCGGTGGGGCTTGCCGCCGAAGTGGCCCGGCACTGGATCGAGAGCGAGACGGCGGACCGGATCCTTTCGGCCATCATCGCCGAGAATGCCGCGCGGGCCGGCATGGCGCGCGAGATCTTCAGCGGGCGGGAGTTCCTGTGCGGGCCGGGCGCGCCGTTCATGTGGCTGAAACTTCCCGACCAGTGGCAGCCCGGCGATTTCACCCGCGCCGCGCTCGATCATGGCGTGAAGATCAGTTCCGGCACCGCCTTCGCGATCGACCGGCGGGCAGATGACCGCGCGGTGCGCATCTGTTTTGGCGGAAACGTGACGCGTGAAGGCCTGCGCCAGGCCCTGATCGGCATCAATTCGCTGATCGACCAGGACCCCGCCGAGCGCTTCGCCCATGTCGCCTGAAGGAGGCTCCGGCGAGGACCACTTGCCACGGGTGAAGCGGCGCACGGTCTTCTATATCGAAGGCTATGACCCGCGCGGCCCGTCGCACTATCATGCGCTCTATCGCGACGAGGCCGCCCGGCAGGCGCCGGTGAACGGGCTGGCGATCACCGTCGGCCCGCGGCGCAAGCTGGACTCCATCAGCTCGGGCTGGCGGGTTTCGAGCCCGCAGGCGGAAACGCAATACGTGTTCCTGCGCTATGACGACATCATGCGCGGGCGGTGGGCGAAGACCGGCCCCGCCGTGCTGCGCGACATTTGCCGCTATGCCTCGGCCTATTTGCGGCGGGGCGTCTACGCCGCCATGTTCAGGCATTCCCGCCCTCTCCTGTTCTTCACGACACTGGCGCCCGCGCTGGTTGTCATCGGACTGATCGTTTCGGCCCTTGCCGGTACAGCACTTGGCTTTCTAGTGAACGGGATGGCGGGACTGGCCGCCGCCGTGGCGATGTTGGCGGGCCTGGTTGCGCTGCAGCCCGTGTTCGAGCCCCGTGTCGCCGCGTTCTGGCTGGCGCGGATCTGCGCCTTCACGGCCGATCTGGCAGATGGCATTCCAGCGATGGAAGGACGGATCGATGCGTTCGCCGCGCGCATCGCCGCTGCAGCCATGGAAGGCGATGCGGATGAGGTTCTGGTCGTTGGGCACAGCGTCGGCAGCTTCATCGGCGTTTCGGCCTGCGCGCGGGCGCTGGCGCGAATGGGGGGTGCGCCGGCACGCATTTCGTTCCTGACGCTCGGCCAGTCGATTCCCATGTATGGCGTTCAGCCGGATGCCCGCGCTTTCAGGGCGGAGTTGCAGCAACTGGCAGCCGACCGCCGCGTGACGTGGATCGACGTCAGCGCGCCGAGCGACGGGCTGTGCTTTGCCCTGACCGACCCCGTGATGGCGTCCGGCCTGAAGCAGCCCGTTCCCGCCCAGCAGAAACCACGGCTGATGCCGGCCCGCTATGTCAGGCTGTTCACGCCCCCGGCCTATGCCGCCATGACGCGCGATTTCTACCGCCATCACTTCCAGTATCTGATGGCGGCAGAGCTGCCGGGTGAGTATGACTATTTCCTCATTACGGGAGGCGGCATGAGTTTGGCGGAACGCTACGCGCCTGGCAGCGGCAGCGCCGGTGCCGGCCACCCGAAGGCGGCGCGCCGATGAGCGGCTTCACACCGGCCTACCCGAAGCTGGCGCTGCCAAAGTCGAAGCTGTTGCGGAAGCTGATGCTGCCATGGCTGGCCCGCAAATCGCGGCACTGCTCGATCGCCATGATTCCCGAGAGCAGCTACCGGAGGAAAGTCAGCGAACTGAAGCTGCCGGGACGCAGCGCCCTGTTTCCGGCCGACGTCGATGTCATCCGCCGCGTGCTGGTGGAGGATGCCGAAGATTTCCCGAAGAGCGTGATCGTCGCCGATACGCTGGGGCTGCTGCTCGGTGACTCGATCTTCGTCTCGAACGGCGAGGTGTGGAAGCGCCAGCGCCGGATGATGACGCCTGCCTTCGAGCATACCAGGGTCAAGGTGGTGTTCGGCATGATGATGGCGGCGGCCGATGCCATGACCGGCCGCCTCGATGCCGTGGCGGATGGGCGCTGCTGCGATGTCGAGGAGGAGATGACCTTCGTCACGGCGGATATCATCTTCCGCACCATCTTCTCGCGGCCGCTCGAGGCGCATGAGGCGGACATCATCTTCAAGGCCTTCCGCAGCTATCAGGAGGCGGCCTTTGCGCATGGCATCAACCGGGCCATGCGGCTTCCGGAGTGGATGTCGTTTCTGGCATTCCGCCGCGCCAGGAAGACGGCCCGCATCATCCGCGCGGCGCTCGACCCGATCGTCGCCTCGCGCCATGCCAGCTTTCATGCCGGCGAGCCGCAAGTCCATCACGATATCCTGCAATCCCTCGTCTCGGTGAAGGACGACGTCACCGGCACCCACTTCGACTTGCGCGAATTGTGCGAGCAGGTCGCCATGCTGTTCCTGGCAGGGCACGAGACCTCGGCCAGCGCGCTGTCGTGGTCGCTCTATCTCCTGTCCATGGATCAGGCGGTGCAGGACCGCGTTCACGCCGAAACGGCGGAGGTTCTCGGCGACAGGCCTCTGGCGTTCCAGGATCTCCGCAAGCTCGACCTCACGCGCAACGTGTTCGCCGAAGCGATGCGGCTTTATCCGCCGGTGCCCTTCCTGCCGCGCGAGGCCGCCAAGGCCTGCCCGATCGCCAACCGGACGGCTGAGGCGGGTTCGGTTGTCTCGATCTCGCCCTGGCTCATCCACCGCAGCCGCAGCCAGTGGCAGAACCCCGACAGCTTCGACCCCGACCGCTTCAGCCGGCCCGAGACGAAGGAAGCGGAGCGGCAATGCTATATCCCCTTCAGCAAAGGACCGCGGGTGTGCCTTGGCGCGTCTTTCGCGCTGCAGGAGGCGACCATCATCCTGGCCCGCATCGCGCAGCGCTACAGGCTTGCCCCGGAGCCGGGATTCACACCGGAACTGGTGGGCCGCCTCACCGTGCGTTCCGTCAACGGAATCAGGTTGCGCCTTTCCCGGCGCTGAAATTAACCGTCTTTCGCAACCTCCCTCTTGACGGTGCCGCAACTCCGCCCTATTTCAGCCACCAGCTGTTGGCACTCATGAATGGTGAGTGCTAGCAGGGCTGGCCCAGAAATGGGGGCAGCCATTTGCAACCTCAGAAATTGACGACAACCCGAGGAGTTACACCATGCAGTTCCGTCCGTTGCACGACCGCGTCGTCGTAAAGCGCGTCGAAGAAGACACCAAGACCAAGGGTGGGATCATCATCCCCGAGACCGCCCAGGAGAAGCCGATGCAGGGCGAAATCATCGCCGTTGGCCCCGGTGGCCGCGATGAATCCGGCAAGCTGATCCCGATCGACGTCAAGGCTGGCGACATCGTGCTGTTCGGCAAGTGGTCTGGCACCGAGGTCAAGATCGACGGCACCGAATACCTGATCATGAAGGAGAGCGACATTATGGGCGTTCTCGAGGGAAAGTCGGCTTCCAAGAAGGCCGCCTGATCCAATTTCCACGTTTGATTTCAACCAATTGAAGGAGCTATTACATGGCTGCTAAAGAAGTCCGCTTCGGCGGTGAAGCCCGCGAGCGCATGCTGCGCGGCGTCGATATTCTCGCCAACGCGGTAAAGGTCACGCTGGGTCCCAAGGGCCGCAACGTCGTCATCGACAAGTCGTTCGGCGCTCCGCGCACCACCAAGGACGGCGTCACCGTCGCCAAGGAAATCGAGCTTGAGGACAAGTTCGAGAACATGGGCGCCCAGATGGTCCGTGAGGTCGCTTCCAAGACCAACGACCTCGCCGGCGACGGCACCACTACGGCAACCGTTCTGGCCCAGGCAATCGTTCGCGAAGGTGCCAAGAACGTTGCGGCCGGCATGAACCCGATGGACCTGAAGCGCGGCATCGACATGGCCGTGGCTGCTGCCATCGAGCACATCAAGAAGCAGTCCAAGAAGGTCAAGGGCTCGGAAGAAGTCGGCCAGGTCGGCACGATTTCGGCCAATGGCGAAAAGGCCATCGGCGACATGATCGCCCAGGCCATGCAGAAGGTCGGCAACGAGGGCGTCATCACGGTTGAGGAAGCCAAGACCGCCGAGACCGAACTCGACGTCGTCGAAGGCATGCAGTTCGACCGCGGCTATCTCTCGCCCTACTTCATCACCAACGCCGACAAGATGGTTGCCGAGCTCGAGGACGTCTATATCCTCCTGCACGAGAAGAAGCTGTCCTCGCTCCAGGCGATGCTGCCGATCCTCGAGGCCGTGGTCCAGACCTCGAAGCCCCTGCTGATCATCGCTGAAGACATCGAAGGCGAAGCTCTCGCCACCCTCGTCGTCAACAAGCTGCGCGGCGGCCTGAAAGTGGCTGCCGTCAAGGCTCCGGGCTTCGGCGACCGCCGCAAGGCCATGCTGGAAGACATCGCCACCCTCACGGGCGGTTCGGTGATCTCCGAAGACCTCGGCATCAAGCTCGAGAACGTGACCATCGACATGCTGGGCCGCGCCAAGCGCGTTCGCATCGAGAAGGAAAACACCACGATCGTCGACGGCGCCGGCAAGAAGGACGACATCTCCGGCCGTTGCGCGCAGATCAAGGCGCAGATCGAGGAAACCACCTCGGACTACGACCGCGAGAAGCTGCAGGAGCGTCTGGCCAAGCTTGCGGGCGGCGTTGCCGTCATCAAGGTCGGCGGCTCGACGGAAGTCGAAGTCAAGGAGAGGAAGGACCGCGTCGACGACGCGCTGAACGCCACGCGTGCAGCCGTTGAAGAAGGCATCGTTCCGGGCGGCGGGGTTGCCCTGCTGCGTGCGAAGAAGGCGCTTGAAGGCCTGAAGTCGGACAATGCCGATGTGCAGGCCGGCATCAACATCGTGTCGAAGGCACTGGAAGCACCATTGCGCCAGATCGTCGAGAACGCGGGCGTCGAAGGCTCGATCGTTGTCGGCAAGCTGCTGGAAAAGACCGGCAACTACGGCTTCAACGCCCAGACGGAAGAGTATGTCGACATGGTTGCAGCCGGCATCATCGACCCGACCAAGGTGGTGCGCGTAGCACTCCAGGACGCCGCTTCGGTGGCCTCGCTGCTGATCACGACGGAAGCCATGATCGCCGAGCGCCCGAAGGACAAGTCCGGCACCTCCGGAATGCCCGGCGGCATGCCCGGCGGCGGCATGGGCGGCATGGACTTCTAAGTCCGACGCTCAGCCGAGGGCTGAAACGACAGAACCCCGGTGGAAACACCGGGGTTTTTTGTTGACGCCAGGACAATGACCAAGCAGCTTTCCTCAGACTTGTGTGAAGCCGAGGCAGAATGAGCAAGCGCTTGGAAGCAATGCGGCGCAATCCGCGTGGTGACTGGACGATTTCAGACGTTGAAGCGCTTTGCCGTGAGTTCGGAATACATTGCGAGTCCGTCCGAGGTGGCGGGTCGCATTTCAAGATTGCCCATCCCCGGCTAGCGGCGAAGTTGACCGTGCCTTTCAAAAGACCGATCAAGCCTGTATACATCAAGCATCTGGTAGCCTTTGCCGATAGCGTGAGGAACTTGCCATGAGCAAGCTTGCATACTCAGTCGTAGTTGAGCCGTTGCCTCCGGACGAAGGCGGTGGCTTCGTTGCCGTCGTACCCGATCTTCCCGGATGCATGAGCGACGGGGAGACACCGGAGGAGGCGCTGCTCAATATTCAGGATGCCATCGCAACCTGGATCGAGGCTGCACACGACATGGGTCATGCGGTTCCAACGCCATCACGCAGATTGGCGTTGGCGGGGTAACCCAGCGCAGGCGATCAGCAAAGTCTACTGAAATGATGCTTTGTATGTTGCGGGTCGAAGAATGACGCTTTCACTTAGTGGTGGTACCAATTCGAATGCACGCGGTACTCTGGAAAAATCATAGACCCGAACCAGTTTGAAAGAATCAGTTCTTTCTTCCGACAGAGCTCGTTCATTTTCCGATATGAAGAACGGAGTTGTCTGACCCCCACGCGTCGTCTTTACTTCAATCAGGCGTTCATTACCTGATACATCAAAAGAGCGTATGTCGTACCCTGCCCCATCACCCTCTTCTTCCGATACCCACTTTACTTTACTTGCCAAGTCACTTCGATCACCGGCGATGAGATTGCCGATTTCAGACTTGAATATGCGCTCCTCACCCAAACGGCCCAACGTTCTGTTGCGAGCGTCTCGCAATGCTGGATCAAACTTTCGGACAAGACGTTCCATATTCTGATCAAGTGGCAGATCCACTGGAATTAATGGTGGTGGTGCCTCAATATGTAGAGAGCCCTCCTCCGCAAGGGCCATGTCGGCTCTACGCGGCACTTCAGCAATCTTGCCATAGTTGACACTAAGAACTCTTTCGATCCCCTCGAGAAGCGCCTTTTGAAAATTTGCCATCGGTTTGTAACCGCTAACCCATGGCATGCCTAGCTGTGCCAAGACAGCACTAATGTTCTGGTGCTTGAATTCTATGCTCCCTTTACTCCGTCTTGTCAGACTCTGAAGGGCTCGATTTCGTTCTGCCTTGTTAAAGGGCTGCCCGCCGAGATCGAGTGCAAGCATATCAAAGTAGTCAGCAACGATGAGGTCAATCTCGCCTACCGTCCAATCGCTTCCTGATGGGTCGAAATCAGCCATTAACAGTTCTTGAAATCAATGAGATCATACCTCTTGGCGTACCACTGCACGAAGTTGGCCAGGCTTAGTTCCATGCTGCAATAGCTTGATAAATCCCGCTCAGACCGCCCAGCTACTTCAATTGTTGGTGCCCAGTCCCGCTACAGTATGGACTCGGCTTGTTTGGCCCAGTCTAAAATGTTTGAGCTCCATTTGTTGATGGTCTTGCACTTATACCCCATCTCAAATCCCAAGGAACGCTGTCTCTCTTGTAACTCTCGTAGTCTAGACTCAAAGGGTCCGTCTTGGCGAGCGCTGCGTGTAGACCATGTAAACAACGCAATACGTCGTCTCATTTGATCAAACGCCAACCCCGCTCCACACCTGCCCCGGCCTGAAGGCCTGAAACCTCCCCGCCTCCATCGCCGCCGCCGCCAGTGCCGCGCCCAGATCCTTCTCTGGCCGCTCGATCTCTTCGTTGGTGAGCTGGAAGGTGCCCCAGTGATGGCCGATGGCGTGTTCCGCGCCGCAGTCCTGCAGGATCCTCACCGATTCTTCGGGGTTCACGTGCTGGCCCTTCATGAACCAGCGCGGCTCATAGGCGCCGATGGGGATGATGGCGAGGCGGATCGGGCCGTGATTCTTCTGAACGCCACGGAAGAACTGGCCGTCGCCATAGCCGGTGTCGGCGATGTGGTAGATCGTGCCCGCAGGGCTCGTGATGACGAAGGAACACCACAGCGCCTTGCGGCGGTCGAGAATGCCGCGGGCGGACCAGTGGTAGGACGGCTCCAGATGGATGGTGACGCCGTTCCCTGCATCGTGGCGCTCGCCCCAGTCACGGGCAGTGACATTGGCCCTGCCGCCGACGCGCGGGGCAATGACGGTATCATTGCCAAGCGGCGCCAGCACATGCGGCTTGCTGCGCTGGTGCAGGCGGGCCAGCGTTGCGAGATCGAGATGATCGTAGTGGCCGTGGCTGACCAGCACGAGATCGATCGGCGGCAGGTGATCGAAATCGATGCCCGGCGCATTTACCCGCCTTGGACCTGCAAAGGAGACAGGGCTGGCGCGTTCCGAATAGACCGGATCGACGAGGATGTTTTTTCCCGCCACCTGGATCAGGAAGCTGGCGTGCCCGATGAGCGTGACGCGGAGATCATCCCCGCCCACCCGCTCCGGCGGCTTGTCCGCGAAGGGGCTAGGCCAAGATGTGGGCCATGGTGCGGGCCTCTCGCCGAACTGCCAGCGCAGCAGGCGCATGGGGGAACCCTCGAAAGGATGGCCCGGAACGAAGAAGCGTGTGCCGTCGAAATGGTCGGACAAGGGACCCTCATAGAGGCTGTTGGTGGCATAGGCATGGCCCGCAAGCCCGCCCGCGAGGCCCAGCGCCGCCAGCAGGCCGCGCTTCAGGATGGTCCGGCGATTCATGGGTCTGCTCCGTCATGTCCCAGGGTTCCTACGTGAGGATCGCTGCAGCGGTTGACAAGGATGCGGACCTTTTGCGGAACTGGCGTTCAGGGCTTGCCTTTTGCAGGATGGCGGACTAGAGAACGCCTCGTTGCGCGCCCGTAGCTCAGCTGGATAGAGCACCAGACTACGAATCTGGGGGTCATGGGTTCGAATCCTGTCGGGCGCGCCATTTTAACCTAGCTATTTCAATTGATTACGCGCACCTTGGGAGTCGGACATTTGCGGTCTGATCGCTGGGTCGCCACCAATTTGAAAATTTTCGCCTTTCGCGTTGAGTCTCGAATTGGGCGCTTGGGCCCGCACGCCATGCGCCTTCCAGATGCAGCGGACGGCGCTGGCGCCGATGCCTCTGGCCTTTGCCATCATGTCGGCCGTCTAGCGGGTCGTCTTGCCTGGTGGGTCGGCAAGCGTCAACGTTACCATATGGTCAATCGCTTCGGCACCGAGCGGTGCAATCCGTGGAGGTCGGGTCTTGTCGCGCAGCAGGCAATCGACGCCTGATGTCATAAATCGCTCCTGCCAGCGCCACACTGCGGTCTTCGAGACGCCTGCCATGCACATGATCGTGCTGGTCCCCGCGCCTTCGGCGGTCAAGAGCACAATCCGGCACCGCCAGGCATGCTTCTGGCGAGCGCTACGATCTCCAACCATGGCCTCAAGGCGAAGCCGGTCAGAAGGGTGAAACAAAGAACGAAACCCCGGTGCGCATGATCAGGCGCGCGCTCGCACGCGCCAAAGGGAATCCACAAACGACTTTTCCGTCAGGCGGTGATCTTTGGGTGCTCTCAGCCGAAGGCCCAAAGGTCACGGCGTAGGGTCACCGATTCATTCGAAGAGCAGAATTTCAAGACAGGCGAGCAGGACCTTCGCTCCAGCCTCGACATCATGCGGCGCGGAGTACTCCGTCGCGTTATGGCAGATGCCGCCAATACTCTTGATTGCAACGACGATCGATGGACAGACTTTGGTCATGCGGATTCCATCATGAGCGGCGACCGTATCGAGCCTCATGGTCTGGAGCCCCTGCTCGGAAGAGACTTTCTCGACAAGTTCCACCAAGCCCTTGTCGAACATTCCCGCGTGCCGGTACTCAATATCCAGTATCTCGCCCGTGGTCTTGGCCCGGCCCGTCGATACTTCAAGCCGCCGTCTGAACTCGGATTCCGCCCATTCGAGAACGCCCTGATCGCGCGAACGCAGCTCGACGAACATGACAACGTCCGAACACACGCTGTTGGGCGAATTTGGGTATGCTTCGATCCGGCCTACCGACGTGTGCAGCACGTCCGATGCGCGATCGACCATCTCCCGAAGGTCAGCGATTAGATAGGCCGCGCCGAGCAGCGCGTCGCGGCGGCGTTCCATGGGTGTAGGGCCGGTATGGGACTGCATGCCACGGACTGCGGCACGGATCTTGGTCGCCCCCCAGTAGCGCGCGAAAGGGCCAATGGTCTTGTTGCTGCGTTCGAGATCGGGTGCGCACTCGACGTGCATTTCCACATAGGCCCGCGGCCTCGGCGCGATGCCATCACCGCGGTATCCGATCCCCTCAAGTGCGGAGAGCACCGAGATGCCCTGCCCGTCCTTCACGGCATAGGCGTCCTCTAGCGACAGCGAGCCTTCATAGACACTGCTGCCGATGAGGCTGGGCTGAAAGCGGGCGCCCTCCTCGTTCGTCCAGTTCGAGACCACGAGGTTGGCACTAGGCTTGATAAGCCCTGCACGATGGGAATCGCGCAGGGCCGAAGCCGCGGCAAGGCCTGCAACGACACCATAGGCGCCGTCGAAGCGGCCGCCGAAGGGCTGGCTGTCGAGATGCGAACCGGTCATGACGCATGGTGCATCCGGTCCGGCGAATTCAAGGCAGCCGAACATGTTGCCGATCGGATCGATGATCGTCCGCATCCCCAGCGCATCGAACTGCCGGCGCAACCAGTCCCGGGCCTGGCCGTCTTCCTGCGTCAATGCGGGCCGGTTCACGCCGCCTTCAGGTGTGGCGGCAACCGCAGAAATCGAATCCATGAGCCCGTGCAGATGGGCAGTGTCGATTGCAGTCATAGTCAGTGAAGCTCCGCGTTCTGTGGCCGCATTTCTGTTGAAGCGGGCTGCGGCATTTCATTGGCGTCGTAAAGATGGCAGGCGACGGCCGAGCCCGGCGCCACGGCCGTCAATGCGGGCGCCTTTTCGCGGCAGACCGGCATGGCGAAGGGACATCGCGACGCGAAGCTGCAGCCAGGTGCGATATTGATCGGCGAGGGCGGCTCGCCCTCTAGCAGCAGCTTGGCACTGTCGTAGGGATTGTCTTCAACAGTCGGCACCGCGCTCAGCAGAGCCTTGGTATAGGGATGGCGGGCCGAGTAGAAAAGGTTGCGATTGTCGGCGATTTCGACGAGTTCGCCCAGATACATCACCGCAATGCGCGAGCAGACACGCCGCACCATGGCGAGATCGTGGGAGATGAAGATGTAAGTGAGATTCTTCTCGGTCTGAAGCCGTGAGAACAAGGCCAGCAGCTTGTTCTGCTCGGACTGGTCGAGCGCCGAGACGGTCTCGTCGAGGATGAGGAGTTGCGGTTCGAGAACGAGCGCGCGGGCAACCGAAATTCGCTGGCGGTCTCCGGTGCTCAAGGAATTCGGCAGATGATTATAGATGCTGGTGGGCAGCCCTACGTCATTCATCGCCTGTTCGACGCGCTTTCGCATCGCGGCACCCTTGCCGATCCCGTGGATGCGCATGCCCTCCTCGATCATGCGGCCCACGGTCATGCGCGGCGGAAGGCTGTTGTAGGGGTCTTGCAGCAGAAGCTGGAAACGCTGGCGCGCAGCAGTCAGCTCTCTCTGCGTCATGTCGTTGAAGGGGCGATTGTTGAACAGGATCTCGCCCTGCTCCGGCTTTTCGAGTGCTGTCAGCAACCGCGTCAGCGTGGACTTGCCGCAGCCGCTTTCACCGACGATGCCGATATTGTCGCGCGGCATCACATCGAAGGTGACGCTCCGCACCGCCTGAACCGAGTTGTATGAATTCAGGTGGCCGGGCCGCCGCACATAATATGTGCGTTTCGCATCGCGCACCGACATGATGGGCTCGTCGGAAGATCTTGTGCTGACGACGGGTGCCGCCGTGCTCATCCAGATTCGCGGGATCTGCTCGATGATGGAACGGGTGTAGGCTGTCTTGGGCGTGCTGATCAGGGATTGCGTTTCGCCAATTTCAGCGACCTTGCCGCCCTGCAGTACGAGCACGCGGTCCGCCACCTGGTTGAGGGTGGAGAGCGATGAACTCAGGAACAGGACGCTGACCCCGTGCTGCCGCGCCAGCTGCTGCAGCAGGCGCACGATCTGCAACGCGATGGTAACATCCAGCGGCTGGGTGACATTGTCGGCGATGATCACGGCGGGGTCGGTGCATAGGGCATCGACGATCATCGCCCGCTGCATCATGCCTCCGGAATATTTGGTGGGGTACTCGTCGAAGCGCTCCTCCGGCGAGGGAATCCGCACTTCGGTGAGTAGCTTCAGTATCTTCTGGCGCGCGTCGCCGGCCGACATCTCGGGCCGCACGGCGTGGAGCTTTTCGACCAGCTGCGGCCCCACGGGAATCGTCGGATCAAGGCTGCTTTGCGGGCGAGATCCGATATAGGCGATCTCGCGCCCCGGCTTCAGCATGGAGTGGCCATCGCCCGTCAACGTGCTCCGGCCCTTGAACGTGATGTCGCCGCCCCTGAAGGCCAGCGTCGGCGGCAGCCAGTTGGCAAGCGCGCGGGCGAGCACCGACTTTCCGCCGCCGGTTTCAGCGAAGATGCCGAGGATTTCATGCGAGGCCAGATCGAAGCTAAGGTCGCTCAGGATGGGAGGGCTGTTGCTGTCATCCGGCCCAACGGTCAGATTGCGGACACTGAGGATCGGATCCTTGATCACTGGATCGCTCATCAGGAGGCGCCTCCGTAGATCCGGTTCCTGGCCTTCTCAAAAGCCGACCCCATGAGGTTGATGGAGACCAGCACGAGGGTGAGAAACAGCCCCGGCATGGTTGCAATCCACCACGCATTGATCAGGTACTTCCGGGCATCCGAAATGATGGTGCCGAAGCTTGGCGTTGGCGGTTGGACGCCAAGGCCGAGGAAGCCGAGGATCGCCTCAAAGATCATCATGCGCGCAACATCGAGCACGGCGACGAAGGCAATGCCGGGCAAGATGTTGGGCGCGATGAAGAGCAGCATGATGCGAAAATCGCTGGCACCCAGGACCTTCAGGCCACGCACATATTCCCGGCTGCGCTCGGTAATGGCGAGACCCCGGGCGACGCGTGCGTAGAGCGGCCAGCCGGACAGGCCAAGGACGATGATGATCGTCAGGACGGAAGGTGTCGAGACGCCCAGGATCGAGATCGCCAAGATGATCATCGGAACGGAAAGCTGCGCATCGGTGATGCGCATGATGATCGTATCCCACCAGCCGCCCTTGTAGCCAGACAGGAGCCCCAGGGTGCAGCCCACCGCGAACATGAGGACAACGGTGGTGACGCCGATGAAGAAGGAATAGCGCAGGCCCACGAGGCAGCGCAGCAGCATGTCGCGGCCAAGCTGATCCGTGCCGAGCGGATGCTGGAAGCTCCATTTCTCGCCGAAGAAAATCGGCGGGAGGAACTTCTCCTTCACACTGATCTTGGTGGCGGAAAGATGCGTCACTTCCGGGTAGATGGCTGAAGCCAGCACGATGACGATGAGAATGCCGAAGCCGATGCGGAAGCCCATTCCGCTCATCGCATCGGCAAGGATGCGATAGCCCACCGAACGCTCGCGCAGTGCGGGAGGCTTGAGAGTGATGGCGGGATCGGCTGCAGGGGACATGGTCATGTTCAGAGCTCCACCCGCGGATCGATGGCATAGGTGATCAGGTCAACCAGGATGTTGATGAACACGAAGACGGCGGAGGTCAGGATCGCTATTCCCTGGATCAACGGAAAGTCGCGCGATACCACCGAGAGAACCGTGAGATGGCCCAGGCCCGGATAGTCGAAGATATACTCAACCACCAAAACGCCGCCGATCAGCACCGACAATTGCATGCCCAACAGGTTGACCAGCGGCACCGCCGCATTGCGCAGCGCATGGCTGAACACGATGCGCCAGCGTGAAAGGCCGCGCACCCGCGCCTCGTCGATGAACGGCGCCTGCATGATTTCGCCCAGCGATACTGTCAGTGTACGGATCAGGAAGGGGCAGACTTCGACCGCCAGCACGATGGCCGGAAGAAGCACATAGGCAAAGCCCTGATAGCCGAGTGCGGGCATCCAGCCGAGCTTCACCGACAGGAACAGGATCAGCACAATCGACAGCCAGAAGTTCGGGATGGACACGAAGACCGATTGCACGACCAGCGCCAGCGATGACGGCCAGCGATTGGGATAGAGGCCGCCGAAGATGCCGAGCGGCACGGAGACGAGAAGTGCGAAAACCAGAGACATGCCCGCCAGCATGAGCGTGAGCGGCAGGCGTTCCACGACGAGGTCGATAACAGGGGCCATGTTGGACTTGGTCGGATCGATGTATTCGCCGCCGGCCACCACCATGCCGTTGCGCGGCCTGACATAGGACTGGCCGAAGTCGCCCTGCACCACACCTGCGATATAGCGGCCATACTGAACGATGATCGGATCGCGGAGACCCATCTTCTCGGCCACTTCGTTCACGATCGTTTCGCTCGCCATGCCGCCGACGATGAGGCGCACGGGGTCGCCCGGCACCACGCGGAGCAGGGTGAAAATGATCAGCGAGGTCAGGAAGACGATGACGACGCCCTGCGCCAGCCGCTTCAACAGGTATTCGACGAGAAACATCTGTCTTCAGCCCCTGCGTGCCGCCAGGCGCGCGGGGAATTTTCGTCCCCGCGCGCCTGGCCAGCGATGCTTGAAGTTAGCTCAGGGCCGCCTTCGATCCATCGAGCATGCCGTTCGGATAGATGTAGAGGCCTTCGAGTTCCTTCCGGTAGGCGTGGAGGAACACGGAGGTGAACAACGCAAGTGCCGGTGCCTTCTCCGCCAGAAGCGGCAGTGTTTCTTCCTGCAGGATCTTGCGGCGCTCATCCACCGACGCGGCGTTCCGCTCCTTGTCGAGGGAGGCATCGATGTCCTTGTCAACGATGCCGGTGATGCGCTTCGATGAGGAATGGAAGTGGGTGCGGATGACGAGATCGGGCTCCGGCGAGCCTGTGCACCAGCCGCAATCGATCATGTTGCCTTCGCCACCGCCTTCCTTGTCATAGAGCAGGTTCCCCCATGCCGCGAGTTCGAGCACCTGCAGCTTCACGGGGAAGCCCTGCTCCTGCAACATGCTGGCGATGACCTCGCCATACTCCTTGGTCTTTGGATAGAAGCCGGTGGAGGTATAGTAAGTCAGTTCGGGAAGGCCCTTGCCGCCCGGGAATCCGGCCTCCGCCAAAAGCTTCTGGCACATTTCGGCATCGAATTCGGGATAGTTCGGCACATCCGTATAGCCGAACTTCACAGGCGAGATGTGTGACTTGCTGGGACTTCCCGACATGCCGAGAACTTCGAGCAGCACCGAACGGTCGATCGCATGGCACGCCGCACGGCGGACACGCCAATCGTCGAATGGCGCCTTTGAGCAACGGAAGAACAGGTACTTGTTCTCGGTCGACATCACCTTGTTGATGACAAAAGCGGGGTTCTGCGAAATCGTCTCGACCTGCTCCTGTTCCAGGCGCTCGATGAGGTCCGCCTCGCCGTTGAGCAGCGACAGCGTGCGCGTCGTGGTATCGCCGACGAAGCGATACTCGATGCCGGGCAGCTTCGACTTGCCCATGAAGAAGCCGTCATAAGCTTCAAGCATGCTGGAGTCGCCCTTCTGCTCCACGAAGCGGAATGGACCGGTTCCGTTGGGCTTGGCGGCAAGCTTTGCCTTGTCCGCGACATCGGAGGCCGAAAGGATCGGCAGGAACGAGGAAAGGTAATAGTAGAGCACGGCCGGATAGCCGAACTTCTCGGTCTTGATGCGGCAGGTGAGCGGATCGATCACCTCGACTTCGACCTGGCCCGGATACCACTGCGCCGGACGATCCATCTGACAGCCATATTCGTAAGTCGCCTTTACGTCTTCCGCGGTGAAAGGCTGGCCATCGTGAAATTTCACGCCCTCGCGTAGCTTCACTTCCAACGTGTACTGGTCGATCGGCGTCAGCGAAGTCGCCAATTCGAAAATCAGCTCCTCGGGGTTTTCCGGCTTCATCGGTGCGCGCGTCAGGTAGCCGAACATCATGCCTTCGATGATGAGCTGGCCAAGGTTCGTGTGGGTCGTCGGATCCCAGTTGCCCGTCAGCGCCTCGGCGGCGAGGAAGCGCATCGGCTTTCCTGCCTGAGCGAATGCCGAACTCATGAAGAAGTCGGGATTAATGCGCACGGCGGCGGCGGTTCCCACGCCGGCCAGTACGGTCTTCAGTGCGTCGCGTCTCGATAGCATGACGTATCTCCCTCAGTTTCTCTTTTCGCCGGCGGTTCGAAATTCATGGCGGCCCCGTTCGAGGAGGACCGATGTTCCGCAGGGGCTGGCCGGCCAACCCCGGCGGCAACAATTCAGGTTTCAGAGCTTGCACAGCCAGCTCTCCCATCTCGGGTCGAAAAGCTGCGAGCGGGCGCGCATGTATTTCCAGGCACCGTATTTCTGGTAGTCGAAATCCCAGCTGCTGAGCTTGCGGTTGACGATGGCCCAGCTCGCCCACTTGATGTCGGCCAGGCAGCGCGCAACGTTCACCCTGGCGACGATCGCAGGCTTCACGCTGCCGTAATAGTGCTCGATCAGTTCGAGCGACCGGTCTTCGGGGTAGAACATCTCGCCGATGAAGACGCCGAGCTCATAGGCACGCTCGTTGTTCGAGGCGAATTCGCAATCGATGAGCTTCATGCTCTCGCCCGGCTTGATCAAGAAATTCCCTGGCATCGGATCGTTGAAACAGCATACGATGTCGAGGCCCGATGCGATCATCGCAGCCTTGGCCTCTTCATAGCGCCGCTCGATCCATGCAAAGTCGGAAGGCAAGTGCGAGCCCAGTTCGCGCGCCTGTGCAAAGTGCTCGTCGATCATGTCGAACACGGTCTTGGTCAGCGGAAGTGGCGCGCCGGCGTTGAACTTCTTGTAAAGCTCGATGACCGAGAGCTGGATATCCGGGTCACGGAAATCGGCATTGGTGCAGGCGCGGTAGCCCTCAAGAAATTCGAAAGCTTCCACGCCCTCCTCTGGATCGAAGTATACCACTTCAGGACCGATGCCGATGACATGAGCGTTTTTCGCGGCCTGGTGCGCAGCCTTGCGGTCGATAAACTTCTCGGAACCTGCCCCCGGGATCTTGACGAAGTAGCGACGGTCGCCTGCAACCGTGATGCGCCAGTTGCCGTTCATCAGCCCGCCCACCAGTGGCGCATAGGTCAAGCTGCGCGCCGTCCATTGCGGAACGCGCCTTAGTACATTCTCGATCGCCTGCTCGGCTTCCGTCTGCGCACGGCCCAGTTGTTTCTCGATCATCAGACGCGGCCCAGCTTTTCGGAGAAGCGCGGATCGCGGCAGCCCATGCGGGCACGGAGGAAGCGCCAATCTCCGAATTTCAGGAATTCATAGGTCACCCGGGGCGACGTGCCCGCCAGCAGCGCACCGATCAAACCCCAGCGCAAGTCATCGGCGATGCCATAGAGCCAGGCGCGGTTGAACAGCGCGCGATCATAACTTCCGTGGAAGACCTCGAAGCTTTCAACGGCATCGCTCTCGCTGTCGTGTGCCTCCAGAAGAAAGCTCCCGAGATCCTCGAAGGGATCCATGTCGCCTGCGAGATCCCAGTCCACGAGCCGGATTGCTCCGTCGCTTCCGATCATCACGTTCGAGATGTTGCCGTCGCCATGGGCTGGAACCTTGTCGACGCCCGACGCGCCGATGGCATCACGCGCCTCGTGGACGTTGGTGACAAGCCATGCGACATCCTCCGGAAGCGGGGCTGCGGCGGCCTGGCACTTCGCCAGCAATGCGTCGACATGATCGAAGACGCCGACGCTGCGGCCCAGAGGGGCGGTGCGATGGAAATTCTTCTTTGCGGCAATCACCGCGTGGCGCGTGGCGCGGTCTGCAAGGCGGTCCAGCGTTCCCGTGGTCCACCCTGCTTCGGCTGACAGGTCGTCCATTACCAGCGTGCGCGCGGCAACGTCCGCCACCGAAACCGGAGGGCCGAGCCCAGCGGCCGAGGCCTGCTGCGCCGCTTTGAACGCTGTCGCGATATTCGAAAAGGATTGCGTGTCCTCGTCCATCACCTTGGCGAGACAGGTTTCACCATCTGCCTTACGGAGACGCAGCAACGTGCCGTCAACGCCGCGCCAGCTTGGCGATGCGAGCACCGGAATGGCAGGTTCGGCCGTTGCTTTAGCCCAGCCTGGGCCTGCAGCTTTTCTGGCGATATCCTCGATTGCGGCCGGCATGCTTCCCTCGACGCCTCAGACACGAAAACTTTCGCCTGCAGTGGAGGGAGTGTGACGCAGCTTGTCCGCCAGCGGTATGTCTCACAGTCCACAATCTCGTTGCTGCAGGGCGACTGTGGCGCGAAAGGCTACGCAGCGACGCGGCAGCCTGATACAAAATTCGCCAGAATGCTGTCATCGGCGGATCAATCATGAATATATCCGAGCTTGCGGGCCTCGACATCAGGACACTGACCGCCGGCTACAAGACCGGGACCTATTCACCCGTCGAAGTGCTCGCTGCGACGCTTGCCCATGCCGACCGCGTCAACCCGCAGATCAATGCGCTGTTTCATGTCGCCGGCGATGAAGCGATGGCGATGGCCAAGGCCTCGGAACAGCGCTGGCGGCGCGGAGAACCTTTCAGTGCGCTCGATGGCGTTCCCGTCACCATCAAGGACAGCATCAACATGGTGGGCTGGCCCTATTTCCATGGCGCAAAGCCCAACCGGGATTTGCCGCCTGCTCACGAGGATTCGCCACCCGCCGCCCGCCTGAAAGAAGCGGGTGCCGTGATCTTCGCGAAGACGGTCATGCCCGACTGCGGGCTCTTGGGCGCGGGCGTCAGCTCGTCCCATGGCATTGTGCGCAATCCGTGGCAGCTTTCGGCCAACACCGGTGGATCGAGTGCGGGCGCGGGTGCATCCCTCGCCGCGGGCCTTGGCCTGGCGTCGGTTGGCTCCGACATCGCAGGCTCGGTGCGGCTACCGGCCGGGCATTGCGGTCTCGCGGCCCTCAAACCCACGCAGGGCCTCATTCCGCATCTCGCCTCGGACACGATGCGCTCCGCCGGACCAATGGCGCGCAGTGTGCCCGATATCGCGGCGATGCTCGGCGTCATGACGCTGCCCGACAGCCGGGACTGCTGGTCTCTGCCGCCATCCGGCATTGATTATGCTGCACATCTCGAACGCGACGTGAAGGGTCTGAAGATCGGTGTGCTGCTGGACATGGGCTTCGACCCGCGCCCCGTGCCCGATGTGGTTGCTGTCGTGAAAGCCGCTGCACGCCATCTCGAAGATGCCGGAGCCCAAGTTTCCGAGGTTCTGCCGCCCTTCGACTATGATGCCTATGATGCCATCGACCGCATCCTGCAGATCAGGGGGTATGCCGAGATCCAGTCCTTTGCGCCCGAGCGGCGGGGCGAGGTCACTCCTGCGGTATACAAGTGGAGCGCGCCAGGCGGCACCTACAGCACGATCGACCATGCGAATTTCCTGAAGTCCATCGCGGCCTCGCGCATGCGCATGGAAGCCCACCTCCGCCCCTATGACTATGTGCTCTCGCCCATCCTTCCCGTGATCAGTTTTCCAGCGGAGGCACCGGGCGCGGATGTTGACGTTCCACTCCGCCATGCGAACTTCACCGCGCTCTTCAACCAGACCACGCAGCCCGCATCTGCCGTGCATCAGGCGCTGGTCGATGGGCTTCCCGTCGGCGTTCAGGTCAGCGGCAAGCGCTTCGACGACCTGGGCGTGCTGCAGATCTCGCATTTTCTTGAACAGGCAAGAGGAGTTGTGGACTGGCCGCTGACGCCGCGCGCCTGAACCGCCGCATTATACAGCATGACCTGCACGCATGCTGGGCAGGCGGGTATATATCTATTGCCAAGTCTGCAAACTTGTTCCTAGTCTTGCCTTTCCAGCAAGGTGAGGCGATCCCATGCTCAAGGAATTCAACACCGACGCCATCACGGCAACACGGCAGCTGCCGGCATGGCGTGAAATCATGGCGGATGTCTATTACAGCGTCGACATCGTGCGCCCGGAGCAGGATTTACGGGGCAGGATCCGCGAAGTTGAGATCGACAGCCTCTCGGTCACGAGGTTCGATTCCGATCATCAGCGGGTGCTGCGGACACGTTCCAAAATCGCCCAAGACCCCGACGACTCCTATGTCTTCATCATGCCGCAGCGCGAGAAGATGTTTTACAGCCAGCTCGGCCGCAGCGGCTTCGTCGCCGAGGGTGACTATATACTGGTCAGCACGTCTGATTTTTATGAACTGTCCTGCCCGGACAACTTCATAAACTACACGGTCAAGCTGCCGGGCCAGAAATTGCGCGAGCGCATTCCAGATATCGACGACCACCTTTGCTGCCGCTTCCCGATGAATCGCGAGATGGCACAGATTGCCATCGCCCTTGCCACCAAGGCGGCGGCGACCTTGGCATCGACGCCGTCCGTCCACGCCGCGGCAATCGCACAGCGCATCGAGGATTTCATCGGCATGGTGATCGAATGCGAGGACACCACCGACGTCGGGCAAGAGAAACGCGCCCGCTTCCTGCTGCGGCAGCGCATTTCACAGTACATCCGCAGCAAGGTCGAGGATCAGGATCTCAACCCGCGTGAAATCGCCACGAGGCTCGGCATCTCTGTCAGCTATCTTCACCGCGTCTTCAACGAGCATGGCAGCACCGTCTCGGCCTACATCATGGATCAGCGGCTGAACCTTGCCTATGAAAAGCTGGCAAGTTCGAGCGGCCTGCGCGCCACGATTGCAGAAGTGGCCTATTCCACAGGCTTCAAGAACCCGTCGCATTTCTGCAAGGCCTTCGCCTCGCGCTACAACAAGGCACCGAGCGACGTGCGGCCCAAGATGGCATAGCCGCCACGCCAAAGCGTCTCATCGCCCAGAGATAGTGGATTGTCAGACATTCCGCGCCTGGGCTCCTGTCTGCAGCATGACTTATCCGCAGTGGGAGAAGTGTCATGAAGAGCCACCAGCTTGCTACTCCCCTAAGTCACCGTCAGCCCTGACCGCAACGCCAAGTTCATTCGGCGCAATCGCCCGCGACCTGCCCAACGCCTCCTCGACCATCAGATGGTCGAGGGCCAGCAATTCCGATCCTTCAAATGTTGTCGCTTTTTCTCGATCGACGGTGACCCGCGTCAGCCTCATCACCTATGAGCCCTGCTTCGATGCCGACCGCGGGCAATGGTATGTGGACATCGAGATTACGCCGTCGAAGTCCAGCGATCCCTTCGTATGGTTCGGCCTGGTCCGGTTTCAGGAACATGCGCCGGAGCGATTACAGGT
>JALHQC010000046.1 GCA_022842165.1 bacterium
ACGATCGAAAAGAGGAAGATGCCGGTGACCGAAGCGCTGAGGGTGCTGGAATCGGTCGACCCCTACGAGGCCGCCACGCGCGTCAATTCGCTGATGACGCAACTCGAGGCTTCTTACGCCGTCACCGGCCGTATCAGCCGCCTCAGCCTGCTGTCCTACATCTGAACCACGGTCAGTAATCACCGGAGCAACACCAAGCATGTACCAGGCACTTTATTCCGAGATGGCCGCGGACACCACGGCCAGCATCCGCGAGAACGAACGGCTGGCTTTCGCCCGGTCGATCGAACTCCTGAAGGCGGCAAGCCTGACGGGCCGCGGCTCGCGCGAGTCGGTCGACGCGTTGCTCTTCACCAACCGGCTGTGGTCGATCCTGCTCGAGGATCTGGCCGACGGCGCCAACGGCCTGCCGGATACGCTAAAGGCCAGTCTGATTTCGATCGGCATCTGGGTTCTGCGGCGCACCGAAGAGATCCGCCAGGGCAAGACCGACGACTTCATGGCGCTGATCGAGGTTTCGGAATCAATTCACAAGGGGCTGGGAAAGCAATAGCATGTTCATCCATCTGAAACGCGGCGAAAAGCTCTATGTCAACGGCGCCGTGCTGCGCGTCGACCGGCGGACATCGCTCGAATTCCTCAACGACGTGAGTTTTCTGCTTGAGAACCACGTGATGCAGGCGGAAGATGCCAAGAGCCCGCTGCGGCAGCTCTATTTCATCGTGCAGTCGATGCTGATCGATCCCGCCAATGCCGGCATGACCACCGAAGTCTACAAGCATCTGTCGCACCGCGTCCGCCAGACGACGCGGGGAGAAGAACTCGTGAAGGCGATCGATGCCGCCGACCAGAAAGTTCTGGAAGCGCGCTACTTCGAGGCGCTGAAGCATTTGCGCGGCTGCTTCCCGCTCGAGGACGGCGTTGCGGAGAAGCCCGCGAGCCTTGACGAGGAGGCTGCGTGATGATCGTGTCATCGGCCACCACCCAGGCAGCAGCAGCCCGCGAGACCTCAAGTGATGCGCAGAAGTCGAGCATCGACTACGACTCCTTCCTGAAGCTGCTGATTGCGACGATGCAGAACCAGGATCCTACGAAGCCGAACGATCCTGCCGAGACGCTCTCGCAGCTTGCCTCGTTCTCGTCGGTCGAGCAGAACATCAAGCTCAACGAGAAGCTCGAGAGCCTGCTGGCAATCTCCAGCGCGGGCCAGGCCGCGGCCCTGGTCGGCAAGCAGGTGTCAAGCCTCGACGGCAAGGTGGAAGGCACCGCCGCGAGCGTCGAGATGTCGGCTTCCGGCCTTACCGTCATTCTCGAGAGCGGCACCCGCCTGGCTGTTGCCGACGGGCTGAGGATCAGCTGAGCATGAACGAGGCAGACGCCATGAAGCTGGTGCAGGACGCCATCTGGTCGGTGATCGTGGGCTCCGGCCCCGCCGTCACCGCCGCGATGATCGTCGGCATCGTCATTGCGCTCGTTCAGGCGTTGACCCAGGTGCAGGAGGCGACCCTCACCTTCGTCCCGAAAATTCTGGCGGTCTTCGCCGCTCTTCTTCTGCTGGCCCCGCTCGCGGCCTCACAGCTCATGACCTTCACCGAACAGGTCTATGCCCGGATCGAAACCGGCTTCTGAGCCGCGCTTGATCCATGTCTGCGCAAGCCCGCTCGGTCACTGATGGTGCGAACCATCGGAGCGGCGGAATGACTGACATCACACGGCAGTTGGGGCTGGATGCGCCCAAGGGCGGCAATCGCGACATCGGATTTGCGATCGGCGTGGTGCTGATCCTCATCGTCCTGTTCCTGCCGGTTCCGCCCTTCCTGCTCGATCTCGGCCTGGCGTTCTCGATTTCCCTCTCCGTGCTGATTCTCATGGTGTCGCTGTGGATTCAGCGGCCGCTCGACTTCTCGGCCTTTCCCACCGTGCTGCTGATCGCGACGATGCTGCGCCTGGCGCTGAACGTGGCGACCACGCGTCTGATCCTGTCGCATGGGAATGAGGGCGAAACCGCCGCGGGCCACGTGGTGGGCGGCTTCTCGAAGCTCGTCATGGGCGGGGATTTCGTGATCGGCGTCATCGTCTTCCTGATTCTGATCACCATCAATTTCATGGTGATCACCAAGGGCGCATCGCGCATCGCCGAGGTGGGCGCGCGCTTCACGCTGGATGCCATTCCCGGCAAGCAGATGGCGATCGACGCCGATCTTTCTGCCGGCCTGATCGACGACAAGGAGGCCTGCAGGCGCCGGCTCGAACTCGAACAGGAAAGCGCCTTCTTCGGCTCGATGGACGGCGCCTCGAAGTTCGTGCGCGGCGATGCCATCGCCGGCATCATCATCACCGCCGTCAACATTTTTGGCGGCATCATCATCGGCATGTTCCGTCACGGCCTTACCTTTTCGCAATCGGCCGATGTCTATACCAAGCTCTCGGTGGGCGACGGGCTGGTCACCCAGATCCCGGCGCTGATCGTGTCGCTCGCGGCGGGCCTGCTGGTGTCCAAGGGCGGCAACAAGGGTGCGGCCCAGGAGGCGGTCTTCCTGCAGCTCGGCGCCTATCCGCGCGCCCTGTGGGTGGCCTCCCTGCTTCTCGCCGCGCTGGCGCTGGTTCCTGGCCTGCCGTTCTTTCCCTTCGCCGTACTCGCGCTACTGATGGCGGGTGGCGCTCTCACCATCGTCCGCCAGAATGCCGAGGCGGTTCGCAGCGCGGAAGCAAAAATCCAGCAGGCCGACGCCCAGAAGCAGGACGAGGAGCGCAACTCGGTGAAGGAGCTCTTGCGCACGTCCGAGATCGAGCTCCGCCTCGGGCGGCAGATTTCCTCGGCGATGCTGGTGGCGCATGGCGAACTGGCCCACCGCGTGGCCAAGATGCGCCGCCGCTTCGCGCAGGAATATGGCTTCGTCATCCCCGAAATCCGCCTGAGCGACGATCTGCTGATTGCGCCGAAGAGCTACAGCATCCGCATTCACGGCACGGCGGCGGCCAGCTTCGAACTGCGGCTGGGCGAACTGCTGGTCATCCCCGGCGGAAGGCCGCGGCCGGACCTGCCGGGCGACGACGTGCGCGAGCCGGCCTTCGGCATGGAGGCGCAATGGTATCCGGAGGTTTTCGCGGGCGAGCTTCGCGCCAACGGCTATCAGCCGGTCGACAGCATGTCGGTGATGCTCACGCATCTCTCGGAGGTCATCCGCAACAATCTTGGCCACCTCCTGTCCTACAAGGACCTCCGCGCGCTGACCGACAGGCTCGAGCCCGAATACAAACGGCTGCTGGACGAGACCTGCCCGTCGCTCCTGTCCTTCTCCGGCTTGCAGGCCATCCTCAAGCTGCTGCTGTCGGAACGGGTGTCGATCCGCAATCTTCACCTGATTCTCGAGGCAATCGCCGAGGTGGCGCCGCATGTGCGGAAGCCCGAGGCCATCATGGAGCATGTCAGGCTGCGGATTGCCCAGCAGATCTGCGGCGACCTCGGGCAGGATGGTTTCCTGCGCATCGTGCGGCTTGGTAACCGCTGGGATATCTCGTTCCTGCAAAGCCTGAAGCGCGACGCCAAGGGCGAGGTGATCGAATTCGATATCGACCCCCGGCTCATCGAACAATTTGCCAATGAAGTCGGCAAGACCGTCAAGACCTTCATGGATCGCGGCGAGCACTTCGCCCTCGTCACCGCACCCGAAGCGCGCCCCTATGTCCGCATGATCGTCGACAGGCTGTTTCCCAACCTGCCGGTCCTCTCACATATCGAGATTTCGCGCGGCATCCGGATCGAGGTCATCGGGGCGGTGTCATGACGCCGGAACTCGAGATGGCGGCCTTCGCCGTCTTCCTTCTGTTCTGCAGGATCGGCGGCTGCGTCATGTTCGCGCCGGGATTTTCGAGCCCGCGCATTCCGATGCAAATCCGGCTGTTCGTGTGCCTTGGCGTCACGCTCTCTGTCGCGCCGTTGCTGCATGCCGGAATGCTGCAGGCCGTCGCGGATATTTCTCCTTCCCACCGCCCGTTTCTCATCGTGAAGGAAACCCTGATCGGTTCCACGATCGGCCTGATGGGGCGCTTCTTCCTGCTCGCACTGCAATTCGCGGCGACCGCCATCGCCAACATGATCGGCCTTGCCGGCATTCCGGGCGTGCCGATGGACGAAATGGAAACCGGTTCGCCGCTGGCGACGCTCGCCTCGATATCTGCGGTGATGATCATCCTGACGATGGGCCTTCATATCGAGATGCTGGGCGCCATCATCGACTCATACCAGGTGATCGCCCTGGGCGCGCCCCTCCAGCCGGACGTGCTCATCGCCAACCTCATGAAGACGGTGACCGAAACCTCGATCCTCGCCTTGCGGCTTGCAGCACCCTTCATCGCCTATGGCGTGCTGGTCAATATCGCCATCGGCCTCTCGAACCGCTTCACGCCGCAGATTTCGGTCTACCACGTGACGACGGGCGCCGTGATGCTGGGTGGCTTTCTGCTGCTGCACGCGCTGTGGAACGACTGGATGATGCTGTTCATCACCAGCTATGAGGCGTGGATCATGCGGGGCGGGTTTTGACCGGCCGTGGCGAGCAGCTTTCCCGCGTGGCGCGGGCCTTCGCTGTCCGGGGCAACATGCTGGACATCCGCATGCTGGTGCTGAGCCGCGAGAAGCACGAGATCGTTGAAGCGATAGCGGCGATCAGGGCGTCGCTCGATTCGCCTGCCGTCCAGAAGCTTTCGATGCATGTGCAGGTCATCGCCCGCATTGCGGCGCTCGAGCAGAGAGCCAGTGCCGTCGGCGATCAGATCGCGGCCCTGCAGCAGGACATGATCGCCGCCCGGTCGAAGGAGAGGCATGCCGGAGAGCTTTCGGCCCGCATCGCCGAGACGGAACTTCGGAAGAGCGCGGAAGCCGAAATGCTCGAAACGCTGACGGCCATGCGCGCATCCAGCCTGCCGCAAGCCGGTGATGATTGAGTGACGTGACTGAACAGGATGTTTTCGCAATGGCCGTTACGCTGTCTTCCGACATCATTGCCGACGTCATGCGCATCGCCGATCCTTCGCGCTTCAAGGCGGCAGCGGCGAAGCTTGACGGAGCCGCCAGCGAGGGCACGGCCTTTGCAGGCTTCGTTGAGGAGGCGGCATCGCCAGGCCGGGTGCGCGACCGGGGCGACGATCTCGTGGCCGACGTTCTTGGCGCCGCGGATGATGCGAAGCGCACCATGGCGGAGGCGGAACTTGGCGGCCGCGCACCGCACGTGCTCGCAGCGGCAACACCCGGAGCCGAACCCTACAGGGCCTTCGAACAGATGGTCCTCCGCAACATGTTCGAGACGATGATGCCGCAGGCGGATTCCGGCGCCTATGGCACCGATTCTTCTGCCGGAATCTGGCGTTCCCTCGCCAATGACCAGCTGGCAAGCGTCTATGCGGACTGGGGCGGGCTGGGGATTGCCCAGACACTGTCCGACAAGCAGGCCGGAGGCCAGGTGAAGTCGGACGGGCACTGGCCCTATTTCGAAACCCGCCAGATCCGCAGTTTCGTTGGCTGATGAAGTGAGGAACGAACTGAAATGACCCCGCGCGAATCGCCCCTCCAGCCCGCACTGGTCAAGCTCGTCGACATCATCGAGGAAGAGAACGGCTTCCTGGCGCGCCACGAGATCGTCAATCATGCGGCGTTCACCGACCGCAAGAACCATGCCCTGCGCGAACTCATGGCGGCCCAGCGCTTCGATGGCGCGGCGGCGCGCAGCGGCGAATGCAAGCCTCTGCTCCAGCGCCTCGCCGACGCCCTGCAGGCCAATGCGCGAATGCTGAAACTCCACATTGCCGCGGTGGGCGAAGTCAGTGACATCATCATCGGCAGCCTGCGCGAGGCGGAGTCGGATGGCACCTACTCCCGCGGGCGCTTGTCCGCCAGGCGGTAGCACCACGTGCTGAAACTCGCAGTGCTTGGCATCTGGGTCATTATCGTGACTGCAGCTGCAACCTTCGGCTCGGTTCACTTGAAGTCGATGGACGATGCCGGTGAATCTGCCGAGCAGGAAGACCTGGGCGTCGAGGAGATGAAGGCCGAGATGACGAGCGTGCCGATGATCCGCGGCGGCGAGATCGTCGGTTATCTCATCATCCAGCTGTCCTTTCAGGCCGACCGGCGTATCCTCGCGGAGAAAAAGCTGGAGCCGCTGCCCTATCTCAACGACGCTGCCTTCCGCACGATTTTCGCCAGCACCGACGTCGACTTCCGCCGCCTCCGCGGGGCGGACCTCGACAAGCTGACGGCGGCCATCGCCAAGGAAGCCAACGCGCGGATCGGCGGCGAGATGGTGCGGCAGGTTCTGATCCAGCAGCTGAACTTCGTGCGCAAGGAAGACATCCGCACCAACTGGATCGGCAATGAAAACCCGCACTGAAGCCGCCGGCCGCGACGGCGCCATGAAAGACCACGCCTTGCTGCGTGACATGGTGCGAAGTAGCGGGCAGCACGCAACCCATGTCGATGCCCGCGAGGAAGTGATGCGGCTCTCGCAGGATCCCTTGCTGCTCTACGAATATCTGCAGGCACGCGAGCGTAACGCAACAGCGCCTGAAGCCGTGATAGCGGCGGCCCGCCGGCAGGGCCATCTTCACCGCCTTCCCGCGCTGCCGCTGGCGCAGGACCCGCCCCGTCGCCTGGCAACAACGATTTCGGAATATGCCAAACGGGAGATGAGAATGGAGCCTTCGCTGCGGCCGGAAATCTTTGCTGCGTCGATGGACGACCGCGCGCTGGCAATCGAATCCGAAGCCGCTTCCCCCGATAGCCGGGAGGCCGACCCCCTGAACCCCGGCAACTTCATCGGTGAGGTCCTGATCCTGTTCGGCATCGTGCTCGCCGGAGCGGCCATCCTCGATTTCCTGACGTTCTGAGCCGGGTTCGCCGACTGGCACGCCCCTTGCTGATGTCAGTTCATCAACGATGGGCTGTGTCATGCGCGATCAGGCTTTTGCAAATGTCCGGGAACTTTCCCGCGAAAATCTCGAGGACCTGGCGATCAGGGCCGTGCTGCAACTGCAGGCCGACAGGCGCGAGACAGCTCCCAACAGCTATTTCATGGCAGTTCTGTCGGGCTTCATGATCGGCACGCTGGTCGCGGCCACCGGCTTTCTCATCGGCGCGGGCCTGCGCTGATCAGCCCGCCGCCGGGATCACGTGGCCCACGAAGGGGAGTTCGCGGAACTGGTGCGCCATGTCCATGCCATAGCCGACGACGAACTTGTCCGGGCACAGGAAGCCCTGGAAGTCGGCCTCGATATGGGCTGCCAGATGGCCCGGCTTGTTGAGCAGCACCGCCGTGTAGGCGGTGGCGGCGCCCCTTGCCGCCAGCAGGTCCTTGGCGAAAGCGAGCGTCCGTCCCGATTCGAGAATATCGTCGATCAGCAGCACATCGCGGCCCTTCACATTGGTCTCGATGTCGCGCAGCACCGTGACCTGGCCTGAGGATTTGACCGACTTGCGGTAGCTCGACAGGATCATGAAATCGACCTCCGGCGACAGCCCCGCATGGTGCATGGCGCGGATCAGGTCGGCCGCGAAAACGAAGCTTCCCTTGAGGATCGGCACGACGAGAAGATTGGCGGGCTTGCGGGCCGCGATGGCCGTGGCAATGGCCTTGACGCGCTCGGCGATCGCCTCTTCCGAGAAGAGGACGCCGATGCGGTGGCCGTCGATGACGAGTTCGCTCATGGCCTGTTATTTGAGCCGATTTCCTCGGCGCGGGCAAACCGAATTTCCACCTCTCCGGCGGTTTCGGGTGGCGATGCGATCCGCGTGACGAAGTTCGTGCTTTCGCCGGGATTGAGCGGCCGGGCATTGGTATCGAGCTGCCAGTTGTAGACCTCCGCCTTGCCGGCATCCTTAAGGCCGAAGCGCAGCCATGGAATCTTGCGCTGGGTGGACGAGATGTTTGCAATCTCGCCCTTGATCGAGATGACGCGCTTGCCGTCAACGAGAAGGTGCTGCATCTGGACGTCACGGATCTCGAGGCCATAGATATTGACCTCGCGCCCCATCCAGTCATAGAGCGCGATTGCCGCCGGCGCGGTCTTCACCACGGAATCGGGAAAGCTCAGGGCATAGACAGCGGGCGTGGTGGCGATGAGGGCCAGTCCGACCCAGGCCGCCGTCATGACCCTGCGCTGCTTGCGGCGCCGGGCGAAAGCCTCCTGCGCGTCGCGCGTCGCATCGACCAGCCGCCGGATTTCGAAATCGGGCTCGAAGCTCTTGTCGATGATGGCGGGGAGTTGCGGTGTGGTGTCGCGGGAGATTTCGATGGCGCGCCCCTCGATCCAGCCGTGGCCACAAACCGAACACTTGATCATGGTTCCGTCGGCGTCGAAATGCGATGCCGGAAGGTCGAAGCGGGTTGAGCAGGAGGGGCAGCGGATGATCATGAGAAATGAAGCTGGGGGACGGCCGTTGTTCGTTGGGGCGACGTGACGGGAGTCATTAATCGCTGTTAGGGTTAATGCCTCGTTAAAGAACATGATGGTTTATGAGCATTCGTTGAGCAGAGGGACAAGCCGTGTTGCGCCTTGAAAGCGTTGGCCTGCGTTATGGCCAGGGCCCGGAAATCTTGAAGGATGTGAGCTTCGCCATGAGGCCCGGGGATTTCTACTTTCTGACGGGGCCCTCGGGTGCGGGGAAGTCATCCCTGCTGAAACTCCTGTTTCTGGCGTTGAAGCCGACGCGCGGATCGCTCCATATCTTCGGTCAGGATGTACTGGGCCTGACGCGCCAGAACCTGCCCTCGGTCAGGCGCCGCATCGGTGTCGTCTTCCAGGAATTCCGGCTTCTCGACCACCTCTCGACCTTCGACAATGTGGCCCTTCCCTTGCGCGTCGCGGGCCGCAACGAGACGAGCTACCGCCGCGACGTCATGGACCTTCTCGACTGGGTGGGGCTTGCCGACCAGGCGCGGGCCTATCCGCCGGTTCTCTCGGGCGGCGAGAAGCAGCGCGCGGCGATTGCCCGCGCCGTCATCGCCAAGCCGCAACTGCTGCTTGCCGACGAGCCGACCGGCAACGTCGACCCGGTATTGGCCAAGCGCCTGCTGCACCTGTTCCTCGAGCTCAACCGGCTTGGCACCACGATGCTGATTGCCACCCACGACAGGGCCCTGGTGCGGCAGGCAGAACGCCCTGTCCTTCATCTCGAAGCCGGCGAGCTGACGCTGCAATGAAGCCCGGCGCCATCATCCCCTCCAACGTCGCCTCGCTGAAATCCCTGACGGTGACCATGGCCGTCATGAGCTATCTCGCATGTCTCGCGATCGGCGCGCTGATCCTGGTCGATCGGGCGGTGACGAGCTGGACCGGCGGCCTTGCCCGTGAAATGACGGTGCAGATCAGGGTCGTCCGCTCGGCGGAGATCGAGGGCGAGGTCGAGAAGGCCGCCTTGATCCTTTCGTCCTTCCCGGGGATCGCCGGGGTGGAGGTTCTCGATTCCGAGGCCGGCGCCAAGCTGCTGGAGCCGTGGCTCGGCACCAGGTCGCTTGAGGGGCTTCCCGTGCCGCGCCTCATCCGCGTCATTGCCGATGAGAGATCGCCGCCCGATCTCGCGAATCTCGAAGCCGCGCTGGCCGGGGTGCAGGGCGTTCATCTCGACACCCACCGCAAATGGGAGGCGGAACTGACGCGCATGGCCCGCGCGCTCTCGATCCTCTCCTACGCGATCCTGGCGCTGATCAGCCTGTCCGCCATCGCCATCGTGGTCTTTGCCACCCGTGCGGTGCTGCAGGCCAACAAGCCGATCGTCGATCTGCTGCATCTGGTCGGCGCGCGCGACCGCTATATCGCCCGCCAGATCGACGGGCGGTTTCTGCGGACCGGGCTGCTGTCGGGTTCGATCGGGGTGGCCATGGGGCTCCTCACCTTTCTCATTCTCGGGATGACCGGCAGCGAAGGCGGTGGCGGCTTTGCGGCGGCCAGCCGCGGGCTTCTCTTTGCGCCGCCCGATATCGCGATCTGGAGTTATGCGATATTGTTCGCCGTTCCGGTGGCCGCAACGCTGATCTGCCTCATCACGTCGCGCGTCACGCTCATTCGCCGCCTGGGTGTCGTGGTGTGATCCATTTCCGTTCGGCCATCTTCAACATTCTGTTCTATGTCAACCTCGCCCTGTTTCTCGTACTGGGGTCATGGTTCCTGCTCATGCCGCGCAAATGGGCGATCCGCGCGCTCCAGACCTGGGCGCGCTCGTCGATCGTTCTGCTGCGCGTCGTTGCAGGTATCCGCATGGAGGTGCGCGGCGCGGAACATATTCCGCAGGGGCCCTGCCTCGTCGCCGGCAAGCATCAGTCGTTCTGGGAAACCTTTGCCATCCTGCCGCTCTTGGATGACCCCGCGATGGTGCTGAAGAAGGAGCTGACCTTCATCCCCTTCTTCGGCTGGTTCATCTACAAGTTCCGCATGATTCCGGTGGAGCGCAGCGCCGGCACGCTGGCCCTGAAAGCCATGATGGAGCGGGCGGAAGCTGAAATCGCGGCGGGCCGCCAGGTGGTGATCATGCCGGAAGGCACCAGGCGAGGGCCTGACGATCCTCCCGCCTACAAGCCCGGCGCCGCAGCGCTTTACGGTCGGCTCGATGTACCCTGCGTGCCCTTTGCGCTGAATTCCGGCCTGTTCTGGCCGCGGCGGCAGTTTCTCAGGCGGCCCGGCGTGATCGTGATCTCGTTCCTCGAGCCGATCCCGGCAGGGCTTGGCCGCAAGGCCTTCCAGCCGCGCCTCGAGGCAGCGATCGAGACCGAGACCCGGAAGCTCGTGGCGGAGGCCCGTTCGAAGGCCTGAGCGTACAAAGCAGGAACGAATACTCGACTCTGGGGTTGTGACACGCTAGCCTTAAGTTCACTTCTGGAGGTTCATGGACATGGACACCATCGGCAAGCCGGCTCTCGATCCCATTTCCCGGGAAATCTGGGACATGAAATACCGCTTCAAGGCAGCGGACGGTACGCCCGTCGACCAGTCGATCGAGGACACCTGGCGGCGCGTCGCGGAAGCGATTGCCATGGCCGAGCCCGAAGCCGCGAGGCCGCAGTGGTCGAAGGCCTTCTACGGCATTCTGGAAGACTACCGGTTCCTGCCCGCGGGCCGGATTATCGCAGGCGCCGGCACCGGGCGCGAGGTGACGCTGTTCAACTGCTTCGTCATGGGGGTCATCCCCGATTCGCTCGACGGCATATTCACCAATCTGAAGGAAGCCGCGCTCACCATGCAGCAGGGCGGCGGCATCGGCCATGATTTCTCGAGCCTGCGGCCGCGCGGCGCCCCGGTGCGGGGTGTGGGAGCCGACGCCTCGGGCCCCATCAGCTTCATGGACGTGTGGGATGCGATGTGCCGCACCATCATGTCGGCCGGCACGCGGCGCGGCGCCATGATGGGCACGCTCCGCTGCGACCATCCCGATATCGATGCCTTCATCGCGGCGAAGCAGACGGCGTCGCGGCTGCGGAACTTCAACCTGTCGGTTCTGGTGACCGACCGTTTCATGGCGGCGGTGAAGGCGGACGCCGAATGGCCGCTGGTCTTCGGCGGCCAGACCTATCGCGTCGTTTCCGCACGTGGCCTGTGGGACAGCATGATGCGCGCGACCTACGACTACGCCGAGCCGGGCGTCATCTTCATCGACCGCGTGAATGCCGAGAACAATCTTTCCTATTGCGAGAAGATCGGCTGCACCAATCCTTGCGGCGAGCAGCCGCTGCCGCCCTATGGCGCCTGCCTCCTGGGATCGGTCAACCTGACGCGCTTCGTGACCAACGCCTTCGCAGGCGATGCCGCCCTCGACGAGGCCGCCATCGCTGCGGTGGTTTCGACCGCCATCCGCTTCATGGACAATGTCATCGACGTGTCGCGCTATCCGTTGCCCCAGCAGCGCGATGAGGCGATGGCCAAGCGCCGCATCGGCCTTGGCGTCACCGGCCTCGCCGATGCGTTGGCGATGTGCGGTCTGGTCTATGGTTCGCCCGCGGCAGCAGCGGCGGCAAAGCGCTGGATGGCAGCAATAGAGCGGGCAGCCTATCTGGCGAGCGCCGGTCTCGCCCGCGAGCGCGGTGCCTTCCCGCTGTTCGATGCCGGAGCCTATGGTGCTGGCGGCCATGCGGCGCGGCTTGATCCCGATATCCGCGCGGCAATCGGCGCGCATGGTATCCGCAACGGACTTCTGACTTCGATCGCGCCGACCGGAACGATCTCGCTTCTCGCCGGCAATGTCTCGTCCGGGATCGAGCCGATCTTCAGCATCCGCTACGAGCGCAAGGTGCTGCAGCCCGACGGGTCGCGCCATGCCGAAACCGTCACCGATTTCGCCGCTTCACTGTGGTGGGATCTCCATGGCGAGGACACGCCTTTGCCGGAAGTCTTCGTCACGGCGGAGACGCTTGATCCCGCCGATCATCTCGTCATGCAGGCAGCCGTTCAGGCCCACGTCGACAGTTCGATTTCGAAGACCATCAACATTCCTGCAGACCTGCCCTTCGAGGCCTTCAGGCAAGTCTACGAACAAGCCTATGACCTGGGCCTCAAGGGCTGCACGACGTTCCGCCCCAATGCGGTGACGGGTTCGGTCCTGTCGAGCGGGTCGCAGCCTGCCGACGCTTCAGCCGAACAGCAGCCGGCCGAACGCGGCGACGTGCTTCCCGGCTTTTCCTACAAGCTCAAGTGGCCCGAGAGCGACCACGCGATCTACATTACCATCAACGATACCATCGACAATGGCAGGCGCCGCCCCTTCGAGATCTTCATCAACTCGAAGAACATGGAGCATTACGCCTGGACGGTGGCGCTCACCCGCATGATCTCGGCTGTGTTCCGGCGCGGCGGCGAGGTGACCTTCGTGGTCGAGGAGCTGAAGGCGGTGTTCGACCCGCGCGGTGGCCAGTGGCTCGGCGGCCGCTATGTGCCAAGCCTTCTCGCCGCCATCGGTGGCGTCATCGAGCGCCATATGGTCGAGATCGGCTTCCTGAAACCGCAGCCGGACGCTGGCCCCGCGCCGGCGGGCGACGACCGGCAGCGGCGTTCGTCCTGTCCGCGCTGCGGCGAGGCGGCTCTCATCTTTCAGGAAGGCTGCGCCACCTGCCTGTCCTGCGGATTTTCAAAATGCAGCTGAGTCGGGATTGACAGGCCGGAAATTTCGTTCTAGTTTTGTTCTCATGATGAACGGCTATCCCATGTCAGCAAGACTGCCCGAGGATTTGGGCTTCGGTGAACGCTTCTGGTACTGGCGCGGCATTTCGGGCCGGTCCTTTATTCATTCGATCTATTCCCGCGAAACCTGCCCGCCGCTGCCCGGTGCGGTGTTCATCGCCGTCAGGCGCTGCGGCGGCGAGCGCCAAGCGGTGGCCGTCGGCCGTTTCCCCACCGCGATCGAAGGCTGTTCCTTCGATATCGCGTCTCACGCGCCCGGCGCCTTGCTGGGTGACGAGATTCACGTCCACCTTCTGGCGCGCGACGATAGCGCGGCGGCGGGCGTATTGTCAGATCTGCAGCAGGCTCTGGATAGTCCTGGCGCGAAGCCCGCAGCTTCGTCGCCCGGGCTTTCCCGCCCGGTTCAACTGGTACTGATCGCCGCCTGATCGCCGAGCCTGGTGGCGAGGCGCTCCAGCGTGTCGTCGTGGATCTTCATGTCGCGCAGATGGCTCAGCGTGCTCATCACATAGTCGGTGCAGCGCCCCGAGACGCCATGCCCCCGCCTGATGTGTTCGACGAGGCTGTCGTCGGCGAGGTGCCCGGTATACTGCTGGTGCGTCCGGTCGACTACATAGGTCACCGCCTCGACGGTTCGGAGCGAGCCGAGCAGCCGGATCTTCGCAGTCCTCTCGAGATAGACCATCGTCACCTGTTCGCGTGCCCGGAGATAGGCAATCGTCTCGTCCCACTTGCTGGCTTCGATCTCGAATCCTATGCCGTGGCATGACCCGCCGCGGTCGAGCCCCAGAACCAGGCCCGGCTGCTCCGGCGTTCCCCGGTGAACATAGGAATAGACGCAGAGCCGCCGGTGATAGCCCCGTATGAGTGCCGCTTCGCTGCGAATGAAGTCGAAGCCGGGCCGCCACATCAGCGAGCCATAGCCAAAAATCCAGAAGTGCTGCATGATTGCCGATATCAGTAACGCGAAACCCGAGTCTGGATCAAATGCCGAATGATACGGCGCGGCCGTGGAAGATGCTGCTGCCGCTGGCAGGCGTCCTGATCCTTGCCGCCGCGTGGTCCGTCTACTGGTTTGTGGCGATCGGAATCGCCCGGGAAAACTTCACCACGGAACGCGAGAGGCTCAGAGCTGAGGGACTGACGCTCGATTGCACTTCGGAAGACTGGGGCGGCTATCCCTTCCGTTTCGAGTTCCACTGCGCCTCTCCCGTCTTGAAGATGCGGAACGAAATCGAGGCACGCGCCTCCAGCCTCCTCGCCGTGGCGCTTGCCTACAATCCCTGGCAGGTCGTGCTGCTTCTCGACGGGCCGACGGCGGTAACGGCGCGCGGCATGCCGCCGGTCTCCGCCAATCATGAACGGATCGTCGCCAGCGTGACGATCGGCAAGGACAACGCGCCGCGCCTTTCCGCCGATGTTCCGAAGCTCGATGTACCAGGCCTCATGACGGCGGACCGCATCATGATCCACACGCGGCCGGAAGCCGACGGCGCCACGGGACTGGCCGTGTCGGTCACGAAACTCAACTATCAGCCGCCGGGCCGCCCGCCGCTTGCGGTGGAAGAGGGAAGCCTCATCGCCACAGTCGCGGACCCGCAGACCCTGAAGGTCGAGAGGATCGACCTGGCGCAGGGCACGGTCCGCTACTGGGGCACCGGCGGTGTCGGGCTTGACGGGAGCCGCCGCCTCGCCGGAAAGCTCGCAACCGAGACCAACGACCTTGACGGCTTGCTCACCATTCTCGAGCCGCATTTCGAAATGTCGGGCGAGGAGAAGGCGGGCCTTCGCACCGTGCTGGGCCTGCTCGGCAATGAGGCGAAGGCCGACATCATCGCCACGGACGGTGAATTGTTCATCGGCCCCTTCAAGATCGCCGATCTCGTTCCGCTCTATTGAGGCTTCGGCGTGCTGCGCCCGAAGTCCGGCGCCGCGGTGTCCTGGCCCGCCGCGATGATGTTGCGGCGGATTTCGCGCGAGCGGCTGAAGATGTTGAACAGCATGTCGCCGTCGCCCCAGCGGATGGCGCGCTGCAGCGCCGAGAGATCTTCCGAGAACCGGCCCAGCATTTCCAGCACTGCGTCCTTGTTGTTGAGGAACACGTCGCGCCACATGGTGGGGTCGGACGCCGCGATGCGCGTGAAGTCGCGGAAGCCGCCGGCCGAATACTTGATCACTTCCGAATCCGTCACCTCCTCGAGATCGGCCGCCGTCGACACGATGTTGTAGGCGATGAGGTGCGGCAGATGGCTGGTGATTGCCAGCACCAGGTCATGATGCTCGGGCGTCATCAGTTCGACGTTGGAGCCGCAGGCCTTCCAGAACCCCGCCAGCTTCTCGACGGCTGTTGCATCCGCTTCCGGCAGCGGTGTCAGGATGCACCAGCGGTTGATGAAGAGTTCCGCAAAGCCCGATTCCGGGCCCGATTGTTCGGTTCCCGCGATCGGATGGCCCGGAATGAAATGCACGCCCTGGGGCACATGCGGCTGCACATCGCGCACCACGGCCGCCTTGACGGAGCCGACATCGGTCAGGATCGCGCCGGGTTTCAGGGTCGCTGAAATCTCCTGGGCCAGCACGCCATAGGTTCCGACCGGCGAACAGAGGATGACGAGGTCGGCATCCTTGACGGCGTCAGCCGCGGTGCCGGACACGGCATCCACAAGCTTCAGCTCCACCGCCTTTCGCCGGGTGCTCTCGCTCCTCGCATATCCCGTGATCGTTCGCGCGATCCGGTTTTTCCGGATGACGTGAGACAGCGATGAGCCGATCAGCCCGATGCCGATCAGCGCGATTCGTTCGAACTGGAAGCTCATGCCAGAAAATCCTTGAGCACGGCGGCGAGCCTGCGGTTCGCCTCCTCGCTGCCGACCGTGAGGCGCAGCGCTTGCGGCAGCCCATAGCTGTCCATCCGCCGCAGCACGAAACCGTTCTCCTGCAGATACTGGTCGGCGGCGCGCGCATTGTGCGCTTCGTCGGAAGGAAAATGGACGAGCAGGAAATTGCCCACACTCGGCGTCACCACGAGGCCCAGTGCGTCCAGTTCCGCCGTCAGCCACGGCAGCCAGATGTCGTTGTGTGAGATCGCCTGCTCGACGAAAGCCTGGTCGGCGATGGCGGCGGCACCGGCGGCCATTGCCGGGGCGCTGACGTTGAAAGGGCCGCGGATGCGGTTCAGCACATCGGCCACATGCGCCGGGCAATAGGCCCAGCCAAGCCGCAACGCCGCAAGACCATGGATTTTCGAGAAGGTCCGCGTCATCACCACATTGCCGGATGTGGCGACAAGCTCGATCCCCGCTTCATAGTCGTTGCGCCGCACATATTCGGCATAGGCCGCATCGAGCACCAGCAGAATGTCTCGCGGCAGCCCGGCATGCAGCCGCTTCACTTCGCTGAACGGCAGATAGGTTCCGGTCGGGTTGTTGGGATTGGCGAGGAAGACGATGCGTGTCTTCGCCGTCACCAGATTGAGGATTGCATCTATGTCGGCGGTGAAATTCTTCTCTGGCGCGACGACGGGCGTGGCGCCGTTGGACTGGATGGCGATCGGATAGACGAGGAATCCGTACTGGCTGTAGATCGCCTCGTCGCCCGGCCCCAGATAGGCATGGGCGAGAAGCTGCAGGAGCTCGTCCGAGCCCGCGCCGCACACGATTGCCTCGGGGCTCAGGCCATAGCGCGAAGCAATCGCCTCGCGCAGCGCCGCCGCGGTGCCGTCGGGATAGAGCTCGAGCCTGTCAGCTGCGGCCTTGTATGCGGCCACAGCTTTCTGACTGGCGCCGATGGGCGACTCGTTGGAGGAGAGCTTGTAGACTTTTGCGCCCTTGGCCCCGCTCTTGCCGGGAACATAGGCCGCGATCTCCAGGATGCCGGGGCGGGGCTGCGGATGTCCGGTGTCGAAGGACGTGGTCATGATGAAACCTCGATGGAACGGGGATGGTGGCCGGCGATGATGGCGCCGGCGCCGGCGGAAAAGGCGCTGCGGACCTCGTCGTCTGAGAGGAAGCCGGGCAGGCAGGAAACCGTCCGCGAGCCAGAGGCCGCCTGCCAGCGCACACCGGGGGCGGCAGAGCCATGACTGACGACGATCGTATCGTCACCGCCGGTCGGCTGTGCCTCTGCATGGCCGAAGATGACGAGATCGGGAATAGCGCGTCCTCCGATGGCTGGCAGCGAACCGATAAGCCGCACGCCGGCGCCGGCCGCCGCTGCAATATGCTCCGCCCACGGAGCAGTCGTTCTGGCGGCCGCAAGATCGCCCCGGCGCGACGAGACGGCCTCGAGCGCCTGTCCGCTGCCGGCATGCGCCATGATGGCCATGCCGCAGAAATGTTCGGCGAGCTTCAGGCGAAGTGCCAGGTCTTCCGCCAGTTCCTGGTCGACATGGATGACAATCGGCGCCTGCGATTGCGTCGAGGCCGAAAGGATGACACGCCAAAGACGCACCAGGAGTTCGGGCGATATCCTGTTCTCGGCGCGGGCGATCAGGCGGCGCAACATGGTGGCCTCGCGTGCCGGCCGCAGGGGCGAGGCGGCGAGCGACCCGTCGCTTTCTTTCGTGGCGCGCACCTTGCCGGTTGCCGCGAACCGCCTGATCACCAGATCGAGCAGCGCATCGTCGATGGCGTCGATCTCGCGCCTGATGGCGTCCAGCGATGTGTCGGGCTTGATGGCGGTCATGGGATCAGGACAGTGTCATTGGTCGGATGGCGTCACGCAGCGCCTCGGCCTGAACTATCGTCTGCCGCGGCGCGACATTCATAGGGGCGCGCCCGTGAAATGCAAATATATCCTATGGATCGGCAACCATGCCACGGCGCGAGGGCAGTGGAAGCAGGGCCGGGCGCTGCCGGGGCGAGAGCCTGCGCACGCGCTTGCCCGATGTCGTGGCATAGACCTGCTTGACCGCCTCCACCACGATGACGCCAGAGACGACCGGCATCAGATGCGCCCCGATGCTCTCGATCGCCGTGGCCGACGACAGCACCATGCCTTTCGCCGAGGGCGGAAAATACAATGCATGCGACCACGACACAGCGGAGAACCGGCTTTCGCGCAGCAGGGCGGAAAGCTGCGGCCGGGAAAAGGGCTGGCCATAGCCGAAGGGCGAGCTGTCGAAGCGGGCCCAGACGCCGCGCCGGTTCGGCACGACGAGGACAAGCCGCCCTTGCGGCGCCAGCACGCGCCAGATTTCCTTCAGCATCTCGCCCGGCGCATCGGAAAACTCCAGCGCATGAACAACGAGCGCCACATCGACGACGCTTTCGAGAAGGGGCAAGTCACATTCATCGATCAGGGCCGACTGCACGGCGCCCTCGTCCGGCCAGCGGAAAACGCCCATCCGCGCCATCATGAAGGCGATCTGCACCTCTGCCACGGGCAGGCAATCGGCAAGATAGGGCATGGCATAGCCAAGCCCCATGACCTTGGCGCCCTGCATGCCGGCAAGACGGGGCCGCAAGCGGCCGGCAAGCGACCGCCGGGTGGCGCCGCCGAGCCGGCTGGCGTAGAATTCGCGTAAATCCACGATATCCATTGGTCCAAGGATAGCGTCTTGGGGTAAACAGTTCACCCCGGAAATGATTGAAGGTCTCGTCAGCAGCCATGGCTCATCTCGAAATGCACCAGTTCATCTGCCGCGAAGACAATTACGGGCTCCTCGTGCACGACCACAAGAGCGGGGCCACGGCCTCGATCGATGCGCCCGATGCTGCGGAGATCGAACGGCAGCTGAAGAAGCGCGGCTGGCAGCTGACCCACATCTTCACCACCCATCACCACGGCGACCATGTGGAGGGAAACGAGGCGCTGAAGGAACAGTTCGGTTGCGTCATCGTCGGGCCGAAGGCCGAGGCCGACCGGATTCCGGGCATCAGGGTCGAGGTGTCAGGCGGCGAAAGCTTCAACTGGACGGGGCGCGAGGTGAAGGTCTTCGCCTGCCCCGGCCATACCAAAGGCCATATCGCCTATCACATCCCGTCCGAATACTCGCTCTTTGCGGCGGATACGCTGTTCTCGCTCGGCTGCGGCCGCGTCTTCGAGGGCACCATGGAAGAGATGTATCATTCGGTGAACCAGTTCCGCGATCTCTCGCCGTCCACCTATGTCTATTGCGGCCACGAATACACGCTCTCGAACGCGAAATTCGCCCTCTCCGTCGAACCCGGGAACCGCATGCTGCAGCAACGCGCCGCGGTGGTGACGCAACTCCGCCAGGACGGCAAGATGACCTGCCCGACGACCATCGGCGAGGAACTGAAGACCAATCCCTTCCTGCGCACCGACAGCCCCGAGATTCGCCGCAACCTGAAGATGGAAGCCGCCAGCGACGCGGAAGTCTTCGCCGAATTGCGCCGGCGGAAGGACAACTTCAAGTAGGTTGTGACTTCTTTGCGAACAGCATGTCCTTGGCGGCGATGACGGCGCCTGCCGTGATCAGCAGGCAGGCTGCGATAACCGACCAGTGGAGCGGCGCAAAGCCTGCCGCAACGAGGATGAGCGTGGACAGCAGCGGTGCGGCATAGGACGCTGCACCAAGAACCATGATATCGCCGTGCTTGACGCCGAAATCCCATGTGTAGAAGGCAGCCCCCACCGGCAGCAGGCCAAGGCCCAGGACCGCCAGCCACTGCATCCGGCCTTCGGGCCAGACGGTCTGTTCGAACAACAGATGCGAAACGAGCGCAAGCAGCGCGGTGACGATGCAGAAGCCCGCGACCACGTCGGTCGACACCTTGCCGAAGCGGCGCGACAGAACCGAGTATCCGGCCCAGATGATGGCGCAGGCAAAGGCCAGCACGTGTCCGCTCCTAAGCCCGTCCTGCAGCCCGAGGCTTTGGCCCTTGGTGATGACGAGCACTGCGCCAGCCAGCCCGAAACACACGCCTACAAGATGATGGAGCTTCAGCTTCTCGCCGGGCAGCAGGGATGAAAACACCACGAGGAACAGCGGCCAGAGATAGGCGATGAGGCTGACTTCGACGGGCGGTGCCGCGCGGATCGCCGAGAAATAGACGAAGTGGTAGCCGAACAGCCCGCCGACGCCCAAGAGCCATACCCGCCAGTCCTGGAACAGCGAGCGGAAAGCGCCGGGCCTCGCGGGCCATGTCACCGCGCCGATCATGCCGCCGATGAAAAACGTCATGGCCGCGAGCTGAAATGGTGGAACGGCGCCGCTCGCCGCTGACATCAGCGCCAGCACCGACCACATGAGAACCGCCGTGAACCCGACGAGCGTAGCGGATTTTCGCGTCATTGCCTTCAAACCGACCTGCGCTGCATCCAGCGCTCACCGAAGATGCTGATCAGCACCGCCCCGATGATGACCGCGCCGCCGATATAGGCGGAGTTCGACGGCACTTCGCCGACGCCAATCCAGGTCCAGAGCGGATTGAGCACCACGTCCAGCATGGAGACGAGTGCAAGTGTCACGGCCGGCACGGCCTTGGCACCCTTGGCATAGAAGATCAGCGGTATCGAAAGCTGCAGCGGGCCCATGAGCGCCAGCAGCAGCACGCTTCCGAATGGCACCTCGAAGCCGCCGCCGGCATGGCCCCCCGCCACATAGCCCATCAGGCCCGCCAGAACGAAGGTGACGAAACCGCCGACGCAGATCGCCGGCACCATGTCGATGGCGCGGTAGCGGCGGAGCGTGACGGTCTGGCCCGCAAAGGAGATGGGAACGAGAAGGGCGACGAGAATGCCGATCATGTTGCCTGCGCCGAAGCCATCCCAGGCGATGATGCCCACGCCGCCCAGCGCCATGAAGGCCGCAACCCAGGAGGCAAGCGATGGCCGCTCATTGTTGAAGAACGGGCTCAACACGCCCGCGAAGATGGGCGACAGCGCACCGATGACCGAGACCGTCGCCGTGCCCACAAGCGTCAGCGACGTGACATAGAGCGTCGAGCCGCCGGTGAAGAAAATGGCCGTCGCCAACAGGGCCGGAAATGGAATTTCCCTGAACTTCGCCGCGGTATCCTTGCCATAGACGGCCACGAGATAGACCAGCAGGAACACCGACATCCAGAAGCCGCGCCAGCAGTTGATCTGCCAGCCGTCGAGGCCCGGCAGGAAGCGCACGAAGACCCCCGCCAGACTCCACCCGAAGGTTGCAATCAGCACGTAGATGATTCCCGTGCCAAACCCTGGCCTGCCGCCGCCCATGCCCATGTCCAGACTGATTCGCCTTTACGTCAGCTACCGTACTTGCCCGTGGCGATCAGCCCTCGCAATGACCTTGCTGCATTTTTCACCGCGACACTGGAGCGCCGCCGGATATGCATGGCGAGATAGACGGGCTGCTCGATGACCGGAGCATCTGCAACGGTTCGCAATCCGTCGGCGATGAGGCTGTCCACGGCATGGCGCGGCACATAAGCCGAGCCGGCATGCCGCCGCAGCCGCGCCATCGCGATCATGTCGAGACCGACCGAAAGCCGTGGCCGCGACAGTCCTGGAAGCAGTTCGGAGTGAGTTTTCTCGAGCGACGGCGTGTATCCCGCACGCACATAGCTTGCAATGTCGATATCGGAGATTTGCCGTGCCGCGCTGGAGACCAGCACGAACTGCTGCCTCAACACCAGGTCGAACTGGATTTCCGGAAGATAGCGCGGCGCATAGAGCAGGCCGAGATCGAGATTGCCAAAGGCGATGTCGTCGATCATCTGCGGCGAATAATCGGCCTCCACATGGAGGGCGAGTTTCGGCATCTCGGCCAGCAGGCTGTCCACCCAGTCGGGCAGCAGACTATCCATGAGGCTCACCGTGCAGGCAATCCGCAACGCCCCCTCGTGCCGGTCGAGCGAACCCAACTCCTGCCGCGCCAGCCCCCAGCTGGCCTTGATCGCACGCGCGTGCTCCTCGAAGCGCTTGCCCGCTGCGGTGGGTGCTGCCCCCGAACGCCCACGGCTGAACAGGACCGATCCAAGCTCTCCCTCAAGCGTGCGGATGCGGGTGCTGACGGTCGATTGCGTGATGCCGAGCCGTTCCGCAGTCAGGTGAAAACTTCGGGATTCCATGAGGTCGAGGAAGGTTTCGATGAGATCGAGCTGCATTCAATCGAAAATATCGATCAATAAGCCATGTACAAGTCAATTCATCGATCTCGGCATTTGCGGCATGATAGCGGACGCGAAGCTGGAGACTGCCCGATGTTCATCGTCGATTGCGACTGTCACAATTACTGGACGAGCGCCACGGTCCTCGAGCCCTACCTGTCGGGCGTCTGGAAGGACATGTTCATCCACGGCGAGAAGACCGGACCCGTCGGCGCCTTCCCGCATGGGCACCGCCCATGGTTTCACCCGCACGGCTTTTCGCGGAAGGATGTAAAGCCCGTCACCGAAGACGACAACTACACGATCATGAAGGAAAAGCATCTCGATCCCAACCGGATCGACGTGGCGATCCTCACGGGTGATGAGCCGATGGAAGCCTCCACATTGGCCAACCCCTATTATGCCAGCGCCCTGGTGGCTGCCTACAACGACTACCAGATCGACCATTGGCTTTCGAAGGACAGCCGCTTCATGGGCTCGATCGTCATCGCGCCCCAGGACCCGCATCAGGCCGCGAAGGAAATCCGCAGACTGGGGCATCATCCGCGCATGGCGCAGGTACTGGCCTCGCACGGTTCGGTGAAACCCTATGGCGATCCCTTCTATCACCCGATCTATGAGGCCTGCGCCGAAGTGGGCCTGCCCTTCGCCATTCATCTCGGAGGACAGGGCGGCGTGAACTGGAACGCCATTGCGCCCGCACCCACCACCTTCTTCTGGGAGACGCATGCGATCCTCCACATGCCGGCGATTTCGCATCTCGCCTCGATGATCGCCCATGGCGTGTTCGAGAAATACCAGGACCTCTTCTTCGTCGTCATCGAATGCGGTGTTGCATGGGTGCCGAGCGTGCTGTGGCGGCTCGACCAGGATTACAAGGCGCTGCGCAAGGAAACGCCGTGGCTCAAGATGCTCCCCTCCGAATACGCCCGCCGCAACATACGATTTTCTACGCAGCCCCTTGAGCGCCCCGACAATCTCCAGCACCTCTGGTCGATCCTCGAGGCGATGGATGGCAAGAACACGCTGCTTTTTGCGTCCGACTATCCGCACTGGGATTATGACGACGTCAACACCCTGCATCTGCCGCCGGAGTGGAAGCCGAACATCTTCGGCCTCAATGCGCTGGAAGTTTACAAGCGCATCCAGGCTCCCGTCGCCAAAGTTGCCTGAGGTGTGCCATGGCTGAGAAAAATCTTGTCTGCCGCGCGGAAGATGTCACCGCCGGCAATCCGCGCATCGTGAAGATCAGGACACTGTCCGTCGGCCTCTTCCGTATAGGCGATGACATTCACGCCATCCTGAATGTCTGCCCGCACAAGGGCGCACCGCTCTGTGAAGGCCCGCAATGCGGAACGACGGCATGGAGCGAAAAGGCGGGGTTCATTTCCCACCGCGACAATGAAATCCTGCGCTGCGCCTGGCACGGCTGGGAATTCGACATCCGCTCCGGCGTCTCGCTCGTCGATCCGGACGTGAAGGCACGGACCTTCCCGGTATCCGTCGAAGGCGGCAACGTCTACGTGACGGCTTAAGGCACCAGTCCCGTCATGCCCGGCCGAAGTGCCGGGCATCTGCGTCTGCAAGCAAGATGGCCGGGACGAAGCCCGGCCATGACGAATATGGGAGACTCAAATTACGCCCTGAGCGCCTTGTTCTCCGGATCATAGGGGCTCTCGGGGATCACCGTCGCCTTGAACAGCTTGCCGAGGATCTTGATCTCGAGTTCCGTGCCGATGGCGGAATGCTCCGGCTTCACCATGCCCAGCGCCAGCGATTTGTTCACCCGGAAGCCGAAGCCGCCGTTGGTGGCACGCCCGATGAGCGCTCCATTCGCATAGAGCGGCTCGGAACCTCGCGCATCCGAGTCAGCATCGGTTACGCCGTGGACTTCCATGGTCACGAAGTTCCAGTTGAGGCCCTTTTGCTTGGCCTCCACCAGCGCGTCGCGGCCGATGAACAAACCCTTGTTCGGATGCACGAAGCGGTCGAGTCCTGACTCGTAGGCCGAATACTCGATCGAGAGTTCGCGCGGCACGAGGCGGTAGCTCTTCTCGATCGACAGGGCACCCATGGCCTTGATGCCATAGGGGCGGATGCCGAATTCCTTGCCCGCCTCCATCAGGTGGTCGAACAGTGCGATCTGCTGTTCGATGGGGTGATGGAATTCCCAGCCGAGTTCGCCAACGAAATTGACGCGCAGCGCATGCGCCGTGGTGGTGCCAACGCTGACCTCCTTGCCCGAAAGCCACGGAAAGGCCTCGTTCGAGAGATCGGCATCGGTGAGCCTCTGCAGCACCTTGCGGCTGTTGGGGCCAGCCAGAACCAGCACACCGAAGCGCGTGGTGATGGCGTTGAGCCTCACCGAGCCATCGGTTGGCGCCAGCTTCCTCAAGTAATCATGGTCATGCCGCTCATAGGCGCCGGCCGACACCAGATAAAATCGGCCCGGCGCCCATTCATAGACCGTGAATTCGGCGCGCACGCCGCCGCGTGGCGTCAGCATGTGGCAGAGCGCGACGCGGCCCATTTTCTTCGGGATCTTGTTGGCGAGGATCGATTCGAGCCACTCGCGCGCGCCGGGACCCGACACTTCCATCTTGGCGAAGGCCGACATATCCTGCACCGCGACGTTGTTCATCACGTTGCGGCATTCCTCGCCGACGAACTTGAAATAGTTCGAGCGCCGGAACGACCACTTCTCGACGATGCGGCCATCATCCGTGGGCGGAGCATAATTGTGGTTGGTCAGAACGTCGGGGCTCTTCAGTTCGTCCTTCGTCAGCGCATAATCCTTCGGCGCGAACCAGCCCGGGCGCTCCCAGCCATAGACGGAACCGAACACCGCACCGAGATCCTTCATGCGGTCATAGACCGGCGTGCGCTTCAATGGCCGTGCGGCGGCACGCTCTTCATCGGGATAATGCGGCGTGAAGACATTGGCATAGGCTTCCTCGTTCTTGGTCTTGAGATAGCCGCGCGTGGCATAGGGGCCGAAGCGGCGGGGATCGACACCCATCATGTCGATCGAGGGTTCGCCCTCGACGATCCATTCGGCAAGCTGCCAGCCGGCACCGCCCGCAGCGGTGACGCCGAAGGAATGCCCCTCGTTCAGCCAGAAATTTCGTCTGTCCCAGGCAGGCCCGATGATCGGCGAACCGTCCGGCGTATAGGCGATGGCGCCGTTATAGACCTTCTTGATGCCGACTTCGCCGAAGGCCGGAACGCGGGCGATGGCGGTTTCGATGTGCGGCGCCAGCCGGTCGAGGTCTTCCTGGAACAGTTCATATTCGCTGTTCTCCGAAGGTCCGTCCACATAGCAGCAGGGCGCGCCATGCTCATAGGGCCCGAGCAGCAACCCGCCGTTCTCCTCGCGCATGTACCAGGAGGAATCCGCCTCGCGCAGCACGCCCATTTCCGGCAAGCCCTTGGCCTGGCGTTCCCTGATCAGCGGATGCGGTTCGGTAACGATGTACTGGTGCTCGACGGGGATCACCGGAATGTCGAGGCCGACCATCGCACCCGTCTTGCGCGCGAAGTTGCCGGAGGCCGAGACGATGTGTTCGGCTGTGATATCGCCCTTGTCAGTCTTGACGATCCACTCGCCATTGGATTTCTGCTCGATGCCGGTGACGACCGTATTGCGATAGATTTCGGCGCCGCGTGCGCGTGCGCCCTTGGCCATCGCCTGCGTCAGGTCGGCGGGCTGGATATAGCCGTCATCAGGATGCTGGATGGCGCCGATGATGCCGTCGGTCTCGCACAGCGGCCAGATGTCCTTCACCTGTTGCGGGGTAAGGATGTTGACCTTGACGCCAATCGTCTCGGCAATGCCGGCATAATACATGAACTCGTCCCACCGGTCGGGCGTGCGTGCAAGCCGGATGTTCGAGACCTTCGAGAAGCCTGCATGCTGGCCGGTCTCGGCTTCGAGCTCGCCATAGAGCTTCACCGAATATTTGTGAATCTGCCCAACCGAATAGGACATGTTGAACAGCGGCAAGAGGCCCGCCGCATGCCAGGTGGAGCCCGAGGTGAGTTCCTTGCGCTCGACGAGCACCACGTCACTCCAGCCCTTCTTGGCGAGATGATAGAGCGTGCCGACGCCAACCACGCCACCGCCGATGACGACCACGCGCGCATGTGTTCTCATAAAATGTCCCTTCAAGGCCGGAAACCGAATTCTCGGCACAATAGTGAGCGGAATTCAACAGGCGTGAGGCGGAACGACCGGGGCAGGGCGGAATCCGACACCTAGCCGGAGAATCCTCCGGCTTTCAGAAACGCCAGTTCGTCAGGCGTCGAGTGCCGCCCGAGAACCGGATTGCGGTGCGGGAAACGGCCGAATCTGGCGATGATGTCGAGATGGATTTTGGCCCAATGCGCCATCTCGTTCAGGCCCAGCGTCTGGAACAGGCTCAGGCAGCGCCACTGGTCGTCGATCGACTCGGAATGTTCAAGAGGCATCAGCAGCCACGAGGCCTGGGGGGCAGGCAGCCTCCAGAGATAACCCCGGCCGATCCATTCCTTGGCGAGCCTCAGGGCCCGGGCATCGGTGGCAAAGGCGAGCGGTGAGCCGCGATAGATATTGCGCGGCACCTGGTCCAGCAGGAGAACGAGGCCAAGTGCACCCACTGGGGTATCACCCCATTGATCGAACTGCCCAAGCCGCGCCTCTTCCCACGCCTTGCCGAAGCGCACCTTCAGCTGACCGTCGAACGCCGCGTCCTTGGTGAACCACCGGCTCTCGCCGGCCGCGAGCCAGAAGGAAGAAACATCATGTGGCGTCATGTGAGCCCCGCATGTTTTTCAATGAAACTTGCCAGCGCCGTGACATCGTCGCGGTCGAACAGCGGCACCGGGCCTTCGGGCATGGCGCCATTGGCGGCGATGGCGACGACGGTGGGATCATCGCCTGCCAGTATCGGATGATCGAGCTCGAGGTTGCGGACTTCGATCTTGTCATGGCCGTCGCGCTTGTAGCCTTCGACGATGACGAGGTCGCAGGGTGCGAGCTTGGCAAGGATCTCTTCGAGCGAAGGCTCTTTCTCATCCCGCATTTCATGAATGATGGCCCAGCGGTGGCGAGACACTACCGCCACTTCGGAGGCGCCTGCCTTGCGGTGGCGAAACGAGTCGCGGCCCTCGTGATCGATATCGAAGGAGTGATGCGCATGCTTGATGGTTGATATGCGATGCCCGCGCCGCGTCAACTCGCTCACCAGCTTCTCGACCAGCGTGGTCTTTCCCGCGTTCTTGAAACCGGCGACGCCGATGACCTTGTTCATGGATTGAACTTTGCCGCAATGCGCGCCGCTTCCGCAAGGTCTTCCGGTGTATTGATGTTGAAGAAAGGATCGAAGGGACGGGCAGGCCATTCGACGATGCGGGCATGGCACGCAGCAACCCAATCCTGCACGCGCACCGTCCTGCTGTTATCCGTCACCCCCGCGAAGGCGGGGGCCTCGCTTTCTTTCGCCACCAAAGCTGGGTTCCCGTTTTCGCGGGAATGACGGCTTTGGGCGAAAGCTTTTTCAAGAATATGAACAAGGTCAGTCGGCCAGAACCCTGTGAGGTAGTGCGTCTGGCTGCCCGAGGAGGCCACTGCAGCTTCGGGTCCTTCGAGCCGTGCTGCGAGATCGCGTGGCAGAAACGGCGCATCGGAGGGAACGGTCAGAACTCCATCGAATCGATTTCCGCGTGCCCAGCTTAGCGCTGCATGAATCCCTGCGAGCGGTGTGCCGATATCGTCCCGGCTGTCGCGGATGACGTTCAGCCCGAACTGGACGAAGCGGCTTGCGTCGCCGTTGGCATTGACGATCACGACCGTCACCTGCGGCTCAACACGCTCGATAATGTGAGATAGCAGCGGCTTACCCGCGAGCATCATCAGCGCTTTTTCCCCGCCCATGCGCGAGGATTTTCCGCCGGCGATGATGACGCCCGCGATTCTCATGCGTGGGCGTAAATCCGTTGCGGCGGGATCCAGATGGTGACGACATCACCCGTATTGATCACACCCTCCGCTTCCACCCAGCCGACGACGCCGCGCTTGTGCATGGCTGCTTTCACAAAGCCCATGGCGGCTTCCGGATGGTTTTTGGCGATGATGTCCGCCGGATAGCGGCAGGGATGATTCTCCGCATCGACAACCATCATGGCGCCCGACGGAAACTGCAGCCTGGTGGACGGCGGCAGCAGGGTGAGATCGCGAATGCCGCTCAACACCATGTTGGCACCGACCCATTCGGGCCTCACCGCAGGAATCTCCATCCGCGCCGCAACCTCGTCCAGCTCCTCAACCGACAGGATCGACACCTGCCGGGAATTCCGCACTTGCGTATTGCGCTTGTATTGCTTCAGCATGCGGCTGTCGGACTTGCGCGTGATGCCGCCGTGGCAGTCGCCCTCCATGCCGGTGAACAGAAACTGCGCAGTTCCCACCGTCTGCTTTTCAAGACCCGCGTCACGGTCCGGATTGGCAAGCAGCATCTCCACCTTGCCCTCGAAGGGCAGTTTCGTCAGAAGTTCCGGCAAGGCTGTATCTCCCTGTTTCGCGATGCTAGGCTCTAGCCCGAACATGACTGAAAATCATTCCGAAAACACGCTCGACCTTTCCGGCCTGCTCTGCCCGCTCCCCGTGCTGAAAGCCCGGAAGCGCCTGGAAGCCATGCAATCCGGGCATGTGCTGAAGGTCATTGCCACGGACCCCATGTCGGCCATAGACATGCCCTACTTCTGCAACGAGCAGGGCCACACGCTTCTCGAGCAATCGAACGAGGCAGGGGCCTTCATATTCAGGATCAGGCGCAAATGACTTTCGATTTCGGCAGCTTCAACAACTGGGGTCAATTGCAGACGGTGGCAGTTCGCGACGTGGCGACGGCTTTTGCCAGCGATGCCAAGATCGATGCCGAGTGGAAGGACCTGAATTTCCATTCCCGCCCCGATCTTGAGAATGCGAAGAAGGAATATGCCGTCGTCGAGGACATTCTGAAGTCAGCCGGTGCCGACGTCATCAAGCTGCCCGCAGGCGACGGCCTGACGCTCGATTCGATCTACACTCATGATGCCTTGATTGTAACGCCCAGAGGCCTGGTGAAGCCCCGCATGGGCAAGCCCCAGCGCCGCAAGGAATCGGCCGTGAATGGCGCGGCGCTTGAGAAGCTTGGCTTCCCCCTCGCTGGCGAAATCACCGGCGAGGGCAAGGTCGAAGGCGGCGATCTTGTCTGGATCGACCGCTACACGCTGCTGGCCGGCATCGGCTACCGCACCAACCTCGAAGGCGTGCGCCAGTTGGGCGAACTTGCAGGCGAGGACGTCGAAATCCTGTGGTTCGACATGCCCCACTACAAGGGCAAGTCCGACGTCTTCCACCTGATGTCCTGCCTCAGCCCGCTCGACCATGATCTGGCCGTCGTCTATCCGCCGCTGATGGCCGCCCGCCAGATCGAGTTCCTCGAATCCCGCGGCATCAGGTTCGTGGAAGTTCCTGCGGAAGAGTTCGACACGATGGGCTGCAACGTGCTGGCCTTGGGTCCACGCCATGCGATGATGGTGGAGGGCAATCCCGAAACCGAGCGCCGCATGAAGGCCGCAGGCGTCAAGGTCGAGGTCATCAAGGGCTACGACATCTGCCGCAAGGGCGAAGGCGGCCCCACCTGCATGACGAGGCCGCTGGTGCGGGGCTGAGCTACAATATAAGCTGTCATCCCCGCACTTATTGCGGGGACCCATTTTTCCAAGCGCACAAATAGTCGCGTTTGCGGGCCGATGGGTCGCCGGAACAAGTCCGGCGATGACATGAATAGTGGAGATGCGGGCCGAGCTAAGCCAGCAGTTCCTGGATCTTCTTCGAGAAGCCTACCGTCACGCTGCCATCGTTGTGTTCGATGAGCGGACGGCGGATCAGCGAGGGGTTTTCAACTGCCAAAGCCACGGCCCTGGCTTCCGTCAGATCGGCGGTCTTGTCAGCCGGAAGCCCGCGCCAGGTATAGCCCGCGCGGTTGATCATCTTCTCCCAGCCGCCGAGCGACTTCGACCATTTGGCGACCTGGGTACTGGTGATGGGAGTATCCTTCACGTCCGAAAAGCTGTGGGCGATCTTGTGCTCGTCCAGCCAGTCGATGGCCTTCTGGCATGTCGAGCATTTGGTGAGGCCGTAGAGTTTCAGCGCCATGGTATTACCTGTTGAGTGAAAGCGTCTTGTCGGTGAAGGCATCGGCCCCGCCGGTAATCTGGTCGGTAAACGCCCGGAACAATCCTTCGATCATCGGCTTCTCGATATCCTTGACGATGAACACGAGGCGGGTCCGCTCGTCCCCGTCCGGCCAGTGGGCAAGCCTTACTGGCGGATGGAATACGTGCTGCACGCCGTGGAGGACCACCGGGCGCTTGGGATCATCCGACACTTTAACGATGCCCTTCATGCGCAACATGTTGGCGCCGTGATAGGATTTCAGCAGCTCCATGAACAGCTCCAGTCCCTGCGGGCTGATGGCATTGGCCTCGGTGAAGCTGAAGGAGCGGATATGCGCATCGTGGCGCGACACATCGTCATGGTGATGGCCGTGGTCGTGACTGTGCCCATGATGGCGATGGCGGCGCCCGCGCTTCTCGCCCGTCTCGTAGGCCTCCGCCGCCAGCCACGCCTGAACGTCGGGCGTCTTCTTCGCAGGGTCGAACAGGCCCATGGTGAACAGCCGTTCGGCTGTGGCCTCGTTCCGGTGCGTGGTGAGGAGCCGGGCGGCGGGATTGAGCTTCCTGAGCCGCCCGATGATGGCGAAGAGCATGTCCTCGCCCTCGCGGCCCTCGAGGAGATCAACCTTGGTGAGCACGATCCGGTCCGCGACAGCCACCTGCTTCACGGCTTCCATATGCTGGTCAAGCGTTGCCATGCCGTTGAAGGCATCGACCACGGTGATGACCCCTTCGAGCCTGCAGGCCGCCAGCAAGCCCGGCTCGCTCATCACTGCATGCAGAACGGGAGCGGGATCGGCCAGTCCCGTGGTCTCGATCACGATCCGGTCGAAGCGCTTGATCTCGCCCCGGCCCCGCCGCGCCAGCAGATCGTGGATCGTGTCGATTAGATCGCCCCTGATCGTGCAGCACAGGCAGCCCGAGGCCATCTCGATGACATTTTCATCGGCACGCTCGACCAGCAGATGATCGATCCCGACATCGCCGAACTCGTTGATGATGACGGCTGCGTTGGAAAGAAACGGATCCTTCAGCAGGAAATTGAGCAGCGTGGTTTTGCCGGCGCCGAGAAACCCGGTGAGGATCGCGACAGGAATGGGATGATCGGTCATGGCTGCTACTTCTTGAACTTTCCGATGAGGCTCGATGCCACCAGTGCGGCAAGCACGATGCCGCCTCCGGCATATTGGTTGATCAGCATGCGCTCGCCAAGCACCACCGCCGCGAAACCGGTCGCCACCACCGGCTCGAGATTGTAGAAGGGTGCGACGGTCGATGCCGGCGCATAGCGGAGCGACAGCATCTGGATCATATAGGCGACGACATAGAGAACGCCGAGCGCCATCATGAAGCTGAGGCCGGTCGCAGTCGCGGCACCTCCCGGCAGGAACTGCATTTCGCCATTGCCGGCATAAAGCGCCACCGCGAGAACGGCGGGCAGGATGATCATGTGGACGAGGCTGCCGAACACGCTGGGCGTCATGTAGCTGGAGATCGACCGCGCCGAGAAGAACTGCAGCGTGGCACCAAGCGTCGCCGCGACCGCGAGCAGGATGCCGCGAATGTCGAGGCTCTCGAAGCTCGGGCCGATGGCAATCGCCAGCCCGCAAAATGCCACCAGCGCCACGAGGATGCGCAGGATGCCGGGATTGCGGCCCTCAACCACCGGCGCGCACAGCATGATCAGCACCGGAAAGAAATAGAAGATGATGACGGCAAGCCCGACCGGGATGAACTGCACCGAGGCGAGATAACCGGTCGAGACCATGAAGGTCGAAATGCTCTGCCCGATGAAACTTGGTAGCGCTGGCCGCGGCACCGAGAAGCGCTCGCCGCGGATGACCGCGAGGATGGCGAAGGCAACCGCGATCAGGAAAGTGCGGAAGAACGTGCTTTCGATGGGCGGTATGCCATTCACATAGGCAGAGCGCACGAAGTTCGGCACCAGGCCATACATCGCCGCTGCTCCAAGCGCGCAGGCAATTCCAAGACCGGCGCGATGGAGCATGTCGGTCAGTTCTTCTTTGTCTTCTTCTTGGCCGGGGCCTTCTTGCGTGATGGAGCCTTCTTCTTCGCCTTGCTCTGGTCGCCCTGCGCCGTGGTGGGAACGGGCTTGGGCGGCGGCTCCGGCGTCAGCGCCGCGATCTGCGCGAAGGTTTCGGGCGTGATCACCTCGCAGGGTGCGTTTTCGGTGCGGTACTTCGCACAGGCCGCAAGGCTTTTCTGCTGGTCCAGATTCCACATGGCCGCGGCAAACCCGCCTTTGCCCGGCATGCGGATCAGGCCCGGCGTTCCGGGAAGGTCGCGTCCGGACGTGCTGAGCAGGCGGCCGCGCAGCGCCATGTCGGCGGTCGCGGAAGTTTCATAGTTCCCGAACGAGATGCCCCATCCGCCAAGCTCACTCGAACTCGCAACCGCCACCGGTTTCTGCTTGCACACGGTTTTGGTCATGTCGGCGGGCACGACGGCGCCGGTCTTCATGTTGGCGATCGCTTCGATGCGGGGGCGCGGTGTTGCCTCACGCGTGAAGCCGTCGACCAGCAGCATTTCCGCAAGATCGGCGCGATGCTTTCCGCTGTTGGCGCCAAAGATCACGGCGCCGAGCTTCCGGCCGTTCCGTGTCGCGGTCGCCACGAGATTGAAACCGGAATTGCAGACAAAACCCGTCTTCATGCCGTCGGCATCGCTCATCTGGCGGATCAGCGAGTTGCGGTTCGACAGCTTGCGCTTGCCGACGGCGACATGGGCCTGCGAATAATAATGCGCATGCTCCGGAAACTCGCGCAGCAACGTCGCCGCGAGCAGCGCCATGTCGCGCGCCGTCGAAACATGGCGCGGATCGTGAAGCCCATTGGGGTTGACGAAATGGCTTCCCGTCATGCCGATCCGCCGGGCTTGCGCATTCATCTCTGCGGCAAACGCCGGCACCGATCCCGATGCGGCTTCCGCCAGCACATAAGCCATGTCGTTGGCCGAATAGACCAGCAGCGCCTGCAGCGCGAAGTCGACGCTGATGGTTCCGCCCGTTGCCACGCCGATCTTGCTGGGCGGCTGGGAATGCGCCAGTTCGGACACCACGATCTTCTGCTCGGGCTTCAGCTGTCCTGACTTGATCTTCTGGAACACCACATAGGCGGTCATCAGCTTGGTAAGCGAGGCGGGATACCAGGGTTCGCCCGCGCGGTCCTGCGACAGCACCTCGCCCGTGGCGGGATCGAACAGCAGCGAAGGCCCGGCGGCCACCGCTGCGGATGCGGTGATGCCCCAGATCAGAAGGGCCGAGAGAAATAGGCGTCGGATAGCCGGCAAGCTGTCACTTCTCCTGGAATGTCGCGGGATGTACCGGCAAGGCTGTGACCACAGGATTCGGTCCAATCTGCGGCAGACCGCAAAACCATCTGGTGCCCCTGGAGGGACTCGAACCCCCACGCCCTTGCGAGCAACAGATTTTGAG
>JALHQC010000047.1 GCA_022842165.1 bacterium
GGCATCGATGCGGCAGCGGTGGCGGCTGTCGGTGTGACGGGCATGCTTCCCGCGGTTGTGCTGCTGGATGAAGACGATCAGCTCCTGCGGCCCAGCATCCAGCAGAGCGACGGGCGCTGTGGCAGCCAGGTGGCCGAGCTTCGCGCCGAATGGGACGAGACAGCCTTCATCGCCAAGGCGGGCAACGGCATCAACCAACAGCTCGTTGGCGCCAAGCTGCGCTGGGTCGAGCAGAACGAACCGCACGTCCATGCGCGCATTAAAACGGTCTTCGGCTCCTATGACTACATCAACTGGCGATTGACGGGCGAAAAGGCCGTCGAGCAGAACTGGGCGCTGGAAGCGGGTTTCATTGACGTTGCGTCGGGCCAGATCGATGATGGGCTCGTTGCCTTCGCGCGGGTGCCACGGCATGCAATTCCGCGCAAGTCCGTCTCGCACGACGTGCTGGGCCGCATCACTGCGGCGGCTGCCGAAGCCACGGGGCTGGCGCAAGGCACGCCCGTCGTGGGGGGCGCCGCCGACCTCGTTGCGTCAGCGCTTGGGGCGGGTATCGTCAATCCTGGAGATGTGTTGCTCAAGTTCGGCGGCTCGGTCGATGTTCTGATCGCCACCAGCCGGGTGGCGCCGGACCCGCGGATGTTTCTCGACTATCATCTGGTGCCCGGTCTCTTCATGCCGAACGGTTGCATGTCGACCGGCGGCTCGGGCCTCAACTGGTTTGCGCGCACCTTCGCAGGGCTGGAAGCCCAGACCGCCGCCAGCCTCGGCCTGACGCTCCACCAGTACCTCGACACGCTAGCCGAAAACTGCCCCGCGGGATGCGAAGGCCTGACGATCCTGCCTTATTTCCTCGGCGAAAAGACGCCGATCCACGATGCCGGCGCGCGCGGTGTGTTCGATGGCCTGACCTTCTCGCACGATATCAGCCACATGTGGCGGGCGATGCTGGAGGCTTATGCCTACGCCCTCGTCCATCATGTCGAGGTGCTCAATGACATGGGCCACCGCACGGAGAACTTCGTCGTGTCGGATGGCGGTTCCAGCAGCCGGGTGTGGATGCAGATCGTCGCCGACGTCTTGCAGAAGCCGCTCCAGCGCCTCGGCGGCCACCCCGGCTCGTGCCTCGGTGCCGCATGGACTGCGGCAATGGGAGCAGGGCTCGCCGGCGATTGGGCGGGCGTCAATCGGTTCGTCACGCGCCTCGATCGGCTGGAGCCGGATCGTGGCAAGGCCGATGTTTACCAGCAAGGCTACAAGAGATTCCGTCGCCTTTATCAGCGCCTCGCATCGTCATCACACTGATGACAACGCAATCTCCCAATACCCGCGGATAAGCGATGCAGCTGCGGTGAGAGCGGTTGAAAGGCTCCACATCGATACCCCCAATCCCTTTCCTGACGGTTTGGCCCTGCAGGACGGTTATTGTCCTCAGGTTGGAGAACGCGGCTGACGCGCTGTGAAGTCAACGACCGTCAACGCAAATTGCTCACGAGAATTGCAGTGCGGGTGGTTCCGCGACTGCCACAGGCAGAACCACCCGGTTTCATGTATGCTCTTGCACCTTGAAGCGACAGAGCTTCAGGGCTTCGTGATCAGGCGGCAATGCCTTCCATGGCGGTCGCATTGGCTTCTTCCGCAATGGTATTCAGGTCTTCATCGGTCTGGGATTCTTCCTCGAGCGACTGGTTCAGCAGCTTCACCGCCTTGCTATGGCCGAGGGTTTCGGCCCAGCGCTTGAGAGTTCCATAACGCGTGATCTCATAGTGCTCGACGGCCTGTGCCGCCGAAATCAGCCCGGCATCGGCAGCCGCAGTACCCTTGTAGTCCTCAAGGATCGAGTTTCCTTCCTCGATGATGCCCTCGATGGCCTCGCACTTCTTGCCGCGCGCCGTCTGTCCGATGATGCCGAACACCTCTTCAAGGCGCGCGATCTGCCCCTCGGTCTGGGCGATGTGCTTTTCGAAGCCCTGCTTCAGCTTGGAATTCTGCGCGCCCTTCGCCATCTTTGGGAGCGCCTTGAGAATCTGCTTTTCGGCATAATAGATGTCCTTCAGCGTATCGAGAAAAAGGTCATCGAGCGTTTTGGTCTTGGCCATGGTCATGATCCTGTGAAAGGGGAGGTGTCAACATGGCCTGCAACGACGCATGAAGGGTCAGGTTCCCGGCCACATGGCAAATTGTGACTCAGCGTCTGCCCGCACTGCTCCGGGAGAAAAACCGCAGGCTTCGGCTCAAGTAAGTAGCATGCAACCTGTCGGCCGCCGCGCCTTGAACTGTATACTTGTGATCATACAAGCCTGAAACGTCGTTAATCGTCTGTTAATGTCAAATAGTTGATTGTTTATGAACCGATAAGTTTATAGATCAGCGCCGAATCAGAAATCCGGAATCGTCCCAATGTCACCCTATCCCGATACCAATGTGTTTCCGCTGTTCCAGCCGGCGATCTCGGAGGATCTCAAAGATCCCTGTCCCGTGTTCGACGGCGAGATCTGGCATGTCTTCGGCTCCACCGGCAATGTGCGGAACGAGACGTGGAAAATCCTGCATGCCACGGCCCCCGACCTCTACGGACCGTGGACCGAGCATGATCCGATCGAGCTTCCGATCGAAGGTTCGGGCGTCGCGGCGCCGGGCGTGGTTTTCGAAGCGGGCGTCTTCCATATGTTCATCCAGACCGAGTTCATGAAATCCGGCGGCCGTTGCGAACACGCGTTATCGGATGACGGCTTCAACTGGAGCGTTCTCAAGCCTGCATTGCATGCAATTCCCGGCACCGGGGAAGACGGCATTTATGACCCGCACCCGGCGATGATCGGCGGCGTGCGGTACATCGTCTATTCGGGAATGCCCACGTTCCAGAGAGTACCCCAACCTGACATCTATCTCGCCCGCAGCCAGTCGGACTCATGGTTCGGCCCGTGGAAACGGCTCGGAAAGATTCTCGATCACAACGACCTGCCGCACCATAATTCGCGCGAACATCCCGATTACGAATGGGGAATCGAAGGCGCCCAGCTCGTCGAACTGCCTGACGGCCGCATTCTCCTCAACGCCACGTGCTTTCTGCCGGAAGGCGCGCGCGGCAGCAGGCAGCGTGTGTTCTTCGCCATCGCCGACCAGGTCGAAGGTCCCTATCGCTCGATCGGTCCCGTCCTCGACCCTGGCGAGCCGGGCGAAAACGGCCATTCGACCGCTCTTGTGAGTGGTAGTGAACTCACGCTGTTCTATCAGAGCCGCAGAGCCGCCACCAATCACTTCTGGCGATTCGGCATCGCCAAGTACGATCTCGCCCAGCCGATATTGTCGCGCCAGGCGGTCTAGGAATTTCTACACGCCGGTCTGGGAACGAATTTCGCCAAACCGGCTCGCCCTTCGAGTGACAGGCCCGATGACGGCGCTTGGCCATGTTGCCGGGAACCATCTGCCGGGATCGTACGTTTCATTGCCGAGACGAGGGACACTCTCTGGCAAATCTGGGATCTGGGTGCGGGCATTCTGCTCGCGTTTCTACTCGTGGTTCTTGAAGGCATGCGCAGCGCCTGTTGCGCCATGATTTCTCTGGAGATTTCTCGACTCGACTGATTCCCGTTCTGGCGGGAAGAAAAATGAGCCGATTTATCGACTGAGAAAGGTCCAAACATGGCACTGGAAGCACCAGCGGCACTTGCAAAAACGACATCTACTTCGACGACGAACCCCTCCCTGCTGCTGTGTTTCTCCCATCTTCGGTGGAATTTCGTCTTTCAGAGGCCGCAACATCTGCTCACCCGCGCGGCGCGTCATCACGAGGTCTTCTTCTTCGAAGAACCGGTCTATGAAAACGTGGCGAAGCCCGAATTGCGGGCGACGCAGCCCTCCGCCTCCATCCGCGTGCTGACGCCTGTCTTGCCGGCCGGAACCGATGGCGCCAAGGCAATCGAGATGCAGCGCATGCTGGTGAACCGTACCCTTGCGGCCCGCCAGCCGGAGCATCTGGTCCTCTGGTATTATACGCCGATGGCCCTGCCATTCACCGATCATATCGACAGCGATGTCTGCGTTTATGACTGCATGGACGAACTGTCCGCCTTCAAGAATGCGCCGCGCGAACTGGTGCAGATGGAACGGCTGCTGATGCAGCATGCCGATGTCGTGTTCACAGGCGGCCAGAGCATCTATGAAGCCAAGCGCCGGCTTCACAAGTCGATCCATCCGTTCCCCAGCAGCATCGACGTCGCGCACTTCCACAAGGCGAGAAGGGCCGGAAACGATCCTGCCGATCAGGCTGGAATTCCGCATCCGCGCGTCGGCTACTTCGGCGTCATCGACGAACGCCTCGACACGAGGCTCGTGGGTGAAACCGCCGCGAAGATGCCCGGAGTCCAGTTCATAATGATCGGTCCGGTGGTCAAGATCAATCCGGCCGATCTGCCGCGCCATCCCAACATCCACTGGCTGGGCGGCAAGTCCTATGCCGAGCTGCCGGCCTATCTCAGGTACTGGGATGCCGGCTGGATGCCCTTCGCGCTCAACGAGTCGACGCGCTACATCAGCCCCACCAAGACGCCGGAGTTCCTCGCTGCGGGCGTGCCCGTGGTGTCGACCGCGATCGTCGATGTCGTGCGCACCTATGGCGCCATGGGCCTGGTCGAGATCGCCGATGCCGACGATATTCACCAGAAGCTTGCCGACGTTCTGGCCGCCCCCCAGGACGCGCTCAGGGAGGCTGCCGACGCTCATCTCAGCACCATGTCATGGGACATGACGTGGAACGAGATGTCGAAGCATCTGAACAAGGTGTCTTCGCTGCGGAACGCCGAGCCCATGCGCCTGGGAGCTTGAGGAATGTTCGACTGGCTTATTGTAGGAGCAGGCTTCGCGGGCAGTGTGCTGGCGGAGCGGATTGCATCGCAGCGCGGTGAGTCGGTGCTCTTGATCGACCGCCGCAACCACGTCGGCGGCAACGCCTACGACTGGTATGACGACGCGGGCATTCTGGTGCATCGCTATGGCCCGCATATCTTCCACACCAACTCGGAGCAGATCAGCGGTTACCTGTCGCAGTTCACCGAGTGGCGCCCTTACGAACACCGGGTGCTGTCGAAGGTCGACGGCAAGCTGCTGCCGATCCCGATCAATCTCGACACCATCAACCGGCTCTACGACCTGAAGCTCGACTCCGCGCAGCTCGAGCAGTTCTTTGCCGACCGCCGTGAAAGCGTGGATGAGATCAAGACCTCCGAGGATGTCGTCGTCGGTACTGTCGGGCGCGAACTCTATGAGAAATTCTTCCGTGGCTATACGCGGAAGCAGTGGGGTGTCGATCCTTCGGAACTGAACAAGTCGGTGACATCGCGCGTGCCGACGCGGACCAACCAGGACGACCGGTACTTCACCGACACGTTCCAGGCGATGCCGCTGAACGGCTACGCCCGGATGTTCGAGAAAATGCTGCATCATCCGAAGATCAAGGTCATGTTGCAGACGGATTTCCGGGAGGTGCGCGACCAGATCCCCTTCAACAGGCTGATCTATACCGGTCCGGTCGACGAATTCTTCGATTGGAAGCTGGGCAAGCTTCCCTACCGCTCTCTGCGCTTCGAACACCGTACCCTGGAGCAGGAGCAGTTCCAGCCTGTGGCCGTGGTCAATTATCCGCAAACGGAGGATTACACGAGGATCACCGAGTACAAGCACTTGACTGGCCAAAAAGCACCGAAGACCAGCATTTCCTACGAATATCCGACCGATGTCGGCGATCCCTACTACCCTGTCCCCCGTGCCGAGAACGAGGCGCTCTACAAGCGCTACGAGGCCTTGGCAAATGCGCGGCAGGATGTGTGGTTTGTCGGCAGGCTTGCGACCTACCGCTATTACAACATGGATCAGGTCGTCGGCCAGGCGTTGGCCACTTTCAGGCGTATCCAGGATGCCTTGCCGGTTTCTGCCCCGGCGGCTCAGGGCTTGCAGCAGGAGGCGGCCGAGTGAGCGGAACCCCTGACATCTGGGGCGGCATCGAGTGCAGTGTCGTTCGGGTCGGGGATACTGTGCGCAACCAGTTGCACGACACAGGCCACCTGTGGCGGCGCGACGATATTGCCCTCATTGCCGGATTGGGTCTGAAGACGGTCCGTTACCCCGTGCTCTGGGAAATGGTCGAACAGCAGCGCGGCAGGATGGACTGGCGGTGGACGGACGAGCGCCTGGGCGAACTCCGCAAATTCGGCATCGCTCCGATCGCCGGTCTCGTCCATCATGGATCGGGGCCGGTCTGGACCAATCTGCTTGATCCCGAATTTCCGGAGGATCTGGCGGCCTATGCGGCAAGTGTTGCCGCGAGATATCCGTGGCTGGAGATGTACACGCCGGTGAATGAGCCGTTCACGACGGCACGGCTCTGCGGCCTTTACGGTCTATGGCATCCTCACACCAGGGACGAGCAGGTCTGCTTTCGCATCACCGTGGCGGAATGCAGGGCAACGGCCTTGGCGATGAAGGCGATCCGCCGGATCAACCCCCACGCGAAGCTTGTCCAGACCGAGGATTTTGGAAGAATCTATTCGACGCCGCCTTTGGCCGAACAGGCGGAATACGAGAACGAGCGGCGCTGGCTCTCGATCGACCTGCTGACCGGACGGGTGACTGAAAGCCATCCATTCTATCGGCGCCTGATTGCGGCAGGAGTGGACGGCGCGCACCTCGAGGATCTGCAAGCCGAGCCGGCCGTTCCCGACATCATCGGGATCGATTACTACCTGACAAGCGACCGCGTGCTCGACCATCGCCTCGAGCTTCATCCGGATGAGCCCGTTGGCGGCAACGGCAGGACAACCTATGTCGATATCGCGGCCGTCCGGTCGGACCTGCCGCGTCACAAGACCGGGCTTCAAGGCCGTCTCGCCGAGATATGGGAGCGCTACGGCCTGCCGATCGCTGTGACCGAATTGCACAACGGCTGCACCAGGGACGAGCATGTTCGCTGGCTGATGGAAGGCTGGCGCACCGCCAAAGCCGCATGCGAAAACGGTATCGACGTGCGTGCGGTGACATCGTGGTCGCTGTTCGGCGCGCAGGACTGGAATTCGATGCTCACCCGCCAGGATGGCTATTATGAATGCGGCGCCTTCGATGCGCGCTACGTGCCGCCGCAGCCGACAATCGTCGCCCGTGCTATATCTCATCTGGCCCAGGCCGGCGAGTTTGATCATCCCGTCCTCGACCGGCCCGGCTGGTGGCATCGCGCCGAGACCAGGCAGGAAGACTCGCGGCCTATCGTGCTGGCCGGATTCGAGCGGCTGGCCTCCGTCATCGAGGAGTGTTGCAGCCACAGGAGGCTCCGCGTGGTGCCGGCCGGCAGTGTCAAGGAACCAGCGGTGCTTTTCGAACGCCACGATGCCTGGGCCGTCATCCGCATCGAACACCGTCCGCCGCTGGTGGAAAAGAGAAGCGGCGCTGCGGCGCTTGTTCTGCACTGCATGTTTGCGGAAGGCGGGGACCTGTCACTGGAGCTTCCGGCCCAGCCGGACCTCAAGGACTTCGCCCATACCTTCCTTGACCTCATGATCGATAGCCGGAATGGTCATCTCCGCTGTCTGGAGCCGCCTCGGTCGGCCATCATGAACGGCATCGTGGGACCCGCGCATCAGGCAGGTGCCGGAAGCTATAAGGCCGACAGCGCCGCATGATGTCGAAGCCCCATCAGGCTTCGCGGGCCCCCAGCCTGATGACATCCGCCGCGAAACCGATTTCGAGTTGCTGGGAAAACCGAACGGAAAGGAAGTTCAGCACGGCATCGTGCGCCGTGTCGCTGGAACTGCATATGGCATCTTGAACCAGTATGGTCCGAAATCCGCGGTCGATGGCGCCGAGCAGCGCGCCCATGACGCAGACATCGGTCTCGCCGCCAGTGATGACCAGCGTTTCGACCTTCCGGCGCTTCAGCACATCCTCAAGCTTGCTCCCGATCCAGGGCGAATAGGTCATCTTGTCGATCACTTCCGCCGGTGGAACAAAGCGTGCCAGCGCGGCTGTCAGGACGGTCACGTCTTCTCTGAGTCGGGACGCCGTAAGCATCGGCCATTTTTCATAAACGCGCTGCCATGTTCCTGGTGCGCTACCCGCATCTTCGGGGGGCAGAAAGCGCGTGAACACGATGCGCTCCGGCGCGAGCTTGCATAGCTTAACGATGTGCGGAACGACACGGGGCATCCACGCCAGTCCCCATGGCTGGCCCGGCTCGAACATGACTTGCATGTCGACGCAGAGATGCGCCCATTCGCCCCAGTAATCCGGCCGCAGCCTGCCATGCGTCATCAATCCACCGCTCCTGAGATTGGCACGCCGCTTCAAGCGCCTTGTGCCGGTCCGGGTTCCGGACGTGCGGAACGGCAGATTGGAATCCGCAAGGCAATTCATCTGGCTGCCACTTCTCACGGTAGGCCGTTCCGGCAAAATGCCATGGAACCTTCGATGCCGATTTCCACTTAGGGACCAACTCGGAAGAGGAAGGGGACCATCATGTATCATCACGTCAAGAAGCTCATGTACACGGTTCGCGTCGATGCGCCCGACCCGCGTTTCGGCAACATGCTGCTCGAGCAGTTCGGCGGCGCCAATGGCGAGCTTGCTGCGGCCATGCAGTATTCGATACAAGGCCTGAATTGCGATGATGCCGCGCGCAAGGACCTCCTCATGGACATTGGCACGGAAGAATTGAGCCATCTCGAGGTGGTGGGAACTCTGGCGCGGCTGCATCTGGCGCCCATGAAGAACAGCCGCGATGCCGCCGAGGCCGATCCGCTGATTGCCATTGCTGGCGGAGGAGGCGTCAACCTCTTCAACTCCATGGGCAATCCCTGGACTGCCGACTATCTGAAGATCACCGGCGAACTCGATGTCGACCTTCGCAGCAACATCGCAGCCGAGGCCCGGGCCAAGATCGTCTACGAGCGGCTGATCAACTTCTGTGACGACGCCGGAACGAAAGACGCGCTTCAGTTCCTTATGACGCGGGAAATCACCCACATGAAGGCCTTCGCCGCAGCGCTTGAAAGCATGGAAAAGCCGCCGTTCACGGTCGGACGGATCGCCCCCAGCGCCGGCATCGTGAACCAGTATTTCAACGATTCTTCCGGCACCGGCGAAATGGGCGAAATCGACACGCGCGGGCCGTGGAACGAGGGTGGCGAGTGGGAGTATGTCGAATCTCCCGTTCTGGCTTCGGCCGGCAACGGCAAGTCCGAAACCGCAGCCTCAAATAAGATCGACAGCTCCCTCGAGAGTTCCATTCCAGCCGATGCGGAAGGCATCTATGAGTCGCTTATCGAGCACTTGCGCGATCTGCTGCATGCCGAGAAGCAGCTTGTGAAAGCCTTGCCGAAAATGGCCAAGGCGGCAAATTCGGTACAGCTCCAGGATGCCTTCGAACTTCACCTTGCCGAGACGGTAGAGCAGGCGGAACGCCTGACCGAAATCCTGAAAATGCTGGGGGCGGAGTCCGCGCGGCCGAAGCCCTGCAAGGGCATGATGGGCCTCGTCGAAGAGGGCGACGATATCATCACCGAAGGCAAGAAGAAGGATCCGTCCCTTGCCGATCTCGACCTCATCGCCGCCGCCCACAAGGTGGAGCACTACGAGATCGCCGGCTATACCACCGCCCGCAATCTGGCCTTCCAGCTTCGCCTTCCGGAAGTAAGCCGGCTTCTGCAAATGTCCCTTGCCGAAGAGCATAACAGCGATCTCATTCTTGACCAGATTGCGCGGCCGCTGATGTCGTTGATCGGACGACCGCCAGCACTTGTCTGAGGCAAGATGCAATTGAAGCGGGGAGAGGCGATTGCAGATTTTATCGCCTCTCCTCCGCATTAGCGGCCGGCAAGGCGAGAGCCGGCTGCGGTGAGCGGCTGCGAACGGGAGCGGACAGGATGATGTCGCGGTGGCGATGGCTGCTCACGCTGTTTGCGCGCAAGACATGGGTGCGAGTCAGCCTGATAGCGCTTCTGGGCGTAGTGACGGCTGCGGCTGCCATCCTGTTTGCGCCATACGTCCCGGACAGTTGGACGATCAAGATCGGCGCTCAGGCGATCGATGGGATTCTCAACGTCCTGGCCTCGAGCATGCTGGCCGTGACGGTGTTCTCGGTCAGCACCATGGTTGCTGCCTATGGTGCGGCCACTAGCAACGTCACGCCGCGCGCCACCAGGCTTCTCATGGAGGACCAGACCAGCCAGAACGTGCTTGGCACGTTCATCGGCTCGTTTCTTTTCAGTCTCGTCGGCATCATCGCCTTGAGTACGGGGCTTTACGGTTCGCAGGGGCGCGCCATCCTGCTCGTCGTCACCGTCGTCCTGATTGCGCTGATTGCGGTCACGATCCTGCGGTGGATCGATTATCTGGCGCGCTTCGGACGGCTGGGCGAAACGATCGATCGCGTGGAGAAGGCGACCTGGCAGGCCATGCGGACAAGGCTTGACCAACCCTTTCTTGGCGGCCGGCCTATGACTGGCGCTGCCCCGGCCGACGCATCGCCCGTCTACGCATCCACCATCGGGTATGTGCAGCATATCGATGTCGGAGCGATCGAGGATTGCCTGAGGAAAGTCGGTTGCACTGTCTGCATCACGGCGCTGCCAGGCGTCTTTGCCGACCCTTCCCGGCCAGTGGCGATGATCTCCGGCCCGGGGGATGACAGTCTGTCCAAGGCAATTGCACGAGCCTTTTCGGTGGGGGCCAATCGGACCTTCGATCAGGATCCGCGGTTTGGCTTGTGTGTTCTGGCGGAAATTGCTTCGCGGGCGTTGTCACCCGCTGTCAATGATCCGGGCACGGCGATCGACGTCATTGGCCGGGCTGTCCGGTTGCTGGCGCAATGGGGAAGTGATGATGCCGCACAGCAGGAGGCAGAACTCATGTATCCGCATGTGTGGGTGCCGGCCATCAGACCAGACGACTTGTTCGATGACATCTTCTCGCCCATCGCAAGAGACGGCGCTGCCATGGTCGAGATCGATCTTCGACTTCAGAAGGCTTTCCTCGCGCTTGCAACGGCCGATAGCGCTGCATTCAAAGGTGCCGCAAGGCGTCATTCTGCCGTGTCTCTTCAGCGCGCGGACCTTGAACTGAAGCTTGAGGATGAACGCCGGGCGGTTCGCGCTCTAGCCTCCCGGCTCGGCGAGAACTAGTCGCCAGCCACCGGCCGTTTGATCTGAATACAATTTCATATATAGAATATTCTTGCCGACTCGTTGACGGAAGGAATGTTCCGGCATGGAAGACAGAAAATCCATCTATGATCTCATCGTCATAGGTGCGGGGATCAATGGCCTGGGGATCGCGCGTGACGCGGCCCGGCGTGGCCTGCGGGCTGTCGTGCTGGAACAGGATGATATCTGCAGCGGCGTTTCTGCCTGGTCCGGACGGTTGGCGCATGGGGGCTTGCGCTACCTCGAGCACCGCGACTTCGCGCTGGTGCGCGAATCGCTCCGGGAGCGGGAGCGGATGATCGAGCTTGCCCCCCATCTGGTGAAACCCTTGCGTCTCTTGATGCCGCTCTATGCCCACAACCGGCGGCCGTCCTGGCTCATCCGCATCGGCATGATCCTGTACGACATCCTGTCGTTCGACAAGCGCACCGGCGGGCACGAGATGCTGAACCGGGACGCTACCATGCGCCGCTTCCCCGGCATCGCTTCCGCCGGGCTTGGCGGGGCGGCCGTCTTTACCGAAGGCCAGGTCGAGTATGCCGAGCGGCTTTGCGTGGAACTGGCGGTAGCCGCCGTTGCCGATGGTGCGGAGCTGCGCACCAAGGCGCGGGTGGAGGAGCCCGTGATGGAGCATGGATGCGTGGCAGGCGTAAAGTATCGCGATCTGGAAACGGGCCACATGGTTGAAGCGCGCGCGCCCGTAGTGCTGAACGTGGCGGGCCCGTGGATCGACCGGATCTTCTCGCGCAATGCGCCGCCCCAGCCGCGCCTCAACGGCGGCACCAAGGGCAGCCACCTGATCGTCGACCCGTTTCCTGGTGCGCCGAAGGACGTCGTCTATTACGAGTCGAAGACTGATGGCCGCCTCGTGCTCGTCATACCCTGGATGGGCCGCTACATGATCGGCACGACTGACATCCGCTTTGACGATGACCCGGACGATGCCCGCTGCAGCGCCGCCGAAATGACCTACCTGCTCGGCGAAGTGAACCAGCTGATCCCTGAGGCCGGGCTGACGGCCGATCATGTCCTCTACACCTTCTCGGGGGTTCGGCCATTGCCCTATGCGCCGGGTGTCGTCGAAGCGAAAGTCCCGCGCAGCCATGTGCTGCACGATCATGCCCCCAGCCTTCCCGGTCTTGTCACCGTCGTCGGCGGCAAGCTCACCACCTTCCGTCAGCTTGCGGAAGACGCCGTCGATGACGTGTTCAGAAGACTGGGCCGCAGGTGCCCGCCCTGCACGACAGCCAGCTTGCCTTTTCCGGGAGCGGTGTTTGGAGCGGCGGAGTTGTCGAGCCGCCTCGCTGGGCTGGGCCTTGGGGAAAAAACCATCCGCCGCCTGATCGGGCTCTATGGAAGCCGGGCGCGCGACGTTGCGGAGGAGGCCAGTGCCGATTCGCAGCTTTTGCAGGTGGTGCATGAGGAAACTGGCGCCATCGGTGCTGAAATGGTCTTTGCCATGCGTCATGAATTCGCGCGAAGCATGAGCGATGTGATGGCGCGCCGCGTGCTGTTGGCATTCGCGCCGGGCCACGGCCTCGAGTCCCTTGACGTTGTTGCCGACCTCCTCAGCCGCCATTTCGGCTGGGACGCGCAACGCCGCACCGCCGAGATCAGGAGTTATGAGAGGTGGCTCGCGCATCTGAGCGTGCCGGGGCGGCCAGGCATCGGCGGCGTCAGGTCCGAGGCCGGGGCCGCGGCATGAGCAGGCCCTATGTGATGGCGCTGGACGAAGGCTCGACCAGCGCCCGTGCCGTGCTCGTCGATCCCGAAGGCCGCATCGTGTCGGAAGCGCGCAATTCGGTGGTGCCGAATTTTCCGCGCACCGGCTGGGTCGAGCTTGATCCCGTTGCCCTTTGGCAGGCCCAGCGCGCCAGCATGGAAGCCGCCATGGCCAAGGTAGGAGCGAGCAGCGACGACATCGCGGCGATCGGCGTTACCACCCATCGCGAAACCTGCATGATCTGGGACAGGGCAACGGGTGAACCCGTGTATCCCGCCATCATGTGGATGTCGAAACAGACTGATGCGATCGTGGCGCGCTGGAGGGCCCAAGGCCTCGACGCGCTGGTGCGCGAGCGGACGGGCCTGTTCAACGATTCATTCTTCAGCGCGGCGAAACTCGCCTGGCTGGTCGAGAATGTTCCGGGCGTCCGGGCGCGGGCGGAAAAGGGCGAGCTTGCCGCCGGCACGGTCGACAGCTGGCTGGTATGGAAACTGACCGGCGGCAGGACGCATGCGACCGACCACAGCGAAGCCTCGCGCACCGCGCTCTTCGCGCTCGACAGCCTCGACTGGGATGAGGAAATCTGCGAGGCCTGCGGCATCCCCGTGGCGCTTCTTCCGCCCGCCCGGCCCTCGTCATATGACTTCGGCGAGATGGTTCCGCGGGAGACTGGCGTTCCCGGCCGCGCCGCCGTGCCGATCACCGCCATCATGGCGGATCAGCAGGCAGGCATGTTCGGCCAGGCCTGTTTCGAACCGGGCTCCGTCAAGAACACCTATGGCACCGCAGGCGTGCTGACGGCCAATACAGGCGCAAAACCCTCGGTATTGAAGGGCCTCACGGCAAGCGTCGGCTGGACTGTCGGAAGCCGTACGGATTTTGAGGCGGAAGGTGTTGTGTTCCACAGTGGCCAGACCATGCAATGGCTGCGCGACAGGCTGGGCGTCCTGGGCGATGGCGAAGACATCGAGGCGGTGGCCCGCCAGGTTCCCGACAATGGCGGCGTCTACATCGTTCCGGCCTTTGCCGGAATCTGCGCGCCGCACTGGGTGCGTGAGGCGAAGGCCGGCATCGTAGGCCTCACGCTCGAAACAGGCCGCGCCCATGTGGTGCGCGCCGGGATCGAGGCCATGGCCTACCAGACGCGCGACAATGTCGAAGCACTGAAGGCCGGCGGCTTGCCGGTTCCGGAGTTGAAGGTCGATGGCGGGGCGACGCGCAACAATCTCCTTTGCCAGTTCCAGGCCGATATCCTCGGCATTCCGGTGCGCCGCCCGGTGGAACTCGAACGCACGGCGCTTGGCGTGGCCCACATGGCGGGCATGGGCGTGGGCCGCTGGCAGCAGCATGACCTGAGCGACCGCTGGCAGGTGGACAGGGTGTTCGAACCGGAAATCTCCGCCGACCAGCGCGAGGCCGTCTGCGCTGGCTGGGATGCGGCAGTGCGGAGCGTCACGGCTAGGCAATAATCCACATATTCAGTGCTTGTATAAAAATTCACGTATTGTATAAATCGACATGCCTCCCGCCCGAGTTTCTGAATGACCCATGCGCCCAAGCTGACTGATCCGTCCGACCTCGACGGACTGCGCCTTGCGCTTGCGGCCCTGGACCCGGATCAGCGCTTGTCACCCCTCGGCATCGCGCGGATCGAGATTTCCGCGACGGCCCATCTCCAAGTGTTGCCGGCCGTGAAGGAGGCTCTGGCCACCATCGGAAAGACAGCACCTTCCGCCGTGATGATTCTCACCGATACGACCCCCATTTTGCGGGCCGGCGAACGGCTGAGTGTGCTTGTCGAGCGCCAGATCGAGGTTGAGTTCAGCACGCGCACCATCTGCCTCGACGACGGGCATGAAAAACTTCATGCCGACGAGATGGTGCTCGCCATGGCGGCCGAAGCGGTGAAGGGAGCGGATGCCATCGTCACCATCGGTTCGGGCACCATGACGGATGTCGGCAAGATCGCCGCCGAGCGCAATGGCGGGCTTCCGCACGTCGCCGTGCAGACGGCGGCATCTGTCGACGGCTTCACCGACAATGTCTCGGTCATCCTGCGCAACGGCGTGAAGCGCACCGTGCCCTCGCGCTGGCCCACGATCGTTCTTGCCGATGTGGTGACGATCGGCGGCGCGCCGCGCGAGATGAACACCGCAGGCTTCGGCGAGGCGATCTCGCTCTTCACCGCACCCGCGGACTGGTATCTTTCATTCCTGCTCGGCCTCGACTCCACGTTTCATCCGGCGTCTCTCGCGATGTTGCAGGCGGCGGCGGCCGAACCGCCGCACTGGTCCGCCGGCATCGCCATGGGCGACGCCTTTGCGACATGCGAATTGACCCGGCTTCTGGCGCTGCGCGGCATCGTGTCGGGCGTGTCCGGCACGACGGCATGCCTCTCCGGCGTCGAGCATGTCATCAGCCACATGCTGGACCTTCACCACGCTGCGCGGCATGAGGCGATCGGCCTCCACGGCGCGCAGGTCGGCGTTGCGAGCCTTGTTGCATCGAAGCTCTGGCGCGAGGCGATAGAAACAGATCTCATCAGGCCCGAGCGCCTCGAGAAGTCCGATCTCGCCGCGATCGAGGCCCGCATCGCGAAGGCATTCGGCCACTTGGGCGATCCCATCGTGCAGGAATGCCAGCGCGATGCTCAAGCCAAGCACATGAAGGTCGCCAGCAACTGGGACAAGTTCGAGAATCTTGCCGCGCAATGGAAGGATCATGCCGCCAGCTTCGATAAGCTGGTGGCGCCCGCCGAAACCCTGCGAGCGGCACTCCGCGATTCAGGCGGGCCCGCTACGTTCCAGAGTCTTGAGCCCTCGATCTCGCCCCAACTCTTGCACTGGGCCGTCGCCAACTGTTTCCTCATGAGGAGCCGCTTCAATCTCGTCGATCTTCTCGACATGCTGGGCTTGTGGACGGACGACCGCATCGCCTGGGCGGTTGCGGATGTGTTGGAGGATGTCACTCAATGACTGCGGATCTCGTCATCGGCATCGACTGTTCGACGACGGCCTCGAAGGCCGTGGTGTGGGACAGGGCCGGGCGCGCAATTGCTGTCGGCCGCCGCGGCTATGGGCTCAATCATGTGCGCTCGGGCTGGGTGGAGCAGCATGCGCCCGATTGGTGGACCGCGACCTCGGGCGCCATCGCCGAGGCCGTGGCCAAGATCGATGCCTCGCGCATTGCAGCAATCGCCATCACCCACCAGCGCGAAACCTTCGTTTGTCTTGATGACGCGAACAGGCCGATCCGCCCCGCCATCACCTGGATGGACGTGCGCGCCACAGCGGAAGTCGAAGCCTTTGGCACGCCGCATGTTCACGAGATCACCGGCAAGCCGCCGAACCCGACGCCCGCCTGGTACAAGCTGCTATGGTTGAAACGCCACGAGCCCGATACGATCGCCCGCACGGCGCATGTCGTCGATGTCGCGGGCTACCTCGTCGAGAAGCTCACTGGCGAATGGGCCACATCCTGGGCTTGTGCCGATCCCCTGGGCCTCGTTGACCTCAGGCGTTTCGACTATGATGACGGACTTCTCGAACAGGCGGGCCTGTCGCGCGCCAAAGTCAGCCGCTTGCTTCCGCCAGGGGGAGTTGCAGGCCAGCTCCGCGGCGCAGTTGCAGCTGACCTTGGGTTGATGCCCGGCCTTCCCGTCGTGGTGGGGGCAGGCGACGGGCAATCGGCAGGGCTTGGCTGCAACGTCACCCGGCCGGGCCGCGCCTATCTCAACCTGGGAACGGGCACCGTCTCCGGCGTCTTTGCGGAAACCTACAGCCACGCAAGGGCCTACCGCACCATGGGCGGCCCCGTGCCCGGCACCTATATCCTCGAGACCTTCATCGGCGGCGGCACGCAGAACATCGTATGGTTCGTCGAACAGTTGGGCTTGCCAGCAAGCGTGGCCGGGAAAACGCAAAAACCGCCGGAGCAGCTTCTCGAGGAGGCAGCTGCCGCCGTGCCGCAAGGTGCCGGCGGACTCCTATGCCTTCCCTACTGGACAGGCGCCATGACGCCCTACTGGGATGGCCACGCGCGGGGCGCCTTCGTCGGCCTTTCGGGCCTGCACGGCAAGGCGCACATGTACCGCGCCGTGCTTGAGGGTATCGCGCTCGAACAGCGGCTGCTGACATCGGGCGTCGAGGCAGCGACGGGCCAGCCCGTCGATGACATTCTCATGCTGGGCGGCGGCTCGCGCAGCCCGCTTTGGTGCCAGATCATTGCCGATGTGCTGGGCCGCAGCGTCAAGCTGGTGCGGGAGCAGGAAAGCACCGCTTTGGGTGCGGGCATTCATGCCGCCGCAGCAACCGGGCTTCATGCCGACCTCCGCGCGGCGGCCGATGCGATGACGGGAATCGACAGAAGCTACGACCCCGATGAGGCATCGCATGCGCGCTACTCCGGCATCTTCGAAGCCTATCGCAGCATCTACCCCGGGCTGAAATCCACCTTCCAGCTCATCGCCGAGAAGGCACCATGAAACGCAATTCCGCATCGGCCCTTGCCCGGAGATATTCCGCGGCCGATATCGAGCAATTGCGGCAGATGACCCGGGCCGCAAGGCTCCATCACATCCACGGCGCGCGCCAGACGGAGATCGCCGAAAAGATGGGGATTTCGCAGGCTGGCGTTTCTCGGCTTCTGCGCATGGCGGAAGAGCAGGGCATTGTCCGCTCGGTCGTCGTTCCGCCGGAGGGGCTTTACCCCGATCTCGAAGAGGCACTGATCGAGGCTTATGGGCTCGACGCGGCCTATGTGGTCGATGTCGATCCGTCCGAAGAAGGCGTCTCGCAGATCCTCGGCGCCGCGGCCGCGCGCTGTCTGACCGATGAATTCGAGGGCGGCCCCGTACTGGGCTTCACCTCGTGGAGCACCACGCTGCGCGAAATGGCCCGCCTCATGGAACCGCGCCTGAAAGGCCGGATCACAAGCGTCGTCGAAACGCTGGGCGATCTCGGCTCGCCGATGCTTCAGCACGAGGCGGACGTTGCAACATTGCAGATGGCGCAGGCCCTGCAGGCCGAGGCAGTATTCCTGCGCGCTCCCGGCGTGATGAAAAGTGCCGCCCTCCGCGACGTGGCGTTGGCCGACATGCATATCCAGAAGGCGCTCAAGCTTCTGGACGAAGTGGACATCGTCTTCGTGGGAATTGGCCCGGCCGACTTTCACGGTCCGCTGGAAGAGAACGATAACTTCTTCACGTCGGAGCAGCTGGCTGAAGTGCGCAAGGCCGGTGCCGTCGGTCAGCTTCACCAGCGCTTCATCAACAGCGAAGGGCTTCCCGTACGCACGCCGCTGGATGATCTCGTGGTGGGAATCTCTCTCGACCAGTTGCGGGACGCCGGCCGGAGGATCGCTGTCGCCGGTGGTGCGGCCAAGCATGAGGCTTTGGCAGCCGCGCTGGCAGGCGAATGGATCGACGTGCTGGTGACCGATGCCGGCAGTGCAAATCACTTGCTGGCGGCAGCCAACGCCACACCAAAGAAATCGAAAGGCTGAACATGATACCGCCGAACGACCTTCTGCTTGAGATGCAGAAGCGCATGCTGCGCATCCGTCTCTTCGACGAGCGGGCCTCGAAAATGGTAAAGCGCGGAGAAATCCCGGGCACCGTTCACACGTCGATCGGCCAGGAAGCGCAGGTCGTCGGCGCCTGCATGGCGCTGGGCGCAAGCGACTACATGACCGGAAACCACCGCAGCCACGGCCATCCCATCGGCAAGGGCGCAGCACTGGGCCCGCTGATGGCGGAACTTGTGGGCAAGGCCACGGGCGTATGCGGCGGCAAGGGCGGCTCCATGCATCTGGCGGATTTCAAGGTCGGAAGCCTGGGCGAATCCGGCATCGTCGGTTCCTCCATTCCGATTGCCACGGGGGCTGCATTGTCCAGCAAGGTGCTTGGCACGGGCCGCGTGTCGCTCGCCTTCTTCGGCGACGGTGCTGCCAATCAGGGCTGTCTCTACGAAGCGATGAACCTCTCCTCCGTCTGGGGCCTGCCCATCGTGTTCCTCTGCGAGAACAACCAGTATGCGCTCTCGACCCCCGCCCACACGGTGACGGCTGGGGTGATCGCCGAACGCGCCGCCGGCTTCGACATGCCGGGCGTCCGGGTCGAGGACGGTCAGGATGTTCTCAAGGTCTACGAGGCCGTGAAGACTGCGGTAGACCGCGCACGGGTTGGCCATGGCCCAAGCCTTGTCGAGGTCATCACCTACCGCTTCAACGAGCATTCCGAAGGACTTCGTCTGGGTACGGACTATCGCAATCCGGCGGAGCGCGAAGCCTGGATGAAGCGCGATCCCGTAAAGATGTTCCGCGCCTGTCTGATTGAACGGGGCATCGCGGAAGCCTCCGTGCTGGATGCGCTTGAAGCTGACGTTGCAGCCGAAATCGAAGCTGCCGTGCAGTTCGCAGACGAGAGCGACTATCCCGAGCCTTCGGTCGCCTTCAAGGACCTTTACACCGAACCGTTCGGAGTGACCCAATGACTGTGATGAGCTTTCTGGGCGCGATCGGCGCTGCGCAGCGCGAGGCGATGGAAGCGGACTCCCGCGTCATCATCATGGGCGAGGATGTCGAGGCCAATGTCTATGGCACCATGGGCGGCGGCAAGTCGCGCGCCGACAGGGGCGACTTCCTGCAGATGTTCGGGGCGGCCCGCATCCGCAACACGCCGATCTCGGAAGAGGTAATGGTGGGGGCGGCGGCCGGCGCGGCGATGACGGGGCTGAGGCCCATCGTCGACCTCTCCTATTCGAGCTTTCTTTACATGGCGATGGACCAGCTTGTGAACCAGGTGGCGAAGAACCGTTACATGTTCGGCGGCCAGGCCTCACTTCCTGTCGTGTTCCGTTCGGCCATGTTCTATGGCCTCAACACTGGCGCGCATCATTCGGACCGGCCCTATCCCATGTTCATGAACGTGCCGGGGCTCAAGATCATGGTGCCGGCGACACCCACCGATGCGAAGGGCCTGCTGCGTACCGCCGTCGACATGGACGACCCTGTGCTCTCCTTCGAGGCCTGCATGCTGTGGGGCCTCAAGGAAGATGTGCAGGATGGCGAGTTCCGCATTCCCTTCGGCGTCGCCCGCACGGTGCGCGAAGGAACCGACGTGACCATCGTCGGCATCGCCACGGGCGTTCACGTTGCCCTGCAGGCCGCGCAGAAGCTTGAGGCGGACGGCATCTCTGCCGAGATCATCGATCCGCGCACTATGGTACCGCTCGACTCCGATGCGATCCTGAATTCCGTCGCGCGCACCGGAAGATTGGTCATCGTCGATCCGGCGCACACGACCTGCAGCGCGGCTGCGGAGATTTCAGCGATCGTCGCGGAGAAGGCCTTCGATTGCCTCAAGGCGCCGATCATCCGCGTGACGACGCCTGATACGCAAATCCCATTCAGTCCCGCAATCGAGAAACCACTTTATCCCGACGCCGCCAAGACCATCGCCGCCGTGATGAAGGTCATGCAGCCCAGGGCTCGAGCGGCCTGAATTATTTACACGGCAGAAGGCGAAGAACACATGGCACGCATCAAGGTTTTGCTTCCGCAATGGGGCATGGGCATGAGCGAGGGCAAGCTTGTGAAGTGGCTGAAATCCGTAGGCGATACGGTCACGGAAGATGAGCCCCTGGCCGAAATCGAGGCCGAAAAGACCTCTGAAACCCTCGAGTCCCCGGGCGCCGGAAAGATCGCCGAGATCCTGGTGAGCGAGGGCGACACGGTTCCCGTCCGCACCATCGTCGCCATCATTGAAAAAGCCTGAAGCCCCGAGAGGAATTGCACATGCCATGGACCGACCCTGCCAAGCTGATCGAGGATGCCCGCGCAGGCGGCTATGCCGTCGGCGCTTTCAACATGCATAATGTCGAGACGACCGAAGCCCTCGTCTGGGCCGCCGAGCAGGCTGAAGCTCCGGTGTTCCTGCAGGTGGGCCGCGCCATCGTTCCGCACATGGGCGTCGCCAGAGCCTTCGAGATGACGAAGCGTGTGGCCGAGGAATCGAACGCGCAGTTCGTCATCCACCTCGATCACGGGCCCTGGGACGAATGCCTCGAGGCGATCAAGCTCGGCTTCAACTCGATCATGTATGACGGTGCGCACCTGCCGTTTGAGGAGAACATCAGGACCACGAAACGCATCGTCGAGATCGCACATGATTTCGGCGTTCCGGTCGAGGCTGAACTCGGCAGGATTCCCGATGTCGGCGAGAGCGTAAACTGGCCGGACTATTATACCGATGTGGATGAAGCGAAGCGCTTCGTCGGGGAGACGGGTGTCGACTATCTGGCGATCTCGGTGGGGATCGTCCATGGCGTCATTCCGGGTTTGAAGCCCGAGCCGCTGGCAATCGGGCGGACGCTGGAAATCCGCGATGCCGTGGGCATTCCGCTGGTGCTGCATGGCGCATCGGGTATTCCAGAGGATGAGGTGCGCGCCGCCATGAAGGCGGGCGTCCACAAGTTCAATGCCGATACCGATCTCCGCCACGCCTTTCGCGCAGGGATCGAAGCCGTCTGGTCGAAAGGTGACTATCAGCTCGAAGAGGCGATGGCCGAAGGGCGCACCCGCATGGTGGCGGCGACCATCGAGAAGATGAAGCTCTATGGCTGCGCCGGAAAGGCGCGCGGCAAGGCGTGATGCAGGCGTTTGGTGGCCCGGTTCATGTCTTCTGCGGCGACAAAGAGGATGGAACGTCCTTTCTGTTGCCTGTGGAGGACATGGAACGGGTGCGCCAGCTTCTGGCCGGCGTGAACGGCAGCAGGAACGGAAGCCTCCGCATCTACAGGCCACAGCCGACCGCGGCCTTTTCGCCGCGCGATACGACGCTTCCTTCTTATACCAACTCGGCGGAGGCCATGCGCGCGCTCGGTTTCACACCCGTCGAACGCCGCGCCGGCGGGCAGCTTGCGGCCTATGACCGGAGCACGCTGGTGATCGACCTTGTCGCCTATCATCCCGATCCTCGCCCCGGCGTCATCGCGCGCTTTCAGCTGCTGGCTGAAGCGATAGCTGGCGTCCTCCGCAGCTTTTCGATCGATGCACGCGTGGGCGCCGTGCCCGGCGAATATTGCCCCGGCAGCTACAGCGTCAATGCGGGAGGCCGCGTCAAGCTCGCCGGCCTTGCCCAGCGCATCGGTCGTCACGGTTTTCATCTGGGCGCAGTGATCGCCGTGGAAGAATCGGGTGCCGTCAGAAATGCTATTGCAGAGGCCTATCGCATCCTCGGCTTCAGCTTCGATCCGGATAGCTTCGGAGCGATTGGCAGCAAGGCAGCCGGAACGGATTTTTCATCTCTGCGACACGCGCTGTTGACGGCAATCGCGCCGCTTGCTTCCGCAAAAGAGCAGGGCGGCGTTTGACGCGCCGCCCTGGATGATGTTGCGAGGATGTGTGCCTTGACGGTTCAGGCGATGTCGAAACGGTCGGCGTTCATCACCTTGGTCCATGCCGCCACGAAGTCGCGCACGAATTTCTTCTGCGCGTCGCTCTGGGCATAGACTTCCGCAATTGCACGAAGCTGCGAGTTCGAACCGAAGACGAGATCGACACGCGTCGCCGTCCACTTGATGTCGCCGGTTGTCCGGTCGCGTCCTTCGAACACGTCGCCCGCTTCGGAAGCTGCCTTCCACGCCGTGCCCATGTCGAGCAGGTTGACGAAGAAGTCGTTGGTCAGTGTCTCGGGCCGCTTGGTGAACACGCCGTGCTGAGCCTGTTCAAAATTGGCGTTCAGAACGCGCATGCCGCCGACGAGGACTGTCATCTCCGGCGCCGTCAGGTTCATGAGCTGCGCCTTGTCGACCAGCAGTTCCTCGGCGGAAACCGAGTAGCGGGTCTTCAGGTAGTTGCGGAAGCCGTCTGCCGTCGGCTCGAGAACCGAGAAGGATTCGACATCCGTCTGCTCCTGCGTCGCATCCGTGCGGCCGGGCGTGAAGGGAACCTCGATGCCATGGCCCGCCGCCTTCGCGGCCTGTTCGACGGCGGCACAGCCCCCGAGAACGATCAGGTCGGCAATCGAGACCTTCTTGCCGCCAGCGCTGGCAGCATTGAAGGTGGCTCGGATGCCTTCATAGGTTTCCAGAACCTTGGCGAGCTGGGCGGGCTGGTTGACGTCCCAGTCCTTCTGCGGTGCTAGCCGGATGCGCGCGCCGTTGGCGCCGCCACGCTTGTCCGAATTTCGGAAAGTCGAGGCCGAAGCCCAGGCCGCGCCGACGAGTTGCGAAACCGGCAGGCCGGACGCCAGGATCTTGGCCTTGAGGGCCGCAATATCCGCAGCATCGATCAGCGGGTGCGTGGTTTCCGGAACGGGGTCCTGCCAGATCAGGTCTTCGGCCGGAACCTCCGGGCCGAGATAGCGTGCCTTCGGCCCCATGTCGCGATGCGTTAGCTTGAACCAGGCGCGCGCAAAGGCATCGGCAAACTGGTCCGGGTTCTCGAGGAAGCGCCGCGAGATTTTCTCGTAAGCCGGATCGAACCGCAGAGCAAGATCGGTGGTCAGCATCGACGGCACATGACGCTTCGCAGGATCATGCGCGTCCGGCACGGTGTTGGCGCCCATGCCATGCTTCGGGATCCACTGGTGCGCGCCAGCCGGGCTCTTGGTCAGTTCCCATTCATAGCCGAACAGGTTCCAGAAGAAATTGTTGCTCCATTTCGTCGGCGTCGTCGTCCACGTCACTTCGAGGCCGCTGGTGATCGTGTCCCCGCCCTTGCCGCTGCCGAAGCTCGAAAGCCAGCCGAGGCCCTGCGCCTCGATCGGGGCGCCTTCGGGTTCAGGCCCGACATGGGTGGCAGGGCCAGCACCATGGGTCTTGCCGAAGGTGTGGCCGCCGGCAATCAGCGCTACGGTTTCTTCATCGTTCATTGCCATGCGCGCGAAGGTTTCGCGGATGTCGCGGGCTGCGGCGACCGGATCCGGCGTGCCGTTGGGCCCCTCCGGATTGACGTAGATCAGCCCCATCTGAACGGCCGCCAGCGGATTCTCGAGGTCGCGCTCTCCGCTGTAGCGCTTGTCCTCAAGCCACTTTCCCTCAGCACCCCAGTAAATGTCTTCCTCCGGTTCCCAGACATCGGCCCGGCCGCCCCCGAAGCCGAAGGTCTTGAAGCCCATCGATTCAAGGGCGCAATTGCCGGCCAGAACCATCAGGTCCGCCCAGGAAATCTGGTTGCCGTATTTCTGCTTGAGCGGCCACAGCAGGCGGCGCGCCTTGTCGAGATTGCCGTTGTCCGGCCAGCTGTTGAGGGGTGCAAAACGCTGCGTGCCGGATGACGCGCCGCCGCGGCCGTCGCCGGTGCGATAGGTGCCGGCACTGTGCCAGGCCATGCGGATAAAGAAGGGTCCATAGTGGCCGAAATCAGCCGGCCACCAATCCTGCGAGTCCTTCATCAGCGCATAGATGTCGTTCTTCAGCGCGGCGAGGTCGAGCTTCTTGAACTCGGCGGCATAGTTGAAGGCTTCGCCCATCGGGTTGGAGAGAGCCGAGTGCTGGCTGAGAATTCTCAGGTTCAGCTGGTTTGGCCACCAGTCGCGGTTCGATCTTCCGCCGAAAGTTGCGTGTTTGGGGGCCCCGTGAATGACGGGGCACTTGCCTGCCGTCTCGACTTCTCTGCGGTCCATAACTGTCTCCGATGTTTTCTGTCGATTATGCTGTGCTGTCGCCGCCCGTCCGGAATCTACCGGCAACGGCCCTCCGCCATGCGTTCTAGCGCAATCGTTCCATTAGTTTAAGTTGAATTTTCTGATGAAGACGATAAGTTTATGTTATGAACAATCTCACCATCAAACAGTTTCGTTATTTCGAGGCCCTGGCGCGCCACGGCCACTTCGGCCGCGCGGCGGATGCCTGCGCCGTTTCCCAACCGGCCTTGTCGCTGCAGATCAAGGACCTCGAGGAATCACTCGGTGCCATCCTGTTCGAGCGCGGGCCGCGCCAGGCCCGGCTGACCAGTTTCGGCGAGGAGTTCGCTCTCCGCGTCGGCAGCATCCTCCGGGCGGTCGACGAATTGGGCGATCTGGCGCGCGCCTCGCGGCATCGGCTGGCGGGGCGGTTGCGCCTCGGCGTCATCCCCACGGTGGCGCCCTATCTGCTGCCAACGATCATCGGCAAGCTCACGCACCTCTATGAAGGCCTCGATCTTCATGTGCGCGAAACCCTCACCGCCAAGCTCATTCAGGAACTCGCCGAAGGCAGGCTCGATACCGCGATTGTCGCCCTGCCAGTGTCGGAACCTTCGCTCGAGGAAATCGCTCTGTTCACGGAGAATTTTGTGCTGGTGCGGCCCGGCACGGAGGCAGGCAAGCCCATTCCCGACATCGAGACGCTGCGTGAAATGCGGCTGCTGCTGCTGGAGGAAGGGCACTGCTTCCGCGATCAGGCGCTGGATTTCTGCAAGCTCAACGCCGCCCTCCCGAGGGAGCTGCTGGAGGGAAGCTCGCTCTCTACACTGGTCCAGATGGTTGGTGCCGGCATCGGCGTAACGCTCATTCCCGAAATGGCAGTGGCGGTCGAGACCCGCTCGGCCAGCGTTTCGATAGCGCGTTTCAAGACCGTCGAGCCGGCAAGGACCATCGGCATGGTATGGCGGAAAACCAGCCCGCTCGCCGGCCAGCTTCTGCAGATCGCGGAAGTTGTCAGGCAGTCCGCCGATGTCTTGCGCCATGAACACGGCCGCGCTTCCGCTGCGTCGTGAAGTCTTGCGGGCCGCTCACATCGATTCCTCCACAGAAAATATCTGGCTTCGTGCGGATGCAGCTGCCACTCGGGCGGCATAGGGCATAAGAAGCGCCCGAAGGCAGTTGACGGAAAGAATCCATGGGAACTTCAGCACAGATCAGCCAGACCATTGCGGAAGAAATCGGCGCGCAGCCGCGGCAGGTTGCTGCGGCCGTTGCCCTGCTGGATGAGGGCGCCACCGTGCCCTTCATCGCCCGCTACCGCAAGGAGGCGACGGGTGGCCTCGACGACACCCAGCTTCGAACCTTGGCCGAGCGGCTGATCTATCTTCGCGAGCTCGGATCGCGCCGGGAGGCCATCACCGAATCGATCCGCAGCCAGGGAAAGCTCACCGACGAACTGGCCCGCGCCATCGCTGCGGCAAAAACCAAGGCCGAGCTTGAGGACATCTATTTGCCCTACAAGCCCAAACGCCGCACCAAGGCGATGATCGCGCGCGAAAATGGCCTTGAACCATTGCTTGATGCCATTCTGGCCGACCGAGCGGCCGAACCCGATGTGCTGGCCGCGCCCTACCTGACCGAGACTGTGCCCGCGCTCAAGGACGCACTCAACGGCGCGCGCGACATCATGATGGAACGCCTGGCGGAAAGCGCCGCCCTCCTGGGTGAGCTTCGTGCCTACATGAAGAGCGAGGCGATCCTGAGCGCCAAGGTAATGCCGGGTCAGGAAGAAAAGGGCGCCAAGTTCTCGGACTATTTCGATCATCGCGAGCCTTGGGCGACTGTGCCATCGCACCGCGCGCTCGCCATGCTGCGCGCTTCAAAGGAGGACGTGGTCAGTATCGACATTGGGCCCGACCCGGCAATCGGCGGAACGCGCGCCACTGAAATCATCTCGCGCCACATTGGCATTGCTGGAAGCGGAGCGGGAGACCGCTGGCTTCGCGGCGTCGCCGAATGGACGTGGAGCGTGAAGCTGTCAACGACCATGATGATCGATCTCCTGGGCGACCTCCGCAACCGCGCCCAACAGGAGGCAATTGCCGTCTTTGCGCGAAACCTCAGGAATCTTCTTCTGGCCGCGCCTGCCGGCCAGCGGGCAACGCTCGGCCTCGATCCCGGCATCCGCACCGGTGTCAAAGCCGCCGTGGTTGACGCCACGGGCCGCTTGCTGGCCACCGAGACGATCTATCCCTTCCAGCCGAAGAACGATGTCCGCGGCGCTCAAGCCACAATCCTGCGCCTCATCGCGCAACATGGCGTCGAACTGATTGCCATCGGCAATGGCACGGCCAGCCGCGAGACCGAGCGCCTCGTGTCCGACACTGTGGCGCTGCTGCCCAAGGACATGCGCGCCCCGTCCAAAGTCGTCGTATCGGAAGCCGGAGCATCGGTCTACTCCGCGTCCGAGCTTGCCGCACGCGAATTCCCGGATCTCGATGTCTCGCTTCGTGGCGCTGTCTCGATTGCCCGCCGCCTGCAGGACCCTCTGGCCGAACTCGTGAAGATCGAACCGAAGTCGATTGGCGTAGGCCAGTATCAACATGATGTCGACCAGTATGATCTGGCGCGCTCGCTCGAGGCCGTGGTCGAGGATGCGGTGAATGCCGTAGGCGTCGATCTCAATACCGCGTCAGCGCCGCTTCTTTCCCGCGTGTCAGGTCTGGGAGCGAGCCTCGCCGAAGCCATTGTCGAGTACCGCAACGCCAATGGCGCCTTCCGCTCGCGTCATGAACTCCTCAAGGTCTCGCGGCTCGGCCCCCGCGCCTTCGAGCAGTCCGCAGGCTTCCTGCGCATCAGGGATGGTGACGAGCCGCTCGATTTCTCGTCGGTCCATCCGGAAGCCTATGGTGTCGCCAGAAGGATCGTTGCGGCCTGCGGGCGTGACATTCGCAGCCTCATGGGAGATACCAAAGCGCTGCGAAACCTGAAGCCGCAGGATTTTGTATCCGAAGGTTTCGGGCTTCCGACGATCCGCGACATTCTGGCCGAACTGGAAAAGCCCGGGCGCGATCCGCGGCCGTCCTTCAAGACTGCGACATTCACCGATGGTGTGGAGGACATCAAGGATCTGAAGCCCGGCATGTCGCTCGAAGGCACTGTCACCAATGTCGCGGCCTTTGGCGCCTTCGTCGACATCGGCGTGCATCAGGACGGGCTGGTGCATGTCAGCCAGTTGGCTGACCGCTTCATCAAGGATCCGCATGAAGCGGTGAAGGCCGGCGACATCGTCCGGGTCCGCGTTCTCGAGGTCGACGTGGCGCGGAAGCGCATCAGCCTGTCGATGTGCAAGGATGCAGGAGAGCAGCTGCGCAGCAACGCTCCAGCGGGGGATGCCTCAGCAACCGGCCAGAGGAACGCCGTGAAGCCGAAGGCGGTGAAACCGGCGCCGAAGGCAGAGGCGGGCAGTCTTGGTGCGGCATTGCGCGAAGCGATGCAGCGGAAAGGACCGCAGTCCTAGGGGGCACTGCGTTTCCACAAGTCAGCGGAGGGTCAGTCCGCCGTCGATCGTCATGATCTCGCCGGTGGTGAAGCTCGCCGCATCGGATGCGAGATAGACCGTTGCGCCGACGAGTTCTTCAACCGAGCCGATACGGTTCTGGACCGCGCCCTTCGCCCACTGATTGTTGACGACATCGGGATGATCGCGCAGCACCTCCTCGGTGAGTTCGGTCAGCACATAGCCCGGTGCAATCGCGTTGACGCGGATGTTATGTTCGGCCCATTCGGTGGCCAGGCACTTGGTCAGCATGTGGACGCCGGCCTTCGAAACATTGTAGGCCGCGTGGCGGAAAGGCCAGTTCACGATCCTTCCTGACATCGAACCGACCGAAATGATCGCGCCGGACTTCTGTTCGATCATCCGGCGGCCAACGGCGCGCGACATGAGGAAGACGCCGTCCAGGTTGACGGCCATCGTGCGGCGCCAGTCGTCGAGGCTGCAGGTTTCGGCATGGGCTGGCAGCACGATGCCGGCATTGTTGATGAGAATGTCGATACGCCCCCACCGCGCATTGACCTCTTCGGCGATGCGCAGGGTGTCGGCCTCGTTCGAGACATCGGCCTTGATCACCATGGCATCGCGGCCTTCGGCACGAATTCCGGCGGCAACCGCCTCGGCACGCTCGACAGTCGACTGGACGACGATCGCCACATCGGCGCCATGGGCGGCAAGACCCTCCGCCAGTGCCTTGCCGATGCCGCGCGACCCGCCGGTGACGATGGCCTTCTTGCCCTCGAGGCTGAAAATTCCGCGATAGTTCGAGATTGTAGACATGTTCCCCTCCCGGCCGTTCGAGCGTTTTGTCAGAATGCTTCGCGCATAATGCCGAGATAGTCGTCTGCCGTAGCGATACGCGGGTTGGTCGCGTGGCAATGGTCCTTGAGGGCCTCCTGAGAAACGTAGCGCATCATTTCCTCCGTCACGCCCATGGCGCCAAGGCCGGAAGGAATGCCGATGCTGCGGTTGAGTTCGGCGATGGCCTCGTCCGGCGCCTTTCCGAAGAAAGATGCAAGCAGATCCCATTTGGCGCCGATGGCTTCGCAATTGAAGCGCAGAACGGCCGGCATGAGAACGGCGTTGAGTGTGCCGTGATGAAGGTTAAGCTGGCGGATCGCGCCCAGGGGATGGGTCAGCGCATGAACCGCGCCAAGCCCCTTCTGGAAGGCCATGGCGCCTTCGAGCGCACACATCATCATGTCCCGCCGGGCGGCCTTGTCCTGCCCATTGCGCACGGCGGCAACGAGAGAACGCCAGCCGCGTGTGAGCCCGTCCATCGCAATGGCGTCGGCGGGCGGATTGAAGGCCGAAGCCATGTAGGTCTCGAGGCAGTGCGACATCGCATCCATGCCGGTCGCCGCGGTAAGGAAGGCCGGCAGGCCATAGGTCAGTTCCGGATCGCAAAGGGCGATCGATGGCAGCATGTGCGGAGAGATGATGCCGAGCTTGCGGCCTTCCGCCGTGATGATGACGGCGGCACGGCCAACTTCCGAACCGGTGCCAGACGTGGTTGGAATGGCAATCATCGGGCAGATGCGGCCATGGATGCGCGAAACGCCGCCTGCCACTAGCGTATACTGCGCCAGCGGCCCTTCATGCCCGGTGAGCAGGCGCACGGCCTTGGCAAGATCGAGCGCCGAACCGCCGCCCAGCCCGATGACACCATCGCAGGTGCCCTGCTTGTAGATGGTGTGGGCTTCCAGCACCGCCTCTTCCGTCGGGTTTGCGGGCGTTGCATCGAAGATGACGGCGGGAGTCTTGAGCAATGCCGTGACACGGTCCACCATTCCCGTGGCCACCAGTCCCTTGTCGGTTGCGATCAGCGGGCGGGACATGCCAAGGGCCGCCAGGAATTCCGGCAGGCGCTGGATTTGCCCTTCGCCGAATTCGATACGGGTCAAATAGGAGATCGTGCTCATGAGACAGGCTAACTTTCTACTTGTTTCGATGTGTAATATATGAGTTACTAGTCACAGATCAGTGTGCGTCTGTCAATTGGCATCCTCTACCCAATTCTAACCACAAATTCCGGCCAGAGTCCTCTCCAGATGACAGAAAAGTCGCCCGCAAAATCTGATCAGATATATGAGTTTCTAAGGCGGGCTATTGTACGGCTCGATCTCGAGCCAGGCTCGGCCATTCTCGAGAAGGATTTCTGTACCAGCTTCGATGTATCGCGAACGCCCGTCCGTGAGGCGCTGCAGAGGCTCGCCGAGGAGGATCTGGTCGACATCTTTCCGCATTCCGGCACCTTTGTCAGCCGGATTTCGTTCAAGGTCGCCAAGGAGGGCTTCGTGCTCCGCCGCGCGCTGGAAGTTGAAAGCGTCCGGAAGGCCTGTGAACACGTTTCCGAGGGCGGCCTGGCGCAGCTGGACGCCATTATCGCCCGGATGCGGGTCATCCTCGCAGACGGCCGGCTGGAAGACTATCTCGAAGTGGACGATGCCTTTCACGCCGCGATCGCGCGAATGAGCGGCTATCCGCGAATCTGGAAATTCATCACGCTGGCGAAAGTGCATCTCGACCGTATGCGGCAGCTCAGCGCGCCGGTGCCGGGCCATCTTGCGGAGGTGACCGAGCAACATGCCGCGATCGTGCAGGCGCTGCAGCGCCGCAATCCCATGCAGGCCGAACTTGCCATGCGGATTCATCTCGACAGCTCGTTCGCCGTGATGGCCGGCATGTATGACGACAAGGCCGCATTGTTTTCAGAAACAATGGATAAGAAATTGCCGGGCGCTTCGGTGCCCCGGGGAGGTTTGAATGACTGAGCTGCGGAAATCCTATGATGCGGTCGTCATCGGCGCAGGCGTCGGTGGTGGTGCAATGGCCAACATGCTGGCGCGGGCCGGGGCAACGGTACTGGTGATCGAGCGCGGCACGAGACTTCCCCGCGAGGCCGCCAACTGGAGCGTAAAGGCCGTCTTCCACGAGAAGCGCTACGCCGCAAAGGAAACCTGGCGCGACCGCAGCGGACAGGAATTCAATCCCTCGACCTACTATTACGTTGGCGGCAACTCCAAATTCTTCGGCACCGCCACGCTGCGCTTCCGCGCCGAGGATTTCGAGGCGCTGGAACACGAGGCGGGCATCGCCCCGGCCTGGCCGATCCGCTATGCCGATCTCGCGCCCTATTATGACGAGGCCGAACGCCTGATGGGCACGCACGGAACGGCCGGCATGGACCCCTGCGAGCCGCCACGTTCCGGCCCCATGCCGCATCCCGCCATCGGCCACGAGCCCGAGATCGCCGCTATCGACAAGCGCCTGCGCGAGAAGGGGCTGAAGCCGTTTCCATTGCCAGTGGCGATCGACCTTCACCCCGGCGGCAAATGTATCCGTTGCCGCACCTGCGACGGGTTTGCCTGCAAGCTGGGCGCCAAGAACGATGCCGAAGTGCGCCTCGTCGATCCGGCAATCGCCACCGGCAATGTCGACTTGATCCTCGAAACCTACGTGCACCGGCTCATTACCGACGACACGGGGCGCAAGGTGGTCGGCGTCGAGGTCGAACAGAAGGGCCGGAAGAGGACGATCAACGGAGAGTTTTTCATTTCGAGCGCCGGCGCCATCAACTCCGCCGCCTTGCTGCTCCGCTCCGCCAGCGCCAGGCACCCGAAAGGGCTTGGCAACAACAGCTCCGATCAGCTTGGCCGCAATTACATGGCCCACAACAACACGGCCATGATGGCGGTGAACCCGTTCAGGAAAAACCATGTGGTGTTCCAGAAGTCGCTGTGCATCAATGATTTCTATCTCGCGAACAGCGTGAAGCCCTATCCCCTGGGCAACGTGCAGGGACTTGGCAAGCTGCAGGGCGGCATGCTGACCGCCAACATGAAGGGCACGCCCGAATGGCTGATGAGCTGGTTTGCGGAGCGAAGCATCGACTGGTGGATCATGTCGGAAGACCTGCCCGATGCCGAAAACCGCGTGACCGTCGATGATGATGGCAAGATCAGGCTGTCCTACACGCCGAACAACCTGAAATCCCATCGCGAACTGGTGAAGCACTGGACCAGGCTGATGCGCTCCATGGGCTATCCCATCATCATCACGCAGAAGATGGACATCAAGGTCGCCATGCATCAATGCGGTACGGCGCGGTTTGGTAACGACCCTGCGGCTTCGGTTCTCGATCCTTTCTGCAAGGCATGGGATGTCGACAATCTCTATGTCGTCGATGCCTCCTTCCTGCCATCCTCGACAGCCGTCAACCCTTCGCTCACCATCGTCGCGCAGGCGGTGCGGACGGCCGATCACTTGCTGAGCGACGTTTTCAAGGTCCGGAAGAGCCATGGCAGTGCGCCGGGCAGGGACGTTGCCAGCGGCGGTGTGGCCGGAATGGCCGCAACCGGCTAGCGCGCCGCAGCCTCTCCCTTCTGGCGCTGAAGGAACCAATATGTCCGGCGGTGATTGAGCCAGTGTCAGCCGCCGGCGCATGATGACGCATGAGCGTCGCGCCGCTGCTCGGAATCGGGGAATAAGGATCTTGCAGCGCTTTTCCTGCTCGGATTGCGGAAACGATGTTCATTTCGAGAACACCGCCTGCGTGCGATGCGGCAGCTGGCTCGGCTATGCACATGCGGCGGATCGCATGCTGGCGCTACCGGAAGTGCAGTCGTTATGGCATGACGGCGGAAGGCCATACGGCCCTTGTTCGAACCGGCAAAGCATCGGCTGCAACTGGCTTGTGGCGGATGCGTCAGATAGCCTGTGCCTCAGTTGCCGATTTACCACG
>JALHQC010000048.1 GCA_022842165.1 bacterium
TCGATCTTCGAGGCATCGATCGCGTAGCGGAGGTCGTGGCCCGGCCTGTCGCCCACGAAGGTGATGAGCTTCCGCCGCGAGCCGGAGTTCATCGGCATCAACTCGTCCAGCGTATCGGCGATCGCCTCGACGACCTTGAGGTTCGAACGCTCGTTTCGCCCGCCGATGTTGTAGCTTGTCCCCACCCGGCCTTTGGTGACCACAAGCGCCAGCGCCCGGGCGTGATCCTCGACATGGAGCCAGTCGCGCACATTCTCGCCCGTGCCATAGACGGGCAAGGGCTTTCCCTCCATGCCGTTGAGGATCATCAGCGGAATGAGCTTCTCGGGGAAGTGATAGGGGCCGTAATTGTTGGAACAGTTGGAGAGGACGACCGGCAACCCATAGGTGTGGTGCCAGGCGCGCACCAGATGGTCGGAGGCGGCCTTCGACGCGGAGTAAGGCGAGGATGGCGCATAGGGCGTCTCCTCGGTGAAGAGCCCGCCGTCGAGGGGGAGATCGCCGAACACTTCATCCGTCGAGATGTGGTGGAAGCGGAAGCGCTGCTTCTTCGCTTCCGGCAGGCTGTCATGATAGGACCGCGCCGCCTGGAGGAGCGCGAAGGTGCCCATGATATTGGTCTGGATGAAGGCGCCCGGCCCGTCGATCGAGCGGTCGACATGGCTTTCGGCGGCGAGATGCATGACGGCATCGATCGCCTCGGCTTCCATGATCCGCTCCATCGCCTCGCGGTCACAGATATCGGCCTTGTGGAAGCTGTAGCGTGGACTGTTGGCAATTTCGGCGACAGCGCCTTCACTTGCGGCATAGGTCATCTTGTCGATGTTGACGACGCTCAGCCCCAGGTCACGGACCAGGTGCCGGCACACCGCCGACCCGATGAAGCCCAAGCCGCCTGTGACCATGATTTTCATGAGAAAGCTCCTGCTGCTCAGAATGCGATGGTGCCGGCGATATCTGCCAGCAGCGGGGCGGCCTCGTCTTTCGGCGAGAGGATGGGCTGCCCGCCGGGAGGCAAAGGCCAGGCAATAGCGAGTGCCGGATCGTTCCAGCGGATCGAGCGGTCGCAGGCCGGCGCATAGGGGGCCGTCACCTTGTAGAGAACTTCCGTATCGGGCTCGAGCGTCAGGAAGCCATGCGCGAAGCCCCTGGGGATCAGCAGCTGGTTGAACCTCTCCGCCGACAGCGTGCACGAGACCCATTTGCCGAAGGTCGGAGAACCGGCGCGGAGATCGGCGGCGACATCGAAGACCGCACCCTTGAGCACCCGGATGAGCTTGTCCTGGGCGTGCGGAGCCACCTGGAAGTGGAGCCCGCGGAGAACATGTTTTTCAGCGGAGTAGGATTGGTTGTCCTGCATCCAGTCCTGGGTGATGCCGCAATCGATAAAGCGCTGGCGCTGGAAAGTCTCGGCGAAGAAGCCGCGCTCATCGCCATGCTTCTTCGGAATGATCTCGACGACGCCGCCGAGGCCCAGGTGATTGACCTCCATCGTCTCAGTACCGTCTCGGCTCATTGCCGCGCTCGGCCACGATGCGGCGGAGATAGGCGGCATATTCGGTCTTGCCGAGCGACGCCGCGCGCTTCAGCATCGCTTCCTCGTCGATATAGCCGCAGGAGAAGGCGATCTCCTCCGGGCAGCAGACCTTGACGCCGGTCCTCGTCTCGATCGTCCGGATATAGGAGCCAGCGTCATGGAGACTGTCATGGGTGCCCGTATCGAGCCAGGCATAGCCCCGCCCCATGCGCTCGACATTGAGGTCGCCGCGCGTCAGATAGGCGCGGTTGATGTCGGTGATCTCGAGCTCGCCACGGGGGCTGGGCCTGATCGCCTTGGCGATTTCGACGACATCGGCATCATAGAAATAAAGCCCGGTGACCGCCCAGTTGGATTTGGGTGCCTGAGGCTTCTCCTCGATCGAGGTGGCAAAGCCCTCGCGGTCAAAGGCCACGACGCCATAACGCTCGGGGTCCGACACGTGATAGGCAAAGACCGTCGCGCCCCTTGTCCGCGCCACCGCCAGCTCGCATTTGCGCTGCAGCTGTTCGCCGTGGAAGATGTTGTCGCCCAGCACCAGCGCGGCGGGGCCACCCAGCAGAAACTCCTCGCCGATCAGGAAGGCCTGCGCCAGGCCGCCCGGGTGCGGCTGCTCGGCATAGCTGAGATTGATCCCGAAGGCCGAGCCGTCGCCCAGCATGTTCCTGAAATGCGGCAGGTCATGCGGCGTCGAGATGATGAGGATGTCGCGCAATCCCGCCAGCATCAGGACCGACAGTGGATAATAGATCATCGGCTTGTCGTAGACCGGAAGCAGCTGCTTCGAGATCGCCAGCGTCAGCGGATAAAGCCTCGTTCCGCTGCCCCCCGCCAGTATGATTCCACGCATCGACGCTGTTCCCCCAGTGCCTAACCGCTTACCAGAGCACCGCGCCCCGCGCCATCAGCCGTTGCGCTTCCGCGCCGCCAGCGTGCGGAGCCGCAGTGCGTTGAGGCGTATGAAGCCTTCGGCATCCTTCTGGTCATAGGCGCCGCGATCATCCTCGAAGGTGACGAGCGCATCCTTGTAGAGCGACTTCGGCGACTTGCGGCCCGCGACGATAACATTGCCCTTATAGAGCTTGAGGCGCACCGTGCCTTCGACATCCACCTGGCTCTTGTCGATCATCGCCTGCAGCATCTCGCGTTCAGGGCTGAACCAGAAGCCGTAATAGACGAGCTCGGCATATTTCGTGATGAACGAGTCCTTCAGATGCGCCGCCTCGCGGTCGAGCGTCAGCGTTTCGATGGCGCGGTGCGCGACACCGAGGATGGTGCCGCCGGGCGTTTCATAGACGCCGCGCGACTTCATGCCGACGAAGCGGTTCTCGACCAGATCAAGACGGCCGATGCCATTGTCGTGGCCGAGGCGATTGAGTTCGGTCAAGAGCGTGGCGGGCGACATCGCCTTGCCGTCGATGGCGACCGGATCGCCCTGGCTGAACTCGATTTCGATGTAAGTTGGTTTGTCGGGCGCGTCTTCCGGCGCGATGGTGCGCTGATAGACGTAGGGCGGCGGCTCCTGCCACGGGTCTTCCAGAACTTTTCCCTCGGACGACGAGTGAAGAAGATTGGCGTCGACCGAGAAGGGCGCCTCGCCGCGCTTGTCCTTGGTCACCTGGATCTGGTGGGCCTCGGCGAAGGAAATGAGATCGGTGCGCGACTTGAACTCCCATTCGCGCCACGGCGCGATCACCTTGATGTCGGGGTTCAGCGCATAGGCGGTGAGCTCGAAGCGCACCTGGTCGTTGCCCTTGCCGGTGGCGCCATGGGCGATGGCGTCCGCACCCGTTTCTTCCGCGATCTCGATCAGGCGCTTGGCAATCAGCGGCCGGGCGATCGACGTGCCCAAGAGATAGACGCCCTCATAAACGGCATTGGCGCGGAACATCGGGAAGACGAAATCGCGCACGAATTCCTCGCGGACGTCCTCGATATAGATATCCTTGATGCCCAGCAGCTCGGCCTTCTTGCGGGCCGGCTCCAGCTCGCCGCCTTGCCCCAGGTCCGCCGTGAAGGTCACGACCTCGGCGCCATATTGGGTCTGCAGCCACTTGAGGATGATGGAGGTATCAAGCCCGCCCGAATAGGCGAGGACAACTTTTTTGATCTTCTGCTTGGACATGCGGACGGGCCCCACTGGATTGCGCCTGCGGCCTATCACGCCGAGGCTTTGGCCTGCAAGTGCGCAGAACGGCTATCTGGCCAGTGGAATATCCGACAGCCTGACCTCGACCTCGAGCCCATGCGCCCGGATGAATTGCACCACACCCGCCGCGCAGCGCCGCTGCAGGGGGCCGGGTCCGACAATGATCTCGGTGATGGGGAGGCGGCGGGGGTTCCCGAATATCTCGACATAGGGAATGAGCAGGTCTCCCGATTCCCGGAACTGGATTTTCCGCGGCTTCTGCGGCGGAGACGACAGCATGATGCGGGTTTCATGCTCCTCCGCGAAGGACTGGCTCTTGAGAAAGGCCAGCACATCGAGGAGATGAACCCTGTCGCGGGGCTCGGGGATCGGCTCCTCCTCGCCCACATAGACCACATCCTTCTTGAGGATGGTGATGTCGGGCGATGCCTGCTTTTCTTCCTCCACCATCAGGTCGAGTGCGGCTTCATCGAGCACCACGCAATAGCCGCCGCCGACGCCCGCATAGCCCCGCCATTGCGAGAGCAGCCCGTTCTTCATCTGGTGGCGCTCCTCATGGCGGCAGAACGAGGCGATAAAGACGGGAGACCTGCGGTCGAGCTCCTCGAGCCTCGCCCGCCTTGCCTGCTCGTCGTCACGCAGCGCCACGCGGCCTTCCGAGAGATCATTCAGAAAGCCCAGATGCGTGGCCCAGATATTGCCGGAATCGACGATGCCACGCAGGCCGTTGACGGAAGTATAGTGATAGAGGCGGGACATCGGCTGGGATAACCCGCGCCCCCGCGATCCTGTTCCCCATTCAGCATGCCGCATGACGGCAGAGGCGATGACGCACCAGGCATGGCCCGCGATGCCGCAGATTTGCCCCTGCGCTACGCGGTCTTTACGGGCTGGGCTGGCGGTTGCAACCGGCCGGATCGTCCCTGTCCGGCCGATTGCTCACCCGGCTCAGAAGCCGAAGATGGACGTCGAAAAGTCGGCCCCCGAGAGCATGGCATTGGCCGAGACCAGAATTGCCGAATCGGCGACCCCGTCCAAGGTGAAGTCGAGCAGCACCATCTGCGCGTTGACCGGCCCGGAAATCGATATGACCGAGGCAAAGCTCGCAACGATCCTGTCTTCGCCGACCACGAAATCCAGAATCTGGTCCGGCGCGGCGAGCGTTGAATCCTGCAGACTATTGAACTGGAACTTGTCGGCACCAGTTCCACCGGAGAGTATGTCCTGGCCGGTAGAGCCGTTCAGGATGTCGTTGCCGTCGCCGCCCGTCAGCGTATCATTGCCATTGCCCGACATCAGCGAGTCATGTCCGCTGCCGCCATCGAGCACGTCGCGAAGCCCGTCGGCGCCAACCGATATCAATGTGTCGTTGCCGGCTCCGCCGCGCACCGTGTCGGCGCCCGCGCCGGCAATGATGAAATTGTCGAGCCCGTTGCCGGTGAGCACGTCGTTGAAATTCGAACCGGTGAGGTTCTCGACATTGATGATGGTGTCGCGCCCCGCGCCGCCGGTGTTTTGCGCTGCGGTGATCGACAGGTTGACGCGGACCCCGGCCACCGCCCCGCTGTAGTCGGCGGTATCGAAGTCTGCCCCGCCGTCGATGAAGTCGTCGCCGGCCCCGCCGGTGAGGATATCATTGCCTGTGCCGCCATAGAGGCGGTCGTTCCCCGCGCCGCCGTCGAGCCGGTCATGGCCGCCCATGCCGAAAAGCTTGTCCCGGCCGGCATTTCCGAGCAGGACATCGAGGCCCTCGAGGCCCGTGATGGTGTCGTTACCGCCCAGCCCGTCGATAAGGTCGCCAAGGAGATATTGCGCGTCGATGATGTCGTTTCCCGCCGTGCCGAATGTGAACACGGTCGCCTTTACATTGATTGGCATTCCTGCTTTTCCTTCAAGAAAGCCTCGTTCCCGGACGGCTATCAAGCATGCGGCAGATGATAAATCCCTGACGGGCTTAGGCTGAGGCGGCAGGCCTCACGCGGCGGCGGGCATCCTGAATCCGGCGCTGCGTCCCGCAACGGACCAGTAGATCAGCCCCGCCACCGGCCCAAAGCCAATGCCGACGAGGATATACCAGTGCGGCAGCCCGACGATGATAGGAAGCACCGCGCCGATCAGCGTGGCGGCGATGATGAAGATGAGCCTGCCGCGCCACGGCACGATTTCGCTGGCGATGACGGTGATCCCCGCCGGAACTGCGGCATAGATGCCGATCAGCATGGCCGTAAAGGCGATGACGCCGAAAAGCTGGCCGATGGTCTGGTTCTCGTCGATGGTGAAGATCACGCCGACAACGATAGCGCTGGCAAGCGTGGCGAGGCTGTAGCCGAGAAGGACAAGAAGCAGACGCTTGATGAGATGAATGATCATGGCGGAGGTCATCGCTCGGCCTCGAAGCGCTGCGGCGCTCGTGGATCGGCAATCATGCTGTAGAGTGCGCAGGCGAAGAGGCCCATGATGGCGGCGGGTGGAAATCCGCCGCGCGAGAACTTCACTGAAGGCATCAGGCCGAAGCGCTGCCAGACATAGAAATCGAGAACGAGAAACACGGCGCCGCCGATGATGACGCAATAGGCGAGCGACGAGACTTTCATGAGCCGCCCCGCAACACACAGCAAAATGGCAACTGCAGTTGCGGCGCCATAGATGAAGAAGATGTTCTGCGACGTATCAGCCGGCAAATCCCACCAGGCACAGAAGCCCACGGCAAAACCCATTGCCATTACAGCTATCAGGAGGACAGCGAAGAGCGTCATTGCAAGTCGCTTGATCATCCTTGACCTTCCCCGCGGCCTTCATGCAGCAACTGTTGTTAAAGCTACGTCAGTTTCCGATAAATGCAAAGGTACCCGCCATGAGAAGGAACGCACACAAGAACACGGGGTAGCCAAACCAAATCCGCCAAAAATTTGAAAATGGCCATTGCGGTTCGCCGCCTTCCACTCCCCCACCCATCGAGCCACTATACTGATTGTCTTGAGAAAAATCCCAATTCTTGCTGGCGTAAAAGCGAAGCTCGTTCCAGAAGCACCAAGCGATGCGTAGAAAAAGCAGCAGAAGCAAGAGAGCAGTGACTAAGCGAGGCAAAGATTCTGAACCTTCGACCCAAGCTCCCATTACATCCCCGCGTCCAACGCCAATCTTTCCTTCGCGCGGATCTTCTGGCTTTCGGACTTCAGCTGACCGCAGGCTGCCATGATGTCTCTTCCGCGCGGCGTGCGGACGGGGGAGGCATAACCGGCCTTGTTCACGATCTCTGCGAAGCGTTCGATCGTGTCCCAGTCCGAGCACTCATAAGCAGTGCCGGGCCAGGGGTTGAACGGAATGAGATTGATCTTGGCCGGGATTCCGGCAAGCAGTTTCACCAGACGCTTCGCATCCTCGGGTGAATCATTCACGCCCTTCAGCATCACGTATTCAAAGGTGATGCGCCGCGCGTTCGAGACGCCGGGATAGTTGCGGCAGGCGGTGAGCAGTTCCTTGATCGGATATTTCTTGTTGAGCGGCACCAGCTTGTCGCGGATTTCATCGGTCGTGCCGTGGAGGCTGATCGCCAGCATGGTGCCGATCTCCTCGCCCGCACGCGGGATTTCCGGAACGACGCCGGACGTCGACAATGTGATGCGGCGCTTCGACAGCGAAATGCCCTCGCCGTCCGACACGATCTCCATCGCGTCTTTCACATTGTCGAAATTATAGAGGGGTTCGCCCATGCCCATGAGCACGACATTGGTGATGTAGCGCCCACCCGACGGCGGCGTGGGGTTGGCCTCGATGTCGGAAGGCCAGTCCTTGACGCCATCGCGCGCCGTCATCACCTGCGCCACGATCTCGTTGGCGGTAAGGTTGCGGACGAGTTTCTGCGTGCCGGTGTGGCAGAAGCTGCACGTCAAGGTGCAGCCGACCTGGGATGAAATGCACAGCGTGCCGCGGTCTTCTTCCGGAATATAGACCATCTCGACTTCATGGCGGGCGCCGCGTTCATCGGGCGCAAGCCGCAGCAGCCATTTCCGCGTGCCGTCGTTCGAGACCTGCTCGGTGACGATGTCGGGGCGGCCGATGATGAACTCTTCCTCAAGCCGCGTCCGGAGGTCCTTGGCGATATTGGTCATCTGCCCGAAGTCCTGGACGCCGCGGTGATAGAGCCAGTGCCAGATCTGGCCAGCCCGCATGCGGCGCTGCCGTTCCGGAACGCCAGCGCGTGCCAGCGCATCGGCCAGTCCTTCCCGCGTCATGCCGATGAGCGAGGGGCGCGGATCGTTCGGAATATAGCGCGGCGGCGCTTCGACAGTGTTCAGGATGGTGGCCATGATGGGGGCCCCATAGCACAAAAAATGGCGGAATTGTCATTTCCCCTTCTCCCCTTGCGGGAGAAGGTGGCCGAAGGCCGGATGAGAGTACCCCTCGCCCGTCATGCGTGCCGCATGACACCCTCTCCCGCAAGGGGAGAGGGAAGATAACTCACTTCACCAACCCGACGATGGGGCCGAGCGAAAAGAACCGGTCGCTGCGGCCGAGTTCCGGCGCGTGGAGGCTCGAGATCGAGCCGTCGAGGAACAGCGCGTTGGGACAATTGAGGTGGTCGCGGAACAGCCGCGCGAAGGCATGGAAATTGACATAGCCTTCGCTGATGGCGAAGACCAGGGTATGGCCATCGGGCGCGCCAACGCCGTTTCGCCGCTGCCGCGAGGTGCCGTCTTCCGTAAATTTCGGATGGATTTTCCCCTCGATCACCAGCATGGGGCCGGACTGGCTGGCATGATCGGGCTTCAGCTTCGCGGCAAGGAAGGCGTCGGTCTCCATCACGCCGCCCGTATTGCCCGCGATATAGAAGACGCCATTGGGCTTCAGATGAAAATTGCCCGGCCCGTCGCGCCGGTTGGCCTTCTTGAGGGTGCGTCCACCCTCGACATGAAGCCCGATGGGCTTGAGGTTCTCGTCATACATGCCGGCATTCATGGCGAAGGCCAGCGTCTTGCCTTCCGTCTTCAGCGCCTCTTCCAGCGCCGCGAACGAGCCATAGGCCTCGCCATCCGGCCTCCCGCTGAACAGCGCCAGGCGGTCCTGCCGCAGGTCGAAGCGGCAGATCGTGTAGGCGTTGCCCTCGAAGCGTTCTGGCGCGCAGGAAGCCTCCGCCGGCGCTCCGGACACCAGCAGCGCGGCCAAGAGGACGAGCCAGCGCAGCATCGCCTACTTGCAGGCCTTGTCGATCGCCGACAGCGCCGCCGAAATGCCCGACAGCGAATAGGTATCCTCCGTCTGCGTGCCGCGCCACGAGGTGCCCTTGACCTTCAGCGACTTTCCCGCCTTCATCGCCGCGACGATTTCCTTTTCCGTCGCGGGCGATTCCGCCCAGGCGCCATCGGCATTGGTGAACAGCACGAACTTCGCCTCGTCGATCGTCAGTTCGGCATTGGTTTCCTTCTTGAAGGGATAGCCGATGATGGTCGAGACCTCTCCCTTCACCTTGCGGCCGGGCATGTGGGTGACGAGGAAGAAGGTGGGATCGCGCTTGACGTTCTTGGGCTCGCTGCCCTTGGGGCTCGAGGACACGTAGCAGACCTTCGAGTCGGGCGCTTTGTAGGTATAGGCCGACCAGTCGTCGAAAACGCCGAGCGATTGCGGTTCTTCCGCAAGCGCCAGGCCGGTTGACAGGGTGATGAGGGTGAGCGCGGCAGCGCCCGTTCGCCGTAGGTGATTCATGAAGGGAACCTTAGTGCCTCGAGTCTGGAAAATCCATCACCGGCGGGATGGGGCATGAATCCGGCTCAATTTTGGCGGCAGTTGGCCTTACGGCATATTGGTCCGAGGGCGTATTGCCGCCAATTGTGCAATGCGGTAGGTTTTTCCATCACGGATTTGAGGGGTTGACGGCATGGCAGCGGTCGAGAATGAAATGCAGTCCGGCCCGGTACTGGGCGGGCTTGCCGGCCATCTGGCAGAAGCCGTTGGCGCCGTCGATGCCCTTTTCGCCAAGGCCCGAGCGCGGGTGGCGGCACAGGTGATGCCGGGCGGCAAGCTCGATGCCGTAACGCTCGACTGCGAGCAGCACATGGCGCATGGCCTTGCCTGGGCTGCCACCTATCAGGCGGCAATCCGCGAGATGGCGAGTTTCGCCCAGCGGATGGAGGCCGAAAGCCGCTTCGGCGAGACCGAGCAGCTGACGCTCCAGATCGCGGTGGGCGAATACCTCAATCACATCGCGGGCGGCATTCCCATGAACCAGGGCGAATTCGCGAGGCCTGCCGACCTTGGCCTGACGCGAAGCGACATCGCGCCGCTTTACGGCCTGGCCCTGATCGACCGCGGCAACACGAGAGAAGCCCGGGCACGGCTTGTCGAACTGATCGCCGATGGAAATTTCGGCTGGGCGGGCCTCGACGACACGCTCACCGAGATCGCCGCCACCATGCGCCGCTTCATCGCCGAAAAGGTAGCACCCCACGCCCATCAGTGGCACCGCGACAACGACTACGTGCCGCTGGAGATCATCACCGAACTGGCGAGCCTCGGCGTCTTCGCGCTCACCCTGCCGGAGGACTATGGCGGCATGGGCCTGTCAAAGGAATCGATGTGCGTCGTTTCGGAAGAACTCTCGCGCGGCTGGATCGCGGTGGGCTCGCTCGGAACGAGAGCCGAGATCGCCTGCGAACTGATCCTGTGCGGCGGAACGGAGGAGCAGAAGGCCAAGTGGCTGCCGCAGATCGCCAGCGGCGAAATTCTTCCCACCGCCGTCTTCACCGAGCCCAATACGGGCTCCGATCTTGGAAGCCTTCGCACCCGCGCAGTGCGCGATGGCGACGTCTACAAGGTGACCGGCAACAAGACCTGGATCACGCACCCGGTGCGCGCCGATGTGATGACGCTTCTGGCCCGCACTGACCCGGACGAAAAGGGTTACCGTGGCCTCTCGATGTTCCTCGCCGAGAAACCGCGCGGCTCCGATGACAATCCCTTCCCCGCGAAGGGCATGACCGGCGGCGAGATCGAGGTGCTGGGCTATCGCGGCATGAAGGAATATGAAATCCGCTTCGAGGATTTCGAGGTGAAGGCCGAGAACTTGCTTGGCGGCGTCGAGGGCCAGGGCTTCAAGCAGCTGATGCAGACCTTCGAGGCCGCGCGTATCCAGACCGCCGCGCGCGCCGTGGGTGTCGCCCAGAATGCGCTCGACCTCGGGCTCAAATACGCAGCCGACCGCGCCCAGTTCGGAAAGCCCATCATCAGTTTTCCGCGCATCGCTGACAAGCTGGCGCTGATGGCCGCCGAAGTGATGACGGCCCGCCAGCTGACGCTCTATGCCGCGCGCGAGAAGGATGCTGGCCGCCGTTGCGACCTCGAGGCCGGCATGGCGAAGCTGCTGGGCGCCCGCGTCGCCTGGGCCGCCGCCGACAACGCCTTGCAGATCCACGGCGGCAACGGCTTCGCACTCGAATACCAGATCAGCCGCGTGCTGTGCGACGCGCGGATCCTGAACATTTTCGAAGGTGCAGCCGAGATTCAGGCGCAGGTGATCGCGAGACGGTTGCTGGAGGGCGGAAACTGAAAAATCGCTCCACAATGTTCATTACAATTTTACCAACCGGCTTAGTGCGCCCTTAAAGCTGTACGACGTAAAGTCACCTCTCACACCACGGGGGTGGACATGCGGTTCATCGTGATTGCCTGGACAGCCGCTGCGACTCTCATCATCGGGCTGGCAGCACCTGTTGCGGCAGCCCAGGATGCGGCCGTGAAGGCTTGTGTGTCGAGTTCGGCCTACCTCGACGGCGAAGAAACCTTCAAGCTCTGCGACAAGGCGCGCGGCCTGCCCGGCGTGGCCGGAAAGGATCTGTCCGAGATCAACCGGCAGATCGGCGAGGCCTATTATTTTGCATTCCGTCCGGCCTATGCCATTCCCTTTCTCGATGAGGCGATCCGCCTCGATCCGGGGTCGGGTCAGGCATTCCGCCGCCGCGGCTGGTCTCACTGGCGGCATGGCAACTTCTCTGCCGCCGTTGCGGACTTCACCGATTTCCTGGCGCTGAGCCCCAATGACGCCGATGCCCAGTTCGCCTTGGCTTTCATTCGCTATGAGGAAACGAGCGACTGCGCGGCGGCGGCGAAGGAATATGAGCGCATTCTGGCGCGGCACCCGGACCATTATCTGACGCGCCGGGCGCTGGCCGGAAGATATGCCTGTATCGACGGCCACGGCATGCGCCAGCTTCAGGAACTGAACAAGCTCGTCGCGGCCGGCCGCAAGGCCATTGCCGATACCAACTATTTCGGACGGCAGGGCCGTGCGGACCGCGACTTCTATTCGGTGGTGATCGAAGAGCGCGCCGGCATCTACTACGACACCAACCAGTGGAGGGAGGCCGAGGCAGACTACACCTGGCTGATCGACAACTATCCCTTCAACCTGCCACCCATCGTGAACCGTGCGAAGATCAGGAATGTGACGGGCGATGCCTCTGGCGCGCTGTTGGACGCCGATGCTACCCTGGCGATGCAACCGCATTTTGTTGATGCTCAGATCGAGCGGCTGAAGGCGTTGAACGCCCTCAAGCGGAACGACGAGACCATTGCCTTCGCCAACTCCGTTCTGGCGCATGGTCAGATTACGCCGCTCACCGCCAAGATTCATTTCTTCCGCGCCATTGCCTACAAGAGGCTGGGCCACAGGAGCGAAGCACACGAAGACTTCTACCGTTCATTAGCCGCGAGCGAAGGCATCGCTTGGGCGATGCACATGCATCTGGGCAATGCGGGCTACCTCTTCAGCCCCTATCGCGACCGCACCAAAGGGGATGGCGGCCCGCCTCTGGACTTCGGGGCCAAAGAATTCACCAATGCCATGACGGCCTGCCTGCTGGACCCGGAGTGTCTCAAATGATGCGCGTCGCTTTTCCCCTGCTCATGACGGCAGCATTGCTGGGTTTTGGTCCCGCCGCTGCGAACACGGTCCCGTTCGGGCTCAAGAAGACTGTCTGTGCGCCGCAATCCTCCTGCATCGAGAGCCTGCCTGCGCAATCCCTTGTGTCGGCACCGATGTCGGCCAAGCCCGAGCCGCAGATTCCTGTGAATTGCGTTAGGCTGGTGATGGGCGTTATGGGGAGGACTGAGGCAGCTCAGTGCGAAGCCTTCGCCGCCAGCGGCAAGGGTACGCCGCGCCAGCGGGCAACGGCCCTCGTCAATTTCGGCCATTGGCAACATGCGGCAATGCGGGAAGACATCGTCAACTCCGAGAAATCATTTGCAACTTGGGACAGGGCTATCGCCGAGGATCCCTCGTTCGCGGAACCGCATGTGGCGAAGGCCGCTTCGGCAGCATCGAAGAACAGGCATGAAGAGGCGATCGCAAACTTTGACCGGGGCCTTGCTCTCGACCCCCGCCACTGGCGCGCCATGCTGGGCAAGGCTCTTGTCATGAAGTCGCGCGGCCAGATTGCCGACGCTTTGGCGCTTGTCCGTGTTGTCGTCGATGCGGCGCCCGGCATGAGTCTGGCCCACCAGTACTATGCGCACATTCTGGTGGCGGCAAATGACCTCGAAGGTGCCACTGCCGCCTATCGGAAAGCGGGAGAGGTTTATCTTGGCCAGACTCGGCGTGTGCCAGGTCTCTTTCAGGAACCCTCGCCTTGGGGAGATCTGGCGAGGCTCGAGGTTCGCCTGGGCCGTCTCGACCGCGCGCTTGAAGCCGCAGACCGCCTGGTTAATGGGGAAGGCGACGATACTCCGGGCCCGTATGACATGCTGCTACGCGCTGAGATCAACGAGAAAGCCGGCCGCGCTGCCGAAGCAGCAAATGATTATGAGAAGGCCGTTTACATGTTCACTCCGGGACACCGGCGCCTTGACGACTACCGCGCCCGTATTGCCATGCTGCGGGCATCTGCCGGAAACAGCGCGGCGGCCGGAACGGCGTTCCGCGACCTCATCAGGTCGGGCAAGCTGCAGTCGATCCTTCGGGTTCAGGTTTTCCTCAACAACCGCGGCTTTGACGATGTCGCCATCGACGGCAAGCCGAGTGCTGCACTGGAGCGCGCGCTGGAACGCTGCCTCGCAGACAAGAATTGCACCGAGAGCATGGGCCGCTCAATCTGACGGCACCGCGAATCTCGGCCAGACGGGCCCTTACGTACAGCAGCAGGCTGCAGCACCCGCGCTGCGGCTGCAATAGCATGAGGCTTCCACCGGAACTGAAGCCCGCGCTTTCGCGAGATCGAGGCGCTGCCCGATGATGCGGGCTTCCTCCTCGCGGCCCATCCGGACCAGACAGGCGTGATAGCCAAACAGGCTCCACACATTGTCAGGATGCTGGCACGGGCGGCTGAGAACCGGGTCGAAACCGAGATCGGCCCGGTAGACGGCGGCGGCGTCCTCGACATGGCCCTGTTCCAGCAGGAGCGCGCCGAGCGCGTGGCGGGTGGGCTGCATCCAGCCCCAGGGCTCGTCATAGGGAAGGTTGTCATCAAGCTCGACCGACTTCCGCAGATGCGCGAAGGCCGTGGTGAAGTTGCCTTTCCGGTATTCGATTTCGCCCGTCATCATTTCGGCGGCAACCGCAAGAATGTCGAGGCAGGTGTTGTTGAACAGATAGCGCGTGGGCGGCACCCGGCAGCGCGCGGCTTCGAAAAGCTCAGCTTCGGCCTCCGCCGCCTGCACATTGCCGGTCGAGGCATGGGCAACGGCCTTGGCGTAGTGGATCATGGCGGTGGTCACGCAATAGAGGTCGCCGTCGTCCGGCAACGGGGTGGCGAGGATGTCGCGCCAGCGGCCGAAGCGGATGAGCGCATGCAGCCTCATCGGCAGGAAGCCCTCGAGCCAGTCCGCCATCGGCGGCGAGGAAACGCGGAGCAGTTCTTCCGGCAAGGTCGCCACCATCTGGTCGGCGGCGGAGAGGGCGGCTTCAGGGTCGCCCAGGAACATCGCGCCGTAGATCTTGAAGTGAAAATCATGGCAGCGGTAGAGCGAATAGAAATTCACCGCATCCTCGCGCGCCAGGTACTTGGCGTCGGCAGCGATGGCGGTCGAGTTGCTGTCCACGGTATCGCGGTACTGGCCGCAGAGCACGTCGATATGGGTGGGCATGTGGCAGAGATGGCCGGCATCCGGCACGAGGTTGCGCAGCGCATCCGCGGCTTTCAGCGCACGTTCCGGATGGGGCGACATTTCCATCAGGTGGATATACATGTGCAGCAGCCCCGGGTGCCGCATGCCCCCCGGCAGCGCCATCGCACGTTCGAGCAGGTTCATGATCTCGATGGTATCGCAGCCCTCGGCGGGAACGCCTTTCGCAATGTCCCACAAGGCCCAGGGCGCGCGGTTCATCAGCGCCTCGGCGGCAAGTGCCGCAACATCGAGATCGTCTCCGAAACGCTGGCCGGTCTCGCGCATGGCGGCGGCGTAGTGATCGTTCCACACCGGTGTTACCTGTGTGGCGTCACGCGTCGGATAGCGCTTGGCCAGCGGCGCGATAATCGCCTGTTCGACGGGGCTGGCGCGGGAGGCCAGCGCCAGCGCCTTTGCCGCCGCATCATGGGCGAGTGCCAGCGAGGCTTCGAGGTCGAGGACGTCGAACGCCTTCCACTGCTTGTTGTAGTTGGGGCCTGCGGCATAGGAAATGCCCCACTGCGCCATGGCGCAGGCAGGATCATGCTCCGCAGCCTTGCGGAAACAGCGGATTGCCTCATCATGATTGAAGCCATAGGTCCAGACAAGGCCACGGTCGAACCACAGCTGCGCTTCGGCGGACGCCGTGGTGACAGGCCGCGAATAGCTGCCGAGATCGTAATAGGCTGACATGCGATGCCCCCCTTGCAGCAACGAAAATAACATGTTTCAGTGGCACGGGCATCGGCAATAACAGTGTTGAGACATGAACCAGCGGATGATTCGCCGATGCCCAAGACAATCCTGATTACCGGCTGTTCGACCGGCATCGGCTATACCTGCGCCCGAGGGATGAAGGCGCGCGGCTGGCGGGTGTTTGCGACCGCGCGCAAACCGGAAGACTTGGCACGGCTGGAGGCTGAAGGGCTTGAGGCGCTCTATCTCGACTATGCGGAGCCGCAAACCGTTGCCGCCTGTGCGGAGGAGGTTGCGAAGCGTACCGGGGATAGGCTCGACGCGCTGTTCAACAATGGCGCCTATGGCCAGCCGGGCGCGGTGGAGGATCTGACGCGCGAGGTGCTGGAAGCACAGTTCGCCGCCAACTTTTTCGGCTGGCACCAGCTTACGCGCGCCTGCCTGCCGATGATGCGGGCGAATGGCTCAGGCCGCATCGTGCAGTGCTCGTCCGTGCTGGGCCTCGCGGCGCTGAAATGGCGCGGCGCCTACAACGCATCGAAATTCGCGATCGAGGCCTTGTCCGACACGATGCGGCTGGAACTGCGCGGCAGCAACATTCATGTCTGCCTGATCGAGCCCGGCCCCATCGCCAGCCGTTTTGTCGAACGCTCTCTGGAAGCCTTCAACGCCAACATCGACGAGGCGAATTCGCACTACAAGAAAGCCTACGAACGCCAGCGCGCCAGGCTGGGGCGCGGCGGCTCGGGACGCTACAAGCTCGGGCCGGAAGCCGTGCTGGAAAAGCTCGTGCATGCGCTGGAGGCGGAACGGCCGAAGGCCCGCTATTTCGTGACGAAGCCCACCACCTACATGGCGGTGGCGCGGCGCATCCTGCCGCAGCGCATGCTGGACTATGTTCTGCACAAGGCTTCCGACCAATAGAACGCTTGTGAGGTTTCGCCGCCTTGACGGAACGCGTGCGGGCCGTCATGGGTTCGCACTGGATGCAGCTTGCATCAGCGGAGCGTCAAGTGATCGTCAATTATCTGGGTATCGTCGCCGTCCTCGCAGTTCTTGTCGTGCTGCTGCTGGGCTTGTGGAACATGATGCGCGGCGGCTCGGCCAACCGCTCGCAAAGCCTGATGCGCTGGCGTGTCGGCCTGCAGTTCATGGCCATCATTATCCTGATGCTGGGGCTATACCTGTCGCAACGATAGGCCTTGAAGGAGCGGGCTATTATCCCCATCTCTTGACGCGTTTCACTGCGCGTCGGGGAGGATCGGAACATGGTTTTGTCTCGGAATGAAGATCAGGTGCGGGAGAAATTTTTTCCGAAGCTGGCACGCGTGATGGCCTCCGTGCCGTTTGCCGAGGATCTGGTGGCGGCCTACTACTGCGCCTTCGACCGCAACACGCCGATGAAGGCGAAAGGCATCCTGTTCGGAGCACTTGCCTATTTCATCCTGCCGATCGACGTCGTTCCGGATTTCATTTTGGGCTTGGGCTTCACCGACGATATGGCGGTGCTGCTGGCCGCCTTCAACGTGGTGCGGACGCATGTGACCAAAGCCCACCGCGACCGCGCGCGCGACACGTTGGGCAGGCTCAGGCGGGGCGAGGCTGTTTCCGCGTGACGATCAGCACGGCGGCGGCGCACACCGCCATGCCGATGATCTGGATAGCGTTCAGCATTTCACCAAACAGCATATAGGCCATCAGCGCCGAGACGCCGGGCACGAGGAAAATGAGGCTCGAGACGCGGGCTACGCCGCCGTGGCGGATGAGCAGCATCAGGAGCGTAACGGCGCCAAGCGACAGGACGATGACCGACCAGCCGAGCGCCACCCAGGCATTGACGCTGCCGTCGAAACGGAAGTCCTCCATCGCCAGGGCATAGGCCAGCACCACGAGGAGGCCGCCGACATATTGCCAGGCGCCGCCGGTGGCCAGATGGAGCGCGGTGGCGAAGCGCTTCTGGTAGACCGTGCCGAACGAGATCGCCAGCGCGCCCATGACATTGGCGAAGGTGGTGAGCGGCGTGATGCCGCCCGTCGCCGCGAGCGAGAGCTTCGGCGACACGACGAGGGCAACGCCGGCAATTCCCACGGCCAGCCCCACCCAGTGGCGGAGCGCGATCGCTTCCTTGACGATCCATGCGGCAAGAATCGCCGTCATCAGCGGCTGCAGCCCCACGATCAGCGCCGAGACGCCCGCCGGCATGCCATGCGCGATCGCCCAGTAGACGAGCCCCAGATAGCCGCCATGGACGAAGGCTCCCGCCACCATGGCATGAAGCGCTGCCCTGGCGCCGGGCCATGGCGCCCGCAGCGCCAGCGCGATCACCGCAAACAGCAGCCCGGCAATCGCAAAGCGGAAGGACAGGAAGCTCAACGGGTCGGCATGGGGTGCCGAAAGCCTTGCAACGACAAAGCCCGTCGCCCACATTATGACAAACAGGGCTGGTGCAGCGGAAATCAGCAGGCGGGCGGGCGAGGTCTTCATCTCTCCGTCAATTGCGGATATCAGGCTGCATGGCGAGACAAAAATTACAAGTTCGGGAGTTTGCATGTTCGATCCGCAAAAATTGCTGGAACAGTTTCTGGGTGGCGGCAGCAACCCCGATGGGACCAAGAAATCCGGCGGCCTGTCGCCCGACTTCATGAAGGGCCTGGCAACCGGCGGCGTGACGGGAGGCCTCGCCGGCATATTGCTGGGCGGCAAATCCTCGAAGAAGATGGCGAAGGGTGTGGTCAAGATGGGCGGCACCGCGGCCCTCGCAGGCCTTGCCTACAAGGTCTATAACGACTGGCAGGCCTCGAAGAGCGCGCTCCCGCAGGTGGAAGCCCCGCCGCCGATGAAGGACATCACCCCGAAACCCGAGGGTACGCCCTTCCTCCCCTCGATACCCAAGGCGCGCGACGACATGAGTCTGTCGATCTTGCGTGCCATGATCGCCGCCTCCAAGGCAGATGGCCACATCGATGCCGCCGAGCAGCAGAAGATTTTCGGCAAGCTTGACGAGCTGGACCTCGACATGGAGGCCAAGGCCTTCGTGATGGACGAGTTGCGAAAGCCCCTGAACATCGACCAGGTGGTGGCCTCCGCCACGACGCCGGAACTCGCCGTCGAAATCTATGCCGCATCCTTCCTGGCGATCGATCCGGACGATCCCGCCGAACAGGCCTATCTCGCCATGCTGGCCTCGCGCCTGAAGCTTGACCCCGGCCTCAAGGCGAACCTCGAAATCGAAGCCCGCAAGGTTATGGCTTGAACGATGGGCATGGGCTAAGCACCGCCCATGGCTGAGGAGGATGATGACAGCGGGCCGTCGGTAACGGCTCTGGCGCGCGAAAGCTTTTATCGGCTTTTCGCCGACGAGGCCATTCCGCTGGCCGGCAACATTGCCTTCCGCACGCTGTTCTCGATCTTTCCCTTCCTGATCTTCCTGACCGCTCTTGCCGGTTTTTTCGGCAACGACCACCTGGCCGAAGACATCGTCACCTATCTGCTGAGCGTGGCGCCCGAGCAGCTGGTGAAGCCGCTGGTGCCGGAAATCCGCTCGATCCTCACCGTGCCGCGCACTGGCCTTCTGAGCCTGTCCGCCGTGCTGACGATCTGGAGCGCCATGGGTGGCGTTGACAGCGTGCGCGTCGGGCTGAACCGCGCCTATGACCTGCGCGAGCACCGCACGACGCTGTGGCTCTATTTCATGAACGTCCTCTTCGTGGTGCTTTCGGCCATCTTCTTGCTGGCCTTTGCCCTGCTGATCGTGCTGGCCCCGGTGGTGATCGCGGCAATCGAGGCGCGCGCGCCGGGCTTCCGCCAGAGCGTCGCCACGCTCGACCAACTGCGCTATCCCGTCGCCATCCTGATGCTGACGGCGGGCGTGCTGCTCTGCCACAAGGTGCTTCCCGCCAAGCGCCTGAACATTCTGGAGGTGCTGCCGGGCGTGGTCCTCACCGTTGTTACCTGGGTGTTCCTGTCGTCGGCCTTCTCGATCTATCTCGTCAACTTCAACACCTTCGCCTCGACATATGCGTCATTGTCCGGCCTGTTCGCGGCGATGTTCTTTCTCTATCTCGCCGCGCTGGTGCTGATCCTCGGCGGCGAAGTGAACCGCGTGCTGGAAGTGAGAAGGTTGCTGCGCGCCAGACGCTTTATGGGCGATGGCGGAGCGTAGTGGCAAAAGAGCAAACCCGTGGAAAGCCCCCCGAGACCAGCGGAAATGACATCTGATAAATGTTATCGAACCGATCTGAATGCTTTCAAGAGCTCAGCTTTTTCCTCGCCTGTCAACTCGCGCCAGTCGCGGTCTTCCAATCCGGCGGCGATGGCCCAGAGCAGGTTGAGCGACGCCGACTTCGGCCTCAGCGCCCTCACCCGCGCATAGGCCTTCACCGCGCCCAGTGCTTGCAATTCATCAAGCGTGCGGATGCCAGCCTCCGCCAGCACAATTGCTGATGTCGGACCGAGGTTGCGAAGCTGCGAAACCGGTCTGCTACTTGCCCGCCGCCTCGATGGCATCGTCCAGCGTCCTCAACCCCGTCGTCGGCGCGCTCACCAGCACGGCCATGTTGCCGGGGCGGTGTTCGTTCTTCCACATCTTCATGTGGGCTTTCGGAATATCCGCCCAGGAATAGACTTCCGACATGCAAGGGTCGATGCGCCTTGCCATCACCAGCTTGTTGGCCGCTGCCGCCTGCATGAGATTGGCGAAATGCGAGCCCTGCACGCGCTTCTGGTGCATCCACAGATACCGCGCGTCCATGGTAAGGTTGAAGCCGGTGGTGCCGGCACAGATGACGATCATGCCGCCGCGGCGGACCATCAGCACCGAGACGGGGAATGTCGACTCGCCCGGATGCTCGAACACCATATCGACATTGTTGCCCTTGCCGGTGAACGCCCAGATGGCCTTTCCGAACTCGCGCGCGTGCTTCAGCCAGTCATTGTATTCGGGCGTGCCGACTTGCGGCATCTGCCCCCAGCACTGGAACTTCTTGCGGTTGATGACGCCCCTGGCGCCAAGCTGCATGACGAAATCCGTCTTGTCGTCGTCCGAGATGACGCCGATGGCATTGGCGCCGGTTGTTGCGATGAGCTGGATTGCCATCGAGCCCAGCCCCCCGGAAGCACCCCACACCAGCACGTTCTGCCCGGCCCCCAGCACATGCGGCTTGTGGCCGAACAGCATGCGATAGGCCGTGGCCAGCGTGAGCGTGTAGCACGACGCTTCCTCCCAAGAGAGATGCAGGGGCTTGGGCAGAAGCTGCCGGGCCTGCACGCGGGTGAACTGCGCGAACGATCCATCCGGCGTCTCATACCCCCAGATGCGCTGCGAGTTCGAGAACATCGGGTCGCCGCCGTTGCACTCCTCGTCGTCGCCATCGTCCTGATTGCAGTGGATGACGACCTCGTCGCCGACCTTCCAGCGCTTCACCTTGGCGCCCACCGCATAGACGATGCCCGAGGCATCGGATCCTGCAATGTGATAGGGGTTCTTGTGCCCGTCGATGGGCGAGATGGGCTTGCCGAGTGCCGCCCATACGCCGTTGTAGTTGACGCCAGCCGCCATGACGAGGACGAGGCATTCATCCTCGCCGATGGCCCAGGTGGGAACGATTTCGACCTGCATCGCCGTGTCGGGCGAGCCGTGACGCTCGTGCCGGATGCACCAGGCATGCATCTTCTCCGGCACATGGCCCAAGGGCGGGATTTCGCCCACCTCGTAAAGGCTCTTCACCGGCTGGTTGGCGTTGGCGGGAGCGGCGGGTTTGGCGGCTGTCGCGGTCATGGCAGTCTCCTTCGGGCCTTCGAGAATAGCTGAGGCTAACTCATTTTGCACCGCAACAAAAGAAGGGGGGTGGAGCGGCCGGGGCGCTCGCGCCGGTTTTCGTCAAATGCCGTGCAAGTTCGAGACGAACTGCGCCTTTGCCGTAAACCTGAACTTTACCGCGAGTACAGCTTTGGGTTGGATGCGAGCGTAAACAGAGTCATAATCCAACCGCAGAAAGACGGCCCTATCGGCTTCGGGAACAAAGCGACATGGATGACCTGCTTTTCATGATCTTCGGATCCCTCAAGGATTACGAGAGCCTGTCACCGGACCTGCTGCCGCTGATGCTGATGTTCAGCATTGTGGGCGGGGTGATCCTGTCGCGGTTTACGGGCTCGATCGGCAACCTGACGCTACCGATCAACTGTTCCGCCCTGTTCATCGGCGCCATGACTTCGAACTGGCTGCTGCAGAACGTGAAGCTGCCGATCGAGAGCACCGTGGAGGCCCCGCTGCTGTTCTCGATGGCCGGGATGACGTTCGCCTCCTTCTGCATGATGTGGTGGCTGCAGCGCGACGGGCTGCGCCACTAACGCTGCCCGGCCTGCCCTAAAAGTCTCGGTTGCAGTGCAGCATCGGCCATGCTTCCATCGGGCATGACCACGCGCGACAAACCCTGGCTTTTCCGCACCTATGCCGGACATTCGACGGCGGCAGACTCGAACCGCCTCTACCGCACCAACCTGGCCAAGGGGCAGACCGGCTTGTCCGTGGCTTTCGACCTGCCGACCCAGACGGGCTATGACCCGGACCACGTGCTTTCGCGTGGCGAGGTGGGAAAGGTAGGGGTTCCCGTCTCCCACATCGGCGATATGCGGACGCTGTTCGATGGCATTCCGCTCGGCACCATGAACACCTCGATGACGATCAACGCCACCGCCGCCTGGCTGCTCGCCCTCTACGTCGCCGTGGCGGACGAGCAGGGTGCCGCGCGGACGAGCCTTTCGGGCACCACGCAGAACGACATCATCAAGGAATATCTCTCGCGCGGCACCTATGTGTTTCCGCCAAAGCCCTCGATGCGGCTCATCACCGATACGATCGCGTTTTCCGCGAAGGAATTGCCGAAGTGGAACCCGATGAATGTGTGTTCCTATCATTTGCAGGAAGCAGGAGCGACACCGGTTCAGGAATTGTCCTACGCGCTGGCCACCGCGATTGCCGTGCTCGACAATGTGAAGGCTTCGGGCGCGGTGGAGGAGAAGGATTTTCCGGAGGTGTTCGGGCGCATCTCGTTTTTCGTCAACGCCGGCATCCGTTTCATCACCGAACTGTGCAAGATGCGGGCCTTCACCGAATTGTGGGACGAGATCGCCCGAGAACGCTATGGCATCACGGATGAGAAGCACCGCCGCTTCCGCTATGGCGTGCAGGTCAATTCCCTGGGCCTGACCGAGCAGCAGCCCGAGAACAACGTCTACCGCATATTGATCGAGATGCTGGCCGTGGTCCTGTCGAAGAACGCCCGCGCGCGTGCCGTGCAATTGCCCGCGTGGAACGAGGCGCTGGGCCTGCCGCGGCCGTGGGACCAGCAATGGTCGCTCCGCATGCAGCAAGTGGTGGCCTATGAGACCGATCTTCTGGAATATGGCGACATCTTCGACGGCTCGAAGGAAATCGAAAGGAAGGTCGAGGCGCTGAAGGACGAAGCCCGGAGCGAACTTTCCCGCGTGATGGCGATGGGCGGCGGTACTTCGGAAGAGGTGATCGGCTATATGAAGCGCGCCCTCGTCGAGAGCAATACCGCGCGGCTTCGCGCCATTGAGGACGGGACAACGAAGATCGTCGGCGTCAACGCCTTCACGGCGAGCGAGCCATCGCCGTTGTCCGCCGGAACCGATGCCATCATGACCGTAAGGGATGATATCGAGTACGAGCAGGTCGAGCGGCTGAAAGCCTGGCGTACATCGCGCGATCAAGAGGCGGTGAAAGCAGCACTCGATGACTTGCGCAGCGCGGCCAGCGCAGGCCGCAACATCATGGAGCCGTCGATCGCCTGTGCGAAACTTGGCGTGACCACCGGCGAATGGGGCGCGACACTGCGCGCCGTGTTCGGCGAATACCGCGCGCCGACGGGCGTTGCCCTGGTGATGCGGACGGAAGGCGGCGAGGCACTGGTAGACATTCGTGCCCGCGTGAAGCGCCTTGCCGAGCGCCTGGGCGAAACGCCCCGCTTCCTCGTCGGCAAGCCGGGCCTCGACGGGCACTCGAACGGCGCCGAACAGATCGCGGTGCGCGCGGCGGATACCGGGCTTGAGGTGATCTACGATGGCATCCGCGTGACGCCCGAGCAACTGGTGAAAACGGTAACGGAGAAACGCGTTCACGTGCTGGGCCTGTCGATCCTCTCAGGCAGCCACGTGCCGCTGATCCGCGAGGTGATGCAGAGGCTCCGCGCCGCGGGTCTCGGACATGTGCCGGTCGTCGCAGGCGGCATCATCCCGCAGGATGACGTGAACGTGCTGAGGCAACTGGGCGTCGCCGCCGTCTATACGCCGAAGGACTTCGACTTGAACCGCATCATGAATGATCTGGTAGGGCTAATCGAAAAGACGGCGGACGAAGAGGCGGCATGAGACGAAATCGGCCTGACTAGCGCATTGGGCGAGCAAGTGGGATCACTTGCGACGCGAAAAAATGCGCCAGATTCAAAGCTTACGAGCAACTTATCGGCGGTCGATTGACCGCCGGTTGCTCTAGATGGAAGCATCCACCACGCTGACATGACCGTCGGCGCCATAGGCGAGAAGCGCCCTGTCGGCCGTCACCAGCGGAACACCCCGCGCGCGCGCCGATGCGACGATAAAGCGGTCGGCCGGATCGGCATGAAGGGTGCCGGGCAGCCTGACGCTGTCGACCGCAATCGCCGGTTCGAGGGGAATCAGTGCAATTCCGGAAAGCCCCATGGCTTCGGCGATCCACGCGCCGACATCGCGGCCGAGCGCCAGGCGCCCCTTTTGCACCAGCATGGCGATTTCCCAGGGCGTGATGGCCGAAACCCCAATACCGCCATGTTGCGCCGCATCCTCAAGCGCCTGACGGGCCTTTGGGCCAAGACGCCGGTCGCCAGCGAGCAGCCACACCAGCACATGCGTATCGACGATCATGCGCCGATGGCGCTCCAAGCCTCGGGTTCGAGGGTTGGGCTGAACGGATTATCATACCGCAGGACGGTCCCAGCCATGGCCCCGAACAGCGATACCTTCGACGTCCGGTCGACAGGCGACAGGATGGCGACGGGTTCGCCCCGCTTGGTAATCGTGACCGCTTCCCCATCGTGGGAAAGCTGCTCAAGCAGCTGAAGGCAGGAATTACGGAATTCGGCGGCTCCAATAAATTTCGACATGGCTATCTCATGTGGCTATATTGCCAAATAATATAGCAACATTATTGGAAAAGCGCAATTGCAGCGTTTTCCGGCTGTCTGGTGCGGCGGCTGGGTTTCCCAAGCCCTTCGACCTCGAGCCGTATCACGAACGGTCTGGCAGGTCTGGTCCAGAAGATGACGAACGAAGAGGAGGGGTAGTGTTTCTTGACTGAGGTGGCTGGCAGTTTTTTCGCGGTGTATTGACATAGCAAGTATCCACCGGGCGATAGACCGGGAGCAGGAAAGCGGCACTTTGATAGGCAAGGCGGTAGTGAAGATAACTGGCGAGATCATCGGAACCGAGTTCCAGACGCTCCCCCGATTTGATGTTGAGCATGCGGCTCAGGAGAGCTGAGTTAACCCCCATGATGTCGAAATGCACTTTCAACTGTTCAGCTATTGACCGCTTGTCGCAGCATGACTTGTAGAGCAACGGGTGATCCAACATGACAGATTGACCCCAGTTGACCAGTTTCACCCCGCCTACGGCCGCAAAAAGACAGGCCCCGTCGCATTTGCTCCTCGGCAAGGGGAAGCCCTTGTAGATTCCAAAATCTCCCGTCGTAACGCACCCGGAATCTGCCGGCGAGCAATTGATGAACTCTGTGCTCATCGTGAGGGTGGACAGTTCGCGGGCGCGTATAATGTGCGCGATGGCGATGGCAGCATCGAAATCGCCACCAGGGGACTCGAACGCAATCGGTAGCTTGCGCGGCTTGATCTGGTTCAGGAAATCTCTGAGTTGTTGCGGCGTCTCCGGTGTGATGACGCCAATTGCGACGACCCATTCTGCACAGGTCGGCTCGCACCCGCCCGACGAGTCGCGGACGATTGCAAGTTTCATCGGCTTGCCCGCGGGATCAACCCCCACCGCCTTGAGAGCAGACGCTGCATCCGCCGGGGCTGAAACCGCTGCGGGCGCTGGTATGAAGCCCTCGCGCTCGACGCAGGATGGCGCCGGTGCGGCGGCGGGACAAAGTCCAGCGCCCGAGAACTCATGCGCGCTGCCGGTGCGCGTGGTGAGCCGCAGTTCTTTCTGGCGACTAGCCGTCAGCCTGTAGATCGAACTGTGCGGGGCCTTGTCCATATCGGCCATGATGTCCGCCGTGATCCCCATCTCCTTGACATAGGCCGTCATGGATTTGCGCAGGCGCTTGTCGAAGCCATAGGTCGTGTAGCCCTTGGCCGGCTTGCGGCTGACCACCTTGCGGCTGATGACTTTCTTCTTGCCCTTCACGATCCGGTAGGTTTCGCGGTAGGTGATACGTTCCTGTGTCCAGTAGGTGCGGGCCTGGTGGACGCCGATCGAAACATAATCGTCCACGATCCGGTTGACGCCCCCTGCCAGCACCAGCGGGCAGGCCGAGTGGCAATAGCCCATGACGGACGACGTCTTGCCGCGATAGATGCCGTTCTGGGACTTGGGCAATTCGCAAGCAGCGCCAAAAGGCGCGCAGCCCTCGTAGAATGTGTTGCCGACCGCGACATCGAGCTTGTTCTTGCGGATGAGCCGGCCGATCTCCATTGCGGCGTTGATGCTGCCGCCGGGCGACAAAATGACCACCGGAAGCTTGCGCTTGCCCAGTTTCTTCAGAGCCTTCCGGAAAACGCCGGGGCTCTGGTCGGTGATCTCGCCTTCCGCCATGATCCATTCCGGGCAGAGCGGCTCGCAATTTGGCGCGCTGCTCCGCACGATGACGACCTTCATCGGAAGTTCCCAGCTTTCCTTGGGCTTTTCCGGGGCCTTGGGCGCTTTCTTCGCCGGCTTCGCCGGTTTGGCAGGCTTGGCGGGTTTTGCAGGCTTTGCCTTCTTGGTCTTCTTGGGTTTCTGCGCGGCGTTATAGTCCGCCGGGCTGCTGACAATGCCGCTTGAGGCGGGCAGCGCCGGCGCCGCAAGACAGAAGACAGCAGCCATGACAAGCAGGGCGCGGGCGAGAGGCTTAAGCATCAAGGATCGATTCCAACCTGACCCAAGAGAACACTTCTCGCCCCCTGCCGCAAGCGCAGACCGGAATAGAATGAAACGGGAGTTACCGGCGCCCGGGATTCCAGGTTCTTCGACCTGGGCCCCATCATGAGCGGCCTCGCCCGGCCCGACCGAGAAGTTAGCGGGAACGAGGGAAGCAAGAGGCCAGGACCTGAAAGCGGGCACCAGTAATGATCGAAGCCCCAAGAAGGATGGAATGGAAACACTTGCGGAACCTTCGATTCAAGCTGGTGTTTGAATGCACACCTTTGCAATCACGGAGACACCCCATGTTCTATCGCAAGAGCCGCCTGCAGTATCACGCACGTCCCGATCAGCCCGACCCGGTCTATGCCAGGAAACTGCAGGAAGTCCTCGGTGGGCAATGGGGCGAGATCAGCGTCATGATGACCTATCTGTTTCAGGGCTGGAACTGCCGGGGGCCGCAGAAATACCGCGACATGATCATGGACATCGGCACCGAGGAGATCGGCCATGTCGAAATGCTGGCGACGATGATTGCCCGCCTGCTCGAATCCTCGCCTGTCGATGCCCAGGAGAAGGCCGCCAGCAATCCGGCCGTCGGCTCGATCATGGGCGGCGCCCGCATCGAGGACATCCTGGCCTCCGGCATGAACCCGCAGCATGCCATCGTTTCGGGTTCGGGCGCCATGCCCGCTGACAGCGTCGGCTATCCCTGGACTTCGCGCTACACCGTTGCCAGCGGCAATCTGCTGGCCGATTTCCGCTTCAACGTGACGGCGGAAAGCCAGGGCCGCCTGCAGGTGACGAGGCTCTACAATCTGACCGACGATCCGGGCGTGAAGGACATGCTGTCTTTCCTGATTGCCCGCGACACGATGCACCAGAACCAGTGGCTGGCCGCCATCAAGGAGCTTGAGGAGGATGGCCTTGAAATGACCCCCTGCCCCAGCAATTTCCCGCAGGATCTGGAGAAGAGCAACGTCGCCTACAAATACATGAAGTTTGCCCAGGGCGATGCTTCGCTCGATGGCGGATGGGCCAAAGGCGCTGCCGCGGATGGCAAGGGCAGGATCAAGCCTGTCGAGAGCCCCGACGGTGTCGGCGATGACGACCTTGGCCTCGCCGAACCCATGCTTTATGGCACACCCAAGATGCCGATGAAAAAACTAGCCGCCGAATAGAAAACCGGTGCGGCTTTAGAACAAGGTTTCGTTATTGGAGCAGGCAGAAGGCAATCCGCCGCTGCCTGCCCTTTCTTGACTTCCCGCGCCATTTCCCCTATTTCCGGCCCATCCGCGCGGAGGGGCTGTCCCCAAGGCGCGTTTTGCGCTGCCTCCGGCAACCCACATTCGCTTGAGAAATCAGGCACTTAAAGCGCACCGGATCACGGGTCCCGGTGCCGCCAAAGGGCGCGGTATAACAAGGACGAAACAACATGTACGCAGTCATCAAGACGGGCGGCAAGCAATACCGCGTTGCAGCCGACCAGAAAGTCCAGATCGAGAAGCTTGTGGGCAACCCGGGCGACCAGGTCGAATTCACCGACGTTCTCATGGTGTCGAACGGCGGAACCGTCGACATCGGCGCCCCCTTCGTGGCGGGCGCCACGGTTGTGGCCGAGATTGCCTCGCAGGACCGTGGCCCCCACCTCATCATCTTCAAGAAGCGCCGCCGCAAGCATTACCGCCGCCGCAACGGCCATCGCCAGGATCTCACCTCGGTGACGATCCGCGAAATCCTGCTGGGCGGCGCCAAGCCCTCGAAGAAGGCCGCCGCACCGAAGGCTGCCGAGGCCGCCCCGGCGCCCGCCACCCTCATGGGTTCGGCGGCACTTGCCGAAGGCGTGTCGGCCGACGATATCTCGCTGATCGGCGGGATTGGCCCCAAGCTCCTGAAGGGGCTGAACGGCATGGGCATCACCACGCTGGCCCAGATCGCCGCCTGGACGGAAGCTGACGTCGAGCGCGTCGAAACCGAACTGAAGCAGCCGGGCCGCGTTGCCCGCGAAGAATGGATCGAGCAGGCAGGCGAACTTCTCGCCGGCAAGCCGCCGCGCGCCAAGACCGACAAAGCCCGCGCCTGATTGAAAGATTGAGGAGAAACAACCATGGCTCATAAAAAAGCAGGCGGTTCATCCCGCAACGGACGCGACACGGCAGGCCGCCGCCTGGGCGTCAAGGCCTTCGGCGGCGAGACCGTCATTCCGGGCAACATCATTGTCCGCCAGCGCGGCACCAGGGTCCACCCGGGCACCGGTGTGGGGCTTGGCCGCGATCACACGATCTTCGCGACGGTCGCTGGCACCGTGACCTTCCGCAAGACCAAGAACGACCGCCAGACGGTGTCGGTCGTTCCGGCCGTCGCCGCAGAGTAACCGGCGGGCTCTTGTTGAAATAGCCGCCGGATCACCGATCCGGCTGGCAGCAGCATGCAAGCGGAGAGGTGGGATGCCACCTCTCCGTTTTCGTTTATTGTCCTCGCCCTGCGGGAGCGGGGACATGAAGGACATGAACATGACGGTGATCGCAACCGCCCGCCTCATCCTCCGTCCGCATGTTCTGGCGGATGCGGAAGCATTGGTGCGGGGCGTGGGAAATTTCAACGTGTCGCAATGGGCAGCACGCATTCCCCACCCCTACGGGCTGGCGGATGCGGAGGCATTCCTTGCCCTGGACAGCGCTATCGCAATCCGTTGCGCCATCGCGCTGCAGGATGATCCGGAGAGACTTATCGGCGGCATCGGCTATGAATGGCAGGACGGCCAACCGCCGGAGCTTGGCTACTGGATCGCCGAGCCGCATTGGCGCCAGGGCTATGCCGGCGAGGCGGCACGCGCCATGACCGGCCATGCCTTCGATACCGGCCGGCATGACGCCATGGTGGCCAGCTACCAGATCGGCAATGCCGCCTCGCGGCGTATTCTCGACGGGCTTGGTTTTGTGGAAACGGGAGAGGACGTGAGCTTCTCCCGCGCCCGCAACGCGGAGACACGCATCATGCGGATGCGCCTCGCGCGGGAAGGCCGCAGACCATGAGCCCGCGGCCTCACGGTGCTTCAGAACACCTTGGCGACGTAGCCATGCACCATGGTCTTGCGGCCGAGGCCGCCATTGTGCTTCGACGCGGCAAGCCGGAGATTGCCGCCCGAGGATTTCATGGCCAGCGACAGGTGCCTCAGGCCAAATTCCACATTGGTGCGGGCATTGAGCAGGCCTGCGCAATTGCCGCTGAAGCCGATGCCCTTGGCCGTGGCGCATTTCAGCTGGTAGACGCCATATTCGCCCGCCGCACCGCGGATGCTGGGATTGTAGTTGGACTCGACCTGGGCGATGCGGAGCGCGAACCAGGTGGGCACCCCATGGGCGGGCGCCATCGACTTGATCAGCGCGACGACATTGCCGCCGCTGGCCTTTCCGCCGCGCCCCGTAGCACCGCGCCGGTGCGCCGTCGCAGCCCGTGCGACCTTGCGCTTCGCGGAGCGTGCCTTAGGAATGTTGGAACCAATTGTAACGCGCACGCGTTTCTTTGTGGAGGCCGATGCCTTCCGCTTGCCCGAAACTGCCGGCCGGACCTTGGCGGATGTTTTCTGGACGGTCTTTGCGCCGAACGAGCGGGCAGAATTGGAACATGTATTGTTGTCAAGGCAGCCTGCGGTGGCAGGTATAGTCATGGCGGTACCAAGTACAGCGCCAGCAAGCAGCCCGGCAAACAGTCGATTTCTCATATCTTTCCTTTCATAGGGAACGCACACAACCACGATGAACTCCTGTTTCCAGGAGTTCATCTTCACGCGATTGCCAATGTTCGGGTGAAGAGCCCCCGTAAAGCTTCCGAATGTGTTCTCAATGTGGGGAAAATGTTGCAATGCAGCAATCATAGCCATCTGTGGCGCACATGCCACAGGGGGCTAGGCGTGCCGCACCCGAAAGGTTACAAGGCGTCATGAAATTCCTCGATCAGGCAAAGGTTTATGTGCGCTCCGGCGATGGGGGCGCGGGTTCCGTGTCATTCCGGCGCGAGAAATTCATCGAGATGGGCGGGCCCGACGGCGGCGACGGTGGTAAGGGGGGAGACGTCTGGATCGAGGCGGTCGATGGCCTCAACACGCTGATCGACTACCGCTACCAGCAACATTTCAAGGCCTCGACCGGCGGCCATGGCATGGGCCGCCTGCGCGCGGGCGCTAATTCGGATGACATCGTGTTGAAGGTTCCAGCGGGAACCCAGGTCTTCGAGGAAGACAACGAGACGATGGTCGCCGACCTGGCGCACGTCGGCGACCGCTTCCGCATCGCCAAGGGCGGCAATGGCGGCTTTGGCAATGCCTATTTCAAATCCTCCACCAACCGCGCGCCGCGGAACGCCAACCCCGGCCAGGAGGGCGAGGAGCGCTGGATCTGGCTGAGGCTCAAGCTGATCGCCGATGCCGGGCTGCTGGGCAAGCCCAATGCGGGAAAATCGACCTTGCTGGCGGCCGTCTCGGCGGCCAAGCCCAAGATCGCGGATTATCCCTTTACCACGCTGCATCCGCAGCTTGGCGTGGTGAAGGTCGGCAACTACAGCTTTGTGCTGGCCGACATTCCGGGCCTGATCGAGGGCGCGCATGAGGGCCACGGGCTGGGCACCAGGTTTCTGGGCCACGTCGAACGCTGCGCCGTGCTGCTGCACCTGATCGACGTGACGAGCGAAGACCCGGTTGGCGACTACCGCGTGATCCGCAAGGAGCTGAAGGCCTATTCGCCCGAACTGGCAGCGAAGCCCGAGGTGATCGCGCTGAACAAGGTGGATCTTTTGAGCGAGGAAGACGTCGCGAAGAAACTCGCCGATTTCAAGAAGCGCATCCGCAAAACGCCGATGCTGATGTCGGGCGCCACCCAGAAGGGCGTAACGGACGCGATGAAGAAGCTGCTCGAGGTGATCGCCACCTCGCGCAGCGGCCGCTCGGAAGATGGCGAGGGCGTGACCACGGAGGACTGGCGTCCGTGATTGCCGGGCTGGCAAAGGCAAGGCGGATCGTCGTCAAGATCGGTTCAGCCCTGCTGGTCGACCAGAAGACCGGCGCCATCAAGGCCTCATGGCTGGCTTCGCTCATCGATGACCTGGCGGATGCACGCGTGATGGGCGCCGAGATCATCATCGTGTCGTCGGGCGCCATTGCCCTTGGCCGCCGCACCATCGGCCTTCCCAAGGGCACCCTGAAGCTCGAACAGAAGCAGGCCGCCGCCGCCGTGGGCCAGATCGCGCTGGCCCAGGCCTGGGCGGAAGCGCTCCGTACACGGAACATGGTGGCCGCGCAGGTGCTGGTGACGCTGACCGACACCGAGGAACGCCGCCGCTACCTGAACGCCCGGGCAACGCTTTCGACATTGCTGGAACAGGGCGCCATTCCCGTCATCAACGAGAACGACACGGTGGCAACCTCCGA
>JALHQC010000049.1 GCA_022842165.1 bacterium
GTTCATGACCACTACGAGAACTGTCGCAAGGTACAGGCAAAGAGCGATGAAAAAGGTGGCCTCAAAGCCGGTTTTAGACATCATAAAACGCCGCCAGAGGGGACGCTTAGAGGTCGGACTGAGAGACAGGATGGAGCGACTTAAGCCGTCTAAGGCTCACGTCAAGGCATTCACACGGTATCTTGATCAGTGCTATCCGATTTCCCGCGCGTACTCCGCTATGGTGGCCGAATGCGGTCCGACGGCATCGGAAGCGACCTATAGGCGGATGGCTAAAAAACTGTGGCAAGGAAGTGGCTTGCAATAGGCCAAAGCGATCGCCGCGCTACACGAGGGCGGATGTTGAGGAGACGTTCTGGCGGCATGACCATCATTCGCATAATATATATTATGGAATATTTCTGATTGTGTTGATTTTGATGAAAATCGCTGTCGTTCAAATGGTTGCGTCGTATTCTGGAGGTTTCGCATCAGCGCCAGCTCAACCTCGCGGCAGTGTCAACTCCATCCCGTCATAGGCTGGTTCGACGCCGGCTGGCAGCACTCGCACCAGGGTTTCGAAATCAAGGTCGACGTGCATGTTCGTGATGACGGCGCGCTTCGGCCTCATGCGCGCGATCCATTCGAGCGTCTGCGCCAGACTCCAGTGGCTTGGATGTTTCGTGCGGCGCAGGCCGTCGACCACCCAGAGGTCGAGGCCTTCGAGGGCGGCGAGGCTTTCATCGGGCACGCCGTCAACGTCCGGCGTATAGGCCGTATCGCCAATACGGAAGCCCAGCGCGTCGATGTTGCCGTGGTGCAGGCGGAATGGCAGGGCGGTGATATCTCCCCCTGCTCCGGCGATCGTCACCGCGCGCTGCGGCGCCATCCGGTTGAGGTTCAGGATCGGCGGATAATCGCTTCCCGGGGCCGTGTAGAAGCAATAGGCGAAACGGGTGGTGAGCATCTGGCCGGTGGCCTCATCCGCCCAGACTTCCACGCGCTGGCGCTTCAGCAAATAGAAGGCGCGAAGATCGTCGATGCCATGGGTATGGTCGGCGTGCTCGTGGGTATAGAGCACGGCATCGATATCGGTCACTCCGTGGCTCAGCATCTGTTCGCGAAGATCGGGAGATGTATCGATCAACACACGCGTGGTGCCGTGCGCGCCGGTTTTGGTGACCAGCACCGAGCAGCGGCGGCGGCGGTTTTTTGGGTTCGCGGGGTCGCAGTGTCCCCAGTCATTGCCCACACGCGGCACACCGCCGGATGATCCGCAGCCGAGGATGGTAAGTGACGTCGTCATGCGGCGGGGCCGAACCTTTCGGGACGCGGCACCTTGGAGAAAAGCCGGAAGAAATTGTCATTGGTGATACGCGCCATCTCCTCGACGGAAAGCCCCCGCACCCTGGCGAGCGTCTCGAGTGTCTTCACCACATAGGCCGGCTCGTTAGGCTTTCCGCGATATGGCACCGGCGCGAGATATGGCGAGTCCGTCTCAACGATGATGCGGTCCAGCGGAAGCTCGGCAGCTGTGGCGCGGATGTCTTCCGCGGTCTTGTAAGTCAGGATTCCGGAGAACGATACGTAGCCGCCCATGGCGACGGCGGCCCGCGCCAGCTCCGGCTTCGACGTGAAGCAATGGAGCAGCGGCGTGAAGGCGCCAAACGGCATTTCCTCGGCCAGCATGGCGATTGTGTCGTCCTCCGCCTCGCGGCTGTGGATCACCAGAGGCAGACCCGAACGGCGGGCGGCATGGATGTGGACCGTGAAATTGGCTTCCTGCGCCTTTTTCGGGCTGAGATCGTAGTGATAGTCGAGGCCGACCTCGCCGATGCCGACGACTTTCGGGTGCCGGGCCAGTTCCACGAGCTGGTCGACCGTCACGTCCAATTCCTCATGTGCGTTATGAGGGTGCGTTCCTACAGTGCAGAAAACATTGGCGTTTTCATTCGCAATACGCAGCAGGTTGTCGAATTTCCGGACCCGCGACGAGATCGAGACCATGAGGCCGACGCCGGCATCTTCGGCGCGGGTGAGAACGTCCGGAAGCTTCTCGTCCATGCCCTCGAAATCGAGGTGGCAATGACTGTCGATGACCAGCATCGGCTCAGCCCTTCGCGGGAGGGGCCTCACCCTCCTCCACATAGCGCGGGAAGATCGGCGTGGGGGCCGGAAGCGGGGTTCCCGATATCAGACGCTTCCCAAGATCGGCAAAGCAGCGCTCGCCCTCCGGTACGGCCAGAACGCCGAGAAGCTTCGCCGCAGAGCCCGGCACATAGGGCTGCGCCAGAATGCCGATGATGCGGAGAACTTCGGCGGTGACATAGAGCACCGTGTCCATCCGGGCCGGGTCGGTCTTCTTCAGCGCCCAGGGTTCCTGGCTGGCGAAATAGCGGTTGGCATCGGCCACCACCTTCCAGATCGCGTCCAAGGCCTTATTGATCGCATAGGCATCGTGATGCACGCGGGCTTCGGCAAGGATCGCATCGGCACCGCCAAGAATGTCCTTGTCAGCATCCGAGAGCGCGCCACAGGTAGGAATCTTGCCGCCGCAGTTCTTGGCAATCATCGACAGCGAGCGCTGGGCAAGGTTGCCGAGGTCGTTGGCGAGATCGGCGTTCACACGGTTGACAATTGCTTCGTGGCTGTAGTTTCCGTCCTGGCCGAAGGGCACCTCGCGCAGGAAGAAATAGCGCGTCTGGTCGAGGCCGTAGTTGCGGACAAGATCGGCGGGCGCCACGACATTGCCGACTGACTTCGACATCTTCTCGCCGCGGCTGAACAGGAAGCCGTGGACGACGATCTGCTTCGGCACGGGCAGTCCGGCCGACATCAGGAAAGCCGGCCAGTAGATCGCATGGAACCGCGTGATGTCCTTGCCGATCACATGCGCATCGGCCGGCCAGAACCTGGCACGATCGGCATTGGCGTCCGGAAAGCCGGTGGCGGAGAGATAGTTGGTCAGTGCGTCGACCCAGACATACATCACATGCTTCGGATCGCCCGGCACGGGAATGCCCCAATCGAAAGTGGTGCGGCTCACCGACAGGTCGTTGAGGCCGCGCTTCAGGAAGGCGACGATCTCGTTCTTGTAATGCTCGGGCGTCACGAAATCCGGGTGCCTTTCGAAATGCTTCAGCAGCGGTTCGGCATAGGCGGAGAGCTTGAAGAAATAGCTTTCCTCCTCCACCCATTCGACGGGCGTTCCGGTCTTGACCGCGAAGCGCCGCTCGTCGCGGAGTTCGGTTTCATCCTCGCCGTAATAGGCTTCGTCCCGCACCGAATACCAGCCGGCATATTTCGACAGGTAGATATCGCCATTGGCGGCCATCCGGCGCCAGATCTCCTGCACCGAGATGCGGTGGCGCTGGGATGTGGTGCGCAGAATGTCGTCGGCCCTCGCGTTCAGGTCCTCGCCCATCTGCTCGAACTGGGCGGCCGTGCGGTCCGCCAGCTGCAGTGGCGAGATGCCTTCGCGGGCCGCCGTCTGCTGCATCTTCTGGCCGTGCTCGTCCATGCCGGTCACGAAGAAGGTATCATAGCCATCCAGCCGCTTGAAGCGCGCGATGGCGTCGGTCGCGATCCGCTCATAGGCGTGGCCGATGTGCGGCGCGCCGTTGGCATAGGGAATGGCCGTGGTGATGTAGTAGGTGGGTCTGGACATGGACTTCACTTGAAGGGGTTCAGGAGGCCTTCAGAGCCTCTTCGAGGCGCATCAGCGCATCGGTGACCGTCTGGCGGCGGTCGAGGTTTAGGGCATCTGTCTGGCGGAGGGAAGAGTTGATGTCGTCATGCGCAATGGCCAGGGCCTCGCCCTGCCCGCGCAATGCAGCGTCGCGCGCCTTCTCGGCAACCCAGCCGATGAGGAGTTCGCAGAAGATGAAATAGTCTTCCGGCTTCTCGCGGCCGGAGAAGGCGGCACCGATTTCGACGGCGGTGGAGGGCGTCAACCTCGTGCGTTTGAGGATTTCCGCAAATGCCGCCGCACCCTTTGAGCCGATCAGGTCCAGCGCCCGGCCCGGACTGCCGCGCGAGAGCTCGGCGGCCTGCCTCAGGCTCGCATCGTCCGCCGCAGCGGCACCGGCGGGCAGGCCCTTCAGCACCTTGATCGTGCTGTCGATATCGAGGTTTTGCATCTGCAGGTGCAGGCAGCGCGAGCGGATGGTGCGTAGCAGGCGCCCCGGCTGGTGGCAGACGAGAAGGAAGATGCTGTGCTTTGGCGGCTCCTCGATGACCTTGAGCAGCGCATTGGCCGATGATGCGTTCAGTTCGTCGACCGGATCGACGATCACGATGCGCCAGCTGCCCGACGCGGACGTCCGGCTCATGAAGGCGATGGCATCTCGCGCATCGTCAACCGCAATTTCCGTCTTGAGTTTTCGTGGCCGCTGCTCTTCGCCTTTCTTCTTGTCGACGAGTGCTCGCTCAAGGACGAAGATGTTGGGATTGGCGCCCGCCGAAAGCTGGTGAAAGACGCGCGAACTTCCGGAAACCGCCAGCGTATCGCGCCGTCGTTCGTGGTCCGGCTGTGCCAGATATCGCGCAAAACGATAGGCCAGGGTCGCCTTGCCGATCCCCTGATTTCCCGACAGCAGCCAAGCATGATGCAGCTTGCCGGAAAGGCTGGCGCCCAGCAGGCGGGCTTCCGCTTCGGCATGGCCATAAAGACTGGCGTTCCGCCGCGGATGCCATGGAACGTCTCTCGGGTCCTCGGGATCGTCCTTTGCCATCAGAGCATCCCGCTCACGATGTCCCACACCGAACGCTCGACCTCCTCGACCGAGAGTGAGGCGTCGACAAGCCGGCAGCGCTTCGGGTCGCGGCGCAGAATGTCGAGGAAGCCCTCACGCAGCTTGCGGTGAAATGCCAGGCCCTTGCGCTCGTAGCGATCTTCGGACACGGCATCGCCGCGTGACCGCGCGCGTGAAAGACCAATAGCGGGATCAAGGTCGAAGACGAGCGTGAGATCGGGCCGCGTGGGCCCGACGATGGCCCTTTCGAGCGCATCGATGAGGCCGAGGTCGCAGCCGCCGGCATAGCCCTGGTAGGCTCTCGTCGAATCCATGAACCGGTCGCAGAGAACGGTTCTTGCCGCCGCCAGCGCCGGCCGCACGACCTGCACAACATGCTGTTCGCGGGCCGCATAGTTCAGCAGGGCTTCGGAATTCGCCGTCCAGCGGGCAACGTCGCCAGACACGAGAAGGGTGCGCACGGCCTCCGCCTCCGGCGTGCCGCCGGGCTCGCGCGTCATGACGATATCACGGCCCGCCTTGCGCAACCGTTCGGCCAAACGCCTGATCTGCGTCGACTTGCCGGAGCCCTCGCCGCCTTCAAAGGTTATGAACATTGCCGGACTTCAACTGCCGAAGATCATGATGACGATGCTGTCCAGCGCGCGCGACCACATCGATGGCTCGGCTTCGACCGCATCGGCGGTTTCCACCGGGACGTCGGCGACCGTCAAACCATCGACAAGGAAGCGCACGGTTCCCACCTTCGTTCCCGCCTCGACAGGCGCCATCAACGGGCCTTCATAGGCAAGCTTCATTTCCGCGATGTCCTGCTCCTGCGGCGACAGCGCCACGCGTACACTGTCCGATGCCACGAGGTCGACCGAGCGCGTGACGCCGCCCCAGACCCGCGCGGAGCCGACCCTGGCGCCCTTGGCATAGACGTCGACGGCCCGGAACTGCCGGAAACCCCAGTCGAGAAGGCTTTGGGCCTCCTGCTTGCGTTCATTGATGCTCTTGAGACCGGCGATCACCATGATGAGGCGGCGTCCGTCGCGCGTCGCCGAGCCGATGAGACCGTATCCGGCCTCGCGGGTATAGCCAGTCTTCATGCCGTCGGCGCCGGGGTAATCCTTGAGCAGCGGATTGCGGTTCTGCTGCCTGATCTTGTTCCAGGTGAATTCCGGTATCGAGTAATATTTGTAGTATTCGGGAAACTCGTTGATCACGTGGCGCGCGAGGATCGAGAGATCGCGGACGCTCATGCGATGTTCGGGGTCAGGCAGGCCGGTCGCGTTACGGAACGTGGCGTTTACTGCACCGAGTTCGCGGGCGCGGTCGGTCATCTGCTGCGAGAAGGCCGACTCGCTTCCCGCCATGCCCTCGGCAATCGCAATGCAGGCATCGTTGGCCGATTGCACGACGACGCCCTTGATCAGGTCTTCAAGGCGGACGCGTGAATTGAGCTCGGCATACATCGTCGACCCGCCGGAAGAGGCCCCGCCCCTCCTCCAGGCGTCCTGGCTGATGACGAATTCCTGATCGAGCGTAAGTTTCCCGGCCTTCAGCGCCTCAAAGACCATGATCATGGTCATCAGCTTGCTCATGCTGGCGGGCGGAACGGCTTCGTCCGCGCCCTTTTCGAACATCACGCGGCCGGTGCGGGCATCGATGAGGATCGCCTGCCTGGCCTTGCTCTCGAAATCGCTCTGGGCCGTTGCCGCACCGGCCTGCAAGAGCGCGAGCAGCAGCGTGAAGACCAGTCCAAGCACTCTCAAGACGGCAAGTCGGCGAAGCATCTGCAATTCCAGACCGTTGAAAAGGGGAAAGCTAGGCGGCTTTCCACGCAAAATCAACGAATGGGAGCCGTTTTACTGCAGTGCGGCCTGCATCGCCTGCGCGCGGATCACGCGCGCATCGGAATAACCCGCCGCCTGGGCGTTTTCGAGGGCCGTCTGAGCGTCGGCGCTCGCCGTGATGGGTCCAAGGCGAACCCGGTAAACGGGGCCGTTGCTGCCCTCAAGCTCGATGAACTGCACAGGCCAGACCGACGCAAAGGCATCCCGGGCACGCGCAGCGTTGCCGGCATTCGCGAAGCTTCCGATCTGAATGAAATAGGACGTCTCGACGCCATTGGACTGCGGCACCTCAACGGGTTGCGGCGGAGCATAAGCCACGGTTTCAACAGCCGCCTGCGCCTTCTTCTTTCGCGGCTTGGCTTCGGCGACCATCACGTCCGGGCTTGAGGCGCTGCCCTTCCGGCGGTCGGCAGCGGCGATCATCCGGTTCAGGGACGTGCCGCGGTTCAATTCCTTGTTCATGGCGACGAGGTGCTTGCCGTTGTCGTTCAGTGGCGCGGGGCCGATGTACTGTACGCGCACGGTGGCCTTGCCCCTTGTCTTGAAATCCAGCACTTCGGCGGTGCGCTTCGAAAGATCGATGATGCGGGGGCCAACGAAGGGGCCGCGGTCGTTGATGCGGACGATGACTTCCTTGCCGTTGTCGAGGTTCGTAACCTTGGCGTAGCTGGGGAGCGGCAGTGTGGGGTGCGCGGCCGTGAGCCTCGTCATGTCGAACCATTCGCCGTTCGAGGTCTTGCGGTGATTGAAGGCCTCGCCATACCATGAGGCCGGGCCTTCCTTGTCATAGTCCGGCTGCACTTTCGGCGTAAACCAGCGGCCGGCGACCTGGTAGGGTTTGCCGACGTGATTGCGGCCGCCGCCCCACGGCGGAGCGCCCTTCCCCGTCCAGCGCGGACTTCCGGTTCCGGCGAAGGGATCGAGGGCCGCCTTCTTCTCGGACTTCGATGAGCAGCCCGCGAGCGCGAGGCCCACGGCGAGCAGGACAACGGCCAGTTTCGAGAACTTCAACATACTCACCCACTCCACGCATCAGGCTTTGCCGTCCCGGGCGTGTCAAAAAACCCACAGTGCAATTCTTTGCGCCGGGATCGTAAATTTGGCGTTGGGAAGTATGGTTAACGCCGGACTATCGGCGTGCGGTCTACTGGGCGCTGGCTGGCTGCGCCGCACCGGACAGGCGGTCGATGTTCTGCTGGGCTTGCTGGTTTCCAGCGGCAAGAGCCTTCCTGTACAGAGCCAGCGCCTTGTCCTTGTCGGCCGGGGTGCCCCAGCCCATTTCATACATGCCGCCAAGATTGTTGAGGCCCCAGGCGTCGTTCTGCCCGGCTGCCCGCTCGAACAGCTTGAAGGCCTGGGCCAGGTCGCGGCTGACGCCTTTTCCTTCCAGATAGAGCATGCCGAGGTTGTTCTCGGCATCGGCCAGCTTGAGCTCTGCCGCCTTGCGATACCATTCTGCGGCCTTGGCGGCGTCCGCCGCCGCGCCCTTGCCTGCCTGGTAGGCCTGGCCCAGCGCGTTCATGGCTTGCGGGTGACCTTTTCCGGCGGCGTCCTGATAGAGCTTCAGCGCGGTGGGGAGGTCCTGCTTCAGGCCCTTCGCGCCGCGCGCCACGAGCCTTGCCAGATGGAACTGCGCCTCGACATTGCCTTGCAGGGCCGACTGGCGGAACCAGCGCGCCGCTTCCGCCTCATCCTGCCTGGCACCCTTGCCGGTCTCGAAGGCCAGGCCGACCTCGAACTGAGCGTCGACATCGCCGACCTTGGCAAGCTTCATCTGCTTGTCGAACGGCAAGTCCCTGAGGCTTTGTGCCAATGCCGGAACAGTCCAGACAAGGCCCAAGGCCAGCGTGAAGGCGGCGATGCGGCGCATTTCGTATCTCATTCCACCTTGACGAATTTCATAGCCTTGCAGAACACGGCGATGCAGCCTTCGACACGCATGGTGTTGCCCTTCTGCAGTTGCATGTTCGACCGGTAGGTGTTGCCATCGTCGGGATTATAGATGGTGCCTTTCCACTGGTTTTCGCCAATCTGCTTCATGTTGCTGAGAATGGTGAGGCCGATCACCGGACGGCTGCGCAGCGCCGCATTCGGATTTTCCTTGTCGAGACGCGGGCGTCCCTTGTCGTCGCGCGGCTTTTTCAACGCGACGACGGTGCCACAGAGATTTCCCCCGCACGGTGTCACCTTCACGGTGACGCGGCCATTGTCCAGCCGCCAAATTCCGGTGGCCACGTCGTTGGCCGCCGCCACACCCCCCGCAGAAAAGGCAATTCCGGCCGCCATCGTCAGCGCCGCAATCATCTTCGTCATACCTCGTACCTCCGCATCCTTGTCATGACCCGCATCCCTGCAGGCCCGATTGCCCCGATTCGTCAGGCAGGCTATTCTCCCGCCATCTGCAAAGGAGATTATGATGGGTAACCTCGCTACGCTCAAGACGGCGCGCAGTCTTGAAACGGACGAATGGCAATTGCGTGTCGACCTCGCGGCAGCTTTTAGATTGGCCGCCATGAACGATTGGCACGAAGCCGTGGCCAACCACCTGAGTCTCGCCGTTTCCGCCGATGGCAAGAAATTCCTGATGAATCCGCGCTGGAAGCACTTCTCCCGCATCAAGGCATCCGATCTGATCCTGCTTGATTCGAACGACAAGTCCACGATGGACCAGCCGGACGCGCCGGACCTGACGGCTTGGTCGATCCATGGCCGCATGCACGGCGCCGTGGCGCAGGCGCGCTGCATCATCCATCTGCATCCCACCTATGCCACGGCGCTGGCCTCGCTGAAGAACCCGGAGATCCTGCCGATCGACCAGAACACGGCGCGATTCTACAACCGCATCGCCTTCGATATGAATTATGGCGGCATGGCCAATTCCGACGCGGAAGGCGACCGCCTCGGAAGCCTGCTCGGCAACAAGCAGATCATGATGATGGGAAACCACGGCGTGCTGGTTTGCGCCGCGACGGTGGCGGAAGCCTACGACCTCACCTATTACCTCGAGCGGGCCTGCCGCAACCTGATGATCGCCTATGCCTCGGGCCAGCCGCTGAGTGTGATGTCACCCGCGATCGCCGAAAAGACCGCCCAGGAATGGGAGGCGGACCGCGACCAGTTCCAGTCGCATTTTGCCGAGATGAAGTCGATCCTCGACGAGAAGGACCCCTCATACGCCGATTGAGGCCCGTTGCTGCGCAGGAACCATTGAGCATGCGGGGGAAGGCTGCTAGGAAGCCTTCGCCCGCGGGCACCTGGAGGGGTGGCAGAGCGGTCGATTGCGGCGGTCTTGAAAACCGTTGAGGGGTCAAACCCTCCGGGGGTTCGAATCCCTCCCCCTCCGCCATTGTTTCTCGATATGCATCTGCGGTCGCTCTCGGGATTGGTCATTGGGCTTTGGCCTGCCCCACCTGAAGAATTTGCGCCTGCATTATATGCTCGACTGCGGCTTCTGCAGGTGTTCAGCCCAGGCTGCATGCTCGGGGATGCGCGGCGCCATGGCCGGGCAGTTGCGGCCAATGGCGGTGGGGGACGCGCCCGTCTATTGTGCCTGTGTTCCGTCCTGCAGGTTGGTCACGGCGCGGCGGTTCTGGGCCTTGCATTCGAGTTCGGCGCAATCGCCGACCAGACGGTCGCGGCCGTAGCCTTTGGCCCAGACGCGACTGGCGGCGAGTCCTTGCGCGATCATGTCGTTGCGCACGGCGTCGGCTCGTTTTTGCGACAAGACCTTCTGCTGTTCTTCGCTGCCCGGATCGTCGGCGAATCCCTGCACCTTGGCCTTCCATTGCGGATTGGATTGCAGCCACTTCACCTGGCTGCGAATGGTGGCGCGTGCCGTGCCGTCGAGCGTGGCCGAGCCTTGAGTAAAGAATACGCGCCGACCGACATTGAGCATGAAGTCCTGCTCGCTTCCGGCCGCGGCACCCACGCCGCCTGTGCTCGGCACGGCCGGCTGCTGCACAACGGGTTCGGCAGGCGGCAAATCGGGCTGCTGCACGACCGGTGTGGCGGTCGGCATATCGGGCTGCTTTGAACTGCTGCAGGCGGCAAGCAGCAAAGATGCGGCGATGAGGCCGATGACGTTAAGCCGCCTCATAGGCCGTCAACTTCCGCTGCTTCGTCAATCACCGGCGCCCCAAGCGTCTTGAGCACCAGCACGCGGGTGCCGATTGGGCAACGTTGATAGAGGTCAATCGCGTCCTCATTGAACATGCGGATGCAGCCGGAGGATGCGTTGGTGCCGATCGACCAGGGCTCGACCGTGCCATGGATGCGATAGCCCGTATCCTTGCCGTTGCGGAACAGGTACAAGGCTCGCGGCCCGAGGGGGTTGGTCTTTCCGCCATCGACATATTCAGGAAGCTCGGGATGGCGGGCGCGCATGGCAGGCGGCGGCGTCCATCGCGGCCAGAGCTGCTTGCGGTCGATACGCGCGCGGCCATACCAGCGGAACCCGTCGCGGCCCACGCCGACGCCGTAGCGAAGCGCCGTCAGGTTCTCGAAAATCACGTAGAGGAAGTGATTGCTCGCGTCCACCACCACGGTGCCCTGCGGCTCGCGGCTGGTGTAGGGAACGAACTGCCGGCGCCAGCGCACATCGACCTTGGAAAAATTCGTCGAGGGAAACACGATGTTGTTGTCCTCGACCATCGGGCCAAAATACTCCGATGCATCCTTGGGGCGGCGTCCGGCTGCCCGGGCGGCCGTCGCTCCACCTCCGGCAAGGGCGCTCGCGCCGACAAGAAACTGTCTCCGGCTGATCGGCATGGGTTGGTTCCTCCGTCCACAGCGGTCTGTCCGATGCGCCGCTTTGTGGATTCTCGTGCAGTCTAGCAGGCTGCAGAAAAACCTCAAATGCTTGTCTGATCGTCCATTTTTTGATTTGGACGGGAGCGGTCCTGAGGGTTGCGGGCTGTTGCGGCGCAGCCGCCGCAGGGGTTCCTGCCGCTGGCTGCGCTGTAAGAGCTTGGGTGTTCGTTCGCGTCAGGCCGCCTGGCGGTCCTGGTCGGCGAGGGCGGAACACACGAAGGCGACCTCGTCGCGCGAGCGGAGGAAGGCCGAGACGCAGGCGGGGTCGAACTGCTGGCCGGCCTGTTCGCGGAGATAGTCGAAGGCCTGCCCGATGGACCAGGCCTTCTTGTAGGGCCGCTCCGTCGTCAGCGCATCGAAGACATCGGCGATGGCGGCGATCCGGCCCGGCAGCGGAATGCTCTCGCCGCTCAAACCGAGCGGGTAGCCCGTGCCGTTCCAGCGCTCGTGATGACTGCCTGCGATTTCCGCCGCCAGCCGCAGGAGAGCGCATTTCGATTCCGCCAGGATGGCAGCGCCGATGGCGCAATGATCGTTCATGTGGAGCCGTTCGGTCTCGGCCAGCGGGCCTCTCTTCAGCAGCACCTCGTCCCGGATGCCGACCTTGCCGATGTCGTGCATCGGGGCTGCCAGCTGCAGGTTGCGGCAGAATTCCTCGGCGAGGCCCATGCGGCGGGCAATAATGCCGCAATAGCGCGCGACGCGTTCGGTGTGGCGAGCCGTCTGCTGGTCCTTGTAGCCGGCGGCGCGGGACAGCCGCATGATGATCTCCTCCTCCCGCCACCGCAGTTCGGCGGTCGCATTGTCGACCTCGGCACGCAGCAGCTGGGCATGGTCCGAGAGTTTGCGCTGGGCCTCGCTCAGCCGCGCCAGATTCCGGATGCGGGCCCTGAACTCGACGGGCTCCAAGGGCTTGTGAAGAAATTCGACGGCGCCAGCCTCGAGCGCACGGAACTTGATGTCCGAATCGTGGTCGACGGTGATCATGACAAAGGGCTTGTCGGCGAAGTGCGGCACCAGGCGGAGCTTCTGGATCAGCTCGATACCGTTCATTTCCGGCATCTGGTAGTCGACGATGACGATATCGCACTTGAGGTCATTGACGCCGTCCAGCACCTCGCGGGGATTGTCGAACACGAGCGTCGAACAGTTTGGAATCTTCCTGACGAGAAGATCCATGAGGGACAGGTTGGTCCGGTTGTCGTCGATGATCATGATTGTCAGGCCGTTCTGCATAATCTCTCCTCATGCCGCCTTGTGTGTGATGGTGTTGCCGATGGCTTCGATCTCTTCCGACAGGCGATCGGCCTTGCGGACGTCGACGCCGCTTCCCCGGTAGGCGTGAGCCAGTGCCGCCAGCGCGTCGAAACCCAAGGTCGCCGCCGCTCCTTTCAGATTGTGCAAGGTGCGGTCGATTAGCTGTTCGTCGTTGCGGGTCATCGCGTCCCGCAGGTCGCGCAGCATCGCCGGCGCTTCATCCAGGAACGTGCCGACCAGCTTCCGGACCTCGTCCTCGCCGATCACATCGACCAGCTCCTTGAGCCGCGATGCCTCGATGCCGGCGGACCCGACAGGCGGCGCCATGGCGGCCCGCGCTTCAGAGGGCGCCGCGCCGGGCCTGCGCCCCATTTCGCCGAGCAGCGTTGCAAGATGCTTCATGGTGACGGGCTTCGACATGAACTTGTTCATGCCCACCGTCATGCACAGGTCGCGATCCCGGTCGGAGGCGTTGGCGGTCAACGCGACGATCGGCGTCATGTCTCCGGAGGCCCTGATCAGGCGTGTCGCCGCAATGCCGTCGAGACCGGGCATCTGCATGTCCATGAGTATGAGATCGAACGTTTCGCGGGCGGCGATGGCAACGCCTTCCTCGCCATCGCAGGCGAAGACCACCTGCTGCCCCAGTGTTTCGAGGAACCGTCCCGCCACCTGGCGGTTGGTGGGATGATCCTCGACCAGCAGCACGCGCAATCTGGGCAGAGAGGCGTCGGCGGCGGATGCCTCCACCGATGCCGCAGCCGGGAGCGGCTTGCGGACTGCCGGAACCTCGAACCAGAATTTGCTGCCCACTCCCGGAACGCTATCCACGCCGATACGGCCGTCGAGCGCCTCGACGATGCGCTTGCATATCGCAAGGCCCAGTCCGGTGCCGCCGAAGCGCCGGGCAATCGAGCCGTCGACCTGTGTGAAGGGGCTGAACAGCCGCTTCGTCGCTTCCGGTGCGATCCCGACACCGGTGTCGCACACCTCGATCCGCAGGAGCCCGGTTTCCCTTACATCGGAAACCGCGATGCGGACGATGCCGTTCCTGGTGAACTTGACGGCGTTGCTGACGAGGTTGAGCAGCACCCGCTGCACCAACGTGGGGTCGCTGTCGAAGCCGGTTTCCGGCCCGGACAAATCCATCGCGAGGTCGATCCGCGTGTTCTGCTCGCGCGCCCTGCCCTCCATGACATGGGCGGCGTGTTCGGCCAGCTTGCGCACGTCGAAGACGACGTGCTCGACTGTCATGCTGCCATGCTCGAGCTTGCTGAAGTCCAGAATCTCGTTGATGATTTCAAGCAGCGAGGATCCGGCGCTGGCGATGACGGAGACATATTCGCGCTCGGTGTTCGCGAGGTTCGAAAGGGTCAGCAACTCGGCCATGCCGAGAATGGCGTTGAGGGGGGTGCGAATTTCGTGGCCCATGGTGGCCATGAATTCCGACTTGGCGAGGTTTCCCGCTTCGGCGGCATCATAGGCGATGCGGAGTTCATTGGCGGTGGCAGCCAATTCGTCGCTCGCGGTCCGGACAATGCGCAGCTGCTTCATCAGGGTGAAGACGAGAATGCCGATGGCGAGAGTCAGCCCGACGATGACCATGCCCGACAGGCTTTGCAGGCGCATGATGTCGTCGCGGTTGTCGGCGCGGGCCGTCGACAGGGTTGCATTCGTCGAGGTGAGAATCTGGCCGGTGATGGTGTAGAGTTCCGTCAGCGCGGTATCGAAGCGGGCCAGCGCCTGGGGCGTCACGGCGCGGAAATTCGCGATGTGGTCAAAGTCAGGCTGAAGGCTGAGGATCAGCGCGCTGGCGACTGCACGCTGCTCGCTGAACGTCGGGTTGCTCTCGAACAGCGAGAGATACTGCCCCGAACGCAGCAGCGACAGGCGCGAGTAGAGAATATCGTAGCGCTGGGTCAGGTCCTCGGCGGTCTGTTCGCCGGTGTTGCCGTGGGCCAGGACGTGGTCGACTTCCTGGGCGAGCGCCCGGGCCTCGCGATCCAACTGATAGACGGCCCAGAGCGCATCCTCGCGCACACTGTCGCGAAGCGAATGCTGGTGCACGAGGAGATATGTGAAGATCGCCGCAAGGACCGCTAGCAGTGCGACGGAAACGGCCAGCAGTGCGCGGGTTGCTCCACCCGCGCGCCGCACCGCCTGCTGGCTTTTGGTGAGATTGTCAATCAATCGCGGATCTCGATCTTCTTGATCTGCCACACCGAGCGGGAGAAGTATTTCTCGTTGTAGAGTTCAGGGTTCTTGTCGAAAGGATAGATCAGGAACAGCGGGCCCTTGTCGCGCACCGACAGCGGTTTCCCGTCCATCTTGAGAGCGAGGATGGTGTCGAGTTTCCGAGCGTCCTCGATGGGAATGTCGGCGGCATAATCGTTCAGGGCGATGATGTGGAGCGTCTTGCCGCTGGCGCCGACGCGATCGAGAATGTTGCGCAGGAGCGGTCCACCGAACGCTACTTCGCCTTCCGTCCAGGGTGTCTGCATCGCGGCGTTACGCCCGGGAATCTGTTCCAGCATGGAGAGGTCGAATTCGGCGCCACTTTCGCTGTTCTTGTGCTGGATGTTTCCGGCGACGGTGAGGATGACCTTGCCCTTGGGGGCGTCGATCGCTGAGGCATAGGCAGGAAGAGCGGGCGCGAGCGCCAGGAGCGCCGCCAGAATGAGAGACTTCATATTTCACCTTGAGTTGGACATGCGGAATCGAATTGCTGCTGATGCAGCCGGTGCCGGAGTGGAGGGATGTGAAAATGCCGGATTTCCGGCGGTGCGGTGCGGCTTGATGCCTTCGCCAGTCAGGGGCGATCCGCTGCTGGGCCGACCTTACTTTGCTTCAATTCGAACACTGTGAAAGCGAAAGCTAAAATTTGAGCGATCTCGCGGTAAGTTTCATGGCGGGGCCATGGGGCCTATTCTCCGGCCCGCCGTCAGAACGCCGATTTTCTCGACGATGCATTCGGCTGAAATCCCGAAGTGGCGGTAGAGATCGCCGATCGTGCCAGTCTGCCCGAAATGCTCGACGCCGAGCGCGATGGTCCGGTGGCCGCAGACGGAGCCGAGCCAGGCGAGAGTGGCGGGGTGACCGTCGATGACGGTGACGATGCAGCAATGCCGCGGCAGGCCCTGCAGCAGCGCTTCCACCGTTGACAGAGCATCGCTGCGGCCGCGGGTTCGGGCCCGCTGGGCCGCAGTCCATCCGGCGTTCAGCCGGTCGGCGGATGTTACAGCCAGCACTCCGACATCGCGGCGGCTTTCGGCGATCCGTCCGGCGGCGCGGATCGCTTCGGGAGCAATCACGCCCTGGTAGGCGATGACCACCTCGCAATTCGGCCCCGGCGGGCGCAGCCAATAAGCCCCGTCGACGGCCCCCTGCCGAAAAGCCTGATCCACCCGCCTGCCTGGCTGCGCGATGGGATTGGTGGAGAGCCTGAGATAGACCGAACCGCCCGTCTCGTCACGCAACCACGTCCGTTCGTCGGGGACGGCGTCTCCATCACGTTGCAGATAGTCGAAGGCCCAGTGCAGGATAACCGCCAGTTCGTCGGCAAAGGCGGGTTCGAAGGCCGCCAGACCGTCTTGCGCCATGCCGATCATCGGCGTGCCGATCGACTGGTGGGCTCCGCCTTCGGGCGCCAGCGTCACGCCCGATGGCGTGCCCACGATGATGAAGCGCGCATCCTGGTAACAGGCATAGTTCAACGCATCGAGGCCCCGCACCACGAAGGGATCATAGACCGTGCCGATGGGGATCAAGCGCTTGCCGAACAGCGCATGCGAGAGGCCGGCCGCCCCCAGCAGGAGAAACAGGTTCATTTCCGCGATGCCAAGTTCGACATGCTGACCCGTAGGCGCGAATTCCCACCTGGCGGTCGAGGGTATGTTGCGGTCCAGGAAAGTATCAGGCCGCGCGGCGCGGGCAAAAAGCTTGCGCCGGTTGACCCAGGGCCCAAGGCTTGTGGTGCCGGTTACGTCGGGCGAGGTGGTGACGATGCGGGCGGCCAGCGGACTGTCGCCTCTGGCGAGGTCGTCCAGGATCTTCCCGAAAGCCATTTGCGTCGAGATCTCGCGGTCGCCCGGCGGATCGATGTCCGGCACAGCAAGCCAGGCATCGGCCAGCCGCCGGGTTCCGCTCTTGAAGAACGGAACCTGATCCAGGAAACGTTGCAGGGATGCGGGGTCGGCGACAGTGGCAAACCTGTCCCATTCCTCGCCTTCCGCCACGCTCATGTGACGCTGCCACTCCGCCATCTGAACCTTGGTCATCAGGCCGCCGTGGTTGTCCTTGTGGCCGGCGATCGGCGTCCCCCATCCCTTGATCGTATATGCCAGAAAGCAAGTCGGCCGGTTGTGGGTGACATCGGCGAAGGCCGCAGCCATGGTGTGAACGCAGTTGCCGCCCAGGTTCTCCATCAGGGCTGCCAGTTCGTCGTCGGTGCGGCGGTTCAGAAGATGCGAGACTGCGCCATGATCGCCCAGATCGTTCAGCAGTTGCTTGCGCCAGACTGCTCCGCCCATGAAAGTCAGCGCCGCGTACAACTGGTTCGGGCACGAGTCGATCCATTGCCGCAAGGCACTGCCGCCTGGCTCATCGAAGGCCTGGCGCTGCAGTTGCCCGTATTTGACGCGCACCACGTCCCAGCCGAAGGTCTCGAAGATGCGCTCGATCCGGCTCCACAGGCCTTCATGCACGACCCCGTCCAGCGACTGGCGGTTATAGTCGATGATCCACCAACAGTTCTGCAGGCCGTTCTTCCAGCCCTCCTGCAATGCCTCGTAGATGTTGCCTTCGTCCAGTTCGGCATCGCCGGCGAGAGCCACCATCCGGCCTGCCGGCACATCGGCGCCCCAAGGCTTTGCCTGAATGTAGTCCTGGATCAGAGAGGCGAAACTGGTGATCGCCACACCGAGCCCCACCGATCCGGTCGAGAAGTCGACGTCGTCGATGTCCTTGGTCCGGCTGGGATAGCTTTGCGCGCCGCCCATCCCGCGAAAGTTCTTCAGTCTCTCGAGCGGCAGGTTGCCCATCAGATATTGCATGGCGTGAAAGACCGGTGAGGCATGGGGCTTCACCGCCACCCGGTCTTCGCGCCGCAGGGCCGTGAAATAAAGCGCGGTGAGGATCGAGACCATCGACGCGGAAGACGCCTGATGGCCGCCGATCTTGATGCCGTCGATCTTGGGGCGGACGTGATTGGCGTGGTGGATCATCCAGTGCGACAGCCACAACAGGCGCTGCTCGATGATTTTCAGGTGGGTCTGGGCCATCGTTCCCTCGGCTCTGGTCAAAACCAGAATACGGCAATGCTGGCGCGGTTTTCCTGCTCAGTTTCGCGCTTTTCAGATATCATTGACGAAATCCGCCATCTTTCGAGGAATGAGCGATGGAAAACGCCACATGCGACCAGACGGACCTGGCGATCCTGCGCTGTCTGCAGAAGAATGGCCGCGCGACGATCATCGAGATCAGCGACGAGGTCGGCCTCAGCCCGTCGCCCGTCGCGCGGCGGGTCCGTAACCTCGAGGAGTCCGGGGTAATCACCGGCTATGCGGCGCTCATCGACGAAACGGCGCTGGGCTACGGAATTTCCGTCTTCGTATCGGTGAAACTCGACAGGCAGGTCGACGAGGCGCTGGCCGCCTTCGAGGCCGCGATCAGCCGTTTTCCGGAAGTGGTCGATTGCTGGCTGATGACCGGAAACCGCGATTATCTGTTGCGGATCGCAACCACCGGCCTTGCCGATTTCGAGCGGTTTCTGGTGGGCCGCTTCACCAAGGTTCCGGGCGTGGCGTCGATCGAAAGCTCGATCCCGTTGCGGCGGATCAAGGCCGGGCTGGCCCGCACGTATTGACCGCCTCAGCCTACCTGCTTGCGAGACCATTGGACGTCGCCCGGCTGGCCGGTTGCGGATTGCAGCCAGCTATCCAAGCTCGATTTCAGCGCGGCTTTTGCGCCTTCGAGCGTTGTCGCATTGCTGCCGGACCCTTGCATCGTCTCCGGAAGTTGCGGCCCGGAGAGGCTCCAGAACCACACCACGCGGCCAAAGGAACGACGTCTCGCAATGATCTCGCCGAGGACCGCGCCGCTGGCCACGACTTGAAAATTGTTGTCGGAAACAGCGTTCAGCGACAATGCGGCATGGATCAGGTCCTGCGCCTCGAGGCGTCTCGTCAATCTGCCTGCTCCTTCCTGGTTGCCCCGGTTCCTCTGGCGTTGAGGGCGGGAGATTCCGGCAGGTTCGGCACCGCCGGAACGGAACAGGCGGCCACCCGGCAGGATGGCCGCCCGGTCCGGTTCTCGTCGTTACTTGCTGGCGAGGTAATCGACCGGAATCGGCTCCGAGATCGTCCATTCATCGACCACCTTGGGCTTGCCGCCCGACACTTCGGTGATGAGGTAGCGGCCCCGGTTCTGGTGATGCAGTTCGGAGGTGAAGGTGCGCGGCCCGAAGAGCGTGGGTTCGTCCTTCATCTTTTCGAGCTCCGCGACGACGGCTGCCGTCTCGGTGGTCTTGGCGCGCTCGACTGCCTTGGCCCACACGTCAATCATCACGTAGCCCGGATAGACATACTGGCTTGACGGATCGCCGCCGGTCACTTCCTTGTACTTGGCGTTGAACTCGTTGACCTTCGGGTTCGGGTCATCGCCGTGGACCGAGCCCTGGTCGGGCACGAAGAAGTTCGAGAGATCCGGCACGGCGGAGAGCCAGTAGCTGCCCGAAACGCCCGAGCCGTTGAGGATCATCGAATTGATGCCGGCAGCGCGGAGCTGTTTGATCGCGGAAACAGCACCCGGCATCATCGTGCAGAGCATGATGGCGTCCGGTTCCTGCGGCAGGCTCTTGATGCGGGTGATCTGCGCGGCGATCGAGGCGTCGTCGTTCTTGAAGGTATCCTCGCCCACGAGCTTCGCATCGGCGAGCTTCGGCAGCTGATAGTCGAAACCGTCGCAGATGCCCTTGTTGTACTCGGTCCAGGTGTCGAGCAGGCGGTAGAAGTTGCGCGCGTTCTTCTTGGTGTAGGCCCATTCGGCCATGGTGGCGCCCTGTACGGCGGCGAGCACCGAAGCCGAGAAGGAATTCGGGCCGACGCCCTGAATGCCTGCCTTGATCGACTCGGCGCAGATGAAGAACGAGACGAGGCCCGCGCCTTCGGCGGCCAGCGCCGCTGGTGCACCGAAATCATAGTCGCAGGACACGACGACGATGTCGGCGCCCTTGTCGATCACTTCGAGGCCGGCCTTGGCGCCTTCCGCCCGGTCGGACTTCGTATCCGCCGCAACGATCTCGATCTGCTTGCCGAGCAAGCCGCCGGCCTTGTTGATTTCGTCGATACGGATGCGGGCTGCGTCTTCGGCAGGCTTGTCGTAGGCCTGCATGAAGCCCGAGGCCGCGGTGGCAAAGCCCACGACGATCTTCTCGTCATCTGCAAATGCCGCCGGGGCCGACAGCATCAGCGCGCCAAGCGCCGCGCCCATCCCGATCTTCAGATAGTTTCTCATGACGTCCTCCTCTAGGTTTTTAAGGTCTTCCCATCTGCGGGCGATGGCAGCGCGCCAGCATCCGCAGAAAGCTTGTTTCCCGGCCAGACCAGTTCCCTGTTCCGGGTCATTCCGGTGGGCCGGAACATCAGTATGACGATCATCACCACGCCGATGGCGATTTCCTGAACGCCGTTCGGAATGCTGATCACGCCGAAACCGGCGTCGATCCCCTTTTCCAGCCAGCGCAGCACCTGAATGATGATCGAGAGCACGACAACGCCCAGCACCGCGCCCGAAAGCGAATTCATGCCGCCGACGACCAGCATCGACAAGGTGACGAAGGTGAGGCCGAGGTAGAACGTGTCGGGCGTGACGACGCCGACCGAATGCGCGAACAGCGCGCCGCCGAGCCCCATCATGGCGCCGGAAATGACGAAGGCGATCAGGCGTTCGCGCGGAATATCCACTCCGGATGCCGCTGCCGCGGTCGCCTCGTCGCGCGCGGCGCGGAGTGCGAGGCCGGAGCGCGAGATCGAATAGAGATAGGCCGCCGCAACCACGATCACCGCGCACAGGAAGTAGGGCCAGATCGTCCGCACGATGGGAATGCCGACGACGGAGCTTTGTGCTCCCGTCACGCTGTCCCAGTTGGAATAGACCTGGATGATGACGGCGAGCACCGCGAAGCTGGCGATCGAGGCGGCAATGCCTGAAAGCCGCATGAGAACCTTGCCGATAACATAGGCGCAAATCGCCGCGAATACTGTGGCCGCCAGCAGGCCCCAGCCATATTGCAGCTTGGCATTCAGGATGATGTCCGGCAGGCCCTTCAGTTTCGATTTCTTGATCGCGGGCAGCATGGTGAGCCAGGCAGTCATGTAAGCGCCGAGGCAGGTAAAGCCGATGTGACCGAAGCTGATGACACCCGAATTGCCGATGAAGACGTAAAGCCCCACCACCAGCACGACCCGGATGAAGATTTCGATGACGGTCTGGTTGAAGGGCCCTGAACCGGCGGCAACGGCGGCGAGAGCGACCGCCAGCAAAATGGCGATGAGGATGACCGGCGTGGACCAGGTGCGGGCGATGATCGAAGGGCGATGCTGCATGCTCACACCCTCTGTTTCGCGGCCTTGGACGAGAACAGTCCATTGGGGCGCCAGATGAGCATGACGATGACCGCACCATAGACGAAGGCATCACGGAAGGGGCGCGCGTCGGCCGGCAGATAGGCCTGCATGAGCGAACTGAGCCCGCCAATCAGGAATCCGGCGATGACGGCGCCCGGCAGGCTGCCCAGCCCTCCGATGACTGTTGCCACGAAGGCGACGAGCATGATGTTGGCGCCCATGTTGATGTCAACCGTACCGGTCTGCGTGACGAGGATGAGGCCGACGGCTGCCGCCAGCATGCCGGACAACGCAAAGGCGAGCATGATGACCAGATTGGCGCGAACTCCCAGCATGCGGGCCATGGTGAAGTTTTCCGCCGCGGCGCGCATCTCGAGTCCATAGCGCGTGCGCTTGAGGAAGGCGGTGAGCGCCAGCAGTATGACGATCGTCGTGCAGATGGTGATGACTTGAAGTGGCGGAATGCGCGCGCCGAAAATCTCGATCTGCTGGCTCAGGTTCGACCACAGGTCGATCGACTTCGGGCGGCTCGAATAGAGCATCAGCAGCAGATACTTGATGACGAAGCCCAACGCGAAGGAAGCGATCATCATGGTTGCCGGATTGGCGTTGCGGAAGCGGCGGAACACGAGGATTTCGGACAGCACCGACAGACCTGCGCCAACGCAAAGGATCAGAGGGATCAGCAGATAGGTCGGCAGGTTGCCGGCAAAGACGATCGCTGCCGCATCGATCGAGGGCCACAGCATGGCGAAGACGCAGAAGGCGATGTAGTCGCCATGCGCGAAGTTGACGAGCCGCATGACGCCGAAGATCAGTGCAATGCCAAGCGCGCCCAGGGCATAGAGGCTTCCAAGGCTCAAGGCATCAAAGAGGATCTGGAGAATCGCGGTCATCTCAGTGATCCCCATAGCCGAAATAGGCCTGGCGCAGCGCATCGCCCTTGACCAGTTGGCGGGCATCGCCTTCCAGCGCCACCTGCCCAGCGCGCATCAGCACCATGCGGCCGCCCGTCAACCCGGCGCGGGTGGCACTCTGCTCGACGATCAGCAGCGTCAGTCCGCGGCTGTCGCGGAGCTTCAGTAGCGTCGCATAGACATCATCGGTGACTTTCGGCGCAAGGCCGAGCGACGGTTCGTCGATGGCAATGAGCTTCGGCGACGCCATCAGGGCTCGTCCGATCACCAGCATCTGTTGCTGGCCGCCGGACAGCACGCCGGCCTGAGCGTCTTTCCTGTCCTTCAGCATGGGGAACACGGCATAGACCTGTTCGAGGTCCCGCGCCGCCTGATCCTTGTCGGCACGCATGCCGGTTCCAAGACGGAGGTTCTCCTCGATGGTGAGACCGCCGAACACCTCGCGGCCCTCCGGCACCATCGAAAACCCCATGCGCGCGATGTCTTCCGGCGCTTTTCCCGCAATATGCGCGCCGTTGAAGCGGATGAAACCCTCACGCGGCGTGACGACCCCGGCAATCGCCTTCAAAAGAGTCGACTTACCCGCGCCATTCGGACCGGTGACGAACAGCGTCTCGCCTTCGTTCACGGTGATGCTGGCCCTGCGCAGCGCAGTGAGCTTGCCATAGCGGACGGAAATGTTCTCGATGGACAGGAGCGTCACAGCACCGCTCCTTCCGTTTCGGCCTGAGTGCCCATGTAGGCGTGGCGGACCCTCTCGCTGGCCTTGATGACGGAAGGCGGGCCGACCTCGATCACCTCGCCCGAATCGAGCACGTGGATGAAGTCGCAGATGTTCAGCACCAGCCCGATGTTGTGCTCGATCAGCAGCACGCCGCATTTCACTTCGGCAATGATGCGGCGGATCAGGCTTGCCAGATCCTGCGCCTCCTCCGCCGACATGCCGGCGGCGGGCTCATCGAGCAGCAGGTAATGGGGGTCGAGCATCAGGGCACGGCCGATGGCGACACGGCGTTCATCCGTATACGGAAGACCGCCTGCCATGCGTTCGGCCAGGTGCCCGATGCCGATCCACTCCAGCATGGTATCAGCGCGCGCAGCTGCCTCGCGCCGCGGCAGGCCGAGGCCCACGCCGGTGACTTCAAGGTTGTCGAGTACGGACAGGTCCTGGAACAGGCGGCCCGACTGGAAAGTGCGGGCGATGCCCTTCTTGCGCACCTTGTGTGGCGGCACGCCGCCGATGGGCTCGCCGTCGAGCGTCACCTCGCCTGCCGTCGGCTTCTGAAACCCCGTCAGCACATTGACGAGCGTCGTTTTGCCCGCGCCGTTGGGGCCGATAAGGCCCGTCACCTTGCCGCGCGGCACGTCGAGTGTCACGTTCGAAAGAGCGCGAAGCCCCTCGAAGGATACCGATACGCCCGATGCTGAAAGTGACTGGTTCATAAACCTCCGGCTATTTCTTCTTGCGCGTGATGACGTAGGAACCACTGGCGTCGAGCTTCGCGGCCCAGCCCGGTTCGATGACGATGGTTGTCGTCACCTCCTCGATGATGGCAGGTCCGGCGATCAAAGCGCCGGCGCCCAGCTTGCCACCATCATAGATCGGAGTCTTGGTGGATTTGCCGGAGGGATCGAAGATGGCCTTGCGGTAACCTTTCAGCGCCCTTGCCGGCGTTGCGCCCTTGCCAAGCTTCGGCGCCTTGGGCTTCTCGATGCGGCCGAACAGGGTTGACTCGATGTTGACGACCTCCACCGCATTGTGGCGTTCGGAATAGGTGTAGAGCTCCTCGTGGCGGGCGTGGAAAGCTTCCTTCACCTTGTCGATGGTCCTGGCGCTGATCTCGAAGGTGCCGATGTCGACGGTGCATTCATGCACTTGCCCCACATAGCGCATGTCAAGGCTGCGCTTCACCTCGATCTGGCCGGGTTTGAAGCCGTCGGTTTTCAGATGCGCGACACCCTGCTTCTCGATCTCCTTGTAGAGCCTATCGATCCGCTTGTACGCGGCGGCATTGTCGAGGCGCAGAGGTGCCGTCGCCATGTAATTGTATTTGACGTCGGAAATGATCTGCCCGAAGGCGCAGAGGCCGGAGGCAAGCTTCGGCAAAATGATGGTGTCGATCCCCATCTCGCGCGCCAGCGCCGTGATGTGCGCGGCAGTGGCGCCGCCAGCCCCCACCAGCACGAAGTCGCGCGGGTCATAGCCACGCTCCACCGACACGCGGCGGATGCCGTTCACCATGTTGTTGTTGACGATCGTGTACATGCCATAGGCCGCACGTTCGATGGAAATGTCCATCGGATCGGCAACCCGCTTCACAGCTTTCCGCGCCTTGTCGAGATCGAGCGGCAGCTTGCCGCCGAGAAGTCCATCCGGGTTTAGGTAGCCCAGCACCAGATTGGCATCGGAAGTTGTCGGCTCCGTGCCGCCCTGCCCGTAGCAGGCGGGGCCGGGCTCGGAGCCCGCCGATTGTGGGCCGACCTGAATGATGCCGAGCGAGTCGATCCAGCCGATCGAACCGCCGCCCGCGCCCAGCGTTTCCACCTGGATCATCGGCACGCCGATGCGGTAACGCAGGAAATCGATGTTCTTGTTGAGGTTGGTCTGGCCGTCCTTCGTCAGCGTGATGTCAAACGACGTGCCGCCCATGTCGACGGTGATGACGTTCTTCTTCTTGAAGGGAGCCGATACGAAGAGCCCCGCCTGCGGCGCGGAAGCAGGGCCGGAGTTGATCGCATAGACCGAGCGGTCCGTCATCGCCTGGCCGATGGCAAGGCCGCCGTTGGACTGGAAGTAGCGCACCGGCTGCCTGGCACCCAGCGCCTTGAAATAGGCATCGACGGCGGCGACGTATTTCCGCATCACCGGTGCCAGATAGGCATTCACCACGGCGGTGGAGGTGCGGGTGTATTCGCGAATCTGCGGATAGAGTTCCGAGCCCACCGTGAGGATCGCGTCCGGCATCATCTCGCGCACGATCTTGGCCGCGGTCTTCTCATGCACCGGGTTCAGCACCGACCATACGAATGAAATCGCAACCGTCTCGACGCCTTCCTTGAGGAACAGCTCGCAAGCGGCGCGAACGTCGTCCTCTTCCATCGGGGTGCGGATCGAGCCTTCGGATATCACGCGTTCGCGCACGCCCTTCCGCAGATAGCGCGGCACCAGCATGGTGGCAGCGGGATATTCGGGATCGTAACGGAAGCCGTCTTCCTTGTGGCCGTTGCGGATTTCGATCGAGTCCTCATGCCCCGCCGTGCAGATCAGCCCCGTCTTGCCGCCGCGATGGGTGATCAGCGCGTTGAGGCCCACCGTGGTGCCGTTGATGCAGAGATCGCAGTTCGAAACGAGTTCGGAGGCCGAGATACCAAAATCATCGGCAATCAGCTTCAGACCATTCTCGATCGCCTTCGTTGGATCGGATGGCGTCGAGAGTGCCTTGAACAGTCTCACGTCACCGGAGCGGTGATCGGCCACGACGAAATCGGTGAAGGTGCCGCCGGCATCGATGCCCAGACGATATTGTGTGCGCATGCTCATCCCCTCCTTCACGCCGCCGACCGCAACGCTTGCGTTGCTGCCATGTCGACATCGAGGGTTTCGGGATCGGCAATCACCACGCCGTAGTCATCTTTTGCGCCACTCACGGAGACGAGGCCGTTCTTCACGTCCCACACCACCTTTTCGATGGGCCGCTCGAAGGGATTGCCATAGCCCCCTCCTCCCGGGTTCATGTTGGTGACGGTATCGCCGGGCTGAATCTTCTCCATGATGTTGGTGCGCTTGATTTCGACCTTGCCACCGCGCCGCAATTGCACGCGGCCGACCTTGGAGTCGACATCACGCGATACCGCGCCTGCAGCACCCATGGCCGGAATACGGCGGCCTTCGCCGAAGCCGATGCAGAGCATTTCCTTGTCAAGGGGTTCCACCTCCCAGGCCGTGCCGGAGCCACCGCGGAATTTTCCCGCTCCTCCTGAATCCGTCATCAGAGAGTACTTGTGGATGATGATCGGATAGGAGTATTCGAGCAGCTCGACGTCGCCGGATGTCAGCGCGCCAAAGCAGCATTCGGGGCCGACGGCATGCCAGCCATCCTGCTGCGGGGTTGCACCGCCGCCCGAGATGATGGTGGCGAGCACCATCGTCACATATTCCTCGTTGCTGCGGGAATCCCAGCCCGCCACGTTCAACCCGTTGGCATGACCCCAGGAGGCAGCGACCTTGGACGGCATCGCTTTTTCAAACGCCAGCCGCACCGCATCCGTGAGCGTCTCCATCGGCGTCGTCGTGCAGTTCATATGGGGTGCGGGTTCAGCGGCGTTGCAAATAGTGCCCTTCGGCCCAAAGTCCAGGCTCACGCAGCGATAGAGGCCTTCGTTATAGGGTGGCGGCAGGGCCGCGAACATCATGAGGCCGAGATAGACGCCCGAATGGGAATTCCCCTCATAGGAATTGATGAAATAGGGAATCTGCGGTGGCGACGAGATGGCGATATGGCAGGCATCCTTCTTGATCGTCACCGTCGCCTTGATCTCAAAGTCGCCAAAGCCGTGGCCGGCGTCTTCTAGGATCGCCACACCTTCATAGGTGCCATCGGGCACCGTCCTGATGAGCGCGCGCATGTGACGGTCGGCCATGTCGAGCAATTCGTCGATGCAGGCATCGACCGTCTTCTGCCCATACTTGTCGAGCATGGCGATGAGGTTGCGCTCGCCCACCTGGCAGGCGCCGATCAGCGCGTTGAAGTCGCCCTCCTGATCGCGCCGCGCCCGCATGTTGGTGAAGATCATGTTGAGCACATCGTTGCGGGGCTTGCCCTTGTCCCAGATCTTGACCGGCGGAATGCGCAGGCATTCCTCGTAGATTTCCTTGGCATTGGGATTGTAACCGGCAGGAACCGGGCCGCCGATGTCGGTCAAGTGGCCCTTGCACACCGTCCAGTAGACGAGCTTGCCCTTGTAGAACACCGGCTTGTACATGCAGGTGTCGATCGCATGGCTGCCGCCGAAGGCCGGATCATTGTGGAGGATCAGGTCGCCCTCGTGAATGTCGCCCTCGAAGAATTTCGCGACGGCCTTCATGGCAGGAATGAGCGAGCCCAGATGGATCGGGATATCCTGCCCCTGCAAGATCATCTCGGGCCGCGCATTGAAGAGTGCGGTCGAATAGTCATGCGCGAGATTGAAGACCGAAGAACGCGCGGTTTTCTCCAGCGTCAGCGTCATCTCGCGCTGGGTGGTTTCCAGCACGCCGCGCACGACGGATAAGGTGATCGGATCGACGTTGGAATTGCGCCTGGCCTTCATGCTGTCCTCGCTGTTTGCGGTGCCGCGGCGGCAGGGGCATGAGGCGTCGGGCCCATCACGAGCCGATTCACCTCCCCTGTCGCGGTGTCTTGCGCACCTCTTCGAGTCTGGACTGTAGGCCTATTCCGGCGGAGCGGTCTTTGCAGCCTGCGAAGGCTCATTTGACTTGTGGCGCACAGGCAGCAGATTGCGTTGCACTGGGAATTCCGAGGCCCTAGACTTCGGCGAACGGGCCGGAGCTTCCCATGAAGACGACGATCACCACTTCCCACACGCCAGCACAGGACCGCAGCCGGCATTGGCACGATGCGATCGCCCAGGCCTATTTCCCGCTCGACCTGCAGTTCCGAACGCCTGAGAGTTTCTCCGGCGATCTGGCGCTGTGGACGCTGGGCGATGTTTCGCTGTCGCGGCTCACCTCCGAGGCGCTGCAATACAAGCGTCTGGCCCATCACTTCAGGGCCGAGCGGGACGAGCATTTCCTCGTCACCGTTCCCGCCCGCTCGGAAGTTTTCTTCTCCCAATGCGGCAAGGATGTGCGCTGCAATCCCGGCGGCTTCATCCTGGAGCGCAGCCACGAGCCCTATGAATTCAGCCATGCGGAGGCGGCGGACCTGTGGGTGCTGAAAGTAGAGGCGAAGGCTTTGGGCGGGCGCATCCGCCAGCCGGACCGGTTCTGCTCGCTCCAGTTCAACGCGGCTGACGGGGCTGGCGGGCTGTTCACCGACATGCTGCACCTGATCCCCAACCGTTTTGACGCCATGAGCCCCGAAACGCGCTCGACCGTCGGGCAGCAACTGGTCGATCTTCTGGTGCTGGCGCTGAAGGCCGACGAGCGAACGCTCACCACCGGAAACTCCACCGTGCGCACGGCGCATCTCACGCGCATCGAGGCTTTCGTCAGGAAGCACATGAGCGACAGCGACCTCGATCCGGAGACGATTGCGCGCGGCTGCGGCATTTCCACCCGCTATCTGCATGAACTTTTCCGCGACACCAACCAGACGCTGGGGTCGTGGATCAGGGACCAGCGGCTGGAAGCCTGCCGCGAACAGTTGCGCGATCCCTCGAACCGGCAAACAGTCGCCGAGATCGCCTACCGCTGGGGCTTCGGCGACCAGGCGCAGTTCAGCCGGGCCTTCAAGGCGCATTTCGGCGTTCCGCCCAAGGAATATCGCGAGCAGTCGCGGCTCAAAGTCTGAAATGCCCGCATCCGGCTTGCCGGTCCTCATCCCCCTGTCGGGACCTTCTCCCACGAAGACGCGGGAGAAGGCGGATCGGCTCATGTGCCTTCTCCCGTTCGCAGAATGGGAGAAGGTCCCGACAGGGGGATGAGGGCTTGCGTCCACGAGGCCTACCCTTCGAATTTCACAGCGCGGACTTGAGCTTTTCGTAAAGCCGGGTCTGGTCCTTCCGGGCCTTCAACGCCTGGGCCATCGTGACTTCCACGAACCTCGCGGGCGTGTGCGGCTGCAATTGCCCGATCAGGTCCATGTCGGCGGAGATCACCGCACCCACCATGAAATAGCCGCCGCCCGACACCGCATCGCGATGAAGCACAATGGGTTCGGTGCCGCTGGGGATCTGCACCGAACCATAGGGATAGCAGGCATCGACGATGTTGGAGGGGTCCGAACCTGCGCCAAATGGCGGCTCGCGTGGTACAAATTCAATCGGCCTGCCACCCTTGAAGCGATAGCCGATCCGATCAGCCTCGGGGGCCACCTTCCATGTGTCCTCAAAAAAGTGCTTTCCGGCTTCCGCCGTCATGCGGTGATAGTAGAGACCCGGCAGCATGCGGAGTTCGGCCGGCGCACTCGCCATGCGGCGGAGCTTTTCGGGGATGGTGCGGCCTTCCTTCGCCGCGCGGCCCTTGCCAACGGGCAGCTTGTCGCCCGCCTCGAGTTTCCGGCCCTTGTAGCCACCCAAGGCACCCAGCGTATAGGTCGAGCGCGAGCCCAGCACCACCGGCACGTCGATGCCGCCGGAAATCGCGATATAGGCGCGCGCTCCCTTCTTCAGGAAGTCGAAGGAGAGCGTCTGCCCCTTCTTCACCTTGAACGACGTCCAGGTCTCGCGCGGCTCGCCATTGACCTTCGGCGGCAATTCGGCACCGGTCACCGCGACGGTCGCGTCCTCCATGAACTTCAGTTCCGGCCCCATGAACACGGCCTCGAGAACGGCAGCACCCTCCTTGTTGCCGACGAGCAGGTTGGCAGCTTTCAGCGCCAGCCGGTCCATGCCGCCCGACAGCGGAATGCCGATGTTGTAATAGCCCGGGCGACCCAAATCCTGCACCGTGGTGGACAGGCCCGGCTTGATGACTTTAACGGCCATTGAGCACCCCCATCAGCTTGGCGTTGTAGCCATCCATGTCCTTCTGGAATTCGGCGAGGTCGAATGTCACGTCCTTCATCTTCAGATTGAACTTGCCCTTGTCGACGGCGGCGACCGTTTCGTCATATTCCTCGCGGCCGATGGGCTTCCACTTGACGATATCGCCCGGCTTGAACAGGCACATGAAGTCGCGCAGGTGCTTGATCCTCTGGTTCGGGTCATAGATCGGCACCGGCGTGATGCCGAACATCTGGTAACCGCCCGCGCCGCGCACCGAATAGATGCAGCCGAAGCAGCCGCCGTGGCCCACGGTGAGCTTCGGCGTATCGGTACGGGGGCGGAGATATTTCGGCGACTGGATCTGCCGCTGCCTGTCCACCATCTGGTAAAGGAAAGGAAGCCCTGCAACGAAGCCGACCATGGAGACGAACCAGGGCGCACCCGAATGCGCTTTCACGAAACCATCGACGCCATCGAGATTGTTGATGCGCGCGGTGTATTCGATGTCGGTCGACTTCGGGTCCTGGTGACGCTCGCGGAAGCGCATCAGCGTTTCATGCGTCCACGGATCATTGTAGAGAACTGGGATCTCGATGATGCGCGACTTGATGACCGGCTTGCCCTTGGCCGCCTGCTTTTCGATCGCCTTCAGTTCCTTCAGCATCGCGGTGGGCTTGATGACATCGGGATCGAACTTGATCTGGAACGAGGCATTGGCCGGACAGATTTCCGTTACGCCCTTGATCCGTGCCTTCTTCACTACCGTGGTGATCGAAAGCGATTTGAAGAAGGCCTCGAGCGACATTTCCTCGTCGCACTCGACGAAGATGTGCTCGTCGCCCCCATATGAGTATCGTGTCTTCATGTCAGCGCCATCTCCTTCATGAAACGAGTTTGTGGGCATTGGCTTCGAGCCATGGCTCAAGCCAGCGCGTGTGGAATTGCGCCTTGCGGACGCTTTCGTCAGCCGCCAGCAGCTGATGCAAGGGCTTCGTCGTCTTCAACCCGCCAACATCGAGTTCATCGAGCGCGCGGGCCATGCGTGCGATGGCCGCTTCGCGCGTCTCGTCCCACACGATGAGCTTGCCAAGGAGCGAGTCATAGAATGGCGGCACCTGATAGCCCTGATAGAGCATCGTATCGAAGCGCGTGCCTGGGCCGCCGGGTACGCGGAGCGAGGTAACGGTTCCCGGAGCCGGCATGAAGTTCTTCGACGGATCTTCAGCGTTGATGCGCACTTCGATCGCGTGGCCCTTCATGCGCACATCATCCTGAGAATAACGCAGAGGCTCGCCACCGGCGATCAGGATCATTTCGCGCACAAGGTCCAGCCCGGTGATCATCTCCGTCACCGGATGCTCGACCTGGATGCGGGTGTTCATCTCGATGAAATAGAAATGGTACGTCTCATCATCGTAGAGATATTCGAGCGTGCCGGCGCCGCGATAGTTGACGGCCTCGGCCAGCGCCACGGCGGAGGCGCAGAGCTTTTCGCGCACAGCCTGCGGCAGAACGGCTGAGGGGGCTTCCTCCCACACTTTCTGGCGCCGGCGCTGCAGCGAGCATTCCCTTTCGAAACAATGAATTGCGCGTTTCCCGTCACCCAGGATCTGAACCTCGATGTGGCGCGCCTTCTCGATCACCTTCTCGATATAAAGGTCGCCATCTCCAAAGGCTGCCTTGGCCTCGGCACTCGCCTGCGGCATCAGCGTTTCGAACTCGCCCATGTCGTGCGCAATGCGGATGCCGCGTCCGCCGCCGCCCGCCGCAGCCTTGATCATCACCGGAAAGCCAATGGCGAGCGCGATGTTCTTCGCCTGTTCGGGATCGTCGATGCGGCCATCGGAACCGGGCACCACGGGAACGCCGGCGGCCTCCGCTGCAACACGCGCCGCCACCTTGTCGCCCATCACGCGGATCGCGTCACCCTTGGGTCCGACGAAGATCAGGCCCGCCGCTTCCACCGC
>JALHQC010000050.1 GCA_022842165.1 bacterium
GCTCATCACGCTCACACCGGGCTATTTCTGGTACCTCTCGCTGCACCCAAAGGGGGTTGACCACGTGCAAGTCACCTTCGGCGGCGGCATGTGCAATGATTTCCTTGGTGACCCCGACGTGCCCGAACTCTTCGCCACCGTGAAGGCGCTGCTGGACAAGGTGAACATCGAAGACAAGGGCTGCACCGAGCGCGTTTACAAGGGCCTGAGTTCGGAAATGGCCGTGCCGGGGCACTTGAGCCATCTGGAACGCCCCAATTACGACTTCGCAACTTATTTGAGCCGGATGACTTCCGCTAAAGACGTTACATGACCTCAAGACTGCCAGACGGAGCCGTGTCGATCGAGCGCGTGGACAGCACTCTCCTTTGTGATGCCGGAGTAACATCGCCCGTGGTCTTTGCTGGTGAACGCAATACGTATCTGAAGTTCAACTTAGCCAGCGATGACGACATCGGGATCATCAGATTTGAACACTGCATAGTCTCAAAGCTTGGCTATCCGAACGACGAAGCTCTGCCAGGTCATTCACTCTATCAATTCGGACTAACCCATTACGAGTTGCAACTTGTAATAAACTCTCCTTGGTTACGAGAACTTAATTTGGCAAATGAGATCAGTTTTCCAGAATCGCTGGGCCATCTTGATGGCTACAAGCACTTCATCTTTCCGTTTCACGACAGTACATTCGAATGTCTCGCTGACTCATTTCAAGAACGAAAAGTTGCGCATCTGAACTTTGCAACAATTCAGGAGTTGAAGCATCTCTTTGAAAATTGAGACAGGCTTGTCGTATTGCTATTTCCTTTAGCCGAATGACGAACCCTTGGCGTCTTCTCCCCGCGAGAGCGGGGAGAAGAAAGGGGCCTGCCGCAAAGCGGTGGGATAGAAGAGGGGCAACCGGGCTTTACCTGAGACAGAATCCGGTTGCCCCTCTCCTCCCCCAAGCTGAAGCTTGGGTCCCCTTCCTCTCCCCTCTATCGAGGGGCGAGGACAATACCCCACTACTGTCATCCCCTTACTTGTTGCGGGGGCCCATTCATCCAATGGCGCTTTTGCTAAACCATGGATCGTTGGAACAAGTCCGGCGATTACTCTCTGTGTAAGTAGCAGCCGACCTCACAACTCCTGCACATCGACAACGCCAGAGATCGCCTTGATCGCCCCCTTGATCTGCGGGGTTACGGTAAACTTGTTGCCCAGCGAGACATGCACCTCGCGGCCCTTGTCCAGCATCATCACAAGGCGCACCGGCGCGCGCCCACCATTGCTCAACCGCGCCGCAATCGACTCGATCGATTTCGCATCGCGCACGAAGATTTCGAGCCCCGTCACCATCTGCGAGGCGGCCTTGTCCAGCATCTCCACGCCCTGAAGCCTCAGCTTCACGTCCTCGCCCTCGACGTCCGCCTCCACGCGCGCGATCACGGCGTTGCCGGGTTCGAGCAACTCGCGGCAGGCGGCCAGCGTGTCGGAAAAGCAGATCGACTCGAATTGCCCGGTGGGGTCCGAGAAGCCCACGAAGGCAAACTTGTTGCCCGACTTCGAGCGCCGCTCCTGCCGGTGCATGATCGTTCCGGCCAGCTTTGCCGCGCGCGCGCCCTTGTTCAATGCCTTGTCGTGGAATGACGCCCAGGTATCGACACCCAGCTTCTGCAGCGGCTTCATGTAATCGTCCAGCGGATGGCCCGAGAGATAGAACCCCACAGCCTCGAATTCCTGCGCCAGCTTGTCCATCGGCAGCCAGGCATCGCGGCGCGGCAGCACCAACTCGTCGGATGATCCCCCCATGCCGCCGAACAGGTCGTTCTGCCCGGCTTCAGCGGCACTCGACGTGCGGTTCGCCATCGAGAGGATGCTTTCGACGGCATCCAGTATCTGCGCGCGGTTGGGATTCAGGCAGTCGAAGGCGCCGGCCTTCGCCATGCTTTCCAGCGCCCGCTTGTTCAGCATCCGCGCATCGATGCGGCGCGCGAAGTCGCCGATGGACTTGAACGGCCCGCCCTCTGCCCGCACGTTGACGAGATGTTCGATGGCGCCGGCGCCGACGTTCTTCAACGCGGCGAGTGAATAAAGAATGGCACCCTCCTTCACCGCGAAGTCAACCCCGCTCGCATTCACCGAAGGCGGCACAATCTTCACACCCATGCGCTGCGCCTCGCGGCGGAACAGCATCAGCTTGTCGGTGTTGCCCATGTCGAGCGTCATCGAAGCGGCGAGAAACTCCACGGGATAGTTGGCCTTGAGATAGGCCGTCTGGTAGGCGATGACGCCATAAGCAGCCGAATGCGACTTGTTGAAGCCATAGCCTGCGAACTTCGCCACCAGCTCGAAGATATAGTCCGCGCGGTCCGGCGCGATGCCCTTTTCCGTCGTGCCCTTGATGAAGCGCGCCTTCTGCGCATCCATCTCGGACTTGATCTTCTTGCCCATGGCGCGGCGCAGGAGGTCGGCCTCGCCCAGCGAATAGCCCGACAGCAGCTGCGCGATCTGCATCACCTGTTCCTGGTAGACGATGATGCCGTAGGTTTCCTTCAGCAGCGGCTCCAGCAGCGGATGCAGGTAATCCGGTTCCTCCTCGCCCTTCTTGCAGGCGATGAAGCGCGGAATATTGTCCATCGGCCCGGGCCGGTAGAGCGCGTTGATGGCGATGATGTCCTCGACGCGGTCGGCATGCATCTTCTTCAGCACGTCGCGCATGCCGGAACTTTCCAGCTGGAACACGCCCACCGTATCGCCGTGTCCCAGCATCTCGTAGGTTTTCGCATCGTCATAGGGAATCTTGTCGATGTCGAAGGACGGCTCCCGCACGCGGATCAGCCGCAACGCCTTCTCGATGACGGTCAGCGTCTTGAGGCCGAGAAAATCGAACTTCACGAGCCCGGCCTTCTCGACATACTTCATGTTGTATTGCGTGGCCGGAATATCCGAACGCGGATCGCGGTAGAGCGGCACCAGTTCCTCAAGCGGCCTGTCGCCAATCACCACGCCCGCCGCATGGGTCGAGGCATTGCGGTACAAGCCCTCGAGTTTCAGCGCGATCTCGAACAGCGTCTTCACCGTCGGGTCCTTGTCGCGCTCCTCCTGCAGCTTCGGCTCGCCGTCGATGGCCTGAGCAAGCGTCACGGGGTTCGCCGGATTGTTGGGAATGAGCTTCGACAGCCTGTCCACCTGGCCGTATGGCATCTGCAGCACGCGGCCCACGTCGCGCGTCACCGCGCGCGCCTGCAGCTTGCCGAAGGTGATGATCTGCGCCACGCGGTCCGCGCCATAGCGCTGCTGCACATAGGTGATCACCTCGCCCCGCCGGTCCTGGCAGAAGTCGATGTCGAAGTCCGGCATCGACACGCGCTCGGGGTTCAGGAACCGCTCGAACAGCAGGTTGAAACGGAACGGATCAAGATCGGTGATGGTGAGAACATAGGCAACGAGCGAGCCCGCACCCGAGCCGCGCCCCGGCCCCACCGGAATGCCATTTGTCTTGGCATATTTGATGAAGTCGGCCACGATCAGGAAGTAGCCGGGAAACTGCATCTTGGTGATGACGTCGAGTTCGAAGTCGAGCCGCTTCACATAGTCTTCGCGGCCACGGCCTTCCACCATGCCGCGTGTTGCCAGCCGTTCCGCCAGACCCAAATGCGCCTGCCGCTTCAGTTCCTCCGCCTCATCGCCATTCGCAAACCGCGGCAGGATGGGCGCGCGCGATGTCACGCGATAGGCGCAGCGCATGGCGATCTCGATGGTGTTCTCGATTGCCTCTGGAATATCGGCGAACAGCGCCGCCATCTCCGCCTGCGACTTGAAATAATGCTCAGGCGTCAGCCGCCGCCGGTCTTCGGCGATCAGCACCTCGCCCTCGGCGATGCAGATCAGTGCATCATGCGCGGCATAATCCGATGATTTTGCGAAATAGGCCTCGTTCGTCGCCACCAGCGGCACGCCATGGGCATAGGCGATTTCGATCAGCCCCGCCTCCGCCTGCCGTTCCGCCGCCTGCCCGTGGCGCTGCAGTTCGATATAGAGGCGATCCCCGAACAGCTCCTTCAGCCGCAGTGCCAACTCGACGGCGAGTGTGCCCTGCCCCGCGGCGAGCGCCTCGTTCACCGGCCCATCTGGCCCCCCGGTGAGGCAGATCAAGCCGTCGCTGTGCTGAACGAAATAATCCCACGTCACATGATGTTCGGCATTGTCGGGGCTCGAGAGATAGGCCCGGCTCGAAAGCTTCATGAGGTTGCGGTAGCCGGTCTCGTCCTTGGCCAGCAGCGCCAGCGAAGGCACACGGCGAAGCCCATGCCCCGGCTTCAGCGCGCCATCCTTATGCTCGGCAAGGTCCACTTTCAGCGTGCAGCCGATGATCGGCTGGATGCCCTTGTCGGCCATGGCTTCGGAGAATTCGAGCGCCCCGAACAGGTTGCCGGTATCGGTGATCGCCACCGCCGGCATCTTCGCGTCCTTCGTCAGGCCGGCCAGCGCCTTGATCTGCAAGGCCCCTTCGGTCAGCGAATAGGCAGAATGCGTGCGCAAGTGCACGAAGGTGACGCGGGTTGAGTCTGTCGGAACCATGGTCCTATCATAGCCCATGGGCAAGGGCGGTTACACGCCTGCGGATTCGTCACCCACAGCTAACGCATGTGCCCCCTCATAGGCAGCTAGGAACATCGCCAGATTGTCGGACAGGTGCTCCGTCAGGTAACCCCCTTCCTGCACGATGACGGTCGGAAGCCCCAGCGAGGCGATCTGCTCGGCGATGCGGGCAAAACCGCCTTGCGTTACGCTGCCGCCCTTCAGCGGGTCAGCCTCGTGGGCATCGAGCCCCAGTGCGATCACCAATGCCCCTGGCTGGAATTCCGATATCCGCTTCAGCGCCACGTCGAGCTGCGCCAGCCACACATCATCGCCACTGCCCACATCAACCGGAAGGTTGAGGTTGTAGCCCGCACCCTCGGCCTCGCCGTCCTCGCCTGCGCCGCCCCAGTAATAGGGGTAGTAGACGGCGGGATCGGCATGGATCGAAACGGTCAGCACATCGGGCCTGCGATAGAAGATCGCCTGCGTGCCGTTGCCATGGTGCACGTCCACGTCCAGAATGGCCACGCGCTCATGCGCGCCACGAAGCTGTTGCGCCACCAGTGCCGAGTTGTTGAGATAGCAGAAGCCACCCGCCTTGTTGCCATAGGCATGGTGCCCCGGCGGCCGGCACAGCGCATAGGAAACAGGTTCACCCTTGAGGCAGAGTTCCGCCGCCGTCAGCCCTGTCATCGCCGAGGCGGAAACGGCCGCCCATGTCTTTTCCGTAATGGCGCAAGAAAAATCCATCATGAAGCGGCCCGCCTTCGCCATGATGTGGCCGCTGTCGTTCAGCGCACCGCCCATCGGCCTGAGGCTCGCCATCATCTCGGGGGCGGTGCCCTCGATCGCCGCCCATTCCGCGAAGCCGTTCCTCAGGAAATCCACGTAGCGTGCCGAATGCACGCCGCTGAACAGCGCATCGTCAAATTTCCGCGCCGCGCAGATCTGTGCGCCCGACTGGCGCGCCCCTTCGAGCAGCGCCCGTGCCCGGTCCGGACTTTCGGGATAGCCCACAATGTAGCCCTTGCTCAGAAAGCGCGATGGCGCATGGCCAAGCTGCATCGCGGAAAACACGGCTTTCATTCTAACCCTCGACGATCCTGCCCTGGTCCAGCCGGGCGATGCGGCTCATGCCTGCCGCCAGCTCGTGATTGTGCGTGGCCACCAGTGCGCCGAGCCCTTCTTCCGCGATCAGCCGCAACAACTCCTGATGCACATTCGCCGCGGTCCCGGGGTCGAGATTGCCGGTCGGCTCGTCCGCCAGCAGCAGCAGCGGCTTGTTGGCAAGCGCCCGCGCGATCGCCACCCGCTGCTGCTCGCCGCCCGAAAGCTCGGCAGGCCGGTGTTCCATGCGCGGCTTGAGGCCCATACGCGTCAGCAGGTCTTCGGCCCGCGTGCGAGCGGCCTCTCGCGTTGCACCGGCGATCAGCTGCGGCATGATCACATTCTCGAGTGCGGTAAACTCCGGCAGCAAGTGATGGAACTGATAGACGAAGCCGATGCCGATGCGGCGAATGCGGGTGCGCGCCGCATCATCGAGCCTGGCGCAGTTCTGCCCGGCGATCAGCACTTCACCAGCGCTCGGCGCTTCGAGCAGTCCCGCGATGTGGAGAAGCGAGGACTTTCCCGAACCGGACTGTCCGACCAGCGCCACGATCTCACCCGGATAGACCGACAGGTCGAGATCCTTGAAAACCTCCAGCCTCCCCTTGCCCTCGGCGTAGGAGCGCGCAAGTCCGCGCAGTTCGAGCGCTGGAACCTTGGTGTTCATTCGTACCTGAGCGCTTCCACAGGGTCGAGCCGTGCGGCCCGCCAAGAGGGGTAAAGCGTCGCCGCGAACGACAGTCCCAGCGCCATCAGCACGATCGTGAAGGTTTCCCACGAATCCATCTTGGCCGGCAGCTGTGCCAGATAATAGAGTTCGGGGTTGAACGGATCGACGCCCGACACCCAGGAGATGAACTGCCGGATGCGCTCGGTGTTGAGGCAGATGAGCAGCCCCACAATGAAGCCCGCCAGCGTGCCCACCGTGCCGATCGCGGCACCTGTCAGGAAGAACACCCGCTGGATCGATCCGCGCGTCGCCCCCATGGTGCGCAGGATCGCGATATCGCGGCCCTTGTCCTTCACCAGCATGATCAATCCCGAAATGATATTCAGCGCCGCGACGAGGATGATCATCGTCAGCACAAGGAACATCACGTTCCGCTCCACCGCCAGCGCATTGAAGAACGTCATGTTCCGCTGCTTCCAGGTGTTGACCTGCATGCCCTCGCCCGCGGCATCCGTCAGCGGCAGCAGCATGTCCTCGATGCTGTCGGGCTTCTCGACCATCACCTCGATCTGGCTGACGCCCTCTTCCATCACGAAATAGTCCTGCGCCTCGGCCAGCGGCATGTAGATGACATTCTCGTCATAGTCCGACATGCCGACCTTGAAGATCGCCACCACGGGATATTCGCGGATGCGCGGCGCATTGCCGACGATGGTGTCCGGCCCCTCCGGCGAAATGATGGTGATCGAGGAGCCAAGCCCCAGCTGGTGCCGCCACGCCATGCGCTCACCGATGGCAACCCCTTCCGACGCATCGAAGCCCGCGAAGGAGGCCGTCACATCGGGGATTCCCTGTTCCTTCAGCGCCGTCCGCAGGTTTTCGTTGTTGAGGCTCGGCAGTTTCTGGATATCGGTCTCAGAAATGCCGCGCACCAGCGCACCCGTATTGTTGCGGAGCGATGATGCCATTGCCTGCCCCTCGACCAGCGCCACCGCGCGGGTAACGCCGGGAATGGCGGCAAGCCGCTCCTGCAAGGTCTTGTAATCGGAAACCGGGCTTACATCGGCATGATAGACACTCGCATGGCCCTGGAACCCCAGAATCTTGTCCAGCAACTCGGCGCGGAACCCGTTCAGCACCGCCATCACGACGATCAGCGTGGCAACGCCCAGCAGGATGCCGAGGAACGAGAACAGCGAGATGACCGAGATGAAACCCTCCCGCCGCCGCGCCCGCAGATAACGCGCCGCCAGCATCCATTCGAAGGCTGCAAATGGCCGCGTGTCTGGAAGGCCTTTGTCCATCAGGCCGTAAAGCGCGAAACGATCTGGTCGAGCGCCACGTTGGAGCGTTCGCCTGTCTTCCGGTTCTTCACTTCGGCGATCCCGTCCTTCAGCCCGCGCGGCCCGATGATCACCTGCCACGGCAGTCCGATCAGGTCCATGGTGCCGAACTTGGCGCCCGCCCGCTCGTCGCGGTCGTCATAGAGAACGTCGATGCCCTTGGCCTCCAGCGCCTTGTAGATGTTGTTGCACGCCGCATCCGTGTCGGCGTCACCCGCCTTCAGGTTGATGAGCCCGATCCTGAACGGCGCCACCGGCTCCGGCCAGATGATGCCCGCGTCATCGTGCGACGCCTCGATGATGCCGCCCACCAAGCGCGACACGCCGATGCCGTAGGAGCCCGACTGCACCGTCACCATCTTGCCATCAGGCCCCTGCACCACGCAGCCCAGGGGCTCCGAGTATTTGGTGCCGAAGAAGAAGATGTGCCCCACCTCGATCCCCCGGCCCGAAAGCCTGCGGCCTTCCGGCACGCGCTTCTCGAATTCGGCAGCGTCATGCTTCTCGTCGGTCGCGGCATATTTCGAGGTAAAATCCTGAACGACCTTGGCCACCGCGCCAACATCGTCATAGTCGATGTCGAAGGCCGACCAGTCCATGTCGAAGAAATCCTTGTCGAAGAACACGCCGCTCTCGCCCGTCTCCGCGAGGATCAGGAACTCGTGGCTGTCGTCGCCGCCGATGGGCCCCGTCTCGGCGCGCATCGGCACGGCCTTGAGGCCCATCCGCGCGAAGGTACGGAGGTAGGATACGAACATCTTGTTATAGGAATGCTGCCCCGCCTCGCGGCTGATATCGAAGGAATAGGCGTCCTTCATCAGGAACTCGCGGCCCCGCATCACGCCGAAGCGCGGGCGCACCTCGTCGCGGAACTTCCACTGAATATGGTAAAGGTTGCGCGGCATGTCCTTGTAGCTTTGCACGCCTTGCCGGAAGATGTCGGTGATCATCTCCTCGTTGGTGGGGCCGAACAGCATGTCGCGGTCGTGCCGGTCCTTGATGCGCAGCATCTCCTTGCCATAGGCGTCGTAGCGGCCAGACTTGCGCCACAGGTCGGCGGGCTGGATGGTCGGCATCAGCACCTCGATGGCGCCCGCCCGGTTCTGCTCTTCCCGCACAATCTGTTCGATCTTGCGGAGCACCTTGTAGCCCATCGGCAGCCAGGAATAGCTCCCCGCGGCCTCCTGGCGGATCATGCCGGTCCGCAGCATCAGCTTGTGGCTGACGATTTCCGCTTCCTTCGGATCGTCGCGCAGGATCGGCATGAAATATTGCGAAAGGCGCATGGGAATCCCTGCTTCATCTAAGTTTGCGCCTCTTTTAGGGAAAACGGGCCGGAACTCAAGACGGCGGCACCGGAATTCGGATATCCTGCACCAATGCTCCACCAGCTATAATTGTGTCCAGATCGTGACAGTTTTGGCTAGACATCCAAATCCATTGTGCTAGCTTTTATGACAATAAGAACAAGACCACGGTGTTGCACTTCAGGTGGACCCAGGTCTGGGGAGGATGTTTCCGGGCGCGCCGCATGGCAGCAGCCCCGCCGGTCAGGTCACCGGAAGCAGAGGAAACGCATTGTCACAGAAAGGCTGGAGCCTCGGGCTCCGGCCTTTTTGCTTGCTCAATGCGGCATCCCGCCAAGAAACGGAATATCCTCGAAGCTGATCCAGCCATAGGTCATCTGGCCGAGGATCAGGGCATACACGACGATGGAGAGAATCGTGGTGGCGATTACCTTCTTCAGCAGCATCGGCCTGACCGGCGCTCCCGCCTCGCTGCCATGCTCGGCAACCTCCCCCGCCTCGTGCGCATTCTTTACGCCGAAGGGCAGCACCATGAAGAGGCACACCCACCAGACGATGAAATAAACCGCGATCCCGCTGGCGAGGTTCATGCCTGCTCCAGTTCGACGAGTGTGCCGCAGAAGTCCTTCGGATGCAGGAACAGCACCGGCTTGCCATGGGCACCGGTCTTCGGGTTGCCATCGCCGAGCACCCGCGCGCCCTGCGCTTTCAAGTGGTCGCGCGCAACCAGAATGTCCTCGACCTCATAGCAGACATGGTGGATGCCGCCCGAGGGGTTCTTTTCGAGGAACGCTCTGATAGGCGAGTTTTCGCCAAGGGGCTCCAGCAACTCGATCTTGGTGTTGGGCAGTTCCACGAACACCACCGTCACGCCATGGGCTGCCTCCACCTGCGGAGCGGAAACCTTCGCCCCCAGCATCGAACGGTAGACGTCCGCCCCCTTCGCAAGGTCAGGCACTGCAATCGCCACATGGTTCAGACGTCCGAGCATTGGTTTGTCCTCACTTAGCCGCGAGAAGCCCTCATCCCCCTGTCGGGACCTTCTCCCATTCTGCGAACGGGAGAAGGCGCCAGACCATAGAGCCTTCTCCCGTGGCAAAGCCATGGGAGAAGGTGCCCGAAGGGCGGATGAGGGCGCTCTCCAAGCACACGGTCTATAGGCGCAAGCCTCCAGTCTCAATGCGGCCTTTCGGCCAAGGCCCGGATGATCCAGTCCCGCTGCTCGGGCATCTCGGCGCCACGCGGCTCGAACACGTTGCGGTGCAGGAAGTATCCGGTGAGTTTCAGCCCATCGATCACGTCCTGCGCCGTCGCCGGAACATTGGCCGAAATGAAAGCCGGCAGCCTGAACAGCCGGTCCTTGTAAGGCTCGCCCGCCTCCGCGCTTACCGCCTTGCCGCTGCGCGGCGAAACGTAAACCAGGTTCTCACGCACACCCGTCGCCGCGCACTTTGAAAGATCGAGTCCAAAGCCAAGCTCGTCCAGCAGCCCCATCTCCCAGCGCACCAGCAGCGCGGGCCAGACATCGTCCTGGTCGATTGCCTCGAGCACCACCCGCAGCGCTTCATAAACCCGCCCATGCGGCTCGCGCTCGGGCAAAAGCTGAGCGAGGCCTGCGAGCGTCGCCAGCCCCGCCAGCCGGAACGGTTCCACCATGATCGCCCCGGCGCGCAGGTCAATGGGTTCCAGCGTGAAGGTGCCAAGCTGCTCCTCAAGCCGTGCCCGCCACACCGCCTGCACGGCATTTCCCGCCTGCAGAACGGGGCGCTGCACGCGTGAGCGGCCGCCACGCACCAACCCTAGGCAACGACCATGATTGGCAGTCAGCATTTCGGCAATGGCGCTCGTCTCGCCGTGGCGGCGAACCGACAGGATCACACCCTCGTCGCGCCATTCCATGATGTCAGACGTCGAGACCCATCATGCGCATCCGCTCCTTGTCCTCGGTCCAATTCTCGCGAACCTTCACGAACAGGAAGAGGTGCACCTTGCGCTCGAAGTATTTTTCCATCTCCGCCCGCGCCAGCTGGTTGATGAGCTTCGCCGTCTTGCCGCCCTTGCCCAGCACGATGGCCTTCTGGCTGTCGCGCTGTACATAGATCACCTGGTCGATCTTGACCGAGCCGTCCTTGCGCTCTTCCCAGCCTTCGGTCTCAACCGTCGAGGCATATGGCAATTCCTCATGCAGACGCTCGTAGATTTTTTCGCGCGTCATCTCCGCCGCCATGAAACGCAGCTGCACATCCGCCACCTGGTCCTCGGGGTAAAGCCACGGGCCCACCGGCATCTTCGCCGCGATGGCCTTCCGCAGATCGTCCGTACCCGAACCGTTGAGCGCGCTCACCATGAAGGTCTGCTCGAACGGGAACGCCGCGTTGAACTCGGCGGCCACCCTCAAGAGGTCTTCGCGCTTCATCAGGTCAATCTTGTTGATCACCAGCATCGCCTTGGCGCCGATGTTCGAAAGATGGTCGATGATCTTCTTGACGTCGTCCGTCACGCCGGGCCTGCCATCCACCAGCAGCACCACGGCATCGGCATCGCCCGCACCGCCCCAGGCGTTCTCTACCATCGCCTTGTCCAGGGTCCGGCGCGGCTTGAAGATGCCGGGCGTGTCCACCAGGATGATCTGCGTGGCGCCCTCCATGGCGATGGCGCGGATGCGGGCCCTTGTCGTCTGCACCTTGTGGCTCACGATCGAAACCTTCGATCCGGTGATCTGGTTGACGAGTGTCGACTTCCCGGCATTGGGCGCACCGATGATGGCGCAAAACCCGCAACGCGTCGGCTCGATGATGGTGTCGGTCATGCTCTTATACCTTCGCGTTTCAGGAACAGATCGGCGGCATCCTGCTCGGCGGCGCGTTTGCTCTTGGCGCTCCCCTCGGCCGGAGCCATGCCCTTCACTTCGACGGCGACGACGAAGACCGGCTCATGTTCCGGCCCTTCGCGGCTCACGATGCGATAGGCCGGTATGGGAAGTGCCCGCGCCAGCGCCCATTCCTGCAAGAATGTCTTGGCATCCTTCACGGCAACCGATGGATGCGCCAGCAGAGGTGCCCAGTTCTTCAGGATGAAGCCTTGCGCCGCTTCCAGCCCGCCGTCGAGATAGATCGCCGCGATCAGCGCCTCCATCACATCGCCCAGCACCGTACGGTTGAGGTGCATGCCCTTGGCGCGCTCGCTGCCTCCGGTGATGACGAGCTCGGCAAGTCCGATCCCGTCACCGGCCTGGGCGCAAGCCTCGCCCCGCACCAGCGCGCTGTGATAGGCCGACATTTCGCCCTCGCTGCCATCCGGATAGTCGCGAAACAGCTGCTCTGCGATAACCAGCCCCAGCACCCTGTCGCCCAGGAATTCCAGCCGCTGGTATGTGCCCTTGTGCTTCAGCGTGCTCGCATGGGTCAGTGCCCGCACCAGCATGCCCTGATCGGCAAAGCGATAGCCGATCTGAACCGAAACCTGCTCGAAACGCTCAGGGGTGAAGCGGGGCAAGGTCAGAGCGTGTTGAAGAAGCGGCTCCAGCGGATCGCGAAGGGCCACCGCCACACTTCGAACAGGCTGGCTTCTGGCGAAATCGAGAAGAAGATGATGTCGGCCCGGCCCACGAAATTCTCGATCGGCACATAGCCCACTTCGTTCTGATAGCGCGAATCCTGCGAATTGTCGCGGTTATCGCCCATCATGAAGTAGTGGCCTTCGGGCACGACATATTCATCCGTGTTGTCGGCCTCGCCCAACTCCTTGGTATCCAGCACATGATACTGGACGCCATTCGGCAGCGTTTCCGTGAACTGCGGCACCGGCGCACCCGCGCCACTATCGCTGAGACCCGAATAGTCCTCGATTCGCTCCTTCTTCACGGCCTGGCCGTTGATGTAGAGCACGCCATTCCGCATCTGTACCCGGTCGCCCGGAAGCCCGATCACCCGCTTGATGTAATCGATGTCGGTGTTGGTGGGCAGCTTGAACACGGCAACATCGCCCCGTTCCGGCTCATCCGCCAGCACCACGCGGCCGGGGAAATCGATCGGGCAGCAGCTCACTAGCTCGTTCCCGAACATGCCGAGGGAGAAGTTGAACGAATACTTTCCATAACCATAGGAAAGCTTTGAAACAAATAGATAATCGCCAACCTTCAAAGTCGGGTACATGGACGCGGACGGAATGTTGAACGGTTGGTAGAGGAAGGTCCGCACCACGAAGGCGATCAGCAGCGCCTGGATGATGACCTTCACGGTCTCCCACAACCCGTCCTCGGACTTGCGCCGCGTGTCTTGTGCCGCCGCCATTGTATGGTCTTTCTTGTGCATTCGCCCCAAGCCAACTGTCACTTGGTCCATTACGCTTGGCGTATAGACCTTGGCCATATGTGATGCAACGCAGCAACCTTCAAGCTGGTTCACTGTTGCGTTTTGGGCACACCTGCCCGGCATGGTTATGGGGTGGGCAGCGCCTCGATCATCACGAAGGCATGGGCATAGGGGAAGTCATCGGTAATCGTCAGGTGGATTTTCACCTGGTGCCCGGCAGGCGTCAGCTTGTCGAGCTGTGCCCTGGCGCCCCCCGTCAGCACCATGGTGGGCTTGCCGGAAGGCTCGTTCACAACCCCCATGTCCTTCCAGAACACGGATGCCCGGAAGCCGGTGCCCAGCGCCTTGGAACATGCCTCCTTCGCGGCAAAGCGCTTGGCATAGGAGGCCGCCCGCTGCTGGCGCTTCTCGGACTTCCGCACCTCCACCTCGGTGAAGATGCGGGCGATGAAGCGCTCGCCGTATTTTTCCAGCGTTTCCTCGATGCGCCGGATATCGATCACGTCATTGCCGATCCCGATGATCATTTGAGGCCTCGGCTCCCCGGCTTGATGGCTGGAATGGCCGCAAGTTCCGGCGGCAGCGCGTCCGCCGCATAGGCGGGAATGTCGAGCACCGTCAGCGCCGCCAGCGGTACGCCGATGTCAGCCTTGCCGCCCGAACGGTCGATCAGGCAGGCAGCCCCCACGGCGATGCCGCCCTCGGCGTTGATCCCCGCAATGCATTCGCGCGAGGAAAGCCCCGTCGTAACGATGTCCTCGACCATCAGCACCCGCGCACCCTTGGGGATCGAGAAGCCGCGCCGCAGCACCAGCGTTCCGTCCACCCGCTCGAAGAACAGGGCCGGCACGCCCAGCTGCCGTCCCATCTCATAGCCCACCACCACGCCGCCCATCGCCGGCGAGGCGACGAGATCGAAATCGCCTTTGACCAGCGCCTTCACCTTCTCGGCCAGCGACGCGCACAGCCGTTCCGCCCGCCTCGCGTCCATCAGCACCCGTGCGCATTGCAGGTAGCGGCTGGAATGCAGGCCTGAGGAGAGAATGAAATGCCCCTCCAGCAAGGCGCCCGCATCGCGGAACTCGTTCAGAACCTGTTCGTGTGTCAGCATGCCGTTTCAGCCCGTCTTTCGCGCCACATTGCTCACCGCGCTGCGGCTCCGCAACCCCGCCATGATTTCGTTGAGGTGTTTGAGGTCATGCACTTCGACCATGATGTCGAGGTCGAAGAAATCCCGCGCCCCTTCGCGCGCCACCATCTGCAGTGCGTCGATGTTGCCACCCTGGTCGCCGATTGCCTGCGCCACCTGCGCCAGCGAGCCAACCTCGTTCAGGATCGAGACATTGATCCGCGCCGGATAGCGCTGTTCTTCGGCGCCAGTATCCCAGGCAAGGTCCACCCAGCGCTCCGGCTGGTTGTCGAACTGCTCGAGCGCCTTGGCGAAGATCGGATAGATCATGATCCCCGCCCCCGGCATGATGATGCCAACGATGCGCTCGCCCGGAACAGCACCGGTTTCGGGCGATATCGTCAGCGCCGTGGTGCGCGAAACCCCGCGCACCGGAATCGAATGCTCGTCGGACTGGTCCGTCTTTTTCGCCGGCGCCTTGCGCCGCAGTTCCTTCAGCTTGGTATCGTCGATCGTCAGCCCCATGGCCTTCAGCACGTCGACAGCCGAAAGCTCGCCCCGGCCCACCGCCGCCAGTGCATCGTCGGTGTTCTTGTGTCCCAGCCGGGGCATGGCGGCGGCCACTTCCTTTTCGACGAAGGCGCGCCCGATCTTGCCCAGCATCTTCTCGACGATCTCGCGGCCAAGCCCTGCGAACTGCTTGCGCGCCGCGGCCCGTGTCGCGCGCCGGATGGCGGCCCTCGCCTTGCCGGTCACCGCAAGGCCTTCCCAGGCCGCCGGCGGCGATTGCGCCTCCGAGCGGATGATGTCGACTTCATCGCCGTTCTTCAGTTCCGTCACCAGCGGCGCGTGGCTGCCGTTCACCTTGGCGCCAACGCAGCTGTCGCCCACGGAGGTGTGCACCGCATAGGCAAAGTCGATGGGCGTCGCGCCCTTTGGCAGGGCGATCAGTTTGCCCTTGGGCGTGAAGCAGAACACCTGGTCGTGAAACAGTTCGAGCTTCGTATGCTCGAGGAACTCGCGCGGGCTTTCGCCTTCCTGCAGCATCTCCACCAGATGTCTGAGCCAGCGATAGGCATTGGATTCGGCAGCCGGCGCCTTGAACCCGTCGAGCGCCTCCTTGGCATCCGGCGCATCCTTGTAGATTGCGTGCGCGGCAACGCCCCGCTCGGCAATCTCATGCATCAGCCTTGTGCGGATTTGCATTTCAACGCGCATGTGATGCGGCCCGATCACCGTCGTATGGATCGAGCGGTAGTCGTTTTGCTTCGGCGTCGAGATATAGTCCTTGAAGCGCCCCGGCACGGCCCGGTAAGTGCGGTGCACGATGCCAAGCGAGCGGTAGCATTGGTCAACAGTGCCCACGAGCACGCGAAACCCGAAGATGTCCGAAAGCTGGCCCAGCGAAAGCAGCTTCCGCTCCATCTTGCGGAAGATCGAATAGGGCCGCTTCTCGCGCCCGTGAACTTCCGCCTTGATGCCGTTGTCCGCAAGCTTCTGCGTCAGTTCCTGCTCGATCGACTTCAGGATGTCGCCGCTCTCGGCATGAAGCTTCGCCAGCCGGTCGGTGATGATGCGGTTGGCCTCCGGGTTCAGCACCCTGAAGGCCACATCCTCAAGCTCGTCGCGCACCGCCTGCATGCCCATGCGGCCGGCCAGCGGCGCATAGATTTCCATCGTCTCCTGCGCGATCCGCGTGCGCTTGTCGGGCTTCACATGGTCGAGCGTGCGCATGTTGTGCAGCCGGTCGGCAAGCTTCACCAGCAGCACCCGCACGTCCTTCGACATCGCAAGCAGCAGCTTCCGCAGGTTCTCGGCCTGTGCCGCTTCCTTGGTTACGAGGTCGAGCTTGGCGATCTTCGTCAGGCCATCGACCAGCGCGGCAATCTCCGGTCCGAACTTCTCCTCGATCTCCTGGTGCGTGGCCTCGGTGTCTTCCACCGTGTCATGCAGCAGCGCCGCGGCGATCGTCGCCGCATCGAGCTTCATTTCGGTAAGGATCGCCGCCACTTCGAGGGGGTGGTTGAAATAGGCCTCGCCGCTTGCGCGCTTCTGGTTGCCATGCGCCTTCATGGCATAGACATAGGCCCGGTTGAGAAGGTCCTCATCCGCGTCGGGGTCATACTTGGTGACCCTTTCGACCAGTTCGTATTGCCGCATCATGGCGTTAGCTTACGATAAAAAAGGCCGGACGCGAGAGGTCCGGCCTTGTTATTTTTAACGCGGCACCCGCGCCACGTGCAATCGTGCTTAATAGCCGTTGCGCTGGCTGCCGGGGCTTTCAGCCGGCGGCATGCCTTCGAGGCCGCGCAGCAGGTCTTCTTCCGTCATCTGTTCCAATTCCGGCTGGTCGGCATCGGCCTGGTCGTTGACCATCACCATCTCGCCAGACTGCTGGATCAGCGGCACTTCGGTTGCTTCCGGCTCGTCCACTTCCACATGCTTCTGCATGGAGTGGATATATTCCTCGCGCAGGTCTTCCGGAACGATGGTCTCGTCGGCGATCTCGCGCAGCGCTACGACCGGGTTCTTGTCGTTGTCACGCTCGACGGTGATCGGCGCCCCCTGCGACACCATGCGGGCGCGGTGGGCAGCGAGCAGCACCAGCTCGAAGCGGTTGGGAAGCTTGTCGATGCAGTCTTCAACGGTGACGCGCGCCATGGGGCTCGTGCACTCCTCTTGAATTGACGGGAATTCCGGGCTCTTAGAAGCATTTTACGGCCAAATCAAGCCCGGCCTTGACAAATCGCCCGGCGCTGATCTCAAGCTCTCTCCCATGCCCGACCCCCGAGACAGGCCCAACACCATCCCCTGGCCGCCGCTCATCTACCTTGGCTTTGCTGTTGGTGCGGTGATTCTTCATCGCTTCCTGCCGCTGCCCTGGCCGGATGGCATCCTCCGCATGGTGCTGGCGGCCATCGGCCTTTGCCTCCTTTGCGCTGGGGTGGCGCTCGAACTCGTCACCGCCCTCACCTTCCGCCGCCATCGCACCACCATCCTGCCGCATCGGGGCGCCACCGCCCTCATCACCGATGGCCCCTTCGCGAAGTCTCGAAACCCGATCTACACCGGCAATACGCTTCTGCTCCTGGGCGCCGGCCTGCTGGCAGGCATCGCCTGGCTCATCCCGGCGGCATTGGGTGCCGCCTTCACCACCCAGAAACTGGCGATCGAGCGTGAGGAGCGCCACCTCGCCGCCCGCTTCGGCGCCACCTGGACGGATTATGCCGCCCGCACCCCTCGCTGGCTGTTCTGGAAATAGTTCAGCCCACCAGCCACAGCGCCGCCAGCCCGAGAAATGCGAAGAACCCGACCACATCCGTCACCGTGGTTACGAAGGTGCCGGAAGCGATCGCCGGATCGATGTCGAAATGGTCGAGCGCCAGCGGCACCAATATGCCAGCCAGCGCCGCCGCGATGAGGTTGATCACCATGGCCGCCGCGATGACGAGACCAAGCTGGTCGGAACCGAACCACGCCCAGGCGAACAGCCCCATGATGATCGCGAACAGCACGCCGTTGATGAGCCCCACCGCGCATTCGCGGGTCGTCACTTTGATGGCGTTGATGGGGTTCAGCGTGCGCGTCGCCAGCGCCCGCACCGCCACCGTCATGGTCTGCGTTCCGGCGTTTCCCCCCATCGAGGCGACGATCGGCATCAGGATCGCCAGCGCCACCATCTGGTCCAGCGTCGCGTCGAACCACGAGATTACCCAGGACGCGAGAATGGCGGTGGCCAGGTTCACGAACAGCCACGAAAACCGCAGGCGCGTCGTATCCCACACGCTGCCGGTGATCGTCTCTTCGGCACCCACGCCGCCCAGATGCAGCACCTGCTCTTCGGCCTCTTCCTGGATCACCTCGACGATGTCGTCCGCCATCACCGTGCCGACCAGCCGCCCGTTCTCATCCGTCACGGCGGCGGACACGAGATTGTATTTCTCGAACCGGTAGGCGACGTCGTCCTGCTTGTCGGTGACGCGGAACACCGTCTGCTCGTCATCCATGATCGCGTCGATCGTCTTGTCGCGCGCCGCCCGCATCAGCCGCGACACCGGAATGTTGCCGACCAGGTGAAAGGTCGGATCGACCACATAAACCTCGACGAAATCCTCCGGCAGGCCCTTCTCGGTGCGGATGAAATCGGTGGCCTGCCCCACTGTCCAGGTCCCCGGCACCGCCACGAACTCGGTCTTCATCAGGCGGCCGGCTGTATACTCCTCATAATGCAGCCCGCGGGACAGCGCCGCCCGGTCTTCCTTCGAAACCTTGGAGAGAATCTCGCGCTGGTCGTCGTCCTCGAGGTCCTCGATCAGGTAGAGCGCATCGTCCGTATCGAGCTTCTTGATGACAGAGGCGATCACCTCGTTCGGCAGCGCCTCCATCAGCTCGTCGCGCACCCCCTCGTCGAGTTCGGCCAGCGCCTCGGCATCGAAACTTCGCCCCAGCGACGAGATGAGCCGCACCCGGTCCGGCTGCTCCAGCGCTTCCAGCACATCGGCCAGATCGGCGGCATGCAGATCGCGCGTCAGCCCGCGGACGGGCTTTGTCTCGCCCGTGTCGAGCGCCTGAACGACGCGCGCGACGAATTCGGGGTCGATTGCGCCCCATTCGTCATGCGTGCGGATGCCGTCGAGTGTATCGGACATGCTGCGTTCCGTTGATGTTCATTCTCAAGAGGATTTCGGTACCTTGTGCAAGGCGAAAGCGGCGCGGCGGTCATGGACGCGGGCGCGTTTCGTTTCTAAGATCACCTTGTTTGAGGCGGGAGACGTCACATGAAAACGCGCGGCCTGAACCGCAGGAAGCTGTTAACCGCTGGCGCCGCCCTCCTGCTGCCGCGCCGGGCGATCGCCGCGTCCGAAGCCTTCGCACTCTACCAGGCGCGCACGATCGTCACCGGCCAGCGCGAGGAAACCCGCATTCCCGGCATGAAACTGTGCCTGCGGAACGTGCTGGTCCGCGTCTCGGGCGATCCGCGCCTCGCCAACAACCCCGCGGTCGACGCGCTGGTCGAAACGCCGGAAGCCGCCGTAACGGACTATGCCTACCGCGATCTCTACGCCCAGCGCCCCATCCGCGACGAGCAGGGAACGCGCGATCGTCCCTATGAAATGACGGTGAATTACGACCCTGCGAGAATCGATGCCATGCTGGCGGCGCTCGGCTCACGGCCCTGGACTGCCGAGCGTCCCGCGCTGATGATCTTCCTGGCGGTCAGGCACATCGGCACGAGCTACATCCTGTCCGCCGATATTCCCGCCGGCAGCTTCCAGCGCGAATCTTTCGACATCGCATCCTATACCTTCGCCATGCCCATCATCATCCCCGGCTTGCGAAAGCTCGAACCGGCTGGCCTCGTCCTCGAAAATCTTCCGGACACGCCAATCGACGAACTGGAACACCTGGCAACGGAATGGGGAGCGGACAAGGCACTGGCCGGCACGCTCTACTGGAACCGTGAAATGCTCGGATGGGAAGCTGGCTGGCGCATGCTGCATGAAGGCCGGGAAAAAGCCTGGGGCGTCGGCGGCGTGAACTTCGATGCCGCCTTCCGCAACGCGCTGGGCGGTGCCGCGCAAATCTTGTCCGGCAACGGAACGCCGGCGTAAGGGCTGGACGCCGCGCCCATCGGAAAATGGGTACGGCTCCATAAAGTTTATGGGTTTAAAACCCCAATATGCGAACGCGAATTCCGGCTACCAGTACATCCGTGGCATGCCGGAACGAGCGGAAACGCCGGGCTTCAGCCGTCAGCGCGCAGCTGGTCGGCGGAAGCCTTGCCGCTGCGCCGGTCGGTGACGATCTCGTAGGAGATCTTCTGTCCGTCACGCAATCCGCTCAAGCCTGCGCGTTCAACGGCGCTGATGTGAACGAACACATCCGGGCCGCCAGAGGAAGGTTGAATGAAGCCATAGCCCTTCTGGGCGTTGAACCACTTCACGGTACCTGTTTGCACGAGAGTTCCTTTCAAGATGCAAGTGCGTCGTGATGGGCGTGCCACGGCACAGCGCAAGCCATCGATCGTCGGAGTTTTGGGGGTAAGTCATGGGCACTTGCATGTGAAAGCGCGATGCGCTGCCAACCGGCCTGAACGCGATTGACCACGATATCGACACGCCCTCCCTGAATAACAAGCTGTGCCAACACGCAATTCCCAACCATTAGGAAAGTTCCCGCGCGGCCAAAAAAATTTTGGAACTGCTTTTTCAGGCGCTTCGGAACCTCGTTCCGGCATCCCGCGTTTCACCATCGCAACAAGCCGCGACGGGAGCGATGATGACCGAACTCAAAGTCCGCAAGCGCAAGCCTCCGACGGAAGACATGATTGACGAGACAGTGGAAGATTCCTTCCCGGCCAGCGATCCGCCGGCGATCGGCCACACCGGACGCCCCGGCACTCCGCGCAAGAAACCGCCCGCGAACTCCGCAACAGAGAATAAGGACACTTGAAGTCCCATTCTGTTCGACCGTGCCGGGTACCACACAATGAAATCGAAGCCGATAGACGCAGGAAACAGCATGACACCTGCCATGGCCAACATGTTGCCGCTGTCGGTTGCGCGGCAGCAGGATGCCGCAGTCTATATCACAGCCCTGATCCATGAATTGCATCAGATCTCGATGGCCGCTGGTCTCGATGAAATCACCGTTCACCTCGAACAGGCGTTCTACGAGGCCATCAAGCTCACGCCGAAGTTGAGTGAAATGCAGGCCGCCTTGTCGCAGGTCCAGCCTGTCGCTGAAATTCCGGCCGATGCGCGGGATTGAAGACCGCTTTCGAATATCGGTGGAACTTTCTTTGCTGACCAGCATTAAAGGGCGCTTCGTCTCTCCAAGGCGAAAAGCTCAGAGCCCGGTCACCCATCAGTTAGCCCCCCCGGCTGGGTGGCCGGGTTTTTGATTTCATAACGCGCGTGAGCCAAGCATTTATGGTCGTGAATTTCCCAGCCGAGAGGTTGCAAGACAAGCCACTCGTTTTTCGCCGGTTTCTGGGTGATGATCACGTTGCGGAGGTCGACGGCTTGCGCGCCGGCTGGATATTGCACAGCAGCAACTCCGGTTCTCCGGTCTGGTGGTGGACCCTGACGGGTCCCTGCTGCGGCCATGCACGCATCGAAAATTCAGGAGAATGCGCCACTCTCGATGCTGCCAAGCAGGCTTTTCAGAGGGCCTATGCAACCTGGCTCACCTGGGCATCGGCCGAAGCTGGAACCGTTGCATGGTTCGGCACGGCCTATGCCATTCCGGAAAGCCACTTTCTCCAATCCCCCGCCTGAAGCAGACTGGAATCGGCCGCTGCCCGATGGCACGCGGCCGGATCAGTTCGTGAATCAGGTAATGAGCGGACGCGCCGTGCTGTCGGCGATCGGGCCGGACGTCGGGCGCGGCGCATAGCCGGGGCGGGCGGGCCGTTCCTTGGGCTTGGGCATCGGCAGCAGGCCTTCGCGCTGCATCTTCTTGCGCATCAGCTTCTTGGCGCGGCGGATGGCTTCGGCCTTTTCACGCACCCGCTTTTCCGAGGGCTTCTCGAAAGCTGCATGCGCCTTGATCTCGCGGAAAATGCCTTCGCGCTGCATCTTCTTCTTCAGAAAGCGCAGGGCCTGGTCGATGTTGTTGTCACGTACGAAAATGCGCAAGATAGTCCTCCCGCGTTCAATTGGATTTGGTCTGGACCACGGGCTTCCGCTTGTGGCGCCAAAGCTGATAACCGTTTGCCGCTATACCGGTCTCGATCGCTTGACGCGAAAGCCCCTGCGGCGGCGGCTGGTCGTGGCGCACCACGCCGAATACTTTCCATGGCGCGAAAGACTGGGGCAATCCGTTGCCCCTGGCACTGCGTGAGAAGCAGAACAGACCCTTCGAAGTAGCGGAAAGATACATGTAGATGTCGCTGGCGGCCATGGGTCTCTCCGGAAGGATGAAGAGGTCTGCCGCCCGCTTCTGAAAACGATTAGCGCCGGTGTGCACACCGGCGCCCCGTGAGATCCGAATGCGCCCGCCACCAGTACATCCGTGGCTCGCAGGCGCTGATTGGATCGCAGTTGTTTAGCTGGTCGCCTGGAGGCGGTCAGCCGAAGACTTGCCATTGCGGCGGTCGGTCACGATTTCATACGAAACCTTCTGACCTTCGTTGAGGCCGCCGAGGCCGGCGCGCTCGACAGCGCTGATGTGGACGAACACGTCCGGGCCGCCCGAAGTCGGCTGAATGAAGCCAAAGCCCTTCTGGGCGTTGAACCACTTGACGATACCTGTCTGCATAGTAGTTTAGTTCCTTATCAAGATGCAAATGCACGATCGTGCTGTGCGACATGCACAGCACAAGAAATCGATGTTCTGGTAGTGAGGGAAAGGGCTAGTGCACTTGCATTCTAGAAAGCGCGGAGCCAAGCCAACCGGCCGAAACTCGATGTCTGCTACATAGGCCGATATGCGGGAGATTACAAGCGTTTCCTGAGGCCCGCGCCGTTAATTGCGAAAAACTCGGCAAAAACCGCCGCGATCTCATTTTCGCAGGGCTTCGATCTCGGCGGCAAGCCGGTCTTCCTCGGCTTTTCGCAGGTCGCTTGGATCGGCGTTGTTGGCCCTGCACCACTCCAGGTCCTGAAATTGCGCCAGTTGAAGATAACCGTTCAGAAACTGGTCTCTCAGGCGCCCCGCCGGCGTCTTGCGGATCACCAGGGCCAGCGCCTGCCGGATTTGCTCCTTCGAGGCGGGCAATTCGGTAATCGGCCGCCCGCCGCTGAAGGCGAAAGGATCGGCCTCCAGCACATCGGCCGCCGTCGGCACCCGGCCGCGGCCCCACAAGTGGTGGTACGGCAGGTCCGGTTTTGAAAGCGCCTCGCCATAGGCATCGACCAGCAGGCGCGCCTCTTCCAGTTTCAATCCATTCCCGAACAGCGATTTCAGGAAGCCGAACATCTCAAGCCGTCCTGTCCGATAAGCCAGCGCATGATGACCGTCCACATCGTCCGAATATAACATTCCGGCCAGGCTGATGACACCCGTCAAATCAGCAGCAGCGCCACGAATACTGCCAGGGCCGAAATGCGGCCCGCCATCGCCAGTTCCGGCCTGCCCTTCAAGTTGCCCGCGCTGCGCCAGGCGCCGACACAGGCCAGAACATTATAGGGCACGGCGGCGAAATGCAGCACCACGAGCAGCAATCCCGACGACATCACCATGAACGCGACCATGGCGATGCCGCTCATCAGGAGGTTGATCGCCAGGCCATAGATGATGGCATAGCCGATTAGCGCGCGCGCCAGAGAGAGCTCGCCGCGCCATAATTGTCCAAGTTCCGCGATCATCGCGTCACAGGCCCAGCAGCACGTTGATGAAGGTGACGATGGCCGCATAGATGGCGGAAGACACTAGCACCAGCACCAGCACCGTGCCCGCCCCGAGGAGATAGCCCACCAGAACGGCAACCCCGTCCCTTTCGGCCAGCCCGAGCGACAGCAGCGCAATCGCCGCGGCGGGCACGATGTTGGCCAGGGGAATCGGCAGGAACAGCACGATCGCCAGCAGGAAGGCGACCAGCCCGATCGCCCGCTCCGCGAGGTCCGAAACAGCCAGCAGGGACAATCTGGGCCGCAGCACTTTCTCGAACCGCGTCAGCACCGGCATCGCCTTCCGGACGAACGCCGTCACCAGGGAACCATCGATGGTGCGTTTGCGGATCGTGTTGGGCAGCCACATTGTTTGCCGCCCGATCATCAGCTGGAAGGTCAGGATCACCAGCGGCAACCCCAGCACGGCGGAGGTGCCGGGCGGCGTCGGAATGATGTTCGGAACGGCGAAGATGAACATCAGCGCGCCGAACGCGCGCTCGCCCAGTTCGTCCACCAGTTCGCCGATCGAAAAGCTCGGGCGGCCATCAAGCGAGCTGACGATTTCCGTCAGCCTGCGCGGCCTTGGCTTGGGTTCGGTCAACTCATCGCTCTCCGCGTCACTGGCGCATGGCGCCTGACGAGTATCTTGTCGATCCGCCGTCCGTCGAGGTCGAGGACTTCGAAACAATACCCGTTCGCGACGAAGGACTCGCCGATCGCCGGCAGGCGCCCCATCTTGTCCAGCATGAAGCCGGCCACCGTCTGGTAGTCGCGCCGTTCCGGCACCGCCAGCGCGATCCGCTGCAAGAGCGGCTCGATCGGCGCCCATCCGGCCACCAGCAGCGAGCCGTCGTCGCGCTCGACGATTTCGGGCTCGGCTTCGCGGTGTTCTTCGCGGAATGCGCCAACGATCGCTTCCAGGATATCGGCCTCCGTCACAATGCCTTCGAAATGACCATACTCGTCATAGATCAACCCGAAATGAACATCCGATTCCTTCAGCTTGTTGACGACGTCGAGCGCATCGACCGTGTCCGGCACGACCGGTGCCTGCTTGACCAGTTGTTTGAGGTTCGGAGACTTCCGGCGCAGCAGCGCGATCGCCACGTCCTTCGCCTGCAGCACGCCAAGGATGTTGTCGGGCTTGTCCTCATAGGCCACGAATCGCGAATGCCCGGTCTCCGCCATTTTCTTGCCGATGGCGGCGGGCGTGTCGCTGATGTCGATCATGATCACGTCGGCCCGCGGTATCATGACCGAACGTACCGGCCTGTCGCCCAGCCGCATCACGCCGGCGATCATGCTGCGTTCTTCAGGCTCGATGACGCCCGCCGATTCGGCTTCGGCGATCATCGAGTGGATTTCGGCATCCGTCACCGTGTCGTCGCGCGTCTGGCTCTGGCCCAGCAGCGCCAGCACCAGGCGGCCAGAGCGGTCCAGCAGCCAGACGACCGGTGCGGATACCTTGGCAAGAATGGTCATGCCCGGCGCGACGAGGCAGGCCACGCCTTCCGGATTGCGCAGCGCGATGCGCTTCGGCACCAGTTCGCCTATGATGAGCGAGAGATAGGTGATGGCGCCGATCACCAGGCCATAGCCAAGCGCTTCCGACACCGTCTCGGAAAGCCCGAAGCCGGCAAACCACAATGCGGCCCGCCCGCCCAGCGTCGCGCCTGAAACCGCGCCCGCCATGATGCCGATCAGCGTGATCCCGATCTGCACCGTCGAGAGGAACCGTCCGGGGTCCAGTGCCAGCGCCAGCGCCCGGCGGGAACCGTGAACCCCCTGCTCCACCATCAGGCGCAGTTTCGGCAGGCGGGACGATGCAATGGCCAGTTCGGACATGGCGAGCAGACCGTTGATGCAGGTCAGCACGATCACCACCACGATTTCGAAATAGGCCATCTAGAATCCGGATCAGTTGAAGTTGACGCCCAGCGCCCGGAAGGGGTTCTAGCAAAGCCGCGCAACGCATGCCACCACGCGAATGTTTCTTATGCTTTCCGCAAATGCGGCATATGCCGCCTCGCCCATTGCCTGCACCGCCGCAAGCCGCCACACTCTGGCCCTTGCCATTGGAGACCGGGAATGCCGCTGGAACCTGCCCTCGCCGACCGGATAACCCGCTCCGTTGCGGAAGGATTTGCCGAACAAGTCGCCTTCACCCAGGATCTGGTGCGCTTTCCCTCAACCCGCGGCAACGAGCACACCGTGCAGGACTATATGGCCCGCGCGCTGCGCCGCCGCGGCATGGATGTCGATGTTTTCGCCATGGAACATCCGGCCATTTCGGCGCATCCCGGCGGTTCGCGCATCTCGGAACCACATTCGGCGGCACCCATCGTCGTCGGCATCCACCGCCCGCGAAAGGAAACGGGCCGCTCGCTCATCCTCCAGGGCCATGTCGATGTCGTGCCGGCGGGCCCCGAGGACATGTGGTCGACCCCGCCTTTCGACCCGGTCATCCGCGATGGCTGGATGTCGGGCCGGGGTGCCGGCGACATGAAGGCCGGTGTCGCCTCCGCCGTCTTCGCGCTGGACGCGCTGCGCCGTATTGGCCTCCAGCCCGCTGCAACGGTTTACATGCAATCGGTGGTCGAGGAGGAATCGACCGGCAACGGCGCGCTGATGACCCATCTTCGCGGCTACCAGGCCGATGCCGCCCTGGTGCCGGAACCCGGCAACGAGACCCTGACCCGTGCCAATCTCGGCGTGTTGTGGTTCCAGCTCGAGGTGCGCGGCCATCCCGTCCACGTCGCCAACATGGGTACCGGCGCCAACGCCATCGACGCCGCCTACCGCGTGGCCAACGCGCTCCGCCTGCTGGAGGAGCGCTGGAATGCGGAGGCGAAGTCCCACCCGCTCTTCGGAACACATGACCATCCCATCAATCTCAACCTCGGCAAGATCGCCGGCGGCGACTGGGCATCCTCCGTCCCCGCCTGGTGCCGGATTGACTGCCGCATCGCGTTCCTTCCCGGCGTTGCCGCTGAAGAGGCCGCCCGCCAGATCGAGCAGGCCGTTGCCGATTTCGCCCGCCAGGACGCCTTCCTCGCCAACAATCCGCCGCGCGTCAGCTTCAATGGCTTCTTTGCCGAGGGATACGAGCTTGCCGAAGGGTCCGCCGCCGAGGCCGTGCTGTCGGAGGCTCATCAGGCCGTCATGGGCCGGCCGCTGAAATCCCAGCTCACCACCGCCTATCTCGATTCGCGGGTCTATGCCCTCTACAGCCGGATTCCGGTTCTCAACTACGGCTGCACGGCAGAGAATTATCACGGCTTCGACGAGCGGGTGAACCTTGCGTCAGTTGAGCGCACCACGGCAGTCATTGCACGCTTCGTGGCCGAGTGGTGCGGAGTCGAGCCGGTATAGATTCCTCCCCCTGCTATTGCCTTCAAACTGCCACCCTTGTCGGTCACACGGCCACGTCATAACTCCATGACAGTCTTGTGAAGATGGCACTTTACAATCCGCAACCGGCGGCTATTCGTGCCGCAATGCAATATCACTTGAATGGATGCCTTGAATGACGCGAACGCGCCGTGAAATCATGGGGCAAGCCGCCAGATTGGCGGCCCTTGCCGCCGCCTTCAGGACAGGCCTCTTGCAGCAACCCGCGCAATCTTCCGAACTCTACGAGGAATTCTCGGAATTCCGCGACGATTACGTCCGCAATCTCGCCCGCGACATGGCCGCGAAACCCTATGTCGACGAGAAGATCGAGATGCCCGCAGGCTTCGAGATCACCACCTACGACCAGTACCGCGACATTCGCTTCAACCCCGACCGGGCGATCTGGAAGGGCGAGGACCACAAGTTCTCGTTCGACATGTTCCATTCCGGATTTCTCTTCACCAAGCCGGTCGATATCCATGTGATCGAGGGCGACCGTCAGGCGAAGCTGAAATACGACCCGAGCCTTTTCATCTTCGGGCCGAACGCCAAGGCGCCCGATGGCAAGGTCGATCTCCACTATGCGGGCTTCCGCGTCCGCTATCCGATCAACACTCCCGACGTCCATGACGAGTTTTTGGTCTTCCAGGGCGCGTCCTATTTCCGCGCCGTCGGCCGTGGCCTGCTCTATGGCCTCTCCGCGCGCGGCCTCGCAATCGATACAGGTGCTCCCTCGGGCGAGGAATTCCCGAGCTTCCGCGCCTTCTGGATCAAGAAGCCCGAAGCCCCGACCGGCATCATCGTCATCGAGGCGCTGCTCGACAGCCCCTCCGTCACTGGCGCCTACCGCTTCTCCATAAAGCCGGGCGACGATACCCAGATGGACGTCGAGATGACGCTTTATCCGCGGAAAGACCTCGACCATGTCGGTATCGCGCCACTGACCAGCATGTTCCTGTTCAACGCCATCGGCCGCGCCGTCGAGGACTACCGCAACGCCGTCCATGATTCCGACGGCCTGATGATGCTGAGCGGTACCGGCGAATGGCTGTGGCGGCCGCTGGCCAACCCCAAGACGCTGCAGGTCAGCGCCTTCCAGGACATGAGCCCGCGCGGCTTCGGCCTCATGCAGCGCACCCGCCGCTACGAGGATTTTCTCGACCTCGAAGCGAAATACGAGCGCCGCCCGAGCCTCTGGGTCGAGCCGATCGGCGACTGGGCGGCTGGCGCCATCGAGCTTTACGAAATCCCGACCGACTTCGAAACCAATGACAATATCGTTGCTTTCTGGCGCCCCAAGGAAACTCTGAAACAGGGCGGCAGCAACACCTTCGTCTATCGCCTCCACTGGTGCGCCACCTGGCCTGTGGAACAACCTGCCCCCGTTGGACTTGTGTCGTTTTCGGGTTCCGGCGTCGACATCGGCTTTGCCTCCAACCCGCCGACCTATGATGTCAGCAAGCGCCTCTATGTCATTGAATATGCAGGTTTGACCTCGACCGATGGTCTGAAGGCGCAGGTCTCTTCGAATGCGGGAGCAGTCAGTAACGTGGTAGTTTACGAAAATCCCCAGAACAATACCGTTCGGGTCTCCTTCGCGCATGATGCCTCGGGAATCGACATCGCCGAACTGCGCGCCGAACTGAAGCGTGGCGATGTCGTAGCGGGCGAAACCTGGCTCTTCCGGTGGACACGGCCGTGAACCAGACGCCTCCCGAGTCTCCGCTCGCCATGCCGGCCCAGAGCTTTCGCGGCTGGAAAGGCGAAAAATGCGGCGTGACGCGGAATGCCGGCACCAAGCGCGCGCGGATCTTCGTGTTCACGCTCACGATAGTCCTCACGGCGCTCGGTACCTGGGGCATGTATCAGGTCATCAGCCCGGCAAACATCACCTGGCTGCAGATCTTGTTCTCGGTTTTCTTTGCGCTCACCTTCACGTGGATTTCGTTTTCCTGCGCCAGCGCCGTGCTGGGTTTCTGGATCCTGCTGCGCAACCGGAACGACTCTGTCGATCTTGCGCCCCACGCGCACATGGGCCGCACGGCGCTTCTGATGCCCGTCTACAACGAAAGCCCGCGCCACGTGTTTGCGGCACTCGAACGCATGGGCCGGAGCCTGCAATGGCAAGGGGCGTCGCGCCATTTCGACATCTTCATTCTGAGCGACACCCGGCGCCCTGAAATTGCGCTCGAGGAAGAACAATGCTTCCGCGATCTTCGCGCCAGGTTTGGCGGTGCGATGGGCGTCTACTACCGCCGCCGCGCCGACAATCATCACCGCAAGGCCGGCAACATCGCCGATTTTGTCACCCGCTGGGGCGGCGCCTACGACCACATGATCGTGCTCGACGCCGACAGCGAGATGAGCGCCGAAGTGCTCGTCACGCTGGCCCGCGCCATGGCGGCGGACCCGCAGGCCGGCATCATCCAGTCGCTGCCGCTGCTCCGCAACCGCTGGACGCCGTTTGCCCGGATGACGCAATTCGCAGGCCGCGTCTACGGCCCCGTCGTCGCCACCGGGCTTTCGGCCTGGCACGGGCGCGATGGCAATTACTGGGGCCACAACGCCATCATCCGCACCAGGGCATTCGCCGCCTCGGCCGGCCTGCCGGAGCTTGAAGGCCGCAAGCCCTTCGGCGGCCATATCCTCAGCCATGATTTTGTCGAAGCTGCACTCATGCGCCGCGCCGGCTGGGCCGTCTACATGCTGCCGCAGCTTCAGGGGTCTTACGAGGAAACCCCGCCCTCGCTGCTCGACATCGCCTCGCGCGACCGGCGCTGGGCGCAAGGCAATCTCCAGCACATCAAGCTTGTGGGCGCGTCGGGCCTGCACTGGATGAGCCGCATCCACCTCGTTCAGGGCATCATGTCCTACCTCGCCTCGCCGCTCTGGCTCATGCTGCTGGTGGCGGGCCTGACGCTCGCATCGATTGCCCGCTACACCGAGCCCAACTACTTCCCCGATGGCTTCTCGCTGTTTCCCGCCTGGCCGGTATTCGATCCCGAACTGGCGCTCCGCCTGCTGGCCATCACCGGCATCGTGCTCTACCTGCCGAAGCTGCTGGGCCTCGTCCTGGCACTGAAGGACCGCGAGCTTCGCCGCGGTTGCGGTGGCGCGCTGGGCCTTGTGAACAGCGTCGCGGTGGAAACGTTCCTGTCCATGCTCCTGTCGCCGGTGATGATGCTGATCCAGTCGCGCTTCGTGTTCGACATCTTCGCGGGCCGCGATTCCGGCTGGAACGCTCAGAACCGTGCCGAATCCGCCGTGCCGTTCAAGGCCATGCTGCGCCGGCACTGGTTTCACGTGCTCGCAGGGGCGGGCTTCGGCGCCTTGTCCTTCGCCATTTCCTGGGCCACCTTCTTCTGGTTCTTGCCCATCCTGGCCGGCCTCGTCCTGTCGCCGCTTGTCTCGTGGGCCACGGCCCTTCCGTCGCTGGGCCGGCGCATGCAGAAGGCCAACGTCTTCCGCATTCCCGAGGAACAGGAATTGGCACAGCAGGATTCCCCCGCTGAAGTACCCCCGGCCATTCTGCATGCTGCCGAATAGCGGGCACCCGCCGCACAGATGACCAGTTCAGCAACTCCCGGCGCGGGGCGGCGCGCACTTGGCGTTCTGCGGGCGCACGCATGGAAGTTCATCGTGGCCTATGCCGTCCTTCTCGCCGTCGTGGCCTTTCTCGGACGCTGGACGCCGGACTACCTCGCGGGGCGCGATCTCTGGCACTTCGCCGTTTCGCGCATGGTCGTTCCTGTGGTCAT
>JALHQC010000051.1 GCA_022842165.1 bacterium
TGGCGGCATCGACAGCCGCATCGAACAGGCTACGCAACTGCGCCCGCGCCTTTACCGTTTCATCATTCAAATCGTGCATTCCCGCCAGTTGCGATCGCCCTGACCCCTTTTTGCGCCACGCCGCAGGTCCGCACAAGCGCCCGCCCGGGCTCAAGCGCCTCCGCTGCCGTGGCGGACGGAAAGAGTTTCTCAACCTTAAGCGGAAAACCCAGCCTGCCATGCGGCGGATTTTACCTGCGTCTTCAGACACCCTCGTTAAGAGCCCGGTTCGAGGCGGGTCTTGCCCGCCGGGTGGGAGTACCTGATGGGACTGAATGCGGGAACGCGGATCGAGCGATACATCGACCGGGAAGTCGTCGAACGGATACTGAAATTCCTCGACGCCAGCATTCTGTTCTGCGCATCAATCTTCATCTCGCTCGTCGTGGCGGCCGATCTTCCGGCGACGGCGCCGCAAATCATCGGCTTCCTTGCCGTCGAACTGGCGCTGATCTGTGTATTCGCGATGCGGTCGCTCGGTCTCTATCATGTAAAGTCGATGACGGCCGGCACGTGGTCGGCCATTCGCGCCACGGCCACCTGTTTCATCATCGGCGGCCTGTTGTATTTCCTGACTCATCTGTTCCTGCTCGAGATGGGCTATCAGTGGATGTATCTGTGGATGCTGGTGCTGCCGGTCTATTTCGGCCTCACCCGCAGCGCCGTTTCGGCATGGGCCGGGCAGCGGGCGGCGACCGGCCAGTTCCGCCAGAGGATCGCCATCGTCGGCGGCGGCAAGGCGGCGGAAGACGCGCTGAACCTGCTCGAGACCTCGCGCGGCATCGACATCGAGATTGTCGGGCTATTCGACGACCGCGAGGATGCGAGAAGCCCGCAGTCGATCCGCAAGCATCACAAGATCGGCAGGATCGACGAACTCGCGCACTTCGCGCGCGCGCAACGCGTGGATCTGATTGTCGTTGCCATTCCACTGACCGCCGAAACCCGCCTGCTCACCATCCTCAAGCAATTGTGGGAACTGCCCGTCGACATCCGCATCAGCGGGCATACCTCGAACCTCAAGCTCAACGCGCGGGCCTATACCTATATCGGAAAACTGCCGCTGCTCTCGGTCTTCGACCGGCCGCTCAAGGGCTGGAGCCTGTTCCAGAAGGAACTGCTCGACAAGACGCTGACGCTGCTGGCGCTGGCGGTACTGTCGCCGGTCATGCTGGCGGTGGCGCTGGCTGTGAAGCTCGAAAGCAGGGGACCGGTGATCTTCAGGCAACGGCGCTATGGCTTCAACAACGAGATGATCGAGATCTACAAGTTCCGCTCGATGTATACGGACTTGTGCGACCCGGCGGCGGCACGGCTCGTGAGCAGGCATGATCCACGTGTCACGCGGATCGGGCGCCTGATCCGCAAGACCTCGCTCGATGAATTGCCGCAGCTTTTCAATGTCCTGAAGGGCCAGCTCTCGCTCGTCGGCCCGCGCCCGCATGCGAAGCAGGCCAAGGCCGCCGAGGCCTTGTACGAGACCGTCGTCGACGGCTATTTCGCGCGCCACAGGGTGAAGCCCGGCATCACCGGCTGGGCGCAGATCAACGGCTGGCGCGGCGAAACCGACACCCGGGAAAAGCTTGAACAGCGCGTGAAGCACGATCTCGAATACATCGACCAATGGTCGCTCAGCTTCGATCTCTACATCCTCGCGAAAACACCCTTTGCGCTGTTCAAGACCGAGAACGCCTATTGATCAGCGGGCGACCGTGACGCTGCAATGGGCGCGGCCCGCCACATCGGCGGCGACTGAGCCCAGCATCAGGCGCGACACGCCGCGCTTGTCGCCGGTTCCGACGACGATGTGGTCGTAGCCGTTTTCCTCGGCATATTGCACGATGGCGGAGGCCGCCTCGCGGCTTCTGAGGGCCAGTTCCTCGACCGATTCGGCACCGGCTTTCTTCGCCTCGGCAGCGGCCTTGTCCAGCACGCGCTTCACTTCATCGTCTTCCCATGAATAGATCAGGGGTCCGCGCGCGCCGCCGCGCGCTACGTTGACGACGCAGATCGACAGCTTGGCGCCAAGCTTTGCCGCCATCTGGGCGGCAAGCTGGATTGCGTGGGTTGAATGATCGGTACCGTCGGTCGCGCAGAGAATCTTGCTGGTCATCCGTTCCTCCCTTCGGCCAAATCCATCCATCAGCCGTGACTGTTACTTAGTCACTGAGCGCCCGGCAGACTTTGATCTTGGTCAAGAAAGAATTTTTCCCGCTACGAAACAGGTTGCCCGAAGCGGTAGCAGGCCAGATCGCTCAGAGGTTGTCGGTTCCGAAGGTGTCGCAATCCCTGAGATCGCTCGCCTGGAAACCGCGCTTGAACCAGGCCACCCTTTGGGCAGAGGTGCCGTGAGTGAAGGATTCGGGCACGACATAGCCTTGCGACTGTTTCTGCAGCCGGTCGTCACCGATGGCGGCGGCGGCGGTCAGGCCTTCCTCGATGTCGCCGTCTTCGAGAATATTGGCAGAACGATCGGCTTCTTTGGCCCAGATGCCGGAAAAGCAGTCGGCCTGAAGCTCCATCCTCACGGACAGCTCGTTACCTTCCTCCTTCGACACCCGCATGCGCTGGGCCGCCACCTTCTCGGCAATGCCGAACAGGTTCTGCACATGATGGCCCACCTCATGGGCAATCACATAGGCCTGGGCAAAATCGCCCGGCGCACCGAGCTTGTTCTTGAGGTCCTGATAGAAGGCGAGGTCGATATAGACCTTCTGGTCGCCCGGGCAATAGAACGGCCCCATGGCCGACTGCGCCGACCCACAGGCCGACTGGACGAAGTTCTCGAATAGCACCAAGCGCGGCTCCTGATACTGGCGGCCCATCGACTTGAAGATGCCGCCCCAGACCCGCTCGGTCGATCCCAGCACGCGCTGGACGAATTCCTTGCCGGCATCGCTGTTGGCCGTGGTCGTGCCGGTGCCGGTGCCGATACCTGAATCCCCGGCATTCGTCACATCCGTCGAGCCATCGGGAACTGTGATCTCGGAATTCGTGCCGCCGGGCACCGGAAGACCGCCGCCGTTGATGACCTGCAGCAGATCGATGCCGAAGAACATCTTCAGCGCGAAATAAACGATGACCATGAAGATGATGGTCTTGAGGCTGAAGCCGCCGCCGCGGCCGCCCATGGGAATGTTTACACGGCGGCCGCTACCACCAGGAAAGCGGAAACCACCGCCTACGCCACCGCTCTGGCCGCGCCGATCCTCGACATTGTCACTCGGCCGTTCATTGTCGAGCCGCATCGGCTACCCCTCCTGATTGCGCCAGTTGCATCCGGCTGCGGAATTTGACCAAGTCATACAACAATTGCAAGCACGCTATGCTGAAGGGTGCCGCCTTGCGAATCCAATGACAACGCCAGTCCGCCACTCCAGTTCCGCCGAGCGGCATTGATGGCCAGCAGGCTGCTGTTTCGCTTCGGCAAGCGGCCCGTTGCCGTTTTCCGGTCATGAGGTTAAGACCCCCCTCATGACCGACAAGCTCATCATTGCACTGGCCCAACTCAACCCGACGCTTGGCGCCATCAACGCCAATCTCGCCAAGGCGCGGGAGGCGCGCGCGCAGGCCGCTGGTGCCGACCTCATCCTGTTTCCCGAACTGTTCATCTGCGGCTATCCGCCGGAAGACCTCGTTCTCAGGCCCTCCTTCGTCGAGGCCTGCAGGCTCGCCGTCACGGAACTGGCGAAAGACACGGCGACGGGGCCGGCCGTGCTGATGGGTTTGCCGTGGCAGGATGGAGAGAAGCTTCATAATGCCGTGGCGCTTCTCGCCAATGGCCGGATCGAGACGCTGCGCTACAAGTTCGATCTTCCGAATTACGGCGTGTTCGACGAAAAGCGCGTGTTCCAGCCCGGCCCCGCGCCCGGCCCCATATCCTTCAGGGGTATCAGGATCGGCGTTCCAATCTGCGAAGATATCTGGACGGACGAGACTTGCGAGACGCTGGCCGAAACGGGTGCCGAGATCCTGCTTGTTCCCAATGGCTCGCCCTTCGAGCGCAACAAGGATGACGTGCGGCTCAACCTCGTCGTCGCGCGGGTGACCGAGACGGGGCTGCCCATGGCCTATCTCAATCAGGTGTGCGGACAGGACGAACTGGTGTTCGACGGCGCCTCCTTCGTGCTCAACGCCGACCGTTCGCTCGCCCTGCAGATGCCGATGTTCGAAGAGGCGATCGCGCTCACCGAATGGCAGCGCCAAAGTGATGGCTGGTGCATGCTGCCGGGCGAGATCGCGAAGCTGCCCGAGAAGGAAGAGGAAACTTGGAAGGCCTGCGTGCTGGGACTTCGCGACTATGTGAACAAGAACCGCTTTCCCGGCGTGGTGCTGGGGCTCTCGGGCGGCATCGATTCAGCGGTCGTCGCGGCGATGGCTGTCGATGCGCTGGGAGCGGAGCGCGTGCATTGCGTGATGCTGCCTTATGCCTATACCAGCCGCGACAGCCTGGTGGATGCCGAGCAATGCGCGAAGCTTCTGGGCGTGCGCTATGACGTGGTGCCGATCAAGGAACCGGTGGAAGGATTTCTCTCCGCACTCGGGCCGTTGTTTGCCGGTACGGCCAGCGGCATCACCGAGGAAAATCTGCAGTCGCGCACACGCGGCGTGATACTGATGGCGATTTCCAACAAGTTCGGCGGCATGGTGCTGACCACCGGCAACAAGTCGGAAATGTCGGTGGGCTACGCCACGCTCTATGGCGACATGAACGGCGGCTACAATCCGATCAAGGACGTCTACAAGACGGAGGTCTACCGGCTGGCAGAATGGCGCAATACCCAGGGCTTCGTCATCCCCACGCGCATCATCACCAAGGCGCCGACGGCTGAGTTGCGCGAAAACCAGAAGGACCAGGATTCGCTGCCGCCCTATGATGTGCTGGACGGAATTCTCGAGGGTCTTGTGGAACAGGAGTTGCCGGTCGCCGACATCGTCGCCAAGGGTTATGACGAGGCACTGGTGAAGCGTATCCAGCACATGCTGTATGTCGCTGAATACAAGCGGCGGCAGGCGGCGCCGGGCGTCAAGATCACGCGCCGCAATTTCGGTCGCGACCGGCGCTATCCCATCACCAATGGCTTCCGGGACGGGCGGTAGAGATGCATGAGGAGTACAATAGCACAGGAGTTTTCAAGAGCTTCACGCTGCTGCATTCTGGAGGTTGCGTTCCGTGAAATGGGATGATTTCAAAGCGGTCAAGCAGCCAGTAATTACACGAGGAAGTCTCTTTAGGTTTCCTGCGAAATGGCCCTATGAAGATGTAGTCGAATTCACGCTGTTCGATGCTCCTTGGGCTGATAGCGGATACGGATTTCTGGTATCAAGTGGATACAATAGTGGCCTTGTACTCGTGCTGCTGCCATTGGATGCCAATATCAGCGTTCACAAACCTGGCTCCAACTGGAACGCGATCAGTACCGAATGGCTCCAGGAGAACTGGCGGAAATGGGTTTACGACATTCCAATATCAAAAGTGAAAGTTTGCACTAGCCACCGCCCAATACCTCGATTTCCACGCTGAAACTGGAAACAGTGTGCAAGACGACCACATACTAGAAAGCAGAAAAGTGAGCAACGTCCGTTTCGCCCCCTCGCCCACGGGCCGCATCCATATCGGCAATGCGCGCACCGCTATTCTGAACTGGCTCTTCGCGCTGAAATCCGGCGGGCAGTTCGTGCTGCGCTATGACGACACGGACACCGCACGTTCCACCGAAGAATATGTCCGAGGCATTGCGGCCGATCTCGACTGGCTTGGCATCAGGCCGCATCGTGTCGAGTGGCAGTCGAAACGTTTTGGACACTATGATGAAATCTCGAATGCCTTGCGCGCCTCCGGAAAACTGTACCCTTGCTATGAAACGGCGGATGAACTCGACCGCCGCCGCAAGCGGCAGATGGCGCGGGGGCTGCCGCCCGTCTACGACCGTGCGGCGCTGAAGCTTTCGGGCGAGGAACGCGCCGCGCTGGAGGCGGAGGGCCGCAAGCCGCACTGGCGCTTCAGGCTCGATGGCCGCGTGGTCGAGTGGAACGACCTCATCCGCGGACCCCAGCACATCGATACGACGGGCCTGTCCGATCCCGTTCTGGTGCGCGAGGATGGCACCTATCTCTACACACTCCCCTCGGTCATCGACGATATCGACTTCGGCATCAGCCATGTGATCCGCGGCGAGGACCATGTGGTGAATACCGCCGTCCAGATCGAGATCACGCAGGCGCTTGGCGGCAATGTTCCGGCCTATGCGCACCACAGCCTGCTGACGGGGGCGGATGGGAAGGGCTTGTCGAAGCGGCTTGGCTCACTCTCCATCGCCGCGATGCGCGGACAGGGGCTCGAGGCGATGGCCGTCGTGAGCCATGCCGCACTGCTGGGAACTTCCGACAATATCCATCCGTGTGCGGATTATTCCGAACTGGTGGAAGGCTTCGACCTCGCCAAGCTGTCGCGCGCGCCTGCCCGTTTCGACGAGGCGGAACTGGCGCATCTCAACGCCAAGCTGCTGCATCACCTGCCATGGGAGGCCGTGAGGGACCGCCTCGATCATGGTTCGGAGGCGTTCTGGCTGGCAGTGCGTGGGAACATCGAAAAGCTTGCTGATTCAAAAGCTTGGTTTGACATCATCACAAAGGGAATCAACCCCGTCATCGCCGATGAAGACAGGGCTTTCATCAGCGAGGCGAAGGCGCTGCTGCCGCCGGAACCATGGGACGAAACGACCTGGAAGGTGTGGACGGAGGCCGTGAAGTCCGCCACCGGCCGCAAAGGCAAGCAGCTATTCATGCCGCTGCGGCTGGCGCTCACCGGGCTGGACCATGGGCCGGAACTCGCACTGCTCCTCCCGCTGATCGGCCGTGAAAGGGTGCTTGAGCGGCTGGCCTGATTGCGCAATGATCGGGCCATGATCCTCGTTGGCCAATTCGACTCGCCCTTCGTGCGCCGTGTGGCGGTGACGCTCAATCACTATCACATGCCCTACACGCGCAATCCCCTTTCGGTTTTCCGCAATGGGGCGGCGATGCAGAAGCTCAATCCGCTGCTGCGGGTGCCCGCACTCATTCTCGAGTCAGGCGAGGTGATGATCGACTCCGCCGCCATCATCGACCATCTGGACGAGATGGCAGGCCCTGCCCGCGCGTTGACGCCTGCCCATGGGCCCGAGCGGCGCAAGGTGCTGCAGGCGGTAGCGCTGGGTGCGGGCACGGCGGAGAAGGTGGTGGCGCTGTTCTTCGAACGGCTGTTCCACAGCGACAAGCACATCAACCGCGACTACGAGAAACGGATGCTCTCGCAGATCACGGCGGCGCTCAAGAAGCTTGAAGCCGATTGCGGTTCGCCGTGGTTCTTCGACCTGCACATGACGCAGGCCGACATCACCATCGGCTGCATGATCTTCCACATGAAGATGCGGGTGCCGGAAGCATTTCCCGCCAACAAGTATCCGAAGCTTCATGCGCTGGCGCTGCATTGCGAGATGAAGGAAGATTTCGTGAAGGCGCGGCCGGGCGAGGATGAGACGGTTCCGGCACGCAGTTAAGCCGGCATGGGGATTTCATCTGCCGCGTTCGGCACCTTGTAGCCCTTCCGCACGGCAGGTCTTGCGGCAATTGCCTGGTACCAGCGCTTCACGTCCGGAAAGTCATTGAGGTTGATGCGCTGCCATTCGTGCCGCGCGATCCAGGGAAATGTTGCCATGTCGGCAATCGAGTAGTCGCCGCACATGAAGTCCTGGCCGTCCAGCAGCCTGTCCAGCACGCCATAGAGGCGCTTCGCCTCGGCCGAGAACCACTCCTCGGCAAAGGGCGCCTTGCCGGGATTGTATTTCAGGAAATAATGCGCGCGGCCCAGCATCGGGCCAACGGCGGACATCTGCCACATCAGCCACTCGAGAATTCTCGTGCGGTTCTCCGGCGGATAGAATTTCCCCGATTTCAAGGCGAGGTAGATGAGGATGGCGCCGGATTCAAAAACGCTCTGGCCGGTATCGCGGTCGACGATGGCGGGAATCTTGTTGTTGGGCGAAATCTTCAGAAAGGCGGGAGCGAACTGCTCATCCTTGCCGATATTCACCGGATGGACGGTATAGGGCAGCGCCATCTCTTCCAGCGCGATCGAGATCTTCTTTCCGTTGGGCGTTCCCCATGTGTAGAGGTCGATCATAAGAGTTCCAGCCCTCCTTGCCTTGCCATTGCCGCCTCAAGCGCGGTGATGCGGGCATAGTCTTCCAGACCCAGGCTGGAGAAACCAGACAAGAAAAGTTGATCCCTTGCCTCATCGAGTTCCGGGTCGGCAAAGGCCTGTGCCAGACTTGCTTGCAATTCCGCCGGCCTGCCGCCGGCGGTGATGAAGGGCAGGCCCGGAACGAACGGCGAGCGGGCGATTTCGACAAGACCTTCGAGATAGTCCGGCCGGTACCTTCGCGCGAGTGCCACGCAGACGGCATCGATGGCGCAGACGTCCGCTGTGGCATCGCGTACCGCCTTCATGGAGTTCGCATGGCCGCCAGTTTCAACAACCTTGCCGAAGAAGCGGCCCTGCCTGGCGTGGGGCGCGAAAACGAGTTTCATCGCCAGCATGCCGGACATCGAGTCCGGCGTGTTTACCGCGGCCGTGGCGCCGCGAAACTCCCGCAGCTCCATCTTCTCCCGCGCGAAGACGATGCTTTGGTACAGCGGGCCATCGCAGCCGTCGACGGCATAGTGCGGTGTTGCAACAAGCTGGACCTTTCCGGCAAGCGCATGGGTGAATGGATAACCGCAGGTCTGGCTGAACAGAAGGTCTGGGCGTTGCCATGCGGCAGTGTAGTCTTCCACCCGGTGGAGCGGAACATCGGCGCCGATGTGTCTCGACAGTCCGTTCCACCAGGCATCGGTGGCGCTCCGTATCTCCGGCCAGTCATACATCGGCAGGGTTGCGATCATCCAGCCATCGTATAGCATCGGGACTCGCCATCAAGATCCGTTCACCGCCCGAGACGCAATCCCGCCATGACCAGATTTTCCGTCATCATTCCCACCCGGGGCCGTCTCCAATTTCTGCGCCAGGCAGTGGCCAGCGTGCTGGAACAAACCCACGCCACGCACGAGATCATGGTCGTCGACGACGGCGCCGGAGCGTTGGACGCGGTGGGGCAGATGGCGCCGTCGGTCATCGTTCTGGACAATTCGCAGCGGGGGCCGGTGCCCGCGCGCAATCGAGGGATCGCCAAGGCAACGGGCGACGTCATCGCCTTTCTCGACGACGACGACTGGTGGACGGACAAGACCTATCTCGCGCAGGCAGCTGCCGCATTCCAGGCGGGGGCCAAGTTCTGCTTCGCCGACGGCGGACTCTCCTTCGAAGACCAGCGTGCGCCGCTTGCCTTTGAGTTCGATGCCGATGCACAAAGCCTCGAGCGCGACAATACGATCCTGATCTCGGCCGTATCCTATCGCCGGTCGCTGCATCAGGAACTTGGGGGCTTCGATGAGACCTTGCCCTTCTACTGGGATTGGGACTGGTACATCCGCGTGGCGCGCGCCGGGCATGCGCTGACGCATATCCGGAGCGCCGCCGTTGCCATTCGCGTTCATGCCCAGAACATGTCCGGCGAATCGCTGTACCGCCAGCGCCGCGAAAACCTCGACTGTTTCGCCGCAAAACATCGGCTGCCGCCCATTCCGCTGAAGAACCATGTGGATATCGCAACGCACGCGCCGGGCACTCACGATCTCGCTACAGATCCTGCACGTCATTGATATCATGAGATTATTCGGCTTGTCAGTTTGTTAACGAAAAGTTAAGCCGGTATTTCAAGGGTTTCTTGGATGGCGCGCTAAAAAAGGGCTGAAAAATAAGGGTTTTCAAGAATCGAAAGCTGAGTTAACGCTCTCGTCAGCCAAACCCGTCAAAGGAGAGAAAAATGGCTGACGAGAAGGTACTGACGATCGCTCTTTCGAAAGTCGCTGCAGAGCTGGCCGAGAAGCACGAGATGTCAAAGAAGGCAGCGACCGAGTTCCTCAACGACTTCGTTGAACTCACTGTCAAGAACCTGAAGAAGGGCCACAAGGTGCGTATCACCGGCCTCGGCATCTTCCAGGTGAAGAAGCGCCCGGCGCGCATGGGCCGCAACCCCGCCACAGGCGAGCAGATCAAGATCAAGGCATCGAAGAAGCTCGGCTTCCGCGCTGCCAAGGAAGTCAAGGACGCAATCTAAGCGTCAGCTTCCCGAACGGTTTCGTGGCCCTGCCCCAAAAGGCGGGGCCATTTTCATTCGATGAATTCTTTTCACCTGCAATGCCGATTGCGAGCGCCTTGGCCCCCCGCTAAACAGGCTGCCGAAACTCCCATTTCCCAAGGATATTCCATGAAGACCCAGGCTCGCGTTGTGGTGATCGGCGGCGGTGTTGTCGGCTGTTCGGTGCTCTATCATCTCACCAAGGCGGGCTGGAAGGACGTGGTGCTGGTCGAGCGCGACATCCTTACCTCCGGCTCCACCTGGCATGCGGCGGGCGGCTTTCACACGCTGAACGGCGACCCCAATGTGGCGAAGCTGCAGGGCTATACGATCGAACTCTACAACGAACTCGAGAAGATTTCCGGCCAGGCCTGCGGGCTTCACCGCTCCGGCGGCCTCATCCTCGCCGATACGCATGAGCGCATGGAATGGCTGAAGATGGCACATGCGCGCGCCCGCTATCTCGGGCTTGAAACCGAAATCATCTCGATGGCCGAGGCCAAAAAGATGCATCCGCTGCTGGAGGAGAAATTCTTCGTCGGCGCGATGATTGACAAGGCCGACGGCAACCTCGACCCCGAGGGGACGACGCATGCCTATGCAAAATCGGCTCGCATCGGCGGCGCCGAAATCTATCAGGATTGCAAGGTCGAGAAGTTGAAGCCGCGTGCCGACGGCACGTGGGACGTGATCACCGCCAAGGGCAATATCCACGCCGAGCACGTCGTCAACTGCGGCGGCTTGTGGGCGCGCGAGCTGGGCCGCATGGTGGGCCTCGAGCTTCCGGTATTGGCCATGGAGCATATGTATCTCGTCACCGACGAGATGCCGGAAGTCATTTCCTACAACAAGGAACGCGGCCACGAACTTCCGCATATCATCGACTTCAAGTCGGAAATCTACATGCGGCAGGAGCGCAGCGGCATGGTGCTCGGCACCTATGAACAAGCCTGCGTGCCGTGGAGCCCGAAGCAGACGCCATGGAACTTCGGCCGCGAGTTGCTGCAGCCCGACCTCGACCGGATCGCGCCGAATCTCGAGCTTGGCTACAAGCATTTCCCCGCCCTCGCCACGGCCGGCATCAAGCGCGTCATCAACGGGCCGTTCACGTTTACGCCCGATGGCAACCCCATCGTCGGCCCGGTTCAGGGGCTTCGCAACTATTGGGTGGCCTGCGGCGTGATGGCGGGCTTCAGCCAGGGTGGCGGCGTAGGCCTCGCCCTCTCGCAGTGGATGATAAACGGCGATCCGGGCTTCGACGTGTGGGCGATGGATGTTGCCCGCTTCGGCGAATGGGCGACGCGCAGCTACACCAATGAAAAGGTGCGCGAGAATTATTCGCGGCGCTTCTCGATCCGCTTCCCCAATGAAGAACTCGCCGCCGCAAGGCCGCAGCAGACGACGGCGATCTACGACGTCATGCTCGCCCAAGGTGCCGTGATGGGCGACTCATGGGGCCTCGAAACGCCGCTGTGGTTCGCGCCAAAGGGCGTGGAGCCGAAGGACATCGTGTCGTTCCGCCGCTCGAACGATTTCACGCATGTGAAGGAGGAAGTGCTGGGCACGCGCAATGGCGTGGGCGTGACCGAGATCGCCAATTTCGCGAAGTACCGCTTCACCGGCTCCGGTGCCGAAGCTTTCCTGTCGCGGCTGATGACCAACAAAATGCCGAAGACCGGGCGCCTCATCCTCACCCCGATGCTGAATCCGGCAGGCAAGCTGATCGGCGACTTCACCATCGCCAAGGGTGGTGACGAGACCTTCTACATGTGGGGCTCATCGCAGGCGCAGAAGTATCACATGCGCTGGTTCGAGGCGCATTTGCCCACAGATGGCTCGGTGAAGATCCACCGCTACGACATAGGCCTCGTCGGCCTTTCGATCGCGGGCCCGAAGTCGCGCGATGTGCTGGCGCAGCTCACCGATGAGGACGTGTCGAACGCTGCCTTCAAGTTCATGGATCATCGTTCCATGGATATCGCCAACTGCCCTGCCCTCATCAACCGCGTCACCTATACGGGCGATCTCGGTTATGAAATCTGGGTGGCGCCCGAATACCAGCGCCGGCTGTACCAGCAGATCATGAAGGCAGGTGCGGCGCATGGCATTGTGAACTTCGGCATGCGGGCACTGCTTTCCATGCGTCTGGAAAAGAACTTCCCCACCTGGTTCCGTGAGCTTCGCCCGATCTACGGCGGATTCGAAGCCGGGATGGACCGCTTCATCGACCTCACCAAGAACGACTTCATCGGCCGCGACAAGGCGATGGAGGAAAAGACTTCGGGCGGTACGCTGCGGCGTGTTTCGATGATCGTCGATGCAGGTGATGCAGACGTTCTGGGCGACGAGCCGATCTGGCACAAGGGCAAGGTCGTGGGCTGGGTGACATCCGGCGGCTTCGCGCATTACGTCGACAAGTCGATGGCGCAGGGCTACGTGCCGAAGGAGCTTGCGGGCGATACGTCTGCAGGTGCTTTCGAGATCGAGATCATCGGCGAGAACCGCAAGGCGACGATCATCACCGAGCCGCCGTTCGATCCCGAAGGCAAGCGGATGCGCGGCTGAGGCCTCATGCAGCCATCGCAACTTCCCAGCGCCTTGCGCGTACAATCGGCGCTGGGGCCGTCCTTCACCGTGGTTGAATTTGAACAGACCACACACACGGCAGCCGATGCCGCGGCGGCCATCGGTTGCGACGTGGCGCAGATCGCGAAGTCCATCCTGTTCCGCACTGCGCAATCCGGCAGTCCGGTGATGGTGGTGGCTTCGGGCAGCAACCGTGTGGATGACAAGAAAATACGAGCCCTCCTCGGCGAGAAGATCGAACGGGCTTCGCCTGAGTTCGTGAAGGAGATGACGGGCTTCGAGGTCGGCGGCGTTCCGCCCGTCGCGCATGCGCGAGCTGTAACCGTGTTCATCGATCAGGACCTGGCGCGCTTTCCCACCCTGTGGGCGGCGGGCGGCACGCCAAATGCGGTGTTCGAGATCAGCTTCGATAATCTTGTCCGGCTGACCGGTGGAACGGTCGCCGATACTGCCAAGGCCTGATGTCTTCCCCCGCACCGCGGGAGAGGACCTGTCCAATCAGGCGGTCCTTCCATAGAAGCCGATCTGGTCTTCCTTGCTGAACACCACGCCCGGACGGTCGAAATACGAGAACACGGCAATGATGCGCTCGCGGGCCCCACGCACCTGATTGGTCTTGTGGGCGGTGTTCTTGCCGCGGAATACATTCAATGTGCCGGCGCTCAGCTTCAGCGTCTTTACTTGAGAGTCCTCGTCCCGCAGCAGCTTTGCCACGCCATCGTAATTCTGGTCGTCGTCACTGCGTAAATCGGTGCGGTAGACGAACTCGCCGCCTTCATCGGGCGCCTGCAGCAGCAAGGTGGTGGTGAATTCGCTGCGGTCGAAATGCCAGTTCAGCTGCTCGCCCTCGCGATAGGCCATCACGTTCACGCGGGCCAGCGCATCGCGCATCGGATAGAGCGCCACCTTGTTCATCGTTGCCGTCAGAAAGGTGATAAACGGTGCCCATTCACAAATCCACAAGGGCACGGCCTGCATGATCTGGTCAGCACAGACCGTGTGGTTCACCGTCTGCGTGGTTTGCAGCGCCGGGTGATCGGGTGCGAGACCCGGAATATCTTTCCGGAAATAGATATTGTGGGTGCGCCTGTGGGTGAAGGACAATGTGTCGATGACCGGGCGCAATTCGGCTATGGCACGGTCCAGCGCCTCCGGCCTCACCAGCCCTTCAAGATTGTACATCCCGTCGCGCACGAGATCGGCGCGGCATTTCTCCACGAGGGCTGACCATTCCGGTGTGCCGGGACGGTCCAGCGGGTAGCGGTCGAGATCGAGAATGTCGCGCATCTTATCCTCCGGGACTGTCCCTGAGAATGGCAAATCCGGCGAAAGCAGCAATCGCGAAAATCAGCGAGCAGGCTTAGAAAAACTATGGCAATTTCCTGCCATGCTCCACCTTCCACCCCTCAATGCCTTGAAATCCTTTGAATCGGCTGCCCGCACTGGAAGCTACGTAGCGGCTGCTGCCGAATTGAAAGTGACCCCAGCAGCCGTTAGCCAGCAGGTGCGGCATCTGGAATCGTTCCTCAGGCGGAAGCTTTTCACAAGGCTGAACAACAGGATCGTGCTGACCGATGCCGGACAGGCCGTCTATGCCGGCATCACGCCAGCGCTCGAGGAAATCGCGGCCCTCACCGCGCGCGTCGTTTCCGGCACAAGCCGCACGACGCTGGTGGTCAGCGTATTGCCGTCGCTTGCCGAGTGCTGGTTCGTTCCGGCGATAGCCGGGTTTCTGAAGAATGAGACCTCCATCAAGATCGATCTTCGCGTGGAGGAAGATCCCGTCGATTTCGCGGCGCGGGAAATCGACCTCAGGCTTTGCTACGGCACCAACCTCTATCCCGACCTCAGTACCGTGCCGCTGTTCCGCGATCATGTCGTTCCGATGTGTGCGCCGGAACTGGCGGCAGGAGCCGATCTCAGCAGGCTGGACGACGGGCTGCTGATCCACACTAACTGGGGCCATGCCTTTGCTTCGCTGCCGCGCTGGGCGGAATGGTTTCAGCGTCATATGCCCGGGCGCGCGGTGGACGAGCGCAAGGGCCATCGCGCCGGATCATCTTCGCTGGCGCTGGACTTCGCGCGCCGTGGGCTGGGCGTTGCACTGGGCCAGCGGCAACTGGCGGAAGAGGACATCGCTCAGGGGCGGCTTGTCATTCTCAGCCCCGCTGCGCTGTTGCTGGGGCACGACTACAGCGCCGTCTATCCACAGGCCAAGTCCCGGCGGCCCGGATTGCATCAGCTTATGGCGTATCTTCAAACTCGCGTGCCGCATCGGTGAGATATTCCCACAGGTTCAGCGCGAATGTCCGCATTGCGTAGATTTCGAAGCGGCTTGCCGCCACGCAATGAACCGTGACGGGCGTGTGGTGAAGCCCCGTCATCGCGAACATGCCGGGGGTGAAGGCCATCGGGTGGAAATCAAGAGGAATGCCCTTGGCCAGTACATCCCGGGCGAACGTGCCTTCGATAAAGATACGCGTGCGGCTGTGGGTCAGCGGCGTCACTGCGCATTTGCCTTGAAGCATGGCCGCCAGATCGTCCGTCTCCGGACCAATGATCCAGAACTGCGAAGGCCCGATCCGCATCACGCTGCGTCCGGCGTGTTCGTTGACGATGCCGACTCGCGCGGGGAGTGCGCCGAGGGTTGATGCAAGGTTCCTCTCGAAATCGGCATCGAGGCCTGCGACCTGTGTGAGGGTGAAGCCAGGCGCCTCACCGATCTCCAGCACGCTGCTCCTATAGGGTCTGGCCGATGCCAGTGCCGATCTGCGCTCAAGCATTGAGACGTGCCCCCTCGTGATCGATGAAGTGAGGCGAGACGATCTTCAGCTTTGCCTGCTCGTTCCTCAGCGGGAAGGCGGCGACGATCTCCTCACCTTCATGTTTCAACCCGCCCTGGAAGAGTCCAAGCGCGATGAACTTGTTCAGTTCCGTCGACCAGGTGACGGAGGTGATGTAGCCGCGGCCGTGGCCCTTGATTTCGTCATTCGCCGCAAACAGGATGGAGCCGCCACGCAGCTTTTTGTCAGGCTCCATCAGTTCGAGGCCCACAAGGCTCCAGCGGTCCGGCGACTGGCAATCCTCGCGGAAGCGTAGCGCCTTGCCGACATAATCCTTCTCCTTGCCCGCCATCTTGCCGAGGCCCAGATCATCAAGTGTGTTGCGATGATCAAGTTCGAGGCCCGCGACGTGGCCCTTTTCGATACGCAGTGATGCAAGCGCTTCGAGGCCGTAGGGCCTGATGCCCAGAGGTGCCGCGGCCTTCAGGATATGTTCCCACAGCGGAATGGCATGATCGGCGCCGACATGAACCTCGTAGGCCAGTTCGCCCGAGAAGGACATGCGCAGCAATCGAAGCGTAACGCCTTCAAAGACCACATCGCGGCAGCCCATGTAGGGCAGCGCCTCGTTCGACACATCGATATCCGGGAACGCAAGCTTCAGGGCTTCGCGCGCCTTGGGGCCGGACACCGCCATGCCCGCCCATTCATCGGTGAGGGACGCGACCTGCACATTCAATTCGGTCCAGTGGCATTGCAGCAGGTATTCGAGCCAGGACATCACCTCGCCTGCCTGCGCCGTCGTCGTCGTCATATAAAACTGCGTGTCGGAAATGCGCGCCGTGGTGCCATCGTCGATCACCACACCGTCATCGTTCAGCATCACGCCATAGCGCACCTTGCCGACGGGAAGTTTCGCGAAGCCGTTGACGTAGATGCGATTCAGAAACTCCGCCGCGTCGGGTCCCTGAACATCGATCTTGCCCAGTGTGGAGACATCCGAAAGCCCCACGTTGCGGCGGACGAGCTCCATTTCCTTCACATAGGCCGTTTCGGGGCTGTTGCCCGCCCAGGCATAATACCAGGCGCGCTTCCACAGCCCGGCATCAATGAAGGTGGCGCCGTTCTTCTCGTGCCAGTCGTGAAGCGGAGAGCGGCGCACCGGGCGGAAGTGCGCGCCCACCGTGCGGCCAGCGATGGCGCCCATGGTGAGTGGCGCATAAGGCGGCCGGAACGTCGTGGTGCCCGCTTCCGGAATGGAGATGCCGCGATGCTCCGCCATCAGCGCCAGCGCATTGATGTTCGATGTCTTGCCCTGGTCGGTGCCCATGCCGAGCGTCGTATAGCGCTTCAGGTGCTCGACCGACTGGTAGCCCTCCTGATGCGCGTTCTTCACGTCCTTCGTCGTCACGTCGCTCTGGAAATCGACGAAGGCCTTGCCCTTGCCGTGCTGCGGGGCAGACCAGACAGGAAGAATCGCATAGGTCCGGTCGGTCACATGTTCAGGCGGATAGACAAGGCGCGTCTTGCCGAAGCCCGCAGCTGAAGCGGCCTTGGCACCGGCATTCGCACCATCGGCCACGGCGGCGGCGAGGCCGAAGACGCCCATCATGGCGCCGGCACCGAATTGCGTGGGTGCGAAACCACCCGGCACGAAGCCTGCGATGGCCTCATCATATTTCGGCTTGATGCCGCCGTGCGATGAAAGATGAACGACCGGCGACCAGCCGCCCGCCATGCCCAGCACATCGCAATCGATCGACACGGCATGGGCACCGGAAAGCTTCACGCGCGAGATGCCCTTGGCGCCTTCGACATCGGCAATTCCAGTGGCGGGGAAGACGGCAATGCCGTGCGAGGCTGCGCGGGCGAAGTGACTGGCTTCGACAGTGGCGCGATGATCCGCGATGGTGACGGCGACACCTGCCTTCGCAAGATCGACTGCAGCATCATAAGCACTGTCATTGTTGGTGACGATCACGGCGCGCTTCTCGGGCGCCACGGCATAGCGGTTCGCGTAGGTCCGGAGTGCCGAGGCCAGCATCACCCCTGGCCTGTCGTTGTTCGAAAAGACCATTGGCCGCTCGATGGAGCCCGTGGCCATCACAATCATCTTGGCGCGGAGCGACGTGAGTATCTGGCGCGACTGGCCTTTCCGCGCATTGGGTTTCAGATGGTCGCGGCGCTCGACCAGAACGGCGAGATTTGCATCGTAAAGGCCCTGAACGGTCGTCCGGGTACGGATCTTTACGTTGTCGAGGCCCTGCAGTTCGGCCACGCTAGCTGTTCGCCATGCCTCGTGCTCGGCATCGCTGCCAGAGAGCAGGCTGCCGCCGAAATCGCTGTCCTGTTCGGCGAGGATCACGCGCGCACCGCTGCGACCCGCCGTGAGTGCTGCTGCAAGTCCAGCGGGGCCAGAGCCGATCACCAGCACATCGCAGAATTCGTATCGCGTCTCGTAGCGGTCGGGATCGGGGAGATCCGTTGCGGTGCCGAGGCCCGCAGCACGGCGGATGAAGGGCTCGTAGAACATCCACGAGCCTTTGAAGGGACCCATGAAGGTCTTGTAGTAGAATCCCGACTGGAACAGCGGCGACAGCAGCGAGTTCACCGACATCAGGTCGAAATCGGGCGAAGGCCAGGCATTCTGCGAGCGGGCGATGAGGCCGTCGTAGAGATCGGTGACGGTGGCGGCGACATTGGGTTCGGTCGTTGCGTCCTCACCCAGCGTGAAGAGGCCGTTCGGCTCCTCGATCCCCGCCGAGACGATGCCGCGGGGGCGGTGATACTTGAAGCTTCGCGCCACCAGCACCTTGTTGTTGGCAAGGAGTGCCGAAGCGAGCGTGTCGCCCGCAAACCCTTGCAGCGGCTTGCCGTCGAACCGCGCGCCAACAGGCCTGGCGCGATCGATGCGGCCGTCAGCGGCAAGCCTGCGGAACCTCTTCATGCGAGGCCTCCGATCTCGTTCGTCGCGATGTTGCGGGAGAGCCGGAACCAGCGCCGGCAGCCCAGCACATGCTGCCAATATTCTGTATGCGGACCTTTCGGGTTGTCGAACAGGAAATAGTAATCGTGCCATTCCTTCAGGTCTCCCGTGCCGTGCTTCGGCCGATCCTTCGTGGCATCGCCGCCATAACGGAATTCGGAGTGGTCGCGGTCGCCGCACCAGGGGCAGGGAATGATCATTGCTTGTAGGTCCAGTTGCCGATGCCGAACTCGTCGAGTTCGCGCCCCTTTTCGAAACGGTCGAGGGAGAAGCAGCGGTTCAGTTCGTGTTCGTCGTCATTGGCGATGGTGTGAGCATAGGTCCAGCCCGATGCGGGTGTGGCCTTGAAGCCCTGATAGCACCAGCCGCCGTTGAGATAGAGGTTCTTCAGCGGCGTACGGCTGATGAAGGGGCTGCCGTCGGGCGTCATGTCCTGAATGCCGCCCCAGTGGCGCAAAAGCCTGAGCCGCGAGACGAAGGGCATCAGCGACACGGCGCATTCCGCAACCGTCTGGATGCGGGGAAACTGGCCGCGCTGCGTATAGGTGTTGAAGCCGTCGATGTGGCCGCCGAAGACGAGGCCGCCCTTGTCGGACTGCGAGAGATAGAACAGTTCGGCACCCCAGCTCACCACATGATGCACGATGGGCTTGATCGGCTCGGTGACGAAAGCTTGCAGGATGTGGCTTTCGACGGGAAGCCTCAGGCCCGCCATCTTTGCAACGTGCGACGTGTGGCCCGCGACTGCGATGCCCGCCTTGCCGCAGTTGATGCGGCCGCGCGAAGTCTCGACGCCCGTCACCTTGGTCCCATCCATCACGAAGCCCGTCACTTCACAGTTCTCGATGATGTCGACACCCAGATTGCTGGCGGCGCGGGCATAGCCCCAGGCCACGGCATCGTGGCGCACGGTGCCGGCGCGGGGCTGCATGATGGCGCCATAGACGGGCCAGCGCGCCTCCTTCGAATAGTCGAGATAGGGGAGAAGCTTCATCACCTCGCCGCGATCCAGCAATTCCGCGTCGATGCCGTTCAGGCGCATGACGTTGCCGCGGCGCGCGAAGGTGTCGAGCTGTACTGGGTTCACCGCCAGCACGATCTGGCCGCGCTGCGAGACCATGCAGTTGAAATTCAGGTCGTGGCTGAGGCCTTCCCACAGCTTCATCGAGTGCTCGAAAAAGGCCGTGTTGCCGCCGATCATGTAATTGGAGCGGATCAAGGTGGTGTTGCGGCCTACGTTGCCGGAGCCGATGTAGTTCCGCTCGATCACCGCGACGTTGCGGACGCCATGGTTCTTCGCCAGGTAATAGGCGGTTGCGAGGCCATGGCCGCCGCCGCCGATGATGACGACATCATAGGACGGTTTCGGGTCGGGCGACGCCCAGGCCCGCTCCCAGGCAAGATCGGGCTGGAGCGCGTGGCGGGCGAGTGCGAAGGCTGAATACTGTCTGGACACGGGGGCCGTTGCTATCAGAAGTCACGCCGCCCCCGCAAGGTGCGGAAAATTCACGCCCTGCGGCGTTCTGCCCATTCGGTCAGGCCAAAGGCCGCAAGACCCAGCACCGTGAAGCCTGCCGCAAGGGGGATGACGGTGCCATCATAAAGCTGCCCGATGTAGGAGCCGGTGAGAATGGCGATCAGGGACGACAGGGCGCCCGAAATGGCAGCGGCCATGCCGGCGATCCGCCCCATCGGTTCCAGCGCGATCGCATTGTAGTTGCCGAACAGAATGCCGCTGCAGAAGAAATTGGCAAAGAGATAGACGCCAAGCATCCACAGGGGCGGATGACCGTTCATCAGCAGTCCCGCCAGCAGAAACAGCGCGGACAAGACAATGCTCGCCCGCAACGCCCATTTCGAAAGGTTCCGCATGCCATAGCGCATGACGAGCTTGGCATTGAGGATCATCGCCATGGCGATGGCAATCGCAAAGACGCCGAACCACACGGCGAAGAGTTCGCCCTGGCCATATTGCTCGGCGAAGATCTGCTGCGAGGTTCCGAGATAGCAGATGAAGCTGCCGAAGATCGAGCCGACGGCCAGTGTGTAACCCATGGTCACCGGATGGCGGACCACGTCACGGGCAGCCGCTGCCAAGGCGCGTGGCGACAGGGGCGCGCGCCGCTCGCGCGGCAAGGTTTCCGGCTGGCGCAGCCAGAGCCAGACGCCGACAATAGCGCCCATCACGAGGAAGCCCAGGAATATGAAGCGCCAGCTGGCAATGAAGAGCACGAGCTGGCCCACCGACGGCGCCAGGATCGGCACCAGCATGAAGACCGTCATCACGAAAGACATGACCTTCGCCATGGCCGCACCGGCGCTGCCATCGCGCACCATGGCGATCGAGACGATGCGCGGCGCGGCTGCGCCGAAGCCCTGGACGAAGCGGCCAATCAGCATCATCTCGAAATTCGTGGCGAACAGGCACATCAGGGAGCCGACGGCATAGAGCGCCAGTCCGGCATAGATTGCGGGCTTGCGGCCGATCGAGTCCGACCAGGGGCCATAGATCAGCGTTCCCAGCGTCATCCCGCCGAAGAAGCTGGTGATGATGAACTGGCGGCTGTTCGGATCGACGGCACCAAGTTCCGAGGCAATGCTGCCAATCGCCGGCAGCATGGTGTCGATCGACATCGCCACCATGGCGTTGAGCAACGCCACCAGAACGATGAATTCGGCGGCGGTCTGTTTCCCGAGGGTTTTCGACATCAGGTCACGTAGTTCAGCATCCGCAGCACATCGAAGTAGTTCTCCGTCTCGAAGCGCACGGTTCGCCCGCCTACGTGAGACATTCCGGGATACCAGCGGTGACGCGCGGCGAGGACCGGGTTGGAGTAAGTGATTTCGACGATCAGATGTTCCGGAACGTGCAGGAGCGATGCCGAAAGGTCAGCCTTCAGGGCCTTTGCCGCACCTTCGCGGATCGCGCGCACGGCGGCGGGCGGCGTCATCGAAACCGTCGACTGGCCCCTGCCCTCCTTCACCGCGCAACGCGCAATGTGCGGGTTCACGGCCTCGATCTCCTCCATCAGGCCCTGATCGCCGCTGACGAAAACGGTCGGCACACCCAGCCGCGAGGCGGCATAGGCGTGGATGATGAACTCGGATGCAGGGTTGCCGTTGATGCGGATTTCGGTGGCGTCGAGAGACAGGGTGTGAGCGAGGCTGTTAGCCTCGGATCCCGCCGCGCTGTGATAGCCCACCATCATCACGGCATCGAAGCTTTCGTCCAGTTCCTGCACCATGCAAAGCGGATGACCTGCCCATGAGCGCACGATCCGCACGTTTTCCGGCAGCATGGAGGTGATGAGGTTGCGGCCGGAGGAATGCGCATCCTTGACGAGGATTTCGGTAGCGCCGGCGATCTGCGCGCCCTCGATGGCGGCGACCGCTTCGCGCGTCATCTGTTCGCGAAACTCGGCGTAATCGGCATGGTTCTTCTCGGCCTCGTCCCAATGGGTAATGCCGGCGCAACCTTCGATATCGACGCTGATGAAGACTTTCATGAGTTCGTTTCCTCCGCTTGCGAACCTCTTAGCCGCACTTGCCCTGCGTTGCGAGTTCGATAGAAGATGGCAGCCATGCGCATCGACATTTCCAACCGCTCCGTCTCGCTCGATCCGGTCGATCCGGATTTCTACCATAATCCTTATCCGGCCTATCACATGATCCGGGCGAAGGTGCCAGTGTTCAAGTGGGACGAGTATGGCTACTGGTGCTTCTCGCGGCATGAGGATGTGAATGCACTGCTGCGGGACCGGCGCTTCGGGCGGCAGATCCTGCATGTGGCAACGCGCGAGGAACTGGGGTGGAGCGAGTCGCCGGAGCATCTGAAACCCTTCTTTGCGTTCGAGAAGCACTCGCTGCTGGAACTGGAACCGCCGGTTCACACCCGTCTCCGCAGCCTGGTGACGCGGTCTTTCCTGTCGCGCCAGGTGGAGCGGCTGAGGCCACAAATCACGTCTCTTTCCAATCAGTTAATCGACCGGTTTGAAGGACAGCATGAGGCCGAACTGATTGCTGCATTCGCAACGCCGATCCCGGTCATCGTGATCTGCGAACTGCTGGGCGTTCCTGCAGACATGGCGCAGCAGCTGCTCTCATGGTCGCACGACATGGTGGCGATGTATCAGGCCCGGCGCGACCGAAGCGTTGAAGATGCGGCGGTGAAGGCGACGGTCGATTTCAGCGACTTCATGCGTGGGTATGTCAACAAGCGCCGCAAGGACCCGCGCGATGATCTCCTCTCCGAACTGATCCGTGCAGAAGAGCAAGGAGCGAAGCTTTCGGAAGATGAACTCGTCACCACCGCGATCCTGCTCTTGAACGCGGGGCACGAGGCAACCGTTCACGCCATCGGGAACGGCATCAAGTGCCTGCTCGAACACAACATCCGCGAGGGCATTGGCGAAGGCCATGTCGAGGAAACGCTTCGGTACGACGCACCGCTGCATCTCTTCACGCGCTATGCGCTGGAGGATCTCGAATATGCCGGAATCCGCTTCAGGAAGGGCGAGACCGTGGGCCTGATGCTGGGTGCCGCCAATCGCGACCCTGAGCGCTTTCCTGAGCCTGACCGGTTCGAACCATCGCGCGATCCCAACCCCCAGGTGAGCTTCGGCGCCGGCATTCACTTCTGCATCGGCGCACCGCTTGCGCGTCTGGAAATGCAGGTTGCAATGCCCTTGCTCTTCCAGCGGTTACCGAAGCTCCGGCTGGCAGAACAGCCCCGCTATCGTAATGCCTATCATTTCCACGGGCTGGAGAGTTTGCAGGTGGCGTTCTGACTTGCCCCCTCCGCCGCTGCGCGGCACCTCCCCCGCTGAAGCGAGGGAGGAGAGCTATCCCTCCCCGCTTCAGTGGGGAGGGTGGCGCCCTAGGCGCCGGGTGGGGTAAGTCTGCTAAGGTCGTTTCCAGCCCATCGGCTGACGTTTCTTCCCGCCCTTCCACGGTCTGTTGAGATTAAACCTGTGTTCAGGTGAAAACTTCTCAACAGGCACGCACATGACCGACGTTCAGCCCGCAACCGCCCCCACCGGCCGCCGTGCCCGTGGCGGAGCCGACGCCCGCCGCGCCGCGCGGACTTCGACCACCGTCAAGCAGGCCGGCTATGTGCGCCGCAAGATGAAGCTTTACGAGCCCTATTCCGACGACCAGCTCGAGCTGATCGAGAACAATGCCGAAACCGTCCTGCAGGAAACCGGCATCGACTTCTACGAGGACGAAGAAGCAGTCCAGATGTGGAAGGATGCCGGCGCCGACATCAAGCCGTCTGCCGCCGATCCCCGGCGCTTCCGCGTGCGCTTTCCACGCGGCCTCGTGCGCTCGCTGATCAGGACGGCGCCGCGCGAATACACCCAGCATGCGCGAAACCCCGCCAACAGCGTGGTCATCGGCGGCAACAACATGGTGTTCGCGCCGGTCTATGGCCCGCCCTTCATCCGCAATCTTGATGAGGGCCGGCGCTACGCGACGATCGAGGACTTCCGCAATTTCGCCAAGCTCGTCTACATGCTGCCGAGCCTGCATCACGCCGGCGGCACGCTGTGCGAGCCCGTCGACATTCCGGTGGCCAAGCGCCACCTCGACATGATCTACACCCACATCAAATATTCCGACAAACCGTTTATGGCCTCGGTCACCGCCGGCGAACGCTCGGCCGATTCGGTTGCCATGGCGGAGATGGTCTTCGGCAAGGAATTCGTCGACCAGAACTGCGTGATGACGTCCCTTATCAACGCCAACTCGCCGATGGTGTGGGACGGCGTGATGCTGGGCGCGCTGAAGGTTCTGGCCCGCGCCAACCAGGCTTGCGTGATCTCGCCCTTCATCGTGGCGGGCGCCATGTCTCCCACCACCACCGTCGGCACGCTCACGCAAATTCTGGCGGAAGCATCGGTGGGCATCGCCTTCACGCAGCTGTGCCGCCCCGGCGCGCCTGTGGTGTTCGGCACCTTTGCCGCGTCGATGTCGATGCAGTCGGGTGCGCCCACCTTCGGCACGCCGGAGCCGGCCCACGTCACCTTTGGTGCCGCACAGTTGGCCCGCCGCATGGGGGTTCCCTTCCGTTCGGGCGGTGGGCTTTGCGGTTCGAAGATTCCGGATGCGCAGGCGGCTTACGAATCGTCCAACACGCTGTGGTCCACCATGCTCTCGGGCGTGAACTTCGCCTTGCACTCCGCCGGATGGCTCGAAGGCGGCCTGTCGTCGGGCTATGAGAAGCTCATCATGGATGCCGACCAGCTCACCATGTTCCAGAAATTCGCCGAAGGCGTCGACTTCTCCGAGAACGGACAGGCGATGGATGCGATCCGCGAAGTTGGCCCCGGCGCCCATTATCTCGGCTGCTCGCATACGCAGGCCAATTTCGAGACGGCCTTCTGGCGCTCCGGCCTTGCCGACAACAATTCCTTCGAGCAATGGCGCGACGACGGCGAGAAGGACATCGTGGTGCGCGCCAATACGCAGTGGAAGAAGCTGCTGAACGAGTATGAGGCCCCGCCGCTGGACCAGGGCATTGACGACGGCCTCAAGGACTTCATGGCGAAGCGCAAGGAAGTGCTGCCCGACAACGTAAGCTAAAAACTTACACTTCCTCGGTCGGCGGTTTCTTCAGCTCCCGCCATGTGTGATAGCCGACACCGCCCACCACCAGGGCGGTGCCGATGCCATGGGCAAGCGTGAACTCCTCGCCCAGCAGCGTGACGGCGAAGTAGATCGTCAGCAGCGGCGAGACATTCGAGATCATCGCGGTCGAGGCCGCACCGATGCGCGCCATTCCGGCATTGACGAAGAAGGATGGCAAGACGGTCGCGAGGATGCCGGTCGCGGCGGCGAGCATGAAATAGTTCGCCGACATCGAGGTATCGAGCCCGCCCCGCGCGATGAAGACATGCGCCAGCGCCGTGAAAGCCGCGGCGGACAAGGCAATGGAGGTGAAGAGCGTCGATCCCATCTCGCCGATGTAGCGCTTGGCCAGCAAGAGATAGGTCGCAAAACTGACCGCCGAGCCCAGCACGAGGATCGTTCCCAGCATCACGTTCGATCCGCCGGAAGAGAAGTCGGACACGAAAACAAGGGCAAGGCCCAGATAGCTGACGAACGCCGCGATGAGGCCCGACCTTGTGAGGCGCATGCCGAAGAACATCGCCCCGAGGAAGATCAGGAAGATCGGATAGGTGAAAAGTGCCAGACGCTCAAGCTGCGCGGTAACATACAGCAGGCCCGAAAAGTCGAGCACCATCGCAAGGTAATATCCGATGAGGCCGGTTACGATTGCGCCCAGCAGCGTGCCCGCGCGTGGCAAAGGCACTCTCGCGCGCCTTCGCTGTACAAGCGCGTAGATGCCGACAGCGGCAAATACCGGCAGCGCGAAAGCCATGCGCCAGGCAAGGATCAGCAGGAAATCCAGCCGCTCCATATAGGCAAGCTTGATGAAGATGGCCTTCGACGAAAACAGCGCTGCGCCCGCAGCGACGAGCAGATAACCGATGATGAGGCTGCGGCGGTCCATTGTGCGCCCGTCTATACCAATGGATGGGCTTCGTCAGCATGCCGCTTTGCAGTTCTGGCATGCGGGGTGGCTTTCTCCTGCGGCGGGCATGGGATAGGCTCCCTCGCCAGAGGAGACCGCCCATGCCCCCATTGCCGCTGCACTTTCGTTCCGCCACCGAACTCGCAAGACTGCTGCGGGCGCGCAAGGTCTCGGCTTCGGAGCTACTTGAAGAATGCCTCGATCAATATGCCAAGCATAATGACCAGCTGAATGCGATCATCGTCACCGATATCGACCGGGCAAAGAAGGCGGCGGCGGCTTCCGACCGGCGGCTGAAGAAGGGAAAGCCCATCGGCCCATTCGACGGCGTGCCGATGACGGCGAAGGAAAGCTTCGACTGGTCGGGCACGCCGTCCACCTGGGGTGCGCCGCGCTTCCGCGACAATATCGCCACCGCCGATGCCGTGGCGATCACACGGCTCACGGAGGCGGGTGCCGTCATCTACGGCAAGACGAACGTGCCCCTGATGCTGGCGGACTGGCAGAGCTTCAACGAGATTTACGGCACCACCAACAATCCCTGGGACATGACGCGAGCCCCGGGCGGATCGTCGGGCGGTTCGGCCGTGGCGCTGGCCACCGGCATGGCGGCCCTCGAAGTTGGTTCCGACATTGGCGCCTCGATCCGCAATCCGGCGCATTATTGCGGCGTCTATGGTCATAAGCCGACGTTCGGCGTGGTTCCCAATCGCGGCCATTTCCTGCCGGGCATCGTGCATCCCTCCGACATTTCGGTGGCGGGGCCGCTGGCGCGTTCGGCGCGGGATCTCGCCCTGATGATGAAGCTGCTGGCGGGAACCGACGGCGTTGATGCCCGTGGCCTGACGCTCGACCTGCCGCCGGCCCGGCAGAAATCGCTGAAGGAGTTCCGCGTTGCCGTGATGGTGACGGATGAACAATCGGAAGTCGACTTGCCGGTCCAGGATCTGATCGGCAAGCTCACCACCTTCCTCGGCAAGCGGGTGAAGAAGATCTCGACCACCGCGCGTCCTGCATTTTCCACGAAGGAAGCGATGGACGTCTATATCGCGCTGCTGCGCTCCGCTACCAGCCGCAGGCAGACGGAGGCCGAGTTCGCCGCCAACTCCGCGCATGTGGCGCGGCTCGACCCGCTGGACGACAGCTATCTTGCCAAGATGATGCGGGCCTATGTGCTGCCGCACCGCAACTGGCTGTTCTACAACGAGCGCCGCCACCAATTGCGCCTGCTGTGGGACCAGTTCTTCGAGGACTGGGACGTGATGATCTGCCCCGCCGCCGCATCCGCCGCCTTCCCACATGACCAGCAGGGCGAGCGCCACGAACGCACCATCGAGGTCAACGGCAAAAATGTTCCGACGACGGATCAATTGTTCTGGGCAGGCTATTCGGGCGGCTACTATCTGCCCTCGACGGTCGCGCCCATGGGGCTCACCCCGCAGGGGCTGCCGGCGGGCGTTCAGATCATCGCACGGCAATACGGCGACTATACCTCGATCCGTTTCGCCGAGCTTCTCGAGAAGGAGTATGGCGGCTTCGTGCCGCCGCCGGGCTACTGAAGGACCAGGAATTTCCGGAAGAAGGCGATTTCGCGTGCCCAGACTTGCGGATTCTGGATCGCATCATGGCCGACGCCCGGAATGATCACCAGCTCTTTCGGCTCGTTGGCCATCGCAAACAGCCGGCGGCCGTGATCGACGGGAATGATGCCGTCGGCATCGCCATGCTGGATGAGCACCGGTGCTGTCACCCGGGCGATATGATCGCGCGAGTGAAAATTGTCCTTCAGCAGCAGCCTGACCGGAAGCCACCAGTAGATCGCGGCCGCGACATCGGCCACCGACGTATAGGGCGCCTCCAGCGCCACGGCCGCCACCTTGCGCTGGGCGGCAAGCTGCACGGCAACGCCGGTTCCAAGCGACTCGCCCACCAGCACGATCTGCTCCGGGCCGACGTTCCGGCTGGCGAGCCAGTCATAGGCTGACAACGCGTCGGTGATGAACCCCTGTTCCGAGATCGTACCGGAGCTTCCGCCATAGCCACGGTACGAGACGAAGAGCGCGCCGAATCCCTGTTCCCGATAGAAGTCAAGGCGGTCCGCGCGGTCGCCGATTTCACCACCATTGCCATGGAAGAACAGGATCGTCGGCTGGCCCCTGCCGGGTGGGAGATACCAGGCTGCGATGCGTTCTCCGTCTTGAGTCTCGATTATCTCCTCGCTTACGCCTTCGAGGCCGAGGCCAGATGGCGTGAGGCCCTTGTTCGATGGATGATATTGCAGGCTCCGCTGCTGCAGGAACATGAAAAGCGCGATCAGCAGATAGGTTGCAACCGCCACTGCAAGCGCGATGCGCAGCACCGTCATGCTTCGCGCAGCTTTGCAGGGGTGCCTGTGTCGCGTGTCCAGCTCCATACGGCTAGCATGGGGGCTGGTCCGGTTTTCGTGGCATGCATCGTCATGGAGGGGTGCCAGATGGTGGCGCCCTGCGGCATCTCTGCGAAGGCGCCGCTGTCACGGCTCCACGAACTGCCGGACGTCAACGGCCAGTAGAGTTCGGGTGCCGGATGATAGTGGTCGCGGTAGTGGCGGTCCGGCCCCAGCATCAGAAGGCCCAGCAGGAAATCATCACCCTTGAAAAAGCCGCGCGGGCCGATGATCTCGGCCCAGCCGTAATTTGCGGTGAAGCCTTCGCCCAAGATCGCATCGCTGTAGCTGGATGATTGCCGCCATTGCAGCCCCTCCTCCACCGCGGCGATGGCAGCCGCCAGATCGGGATCGAGCAGCATCGTCTCGCCGATGGCCTGCGGCAGGTGGCGCAGCACCGGCAGCACGCGCGGTTCCGGCTCAATGAAATCAGCGTGTGCGATCGCTTGTTCCGCCATGCGGTCCAGCACGCCGGCAATGCCATCGCCGTGACGGACGTTCAGTCCGCGGGCAATGGCGCCGATCAGCCAGCGGGTACTATCGAAAAGCTCAGTATTCACAAACGGGCTTCTATCATGTCCCAATCAGGAGCGGGCACGGTCATCGCTGGCATATCAACATCCCTCGTCCAGCCGTACAAGCAGAGGAATGGCACGTCCTTAACCAGGGTGGCGTGAACCGCCAAGGACGGATTCCACACAGGCTCATGCGCCGGTCTGTCATGGAAGGGCTCATCAATGCCAAAGCGCCAGCCGTGCGGGCCGGTGAGCGGGGCATAGATTTCTGGCGCCGCGTGGCGGTGGTCGCGATAGAGAGTCCGCGGCGCGATCAGGAACAGGCCCAGTTCGAAATCATCGGCATGGACAGGCGCGGTGCCGCCGATCAACGGCACGAATGCATGGGCTTCCGGAAAGCGCGGGCCGATTTCCTCGCGGGGATAGAGGTCGTAGGTGATCCACTTCAGAACCGGCCGAGCGGCCATGATTGCAGCCCGAAGATCGTCCGCGCCTGCAATTGCCGCCAAGGCTTCGTCCAGAAAACCGCAGCGGGGATCGGGCTGCGGTGTCACCTTCCGCAGCGGACCGGATTTCCACCTGACGATCCCGGAGACGACATCACGCGCGCCCTCGATTCCGAAGCGGCGGAGATAGGCCTCGGAGGCTTCGATCAGTTCATGAATGGAATCGGTCATGGTTCAGGCCAATTGCAGGAAGCGTTCCGCCAGCATGACGAGTTCGGCGTCGTCAGGATAGCGCGCGGTCGACTTCCGCATCGGGTTGTTGGCGGGAGAGGCCATGTGTTGGGCGAGGAGCTTGGGGTTTCCAAGATCGAG
>JALHQC010000052.1 GCA_022842165.1 bacterium
GCCGCGCCATTCTCGATTCCGTGGTGGTCTCGATCGGCGCGACGGCGATCACCATGATGGTGGCGGTCTTCGCCGCCTATGCCCTGTCGCGCATGGCCTTCAAGGGCCGCGCGGGCTATCTGAACTGGGTTCTGGGCCAGCGTTTCATGCCGCCCATCGCCATCCTCATTCCGCTGGTGACGATCTACAAGGACGCCGGCCTCCGCGACACCGACAATCTCTACGCCGGCTATTTCGGCCTGATGATGATCTACGCGCTGATGAACCTTCCCATCGCCGTACTGCTGATGAAATCCTTCTTCGACGACGTACCGAAGGATGTCGACGAGGCCGCGATGATCGACGGCGCCACACGCTGGGAATCCTTCAGCAAGGTGGTAATGCCGATGGTGCGCGGCGGCATCGCTGCATCCGCGGTGCTGGTGTTTATCTTCTCGTGGACCGAGTTCCTGCTGTCGCTGTTCCTCACCACCACGATCCGGACGGTTCCGGTCAAGATTCAGACTTTCGTGACTTCGACGGGCAATGAGTGGGGCTTCATCGCGGCGCTGGGAACGGCAGCGGCGATTCCGAGCTTCATCTTCATCCTGCTCGTCCAACGCCATCTGGTGCGCGGCCTCACTCTGGGATCCCTGAAGGAGTGATAACGCGCGCGAGACAACTGAGCTCAAACCCATGGGAGGATTTCTATGAGCTTTAAAGACTACGATAAGAAGACGTTCATCGCCGACACGGCGCGCGATTTTGCCGCCCGCCGCATCTCCAAGCGCGACTTTCTCAAGAAGATCGGCATGGCCGGCGTCGGCTTTTCGGCCTTCAACCTCGCCCTGCTCGGCAACACCCGCCGCGACCGCGGTTTCACGCTGGGCTCCGACGCCATGGCGCAGGATGCCGAAGTCAACAAGTGGCTGAAGGATGTTTCGGGCCCGTTCAAGGGCACCAAGATCCGCTATACCTCGGAAGCCACGCCCCCGACCGTCGTTCTTGACAAGCTGAAGGGCGAGTTCACCGAGGCGACCGGCATCGAGGTCGAAATCGAGATCGTTCCGCTGGAACAGGTTCTCGCCAAGGCGACGCAGGACGTGCAGGGCCAGCTCGGCTCCTACGACATTTATTATCTCGACCAGTCGTGGGTCGCCACCTTCAGCCAAGACACGGTTGACCCCATCCAGTACTACAAGGACAAGCCCGACCTCGCCATGCCCGGCATGGACTGGGACGACTTCTCGAAGCCCCTGGTGGACGGTCTTGCCGTCTATGAAGGCAAGTGGGTCGGCATTCCCTTCGATATTCCGATCTTCACCACGATGTACCGCAAGGACATCCTGGAGAAGCACAAGATCGCCCCGCCGAATACGGTTGAGGAATTCACCGCTGCCGTGAAGATGATCACGGAAGCCGAAAAGGCCAATGGCATGTTCGGTACGGGCCTGCAGGCCAAGTCCGGCCACTATTCGCTGAACTGCGACTGGACGCAGATGATCTGGAACGAAGGCGGCACCATTTTCGGCGCCGACAAGAAGTTTGCCGGCAACAGCGAAGCCGCCGTGCGCGGTCTGCAACTTTACCAGGAATGGCTGAAGAACTCGCCTGCCGAATCGACCAACTCGACGTGGGATGGTCAGTGGCAGATGGGTGCTGCCGGCCAGGTTGCCATCATCAACTCGTGGGATGAATTCTTCCCCGGCTGGGATGCTGATGATTCCAAGGTCAAGGGCCTGTGGGAGTGCAAGCGCCCGATCCGCGGTGCGAAATATGCCATGACGGCGGATGCGGGCTTCGGCGAAATTCCGGGTGCCGCACATCAGGGTGGTTCGATCCTTGGCCTGTCCAAGTATTCGAAGAACCTCGACGCGGCCTGGATCTTCATGCAGTGGGCCTGCTCGAAGGACATCATGACGCGCTGCACGCTTGGCGGCGGCTTCGCGCCCATGCGCCTCTCGTCCTTTGCGGACCCGCGCGTCAAAGCGAAGGAAGTTGTCGGCCCCGGCACGACGCGCCATCTGCCCGTCGTGCTCGAGACCATCAACAACGACATGGCCTCTGAACCCGACATGCCACTGTGGGCTGGCTTCTCGAACAACGAGATCCCCGTCAACCTCGGCAAGCTGCTGACCGGCCAGGACTTCGGCGGTGACGCCAAGAAGTGCATGGATACCATCGCAGCTGCGATCGACGCGGCGGTAGCCGACGCTGGCCTGCTCTAAGAAACTCCCTGTCAACTTGCGGAGGTGGCATCGCGCCACCTCCGTCTTTCGAATGTTCTCAAGCTAAAAATGCGCGGCGATCTCGTCATCGGCATCGACTCCTCGACCACTGCGACCAAGGCGATCGCCTTCGATCGCCATGGCCGCACCCTTGCCGAAGGCCGCGCCGCCGTGCCCATGTCCAATCCGAAACCCGGCTGGTTCGAGCAGGACGTCGATGACTGGACCGGTGCTGCCGCCAAGGCCCTGAAACAGCTGACGAAGAAGATCGATGCCGCGCGCATCGCTGCCGTTTCCATTTCGAACCAGCGCGAAAGCTTCGCCCAATTCGACGCGAAGGGAAAAGCCCTGCGCCCCGGCACGCTGTGGCTCGACGAACGCGCTCGTCAGGAAGTGAAAGACATCGCTGCCGAACTGGGCGTCGATGCAATCCATGGCATTTCCGGCAAGCCCGCCGACGTGACGCCCTGCCTCTACCGTTGCCGCTGGTTTTCGACCCACATGCCGAAGCTCTGGCAGAAGACCGCCAAGACCACCGAAGTGCATGGCGTCCTCACCCATTATCTCACCGGCAAGTGGGCCACCTCGATCTGCTCTGCCGATCCGATGGGCCTGATCGACGTGAAGGCCTACGACTGGTCTGACACGCTTCTGAAAGCCGCCCGCCTGACGCGCGACATGCTGCCGGACCTTCATCGCGCCGGCGAGGTGATGGGTGAGGTCACGCCCGGAGCCGCGAAAGCAACCGGCTTGAAACCCGGAACGCCCGTTGTCGCGGGCGGCGGCGATGGCCAGTGCGCCGGCACCGGCGCGAATATTTTCCTTGAAGGCCGCGCCTATGTGAACCTCGGCACCGCCACGGTCTCGGGCAGTTACGGCACCGCCTATGCTTACGACCACTCGTTCCGCAATATCGTGGCCGTGGGCGAGGAAGGCTTCAGCCGCGAGACCGCCATCCGCACCGGAACCTTCCTGGTCAACTGGATGCTCGAACGCCTGTTCAACGTGAACCCGGCAAAGAATCCCGCAATCATCCGGACGCTCGAAGCCGAAGCCGCCGCATCACCCGTCGGCGCCAACGGCCTGGTGCTGGTGCCCTACTGGTCGGGATGCATGACGCCCTATTGGGATACCTCCGCGCGCGGCGTGATCGCTGGCCTCTCCGGCAACCACACGCGTGGCGATGTCTACCGCGCCATATTGGAAGGCGTCGCGCTCGAACAGGCGATGATGACCAACCAGGTGGCCAAGGTCACCTCGCCCATCACCCATTATGCGGCAGTAGGCGGCGGATCGAAGTCCGATCTCTGGTGCCAGATCCTGGCCGATGCCTCGGGCCGCGACGTCAAGCGCCTCGAAACGGCGGAAGCTTCCGCACTCGGCGCCGCCATGGCTGCATCCAAGGCCGCCGGCTGGTACCGAACCATCACTTCGGCCTCCGCCGCCATGTCCGGAAAGCCGTCGAGAACCTTCCGTCCACGGACGAAAGAGACGAAACGCTATCAGGAACTGCTGGCAATCTATTCCGAGCTCTGGCCGAAGATTTCCGAGTGGAATTCGCGGCTGGTGGATTTCGCCGCCAAGGGAACGAAATGACCGACTGGAATGTACTGATCTCCGAAGTTGTCGCCGGAAAGTGGAAGGACCCGACCACCAACAAGGCGGCAACCGTGCCCTTCGAGATGATCCGTATCGAGGACTCGCTCGATGGCGGCGAGGCCGACATGATTGCGCCCCTGAAACTCGGCAGGCGCATCGCTGTCGTATCCGACGTCAATACCAACGAGGCCATGGGCCGCCGCGTGGCCAAGCACTTGAAGCCGCTCGGCACCATCGATGAACTGGTGCTGCCCGGCAACACCCATTGCGACGAACCAACGATCGCCCTCGTGCAGGAGAAGACGCGCCATGCCGATGCGATCATCGCGGTTGGTTCCGGCGCCCTCTCCGACACCTGCAAATACGCCACCTTCAAGGACGGCCGAAAATACGCAACCTTCGGCACCGCCGCATCGATGAACGGCTATGCCGCGTCGACTGCATCCGTGACGCTCAACAACGGCTACAAGACGTCCCTTCCCGCCCATGCGCCGCGCGGCATCTTCCTCGATCTCAAGGTGACGGCCGAGGCACCGCACTGGCTCTCCGCCGCGGGCCTGGGCGATTCGCTGTGCCGTCCCACGGCGCAGGTCGAGTGGTGGGCTTCGCACCGCCTGTTCGGCACCTTCTATTCGAGCGTGCCTTATACGCTGATCGCCGATGACGAGCCGAAGATGATCGAGGCCGCCCCGGGCCTCGTGAAGCACGAGATCGCCGCCAACGGCCACCTCCACCGTGTCTTGACGCTCTGCGGCCTCGGCGTCTGTTTCACCGGCGTGTCGCATCACGGCTCGATGGGCGAACATCAGGTCTCGCACTGGATCGACATGTTCGCCGGTCCCGCTCATCCCGGCACCACGCATGGCCAGCAGGTGGGCGTCGCCTCGCTGGCGATCGCCCGCCTCCACCATCAGCTGCTGGCGCTCGACCGTCCGCCCCTCATCAAGCCGACCCATATCGTCGAGGCCGAATTCATCGAGCGCTACGGCGTCGAGATCGGCCGCATGTGCTATGCCGAGGCAAAGAAGAAGTCCTTCGACCGCCCCGGCGCGGAGGCCTTCAACCGCAAGCTTTCCGCCATGTGGGACGAGCTCCGCGACGAGCTTCGCCCGATGCTGATGGACCCCGCCAGGATGAAGGCGGCGATCCTGGCCGCCGGCGGCCCGACGACGGCAACCGAGCTTGGCCTTCCCCGCAAGGTCTGGCGCGATGCCATGAAATTCGCCCGCGACGTCCGCAACCGCTGGTCATTCCTCGACCTGGCGGATGACGCAGGCATTCTCGACGATTTCCTCGACCGCGACGAACAATAGGACCGGCAAGACACAATGGCATCGGTAACAGTCAAGAACGTCATCAAGAACTACGGCGACCTCGAGGTCGTCCACGGCATCAATCTCAAGATCGAGGACGGCGCCTTCGTCGTGCTGCTCGGCCCCTCGGGTTGCGGCAAGTCCACCCTGCTGCGCATGATCGCTGGGCTCGAATCCGTCACCGGCGGCGACATCGAGATCGAGGGCAAGCGCGTCAACGAGGTCCACCCGAAGGACCGCAACATCGCCATGGTGTTCCAGAACTACGCGCTCTACGCCCACATGAAAGTGCGCGACAACATGAGCTTCTCGCTGCTGCTGGCCAAGCGCCCGCAAAGCGAGATCGACGAGAAGGTCAAGTGGGCCGCCAAGATCCTCAATCTCGAGCCGTATCTCGACCGCTACCCGCGCGAGCTTTCGGGCGGCCAGCGCCAGCGTGTCGCCATGGGCCGCGCCATCGTGCGCAATCCTGCCGTCTTCCTCTTCGACGAACCGCTCTCCAACCTCGATGCCAAGCTCCGCGTCCAGATGCGCACCGAAATCAAGGAACTGCACGAGCGGCTGAAAACGACGACCGTCTACGTCACGCATGACCAGATCGAGGCCATGACCATGGCCGACAAGATCGTCATCCTGCGCGATGGCTATATCGAGCAGGAAGGCTCGCCGCTCGATGTCTACGACAATCCGGCAAACCTCTTCGTCGCGGAATTCATCGGCTCGCCGTCGATGAACCTGCTGAAGGGCGAAGTCACGGCGGATGGCGTGCGCCTGGCCGATGGCACGCTGCTGCCCGTCCCCAAGGGCCACAAGGCCAAGTCCGGCCAGAAACTCGTTTACGGCATCAGGCCTGAGCACTTCACGCTGGGCCATGGCACGCCGGCCAAGGTCAACGTCACCGAGCCCACCGGCCCCGAAATGCACATCTATGCCGATCTCGGCGGTCAGGAAGTCTGCGCCATCACGTCGGAACGCGTGAAGCTCTCGCGCGGCGATGCAATCCAGCTCAGCCCGCGCCTCGACAAGGTCCATCTCTTCGATGCCGAATCCGGAAAGGTGATTGGGTGAGCGTTATCACCATCCTCGGCGCGGGCGTCATGGGCTCGGCCATGTGCCTTCCCGCCTGCGACCGTGGTCATGATGTGCGTCTCGTCGGCACCCATCTCGACCGCGACATCGTCGACAGCGTGAAGGCGAGCGGCCGCCATCCGAAGCTCAACGTGAAACTGCCGGAAGGGATCAAGGCCTTTCACCACGAAGATTTTGCGTCAGCACTCGGCAACGACACCGGTCTCATCGTGCTGGGCATCAGTTCCGCCGGCGTCACCTGGGCGATTGACCATCTCTGCACCGCGTTGAAGTCGCCCGTACCCGTGGTGATGATCACCAAGGGCATGTATCCCGAGGAAGACAGGCTGACGGCATTACCCGATCGTGTGGCAGCGGCCGTGCAGCGCCGCAGCGGCATGGTCCTTCCCATCGCTGCAATCGGCGGCCCCTGCATCGCGGGCGAGCTTGCTGTCCGCCGCCACACCGGCACTGTTATAACCTCGCATGACCAGGAGTTGGCGGAGAAGCTCTGCGCCATGCTCGAAACCGGCTATTACCACCCCCGCGTTTCGCCCGATGTCATCGGCGTCGAGATCTGCGCTGCCTTCAAGAATTTCTTCGCCATCGCGGTCGGCTGGGCCGCGGGCCATCTCGAAAAGATGGCGGCAACCGAGAACCGCGCCTTCAATCACAACGCTGCGGCGATCATCTTCGATCAGGCGATCCGTGAGCTGATGATATTGGTGAGGGCTCACGGCGGCACGAGTGAGAGCGTCTGGGGCATGCCGGGCGCGGGCGATCTCTATGTCACCTGTCAGGCCGGCCGAAATTCGCGCCTTGGCAACAATCTGGGCCGTGGCCTCACCTACCGCCAGACGAAGGACGGCCCGATGAAGGGTGACACCATCGAAGGCGCCGAGCTGGGCGTCAACGTCGCCGTCACGCTGCGCGCCATGATGGCGAAGGGCGTGCTGGACCAGAACTCGCTCCCCCTCACCTCAGCGTTGCTCGATGCCCTGACGCAGGATACACCGCTCGATATTCCCTGGACCAGTTTTCACCGGTCAGCCTGAGCACCAGCATGGAAGACGCCGAAACCCGCGCATCGGCCGACCCGCCCTCCTCCGCCCTGGTGGATGCGAACGCCATGCTGCACATCAACCCGGAGGAGCAGATGGCGACGCGCGCTGCCTGGCTCTATTTCGTGGCGGGCCTCACCCAGGCGCAGATCGGCAAGAAGCTCGGGCTCAACCGCACCCGCGTCAACCGTCTCCTCGCACAGGCCCGCGACCAGGGTCTCGTGCAGATCAACATCACCGGCCGCCTCGCGGAATGCGTGGCTCTCGAGGAGCGCCTGAAAAAACAATATGGCCTCGATGACGCAACCGTGGTGCCGACGCCCCCTGATCAGGCGTCGATCCCCCAGGTCATCGCGACGGCGGCCGGCGCCGCATTGGCCGAACGCCTGAAGGACGGGATGTCGGTCGGCGTCGGCTGGGGCCGCACGCTCCGCCTGTCGATCCAGTCGGTGCCGCGCCGCTCGCTGAAGCGCCTCTCGGTTGTCTCGCTGCTGGGCGGCCTCACCCGCGGCTCCGCCATGAACCCGCACGAGACGGCCTCGCATCTGGCCGATCTCGTCGGCGCGCAATGCTACTATGTCGCCGCTCCCGCGCTCACCGACACCGAATCGACCAGGAATCTGCTGATTGCCCAGCCCATGCTGCGCGAGATTTTCGAGAAGGGCGAGAAGGTCGACCTGGCATTCCTCTCGGTTGGCGAGCTTTCCCCCACCTGCACCATGACGAGGGTGGGCCTCGTCTCGCGCGACGATGTCGACAGCCTGATCGAGGCAGGTGCCGTGGGCGACATCTGTGCCCACTGGGTTGATGACGAGGGCCGCCTCGTCGATCATCCGCTGAATTCGCGCGTCGTGGCCTTGTCGCCGGAAAAACTGCGGGACATTCCTTGCGTCGTCATCGCATCGGGAGGCAGGTCCAAGACCGCCGCCTTGCGGGGCGTGCTGAAGGGTGGCATGTGCGACGTGCTCATCACCGATGAACAGACCGCCAAGGCCATCCTTGCAATGGAAGCGAAATGACGATCGACGTCGTATTGGGAGTGGACATCGGCACCTCCGGCGTCCGCATCGCCGCAACCGATCGGGACAATGCGCTGAAAGCGATGTCGTCTGTCCCGATCATGGCGCCGCTGCAGAACTTCGGCCGCACCCTGCAGGACCCCGCGATCTGGTGGAACGCCACGCTTGAAGCCTTCCGCGCCCTCGACCTTTCGGGCCTCGCCGTGCGCGCCATCGCGATCGACGGAACCTCCGGCACCATCCTGCCCATCAATTCTGATGGCACGCCCGCAGGCCTCGCCTCGATGTATAATGACGTGGCGGATGCCGCGCAGCTCGCCCTCGTCGCCGCCGTCGCACCAAAGGAAACAGCAGCCCTGGGCGCCACCTCGCCGCTCGCCCGCGCCATGGAGATGCGCAGTGCCGGCAATCGCATCATCCACCAGGCCGACTGGATCATCGGCCAGCTCTCCGGCCGCTATGATGTCACCGACGAAAACAACGCGCTGAAGTCCGGTTACGATCCCGTCGCCCGCCGCTGGCCGGACTGGATCGCCGCCACCGGCTTCGACGCGAAGCTGTTTCCTTCCGTCGTTCCCGCCGGCACGAAGGTCGCCATGATTCTTGCCGATGTCGCCGGCCTCCTCAGCCTCCCGCGCGATGTCGCCATCGTCTCCGGCACCACCGATGGCTGCGCCGCCTTTCTCGCCAGCGGCGCCGCGCAAGCAGGCGACGGCGTCACTTCGCTCGGCACCACCCTCACCCTGAAACTGCTCTCGGCCAAGCCCGTCTTCGCGCCGGATTTCGGCATCTACAGCCACCGCATCGGCGAACACTGGCTGGCGGGCGGCGCATCGAACACCGGCGGCGCGGTCATCGGCAAATACTTCTCGAAGGACGACATCGCCCGGCTGACGCCGCTTCTCGATCCCGACACGCCGACTGGCCTCGACTACTACCCGTTGCCGAAGCCCGGCGAGCGCTTCCCCGTCAATGACCCGAACTTCGCACCCCGCCTCGAACCCCGGCCCACGGATGACCGCGTCTTCTTTCAGGCGATCCTCGAGGCGATCGCCCGCATCGAGGCCGAGGCCTATGCGAAGCTTGGTGAACTCGGCGCTTCGCCGTTGACCGCGATCCGCACTGCGGGCGGCGGCGCGTCCAATCCTGCATGGACAAGGATGCGCCTGAAGGCCCTCGGCGTTCCCGAGCGTCCGTCTCTCAGCGAGCACGCAGCCGTCGGCACCGCACGGCTCGCCTGGCGTGGCCTCGGCCATGCAAATTAGCGGCCTCTCCGAAATCGCATCCCGTTTCGACGGCATGCTGATCGACCAGTTCGGAGTGATCCATGACGGCCAGGCGCTCTATCCCGGAACGCTCCGTATACTGAGCGAATTGAAGCGCTTGAGCATCCCTGTCGCCGTCATGACCAATTCGGGAAAGCGCGCCGAAGCCAATCGTCAGCGCCTCGTGAAGATGGGCGTTCCCCGCGGCCACTTCGTCGATGCGGTGAGTTCCGGCGAGGTTGCGTTCGCGCAGCTTTTTCCCTTCTCCCGTGACGAAGTCATGGAAGAAGGTGCCCGAAGGGCGGATGAGGGGCCCCTCCGCGCCTACCTGATCGGCAAGGATGGCGAGGACTACGGCTTTGACGGCATCACCTTCGTCGAGAACCCGCATGAAGCCGAGGTCATCCTGATCCTCGGTTCCAACGCCCCGGAAACATCGCTCGACCAGTATCGCGAACGCCTCAACGGCCTCACTCTTCCCGCCATCTGCTGCAACCCCGACAAGCTGATGCTGACGCCTGGAGGCCTGATGCCAGCCCCCGGCGCCATCGCTGCGATCTATGAGGGTATGGGCGGCAAGGTCACCTGGATCGGCAAGCCCTATGCTGCAATCTACCAGCACGCTGCAAAACTCATCGGCAATCCCAAACGCATTCTTTGCATCGGCGACAGCGCGGAGCATGACGTGGCCGGCGGCCGCAACGCGGGCTTCTCGACTCTGCTGGTAATGACCGGCGTCTCACAGGGCCACGACCCGGCGAAGCTCGACCCCAAACCTGAATACTGGATGGAACGCTTCACATGGTAGAACGCGATTACCTCCGCCGTCTCTCGGCCCGCGTCGGCGCCGATCCGCTCCTCGTGCAGGCGGCGGGCGGCAACACCTCGCTGAAAGACGATGGCATCATGTGGATCAAGGCCTCCGGCACCTGGCTGAAGGATGCTGAAGCCCGCGACATCTTCGTGCCGCTCGACCATGCCGCGATACTGTCAGCGCTAGCCCGCAACGATCCGGCCTGCGAATCCTGCACCACCTTCATCCGCACCGACCTCAACGCGACAGGCCTCCGTCCCTCGATCGAGACCACCGTTCACGCCTTGATGCCGCAGCGCGTCGTCGTCCATGTCCACTGCGTCAACACCATCGCCTGGGCCATCCGCCCCGACGCCGAACAGGTCCTTGCCGAAAGGCTCGCAGCCTTCAACTGGGCCTTCATTCCCTATGCAAGGCCTGGCCTGCCGCTGGCGGGCGCCATCTCGGCCAAGCTGCGCCCCGGCGTCGACGTGCTGGTCCTCGGCAACCATGGTCTCGTCGTGGCGGCTGCAACGGTTGACGAGGCGGAGAAGCTTCTGGAAAAGGTCGTTTCCGCCGTCGCCCGGCCCGTGCGCTCCGCAACCCCGCCTGATCGGGCCGCGCTGCAAAAACTCTGCGCCGGCACTCTCTATCAGCCCGCCGCCAGCGACGAGACCCACGCCCTGGCAACTGACCCGCTGGCCTTGCAGCTTGGCCGCTCCCGCGTCTTTTATCCCGACCATGTGGTGTTCTTAGGGGTGGGCGTCGCCACCACTTTCGACTGCAGTCCGCCGCTCATCGCCATTCCCGGTCAAGGCGTGCTGATTGCGAAGGATGCGAAACCCGCTATCGAACCCATGGGCCGTTGCCTGGCCGATGTCATGCGCCGCGTCGAGGACGATGACGAACTCGTCGCCTTGACGGATGACGACATCGACCGTCTCGTCAACTGGGATGCGGAGAAATACCGCCAGACGCTGAAGGCTTAGGTCTTCAGCAGCCACTCGTGTTCCGGCGCATTGTGGAATTTCCACGTCCGCTTCGGACCTGCCATCACGTTCAGGTAATAGAGGTCATAGCCATGCGTGGTGGCGCAAGGGTGATAGCCCTTCGGCACCAGCGTCACGTCGCCGTCCTCCACCGCCATGGCCTCATCAAGCGTTCGGTCATCCGTATAGACGCGCTGGAACGCGAAGCCTTGGCTTGGATTGATGCGATGATAATAGGTTTCTTCGAGCAGCGACTCGTGAGGAAGATTATCCGTGTCGTGCTTGTGCGGCGGATAAGATGATGTGCAGCCGCCGGGCGTGATGACCTCGACGACCAGCAGGCCTTCGGCAGGCTCCCATTCGGGAATGATGTTGGTCACATGCCGCGTGTTCGATCCCTTGCCGCGCGTCTCCTGATGAAGCGCATCGGGGCCGATGAGACGCGCCGGCAACTTGCCCTCGCCTGGCGCCGTGCACACGGCAAGCGTCACCTCCGTATGCGCCGCGACGGACCAGTTCTCGCCAGCCGACACATAGACGGACCATGGCTTTCCCTCGAAGGGCGAAAGCCTCTCGCCGATCACGCCGAAATCCCGTGTGCCCGCGATCACCTGTCCCCGCCCGCCGATGAACACGAGGCACACCTCGCGGCCCTTTTCGCCGCCCGTCGCCGTCTGTCCCGGTTTCAGCTTCCACAGGTCGAAGCCCACATAGGTCCACCCGGCAGTCTCGGGGGTCACGTTCACGATCCGGCCTTCGTCAGCCTGCGGATGAATTCTAAGTTTTGACATGTCCGAACCCTCACCCTCGCCGGTTGATCTGGCGCGTTCCAAGCCTCGCCCTGTAGAACATGATTCTGTCAGGCGCCGCGATGTGCCTTTTCCCACAGGCTGACGAGATTTCCAAAGCGTCTCGCCATGTCGGCCGTTGCCTCCGCATCGCTCATCCTGCCCGAAAGCCACTCTGATGCTGCGGGATTGAAGATCGAGCGTCCCACCGCAAACCCCTTGACCAGCCTATGGCTGCCCGCCACCTCGAACGCCTTTGCAAGTTCCGCTTCCGGCGCCTCCAGGCCGAGAAGGACGATGCCCCGGCACCGTGGGTCATGTTTCGCGATCACGCGGGAGATGTTGTCCCAGGCTGCCGCCGAAGCCTGCGCCTCGAGCTTCCACCAGTCCGGCTTGACTCCCAGCGCATAATGCTCGTCCAGCGCCCGTGCGATGGTGTTGTCGTCGACCTGTCCGTGCTTGCCCGCGATGATCTCGATCAGCAGCTCGCGCCCCACCTTGCGCGCCGCCTCATAAAGCGTACGCAGCTTTTGCGCCTGCTCGGCCTTGAGCTCGGACGGATCATCGGGATGATAGAAGGACAGGCACTTGATCGTGTGCGTCACCGGCCATTCGGTAATCCTTGCGCCGACATCCTGCGTGAACTCGAACCTCAAAGGCCGCGAACCTGGCTGCTCCAGCGGCCGCCCGATCCAAAGCCCCAGCTTCGCGGCATCGAACATCGCTTCGCGGCCATAGACGTCATCGAGAAGCGTGCCGAAGCCGGGCTTGCCGCCTGCTACCTTCGCGATCGCTGCAATTGCCAGCCGCTTGAAGTCATTCAGCCTCTCGCGTGGCGCGCCGGCCTTGTCGGCCATTGCCTCAAGCTGCATGCGATGGTCGATGGCAAGCGCAAGCAGCCGATCCAGCTGAGCGCGCCGTGTCGTCGCCCAATGCACATGGTTGATAGCCTCGTCCTTCCGCAACGCCTTGTGCGGACTTCCATGCTTCAGGAAGTACTGCAGTTCCTCCCACGTCGGAATCTCCGGCGAGCACAACAGGCGCGAAACCGCGAAAGCGCCGCAGGCATTGGCCCAGGTGGCACTTGTCGCGTGGTCCTCGCCTCTCAGCCAGCCGCGCAGGAATCCGGACATGAAACTGTCCCCCGCCCCCAGCACATTATAGACCTCGATCGGAAAACCGGTACCGACGATGCCCTTTTCCAGTTGATCGGGAATGGCATCGGGATAGACGACGCAGCCCATCGGCCCGCGTTTCAGCACGATGACGGCGGAAGACAGCGCGCGGATGATGCGTAGCGCTTCCAGCGTATCTTCGCTGCCCGCCGCGATGTGGACTTCTTCCTCGGTGCCGACGATCAGGTCGCAGTCCGGAAGAATCGTTTTCAGGTGGTCCGACACCTTGTCCGACTTGATGTAGCGTTCTTCTCCCGCACCCAACCCTGCAAGGCCCCAGAGATTGGGCCGGTAGTCGATATCGAGGATCACCTTGCTGCCATTTGCCCTGGCGATCTGCATCGCCTTCCGCTGTGCGGCATCGGTGTGCGGCTTCGAAAAATGCGTGCCCGTGACCAGCACGGCCGCAGAAGACCTGACGAAGTCCTCATCGACATCGGCCTCGTTCAGTGCACTGTCGGCGCAATTATCGCGATAGAAGATCAGCGGAAAGGTCTTGTCGTTCTCGACCGAGAGCAGCACCAGCGAGGTGAGCCGCGACGGGTCCGTGGTGATCCCGTCGAGCGCCACGCCCTCACGCGCCATCTGCTCCTTCACATAGCGGCCCATCTGCTCGTCGCCCACGCGGGTGATGAGGCCCGATTTCAGTCCCAGCCTTGCCGTGCCGATGGCAATGTTCGATGGGCATCCACCGACCGACTTTGCAAACGACGCCACGTCTTCGAGCCGCGACCCGATCTGCTGGCCATAGAGATCGACCGAGCAACGCCCTACGGTGATGACATCCAGCCGCTCAGTTTCGCTCATGTCCGGCTCCATCGATTAGTCCCGCCATCTGCAATACCCCCAACATGAAGCAGTAACCGCCGGCTGAAATCAAATCCGAAGATGCTCTCGGAATCGAATTGCGGCGCATGGCGGAGCAGTAGACATCGCAAAGATTTTGCGATAGCAACGAATATTGCGAGATTTATGGTATTGCAACGATTAGAAATCGAAGCCTTTCCATGCTGTCGGGGGAGAATCTGGGATGTTGAGATTTGGGGTACTAGGCGCCGGGCGGATCGGCAAGGTGCATGCCCGCACTATCGCCGCGTCGGGCAAGGCAAAGGTCGCCTATCTGGCCGACGCGATGCCGAAGGCGGCGGCGAACCTTGCTGCGGAAGTCGGCGCGAAGGTCGCGAGTGTCGAGGAGATCATCAAGGCGAAGGATGTCGACGCGATCCTGATCGCCACGCCCACGCCCTTCCATGCCGAGCAGATCGAGGCCGCCTCCAACGCCGGAAAGAACGTACTCTGCGAGAAGCCGGTGAGCCTCTCGGTCGCCCGCATCGAGGAATGCCTTAAAGTCGTCGAGAAGAACAAGACCACCCTGATGATCGGCTTCAACCGCCGCTTCGACCCGAACTTCGCCTCGCTCGAAGGGCGCATCCGCAAGGGCGACATCGGCCAAGTCGAACTCGCCACCATCATCAGCCGCGACCCCGCACCACCGCCCGCGGACTATGTGAAGTCATCGGGCGGGCTGTTCCGCGACATGATGATCCATGACGTCGACCTCGCACGCTTCCTCGTCGGCGAGGAATTCGTCACCGTCTCCGCGCTGGGCTCGTCGCTGGTCGACAAGGCGATCGGCGAGGCAGGTGACGTCGATACCGCGGCGGTGCAGATGCAGACGGCGTCCGGCAAGATCTGCGTCATCACCAATTCGCGCCGCGCGGCTTACGGCTACGACCAGCGGATCGAGGTCCACGGCTCGAAGGGCATGCTGCGCGCCGGCAACATTCACAACACGACCGTCGAGATCGCCAATGCCGAAGGTTTCCACGGCGACCCCGTTCTGAACTTCTTCACTGAGCGCTACGGCCAGGCCTATGCCAACGAGGTGTTGACCTTCATCGACGCGGTGACCAACAACAAGCCACTTGCGCCCAACGGCCACGATGGCCTGCAGGCCCAGAAACTGGCGGACGCCGCGACCGAATCCTGGAAAACCGGAAAACCTGTGAAAGTGGCTTAAGATGGACCTCAAATCGCTTTCCAACCTCTCGATGGACGGCAAGACCGCCGTCGTCACCGGCTCGACGCAGGGCCTGGGCGAAACCATCGCGCATCTCTTCGCCGATCGCGGCGCGAAGAACATCGTCGTCACCGGCCGCAATGCCGAACGCGGCGCGAAGGTGAAAGCCGCACTCGAAGCCAAGGGCGTCAAAACCGTCTTTGTACAGAGCGATCTCTCGAAGATGGGCGATGTGAGGAAGGTGATCGCGGCTTGCGATTCATCCTTCGGCACCATCGACGCGCTGGTGAACGCCGCGGCCTTGACCGACCGCGGCTCGATCTGGGACACGACGGAAAAACGCTATGACGAGATCTTCGACGTCAACGTGAAGGCGCCCTTCTTCCTCATGCAGGACGCGCTGCAGCTGATGAAGAAGTCGAGGACATCCGGCACCATCGTCAACATCCTGTCGATGTCGGGCCATGGCGGCCAGGATTTCATCACCGCCTATTGCGGCTCGAAGGGCGCGCTGGCGGTGTTGACGAAGAATGTCGCCTACAGCGTGATGCGCTATCAGATCCGCGTCAACGGCATCAACATCGGCTGGATGGACACGCCCGGCGAAGACCGCATCATGAAGACCTATCACGACGCGGCGCCCGGCTGGCTCGAGAAGGCCGAAGCCTCTCGCCCCTTCGGCCGCCTCCTGAAGCCCACCGAAGTGGCCCGTGCGGTCGCCTATCTCTCGAGCGATGAATCGGGCCTCATGACCGGCTCGATCATCGACTTCGACCAGCAGGTGATCGGCGCCGGCAACAGCCCCGCCGACCCCCCCGAGGCCCACTGGTAGCAGCGCCACAAAACGCCGGACCGTGCGCCTGGGAAAAGCGCACCAGGGCCGAGGGCTGGATATCGGCCAGTTCGGCAATCGGGGAGACGGTGCACAACGCGATCTCGTCCGGCTTGCCGGGCGTGAAGGCGGTGATCAGCCCTCGTCCCAGCCGCGTGCGCGGCGCGAGGGGCCCGATACCGGCGGACGCCGCCGTCCGCCATCGCCGCCGCCATCGCCGGTGAGCGCCTTGCGCAGGCGGCGTACCAACACGCCGCGCGATTTCTCGTCAGGTGATTTCCGCATCGCGTCCTGAATGTCGAGGATCAAGTCAGCGAGGTCATTGTGGCTGTCGAGCCTCGCGACCATGGTGGGATCGATGCGGGGCTTGGTCTCTTCCGCGATGAAGGCGCAGGCATCGCCCGTCAACTCATAGACCGAGTCAAGGCTGGGAATGAGGATGCAGTCATGCGGGAGCCCCAACCCGCGCAGGTCGTTGGCGAGTGCCGCTTGCCCTTCTTCCTCGCCATGGGTGAGGAAGATCGAGCGGCCGATGGGAAGGCGTTCCTTGACCCACTGCACGAGTTCGGGGCCATCGGCGTGGCCGGAATAATCCTCCATCCGGCGGACGGAGGCGGCGACGTTGATTTCTTCGCCCATGATGGTGACGGTTCTGGCGCCATCCTCGAGAATGCGGCCGAGCGAGCCTTCCGCCTGGAAGCCCGCCAGCAGCACGGTGGTGGAGGGCTGCCAGAGATGGTTCTTCAGGTGATGGCGGATGCGGCCCGCCTCGCACATGCCGCTCGCCGCGACGATGATGCGGAAACCGGTGAAGCGGGCCAGCGCCTTTGAATCCTCCACACTCTCGGTCGAACGCACATAATGCGAATTGAAGGCGCGCGTGAGAAGCTCGCCGTTCTGCAGTTCCTTCGCGTGCTTGGTGAAGATCTGCGTAGCCTTGGAGGCAAGCGGCGAGTCGATGAAGATTTGCGCCTTGGGAATGTCGCCCCGCTCCATGAGGATCACGAGATCGGTGACGAGTTCCTGCGTGCGCTCGACCGCAAACGACGGGATCAGCAATGCGCCCTTGCGCTTTGCTGCCTCGTTCACTTCCGTGGCAAGGATGACGCGGCGCGCCTCTTCCGACCGCTCGAACCGGTCGCGCCCGCCATAGGTTGACTCGCAGATGACGAAATCGAATTGCGCCGGCGCTTCCGGATCGAAATGCAGCATCTTGTTGTCGGGCCCCAGGTCGCCCGAGAACAGGATGCGCAGCGGCTTGCTTCCAGTTTGCGCGACTTCGACCTCGATCGAGGCCGAGCCCAGCAGATGGCCTGCGTTCCAGAAGCGCGCGCGGATGCCGGGGGCGGGCTCGAACCAGGTCTCGAGACCCAGCGCATAGAAATTTTCGAGGCTCTTGTGCGCATCCTCCAGCGTGTAGATGGGGTCGACCGCCTCCTGCCCGCGCTTCACGCGCCGCTGGTTCAGGAGCTTCACCTCCATTTCCTGGATGAATCCCGAGTCGGGGAGCATGATGGCGCAGAGGTCGGAGGTTGCATGCGTGCAGTGGATCTTCCCCGTGAAGCCGTGCTTGACGAGCTTGGGGATCAACCCCGCATGATCGATATGCGCGTGGGTGAGGATCATCGCATCGACAGAGGATGCCTCGAAAGGGAAAGGCCGGTAGTTCAGCTCGCGCTCGGTCTTCGAACCCTGGAACATGCCGCAATCGATGAGGATGCGCGCCTGCTCCGTCTCCAGCATGTAGCACGAGCCGGTGACGGTGCGCGCCGCGCCATGGAATTTCAATCGGATCGGCATCGCTACTCCTTCGGCACCTTGAGGCCGCGCGTGATGAGTTCGTCCCACGCCTGGCGCGGGGTGTCGGCAAAGCCGAAGAGGTCGAGGTCGGCCTTGCTGATCACACCGGCCTCCACAAATTTCGGAAAGTTGATGAGGCCCTTCCAGAACTTCGAATCATAAAGCACCACGGGAAGCGCGTCGTCCATCTTGCCGGTCTGGCGAAGCGTCAGGATCTCGAACAATTCGTCCATGGTGCCGAAGCCGCCGGGGAACACGACGAGGGCCGCCGCGCGGATGGCGAAATGCATCTTGCGCATTGCGAAATAGTGGAAGCGGAAGGTGAGGTCGGGCGTTGAGTAGGCGTTGGGCTCCTGCTCCATGGGGAGCGTGATGTTGAAGCCGATCGACGGGGCGCCGGCATCGTAAGCACCGCGGTTCGCCGCCTCCATGATGCCGGGGCCGCCACCCGTTGCAATCACGTTCTGGCGCGGCTGGCCGTTCGAAAGCTTGGCGCCGCCTTCTTCCGAGCAGATGCGCGCGAACTCGCGCGCCGCCTGATACCAGCCATTGGTATCATTCTCCGGAATGCGCGCCGAGCCGAAGGCGATCACCGTCGAGGCAACACCCCATTTCCGCAAATGCTCCTCGGCCTTCATGTATTCGAGCTGGAAGCGCAGCGCCCGGGTCGAATCGCCCAACAGGAAATCCATGTCCATTGCGGGAAGCCGGTAGGCGGCTGCCGCCATCTGTGCCTTGTTCGAGGGGATCACTTAGGGGTCCTGTCCAATCGTCAGCGGGGAGCCCTAGCGGATAGGCTGTTGGCCCGCCGTAATCAAGAGTGCCGCGGCATGGTGCGGGGAGCTGTCAGCCCGCGGTTTCGAGAACGGCGCCTGCCGGAGCCGTGATGGACCATGAAAAGCCTTGCGGCGCGAAATTCATTTCGACCTTGCCCTGCAGGCTTTGCTCGATCAGGCGGCCCATGATCCGCGAGCCGAAACCCTGGCGCGAGGGCGCTTCCACCGGTGGTCCGCCGCGTTCGGCCCAGGTCAGGGTGAAGGTTTCGGCTGCATCCTCCGGTGTCAGCGTCCAGCAGATGTCGAGGGTTCCGGACTCGCACGACAGCGATCCGTGTTTGACCGCGTTGGTCAGCAATTCGTGGAGCGCCATTCCAATGCTCTGGGCCGCCGCCGCATTGACCCGGAGCGGCGGACCGTTGAGCGCGATGCGCGTGCCGACGAGATCGGCGAAATGCGCCAGCTGCGACCTGACGAGATCGGCGACAGCAACGCCCTTCCACAGGCTGTGGACGAGAAGATCGTGGCTGGCCGCCAGCCCCTGCAGCCGCTCGGTCAGGCGCTGCGTGAAATGCGCCGGATCGCCGGTCTTCGCGGTGTTGTTGGCCACCGCCTGGACGACCGCAAGCAGGTTCTTGGAGCGGTGGTTGACCTCTTTCATCAGTGTGCGGATTTTCTGTTCCGACTCGATGCGCGCGGTGATGTCGGTGGCGGTACCGATCCATTGCCACACCTTGCCGTTCTCGACCACCAGCGGAACGGTGCGCACCAGATGCCAGCGCCATTCGCCGTCATGGCGGCGGAAGCGGTATTCCGATTCGAAGGGTAGCGCGCGGCCGACCGCCGCGACCCAGCGTTCCCACGCGCCAGCGATGTCCTCGGGATGGATGAGATCGATCCAGCGGTCTTCCAGCAAGCCTTCGGGCTCGCGCCCCGCGAAGGTGCAGAAGCTGCGGTTGACGAAGGCGTTGCGGCCTTCCGAATCGTGCAGGAACACCAGATTGGGCAGGGCTTCGGACACCGTGCGGAACAGCGCCTCGCTCTGTTTCAGGCGCTGCTCGTCACGCTTCCGGGAGGTGATGTCCTCGACTTCGATCACCGTTCCGGTGGAAATTCCCAGCGCATCCCGAATGGGGCTCGCGGTGAAGCGGACGTCATAGAAATGGCCTTGCCTGTGGACGAAAACTTCCTCACCCGACTCGCGGTCGTTCTTCGGCAGCGCCTGGTCGATGGGGCATTCGCTCAAGGGATAGTGCGAACCGTCGGGCCTTGTGTGGTGGATGACGTCATGCAGGGCGCGGCCCTGGACTTCGGCAAGCGAAAAGCCGGTGAGCTGCTCGGCCGCCGGATTCATGAACACGCATTCCTGGCGCTCGTTCATGATGAAGATGGCGAGACTGCCATTGGCATAGATCGACTGCAGAAGCTGCTGCTGCTCGCGCAGCGCGTCCAGGGCGCGGCGTTCGTTGTCGATATCGAGGATGGTGACGATCGCGCCCGTGACGTCACCCCCGGCGCCGCGCTGGGGCACGGCGGCAACCCGTGTCCATCTGGGCGGCTGGCCGGGGCCATGATAGAGAAAATCGATGCCGGGAACGACCGTCTCGCCCCTGAGCGCGCGGGCGCCGGCGTAATCGTCAGGCCCGATCCGCCTGCAGTGGTCGTCATAGGCCTCCCAGAGCGGGGTTCTCGGCTTGTCGCGCGACGGGATCTGGTCTGGCACATAGGCGCGGAACACGGCGTTGGCGAGCGTCAGCCTTCCATTCCTGTCGATGACGCCGACGCCCAAGGGCAACGCCTCGAGAATGGCATGGGTTTTCGCTTCGGTGGCGCGCAGCGTTGCCTCGGCCCGGCGGCGCTCGGTGATCTCCTCGACAGCGACATTGATCGCCACGATCTGGCCCGCGCCATCGCGGATGGGCCAGTAATGTGTGTTCCAGCAGCGCTTCACGCCGGGCTGCGACGCCGTTTCGCCTTCGAGTTCGACACCGCTGATTGCTTCTCCCGTGGCGACGATCCGCGCGATGAGGGCCTCTGCCTTATCCGCCAGCGACGGAACGACATCGGCCACATGCGCGCCGATGTGCCAGGCGGCGGGCAGGCCATTGATTTCGGCTAACCGCGCATTGATCCGCTGGAACCTGCCATCGAGCGACAGGACGCAAAGGCCCAGGGGTGCCGACTCGTAGATGGCGTCAAGCTCGTCCCGGCTGGCGGACGGCGGTTGATCTGACATGGCCCCAATCTCGAAATGAAGGTAACACCTGCCGCTGACTGAATATATCGCCGTATCGCTTCGTCCGCGATGCACAATCTATGGTGCGTTGCAATGGGCTTTGCAAGAATTTTGTCCTTACGTCCTGCGGATGATGCATATGCACCGCCAGCAGGGGCCTGTGCGGCGGAGCGCGGGGTTTGGGTGCTCCGCCTTGCCCATTGCCGAAGCGCGAAGAGCCATGTATTCCGTAAAGGCAACCCGCGATCTTACCGGATCGCGTCAATGCGTTACCTCTTCGACGGCTTCCGCTTCGGTTTCAAGACAGCATGAAAGCGCTTTGGGATTCCTATTCGGCATCGGCGGGGCTGGGCGGCAGCCTGGCAGCTTTTAGCGCCAGCCGCGGTATTGATGTGGCGCCCCTGGCGGCGGCGGTCGATCTCGACCCCGCGCAGTTCGGGGCCTTCCGCCAACGCATGAGTCTCGAAGCCTTCTGCGCCCTTCTCGACATTCTCGCTACGGTGAGCGGCGACGATTGTTTTGGCCTGAACTATGCGCAGGCTTTCGACCCGAAGGACTTGCGCTCCTTCGCCTATGCCATCATGAGCGCGCCGACGCTGCGCCAAGCAGTGCTGACCTACCAGAAGTTCCAGCCGCTCGCCGTCGACACGATCTTCTGCGACATCGAAATGGGGCCGGAGTTCACCAGCTTCACTTGGCGCTATGAGGGGTTGATTTCGCGGCCCGTGCAATTTGCCGACTTTCGCGGCGCGCTAGGCTGCCGGTTTTTCGCCACGATCACCAGCGGCGCTTGGAGGCCCAGTTCGGTCGAATTGATCCGGGAAAGCCCGCGCTCGCCGGACCTGCACCGCCGCTTGCTACACAAGGACGTACGTTTTGGAGCGGCGATGAACCGCATCGTCTTCTCCAGCGCCCTGCTGGACATGGCCCTGCCTGCCGCCGACCCGCGCCTGTTCGAGATGATGACCCAAGCTTGCGAGCGGGAACTTTCGGAGATCGAAGCGGGAAGGGATCTGCGCCTGCTGGTGAAGACAAAAATTCTTGCCGTGCTGCCGACGCGCGAGGTGACGCTGGCCGACGTCGCCGCTGCCATGGGACTGGGCGACAGGACATTACAGAGGCGGCTCGCGGATCTGGGCGTCACATTCGAAGAGCTTTTGGAGAGTACGCGGGCCGATCTCTCCGCCAGGCTTTTGGCCACGACCGCCATGCCGCTGGCCCAGATCAGCTATCTCTGCGGCTACGCCAATCCGAGCGCCTATTCGCGGGCCGCCAAGGGCTGGCACACCATGACGCCACAGGCCTACCGGCAAAGCATGACACGACCGGCCTGACCAAATCCCGTCAACCGCGGCTGATAAATGCCGGGCTATGGGAATGCGATAGACGCCGAATCCGCCTAGAGACCGTCCCCACCGATGCAGCGCGGCGGAACATTCCGCATATGCGCGCTGCAGGCATGGCCGGACGGGAGGCAGGAGCGCTTCGTCCGGAGAGGCAGAACCGCTCCCGAGATCGGACAAGACATTAGATGCGTTTGAATTCACGCCCGGCCGGCGCGATGCCGTTACAGCGCTGGGCATATCAGGCCGTGGCAGCGGCATGAACTCGTTTTCCAGCACGGCGGAGCTGCTGCTCCGCAATAAACCTGTGGCTTCCGGTCCGATCGTCCTCGCAGGCGTTCCGGACGACAGCCGTTCCGCGCATGTCCTGAACTGGGTACAGCCACTGCTGCGCTCCGTGCCGGACGGCAACTGGGAGAGCTACGAACTCGACATGGACGGAAGTCCCGAAGTGTTCGTACGCTACCGCAACGGGCGCTCTCCGGTGGAACTGGGGTTGACCGACATCTGGTCAGAGCGGGAGCTTGCGCATTTCCGCAGGCTTTTTCCGGCATGTTCGTCCTTTATCATGCTGATCCAGGCCCCGTATGTGAACCAGCTTCTGGCACTTCTCGACGAAGTGGCGAGCCAGGTTCTTTTTGTCGATCCCGGCGCACCCGAGGTTGCCCCGCTGTTCCGCCAGTTTGGAATGTTCCAGAAACTGGCCGCCGCGGTGTGCACAGTCATGGCCTGAGTTCCAAAGGGCCACAAAGCCCATGGCAAGCAGCGGTCAGGACGGCTAGGATCGCTCCACCATAATGGGAGTATCGGCGGCATGGCTGCAAGGAACGGAACTTCGCTCGCGCAACGCTTCGCGATTCCCCCCGGAAAGGACTTCAGCCTCTCGAAATGCGATCCGCGCGACGACAAGGCCTTCGCCGGCAAGGACCAGGCCAAGGCGCAGACGGCGGAGGACGCCGCGGCGATCGATACGTTGCAGGACAGGCTGTTCGCGGAAGGCAAGCGCGCGCTGCTCGTGGTGCTGCAGGGGATCGACTGTTCGGGGAAGGACGGCACGGTGCGCGCCGTGTTCAACCCTTGCGGCCCGATCGGCGTGAAGGTTCACCCCTTCCGGGCGCCGACGGCGGACGAGCTCGCCCAGGACTATCTCTGGCGGGTACACAAGGTCTGCCCGGCCAAGGGCTATATCGGCATCTTCAACCGTTCGCATTACGAGGACGTGCTGGTGGTGAAGGTCAAGAACTACGCAAGCCCCGAGGCAATCGAGCGGCGCTACGAGGAGATCAACCAGTTCGAGAAGATGCTGTCGGACAACGGCACGGCGATCCTGAAATTCATGCTTCACATCTCGAAGGACGAACAGGCCGAACGGCTGCGCGAGCGGATCGCCGTGCCGGAGAAGCGCTGGAAGTTCAACCCCGCCGACCTCGAGGACCGGGCGCTGTGGGACCAGTACATGGCGGCCTACGAAACGGCGGTCAGCCGCTGTTCGACGGCGCACGCGCCGTGGCATGTGATCCCCGCCGACCGCAACTGGGTGCGGAACGCCGCCATTGCCAGGATCGTGCGCGAGACCCTCGAGGCGATGAACCCGCAATACCCCGGGCCCAAGGGCTGGGACCCCGCGGCGGTAAAGGTAGTATAAGCATATAGTCCGTTATTCCGGCTTGCACCGGATTGACGAATTGGGGGATTGGCGGAATGGACCTGCATCTGAAGGGCAAGCGGGCGCTGGTGACGGGCGGCACCCGGGGCATCGGGCGCGCCATTGCATTGGGCCTCGCGGCGGAGGGCTGCGATGTCGCGGTCTGCGCGCGCAATGCCGAGGGCGTGAAGGAAACGGTCGCGGCCCTCAGGGCCGCCGAGGTTTCGGCCTATGGCGAGGCCCTCGACGTGAGCGACGGCACGGCGCTGGAACGCTTTGTGGACCGCGCCGCGGCCTTGCTGGGCGGGCTCGACATTCTGGTGTGCAACGCCTCGGCACTTGCCTCCGGCGCCGGCGAGGACGATTTCCGCCGCGCCTTCGAGGTCGATCTCCTGCATACGCGCAATGCCTGCGAGGCGGCGCTTCCGCATCTGGCGAAATCCGGCGCGGGCGCCATCGTGGCGATCTCCTCGGTCTCGGGATCGGAGGATTACGGCTATGAGTCCTCCGCCTACGGAGCAATGAAGGCGGCGCTGTTCTTTTATGTGAAATCGCTGGCCCGCCACGTGGCGGCGCAGGGGATCCGCGTCAACGCCGTCTCGCCCGGCACGACCTTGTTCGAGGACGGCTTCTGGGACGAGGTGAGAAAGAACGATCCCGAAACCTTCGCCCGCAATGTGGCGGACAATCCCATGAAGCGCATGGCGCGGCCCGAGGAGATCGCCGACATGGTAGTGTTCCTCGCAAGTGCGCGCGCCAGTTTCGTATCCGGCGCCAACATGGTGGTCGATGGTACGCTGACGGTCAGGATTCCGAACTGAGGCTTCATATCTTCTCCCCTCTCGCGAGGGGAGAAGACGTCAGGCAAGAAACGCCTCGACTTCTTCCTTCGTGGGCGCGGCGGCGGAGGCGCCTTTCCTTGTGGTCGACAGCGCCCCGCAGGCGGCCGCGAAGCGCAGCGCTTCGGCGATCGGCTTTCCCTGTTCGAGAGCATGGGCGAGGCCGCCGTTGAAGGTGTCGCCGGCGGCCACCGTGTCGATCGCCGTGACCTTGAAGGCCGGGATGATCGTCTCGACGCCCGGCGCCGCGACGGCCACGCCCTTCGCGCCCAGCTTGACGACGGCGGTGCCGACGCCCCGGGCGCGGAGTTCTTTCGCGGCCTTCAGCCCGTCTGCCAGCGATTTGGGCTGCCAGCCGAGGATGAGGCCGGCTTCCGTCTCATTGGGCGTGATGATGTCGACGGCCTTCAGCACATCGGCCGCGAGGCCTTCGGGCGGTGCCGGTGCCGGATCGAGAATGACGATGCCGCCGCGCGCCCGGACAATCGCCGCTGCGGCAAGCGATGCGGCGAGCGGCACTTCGAGCTGCAGCAGCAGCACATCGGCGGCTTCGAGCGCGGATTTTCCACGCGCCACATCGGTATCATCCATCGCCATGTTGCTGCCGCCGATCAGCGAGATGTAGTTCTCGCCCCCCTCGCCCACATTGATGATGGCGATGCCGGTGGCCCCCGACGCATCCTTCGCGACCAGCGCGAGATCGACGCCATAGGAGGCAAGCTCGCGTTCGGCTGGTTTCGCGAAATCATCGGCCCCCAGGCGGCAGATGAAGCGCACATCACTGCCGAGCTTTCGCGCCGCCACTGCCTGGTTGGCGCCCTTGCCGCCGAGGCCCAGCTTGTAGTCGCGGCCATGCAGCGTTTCGCCGGGCTTCGGCAGCCGCGCCATATAGGCCGTCACATCCATGTTGATGCTGCCGAATACCGCGATGGTCATGGTCGCATCCTGCCGTTGGCGCCGTCAGTTGGCGCCGAGTTCGGTTCCGATCTGGTTGCCGAGCGAGACGCTGCCGCGCAGCGTGCTGAGCGTCAGCGCGATGGGCGCCAGACGCCGGACCCATTCGACCGAGGGCGCCGTCGTCACGTAGACCGTGTCGTCGTTCCGCACCCCGAAGGCCTGGGCGATGAACATCATCTCGGGCTTCGACATGTCGAATTTGAAGATGACGGGGCCTTCCTGCCATTTGTTGTCGCTGTCGAGCCAGGCCTTGGATTCACGCAGGCGGAACACGAAGACGCCGGTATTGCTGGCCTCGCTGGTGCTGAGGCCGCCGACCTGCGAGATCGCGTCCATGAGCGTCGGGTTGGGGGTGCTGAACTCGACCTGGCCCGAGGTCTTGACCGCGCCCAGCGCGTTGAAGACCTTGGCATGGGAAACCAGCGTCAGTTCGTCTCCGGCGCGCAGCTGCTGGTTCGAGCCGCCGAGGACCGTGGCGAGCGAGATGCGCTTGACCGACTTGCCGCGCCGGATGACGACATCGACGAGATGCGGGGCCTTGGTGGCGCCGCCCGCCTTGGCGATGGCATCGACCAGCGTGAGCGGGCCTTCCAGCATCGAGAACCGGCCCGGCGACTTGACTTCGCCCGACACCAGGACGCTGGAGCCTCGGTCGGCAACGATCTCGACATAGACCTGGGGTTCGAAGGTGACGCCCGCGAGCCGCGAGCGCAGCCTGTCCTCGACGCCTTGCGGGTCGAGCCCGGCGACCTTGACCCGGCCGGCATAGGGAATGGAAATTGTGCCGTTGTGATCGACACGGACATGCTCGAAGGCCGTGCCGCCGGTCGACAGCGGCGCGAACAGCCCGCCTTCCTTGCTTTCCGACACCCGGATCTTGAGCACATCGCCCGACGACAGCGCGACCGCCGGAGCGGCGGGAACGCCTGCCGTGCCAGCGCTGTCTCCGCCTGCCGAGACGCGGTAATTCGCGACGGCGGCGGCCGACATCTCGATCAGCGTGAAGCCGGCGAGATCGGCCGATTGCTGGGTGATGGCGCTCTCGCCCGGGCCGCTGCGCGGAACCGCACAGCCCGCGAGCGCCAGCAGCGCGAGGCACAGACAGACTTGCCGGACCGCAACGGTCTTCATGAGGCTCAAGAACACAATCCCCTGTACGCGACACCTGAACGACCGCCATTCCACCTGCGGCAGCTCCGGCGCCATCAATAACAAAACAGAGCTAATAAACTGTCACCGCGCGGCGGGGCAAGAATCGCCCGCCATACTCCACACCCTTCGCGCGGTGTACCGCTTAGCCCATGACGCTCCCCATGTCTGGTCAAAAAGCGTTTACGAGCCGTTAACATGCCGCCTCATTTCAGGCCAAGCTCGTCAACCCAGAACCTGCGGACGCGGCGGATGTCGCCCAGCGTCTGCGACAGCACCTGCCCGCCCCTGGCGAGCCTCAGGACCTTGTCGCGGCTGTCGGCCAGGGCCAAGAGCGCGTCGCGCCATTCCTGAGGATCGTAGTCGAGCAGCAGCCCCGACGTCTCGTGCGTGACGATGCGGTCGAAGGGCTGCTGGCGGCTGTAGAGGCCGGCAGCGCCGAAGGCCGCATGATCGTGCAGCTTGGAGATCGAGCGGGCGCGGTTGAAGGCCGTGTCAAGCGCCGGCGCGATCGCCACGTGAAAGCGATTTTCGGCCACGAACTTGCGGTAGCGCGGCCACTCCATCACCGGCAGGTGAACGGCGTTGGGAAGGTCGCGCAGATTTCGCGGCGCATGGCCATTGAGGAAGGTGGTGAGCCGCGCCTCGGGCCGCTGCTTCAGCACCTGGGCGAGCGCCGGCGCGATATGCCCCAGGTCCTGGAGATGCGAGCGCGTGGCGGCGAAGACGATATCGAAATTGTGCCGCCGCTCGTGGTGCTGAAGGGCGCCCGCCGCATGGCACTGCGCCGGATCGAGCAGTACCGAGCGCTTTCTGGCGAAGTTGCGGAGAATGTTCTCGGACGGTGCCACGACATCGGTCACCATCTCCATCAGGCGGCGAAAGTGGCCGTCGCGGTAGGACATGAGCTTGCGGCGGTAGTCCGGCGGCAGACCGTCACCCTCGGCGACAGCATGGAGATCGTCATCGATCAGCAGGTAGATGCGTTCGAAGCCGCTGTTGCGCAGCACCTCGAGATCGCCCTTCTGGGCATAGCGCACCACCACGGCCGACTTGCCGCAGGCAAAGACCGTGCGCGACAGCCGCTGGATCGGCAGGCCGGACTCGGCATCGCCGCCGATCAGGTCGGCCAGGGGATCGCTGAAATAGAGCGACATGGACGGCAACGGCTTGTGCAGGTGTGCACGGTTGATCAGGCTCTTGCCGAGCCTCGACCTGACCACGCGCCGCACGATTTCGGGAAGTAACGCCAAGCGTCTTCAACCTTGCCCCAAAAGCTTTCGCTTTTTCCCCAGCGTGGATTCTGTGGTGATTTGCCTGTTCTTGCAAGCGTACTTTTCATTGCATCAACAATTTTCCGTTGTGCCGGAAAGCCGCGCGACAGTTTCAGACAAGGCAAGCCGCCATGGGCGCAGCCGGAATCCGAAACGCTGACCGAACGCCGTCATGTCCATGCGCGAATTCTGCGGGCGGTGCGCAGCGGTGGGATAATCCGCTGTCGCGATCGCCTCGACGCGGGCAACAGGCCCGTCATGTTCAGCACTTTCTTCGAAGACCGCTCGCGCCAGGCCGCACCATGTGGTGCTGCCCTCGCCGCAGCAATGATAGATGCCGCCCGGAGCATTGCCCGCAATCAGCGCCGGCGCGATGGCCAGGATGGCGTCGGCCAGATCGATCGCGCTGGTGGGATTGCCGTGCTGGTCGTCGACCACGCGGAGCACGTCCCGCTCCCTGGCGAGCCGCAGCATGGTCTTGACGAAGTTGGCGCCGAACGGGCTGTAGACCCAGGAGGTGCGGAGGATGAGTGCTGATGGATCAGCCGCAATGACCGCCTGCTCGCCTTCAAGCTTCGAGCGGCCATAGACGCTTGCCGGGCCCGTGGCATCGGTCTCGAGATAGGGCGACGGCTTGTCGCCGGGATAGACATAGTCCGTGGACAGATGAATGAGCGGCGCTTTCAGTTTCGCCGCCGTGCGGGCAACCGCTCCCGCCCCGTCGCGATTGGCGGCGAAGGCGCGGTGTGGCTCTGCTTCCGCCCTGTCGACCGCGGTATAGGCTGCGGCACCGACGATGATGTCGGGCCTGGCGGCCTGCAGCGCGGCATCGACAGTTTCGGGCCGCTCGAGATCGAGATCGGGCCGTCCGAGGGCGACGACTTCGATGCCGGATTGGTGCTGGCTGCGTTCGAGAAGCGAGAGCGCCACCTGACCCTGCCGTCCGGTGACGGCGATGCGGATCATGGCTTTGCTGCGCCGAGTCGCTGGCCGGCATAGCGCGCCGCGCGCAAGGGCTGCCACCAGTCGCCATTGTTAAGATACCATTCGATGGTGCTGCGGAGGCCGGTGTCGAAGGAGTGCTGCGCCTTCCAGCCCAGTTCACCCTCGATCTTCGAGGCATCGATCGCGTAGCGGAGGTCGTGGCCCGGCCTGTCGCCCACGAAGGTGATGAGCTTCCGCCGCGAGCCGGAGTTCATCGGCATCAACTCGTCCAGCGTATCGGC
>JALHQC010000053.1 GCA_022842165.1 bacterium
ATCCCGCACGGCCGCGACACGAAGCACGACATGCCGATGACCGGCGTCAACCACCTCGATGCCGAAGCCTTCGTCGCCTGGATCGGCAAAACCTCCGGCCTCGCCTACCGCCTGCCGAGTGCGGCGGAATGGAAGGCGATCGCCGCCGAACTGCCAAGGCCTTCCTACGCCAAACGCTTCACCGATCCGCGCCTCGAATGGGCGGCAAGCTATGGCAGCATGCAGCGCGTCTCTTCCGTCGTGCGCTCGTCTGGCACCTTCGGCACCTACCGGAACGGCATTGCGGACCTTGCCGGCAATGTCTGGGAATGGACGTCAACCTGCACAGCGGGCGCTGATGAAACCCGCTGCCCCGCCTATGTGGCCGAAGGCCTCCACCAGGCAATCGTTCCGCTCTTCGTGCGCGACCCGGCATCCGGCGGCTGCGCGGTCGGCGCACCGCCCGCCAACGTGGGTTTCAGGCTGGTGAGGGACGAATAGTCTTCACCGCGCCGCGAAATGCGCATCGACGTCTTCCCACGCCGTCTTGCGGAACGTGCCCGGTGACGGCCAATACTCCGGACTACCCTTCATCATGCTGACGCTCAGCGGCTGAACCGGTGCACCCGAAAAGCGCGTGCCAAGCAGCCTGCCGCTAGCCGTTCCATAAAGCAGGTGAAGCCTCTCGCGCGGCAGGTCCATCTCGGGAATGATATCGACCTGACTTTCCCAACCTGCATCCGGCAAATCGCCTCCGGAAACATCGTAGAAAACCCGGCTGTCGCCAAGCTTCAGGAAATACATCAGCCCGCCATGCTCCGGCTCGCGGAAGGCCTTGGCCTCGGCCACGTCGAGAATGAGTTCATCCACCTCGCCTGATGCAAAGTCCTGCGCCCGCAGAGCCACAGTTGCACGTGATGGTCCACGCTGGAATACGGCCCAGGCACAGACGGCGATACCTGCGGCAAGACATGCCATCCCGACAAGAACGGCATTTACCGCAAACCCCATCAGCCACGACAGCACGGCGTAGCATCCGAAGAAGATCAGCCCCGTCAAAACCCCGGAATATACGGCAATGGATGTTAAGGCCCGGAACCGGCCACCCTTGCCATCCTGATCCGCACCGATCCCATCCTCCGGCCGCACGGGCCGCCGCACCACCCGCGACCTGTCACCCTTCCGGAGGTCCGCGAGGTCGCTCATCGCTGCGTCAGCCGCACTTCGCCTGCATGCGCCACTTGGCGTCTGCATAGGCCGGGTCGTTCTGCAGGCGGCCCTTCTGGCCCTCGGGGCAAGCGAAATAGCCGAGCGATGAGATCGCCACCGCCACCGCATCCTTCTTCTGCTTCGGCCCCATGCCCGAAACCGCCATGTCATAGACCCCGCCAGTGCGCGGCGCAAAATCGAGCTTGTAGGTCTTGCCGTTGTAGAAGATGGGTTCCGAGCGTGCCGCCGCCTGTTCCGGCGCCGGCTTCTCGCTGGTGATCCGCACGGTCGATGCCGTCTTGCACCCGGCAAGCACCAGGCCGAGCACGGCGAAAACGGCGAAGCGATTCAGTCTGGAACTGGTCATGCGCCGTCTATGCCCCTGAACCCTCGACCGGGCAAGCTTTGCGATGTAGGAAGGCCCGATCATGACCTCATTTGATCCCGCTTCCCTCCTCGTTCCCCGCACCCGCTCCGCCGATGAAGGCCCCATCATCCGCATGGCGCAAAAGTCGCGAGACCTTCGCGCCAAGGGCATCGACGTCGTCTCGATGACGGTGGGCGAGCCTGATTTCGACACGCCCCTGAACATTCAGGAAGCCGCCACCGCCGCCATGCAGGCCGGCTTCACGCATTATTCGCCGGTGATGGGCATTCCGGAACTGCGCGCCGCGCTGTCCAAAAAGCTGAAATCCGAGAATGGCCTCGACTACGGCCCAAACGAGATCTGCGTGGCGAACGGTGCCAAGCAGGCGATCTGCAACGCCATCCTGTCGATCATCGACGCGGGCGATGAAGTCATCATGCTCGCCCCCTTCTGGGTCTCCTACGAGATCACCGTGCGCTTCGCCGGCGGCACGCCCGTGGTGCTCCACGCCGGCGTTGAGGAAAACTACAAGGTCCCCGCCCGCCGCATCGCGGAAGCCATCACGCCGAAGACGAAGCTCCTCATCGTCAACTCCCCGTCAAATCCCACCGGTGCAGTCTGGACGCGCGCCGAACTGGAAGAGATCGCCGCGTTGGTCACGTCTCACCCCCGCATGATGGTGCTGGCCGACGAGATCTACGAATATATCGTCTTCGATGGCGAGATGACATCGATCGGCGCCCTCCCCGGCATGAGGGAGCGGACGATCACGGTGAACGGCTTCTCCAAGGGCTTCGCGATGACCGGCTGGCGCCTCGGCTATTCCTGCGCTGTCGAACCCATCGCGAAAGCCATGGGCCGCATGCAGGGCACGTTGAGCGCGGGCGCCAACCAGTTCGTGCAGCGCGCAGGCGTCGCTGCGTTGGAGGGCCCGCGCGACGAGGTGGAACGCATGCGCCTTCGCTACAAGGCTCGCCGCGACATGGTTCTCAAAGGCCTTCGCGCCATCGCTGGCGTCAGGATCGGGAACATCCCCGCCACCTTCTACGCCTTCCCCGATGTGTCATCGCTGCTCGGCAAGAAAGCCGGAAACCACGTGATGGACTCAACCGACACCCTCTGTGACTGGCTCCTCGACGAGCACGCCGTCGCCACCGTCCCCGGAGGAGCCTTCGGCGCCCCCGGCTCGATCCGACTATCCTTCGCCTGCAGCGAAGCAGAAATCGAGAAGGCCATGGCAAGATTGCAGAAGGCGTTGGGGCAATTGGCCTGATAAGCAGTCGAACAGAGAAACCCGTCTGACTCGCGGTGAGTGTGGTGAAACAACTTCAATTTGCCGAAAGCAACTTCGGACGGCGTGGGTACTTTGTGGACTTCCTGATCTCAGGACGTCCACTTTATGCGCTGATTGAGCGTCGAGAACGACGAGGTCTCGACCTTCTACCCAGACTTCAAGCAGCACTGGATCAAGATTTTCGCGATGAACTGCTGGTACTCACATCTGGATCTATGCCTAGCGGGAGAGTCCCACTCTACGTCTGTCCGGAATGCCGAGACTATGGATGTGGAGTGATTTCAGTCGCAATCGAACGCGAAGGCGACAACATCGTCTGGAAGGACTTCGCGCACGAAAATGACTGGGAAAACAAACTTTGGCCGATTGAAAAGGTAGGACCGTTCCGGTTTCAAGAAGCTGAGTACCGCGATGCGATTACAATGAGTTTTTCTGCCTGAAAGGCCTGAAACTGCCGCAGACACGGTGACAGCAAGTGAGCTTGGAAACGTCTTCTCCCGCCTGCGGGAGAAGAAGGGACCCGTTGCGACAGCAACGGGGAGATGAGGGGAAGTCGGGTCCAGCTTCCGCCGTCACCCACGTCCCCTCACCTCCCCCAACAGCGTTGGGTCCCCTTCCTCTCCCGTCGCGGCGGGAGAGGACATTTTCACTCCGCCGCCTTGGGCATCGGTGCCAGATCATTCGCCGGCCGCGCCACCACATTTGCCTCCAGCACGTCCGACTCCTGCTCATGGTCGCGCAAGTGCCGCCGGTCGCGCGCCACGTAGGAATAGATTGCCGGCGTGATGAACAGCGTGAACAGCGTGCCGATGGTCATGCCCGCCGCGATCACGATGCCGATGTCGAAGCGGCTCCTGGCGCCCGCGCCATCGGCGATCAGCAGCGGCACGACGCCGATCACCATCGCCGCCGTCGTCATCAGGATGGGGCGCAACCGCGTGGCGGCCGCCTCCTTGATGGCGAGGTTCTTGTCGTAGCCCATCGTCTCCTGCAGCTTGTTGGCGAATTCCACCATCAGGATGCCGTGCTTGGCGATGAGGCCAATGAGCGTCACCAGCCCGATCTGCGTATAGATGTTGATGGTGCCCGACCCCAGGTTGATCGGCGGGTTGTTCTGCGTCATGCCGTTGATCTGGCCCAGGATCCACAACACGAACAGCGCGCCGAACACGGTGGCCGGCAGGCCGACGAGGATGATGAACGGATCGCGGAAGCTTTCGAACTGCGCCGCCAGCACCAGGTAGATCAGCAGCAGCGAGATCGCGAAGGTGACGGCCAGCGTGTTGCCTTCCTGCACGAACTGCCGGCTCTCGCCCTTGAAATCGTAGGCCATGCCCTGCGGCATAATTTCATCGGCCTTCGCCTGCAGGAAGCTGATCGCCTCGCCGATGGTGCGGCCGGGGAACGGCACGCCCTGCAGCATGGCGGAGTTGAGCTGCTGGAAGGTCGCAAGCCCGTTGGGCTGCACCGACTGGCCAACCGTCATGAACGACGACATCGGCACCATCGTGCCATCCGCCGCCCGCACATGATACTTCATGATCTGCTCGACGTTCTCGCGCTCGGTGCGCGGCACCTGCGGGATCACCTGATAGCTGCGCCCCTGCACCGAGAAGCGGTTGACGTTGTTGCCGCCCAGCAGCGTCGCCAGCGTGGCGCCGATATCCTGCATGGTGACGCCCAGCTTGTTGGCGCGGTCCTTGTCGACGACGAGTTCGACCTGCGGCGTCTGGAACCGCAGGTCGGCATTGGTGAAGATGAACAGGCCGGACTTCATCGCCTCGGCGCTCAACGTCTCCAGCACTTCCGCCAGCCGCGTGTAATCACCCGGGTAAGTCAGCACAAACTCCACCGGCAGGTCGCCCGCGCCCACCGGAATGGCCGAAGGCGCGGTCGCGAAGATATTGACGCCCGACACCGCCTTGAACTTCGGCTGCAACTCGCCCATCACCGAGAGGTCGGAGCGTTCGCGCTGGTCCCACGGCTTCAGGATCAGGCCCATGAAGGCCGAATGCCCATTGGGAAATCCGTTGATGGCGAACAGGTTCTGCTTCTCGGGCAGCGCGAGGAACGTCTCCGTCAGATTGTCCGTATACGTCGTAAGATAGTCGAGGTTGGTGTGTTCGGGCGCATTGACGAAGGCGAACAGCACGCCCTGGTCCTCGGCCGGCGCCAGCTCGCTGTTGATCGAGTTGTAGAGCACCGCCGAAAGCCCGATGGTCAGCAGCGCGATCCATGCGAACACGAAGCGCTGCTTCAGCGTCCCGTCGAGGCGGCGGCGGTAGAAGCGCTGCAGCGAACCGAACACCCGTTCGACAAGCCGCCCGAACCACGACAGTTCCGCATGCGGCTTCAGCATCTTGGACGTCATCATCGGCGACAGCGTCAGCGCCACGACGCCGGACACGATGACAGCGCCCGCCAGCGTGAAGGCGAATTCGCGGAACAGCGCACCCGTCAGCCCCGATGTAAACCCGATCGGCGCATAGACGGCGGCCAGCGTGATGGTCATGGCGATGACCGGGCCGGTGATCTCGCGCGCGCCCTTGATCGCCGCGTCGAAGGGCTTCATCCCCTCCTCGATATGGCGGTGGATGTTTTCGACGACGACGATCGCGTCGTCCACCACAAGCCCGATCGCCAGCACCAGCGCCAGCAGCGTCAGCAGGTTGATGGAATATCCGAAGGCCACCAGCACCAGCGCCACGCCGATCAGCGACAGCGGAATCGTGACGACCGGAATGATGGTCGACCGCACGTTGCCGAGGAACAGGAAGATGACGACGATGACGATGAGGCCCGCCTCGAGCAGCGTCTTGCCCACTTCCTCGATCGAGGCGTTGATGAACTCGGTCGCGTCATAGGCGATGTTCGCCTCGAGCCCCGTCGGCAGCACGCGCTGGATTTCCGGCATCGCGTCGCGCACGTTCTTGATCACCGTCAGCGGGTTCGCGTCGGGCGTCGTCTGCACGCCCATGAACACGGCCTTGAGGCCATCGAAGGCCGAGGTCGAATTGTAGTTCTGGGGGCCGAGGTCGATGGTCGCGATCTGCCCGAGGCGGATCACCGTGCTGCCCCTCGTTGCGACGACCAGCTGCCCGAACTGCTCCGGCGTCTCGAGCGAGGTCTGCGCGTTGATGTTCTTCTGCGTGAAATCGGCCTTCACTTCGCCGGCTGCGGTGGTGAAGTTGTTGGCGGCCAGCGCCTGCCGCACGTCAAGCGGCGTGATGCCGAGCGACGCCATCTTGTCGGGGTCGAGCCACACGCGCATTGCGAATGTCGAGCCGCCGAGAATGTCGGCGGCGGCAACGCCGTTGATCGCCTGCAGCTTCGGCTTCACCACGCGGTCGAGATAGTCCGAAATCTGCGGCGCCGACATCTGCTCCGACTTGAAGCTGATGTACATCAGCGCGAAGCCCGCGCCCGTCGTGCGCTTCACGGTCGGGTCATTGGCCTCCTCCGGCAGGATGCCCTTCACCTCGTTCACCTTCGACAGCACGTCCGAAAGCGCCCGGTCGGCATCGGCATCGAGGCGGAGCTTCAGCGTGATCGTCGAGATGTTCTGCGACGATTTCGATTCGATCAGGTCGACACCTTCCGTCGAGGCTACGGCCTGTTGCAGCGGCGTCGTGATGAAGCCCTTGATCTGGTCGGCATTGGCGCCGGGATAGACCGTCTGGATCTCGATCTTGGTGTCGGAGACTTCCGGAAACTGGCGGATCGGCAGTTGCAGCACGGCCTGGATGCCGGCCAGCAGAATGAGAAGACTGACCACGGTGGCAAGCACCGGGCGCTTCACGAAGATATCGGTGAAATGCATCTGCCCGGTCCTTACTGGATTGTGCTCGTGTCTTCGAGCTTGAGCGCGATCGAATTGTCGATCACCACCTTGCTGCCCTGGTCGATCTTGTTCTGCCCCGCCGTCACCACCCGGTCGCCGGGCTTCAGGTTGCTTTCGATCGCCACACGGCCCTCGCGCACCGCACCCGTCTTCACGAAGCGCCGCTCGATGACGAGTTCATCGACCTCCTTGCCGTCCTTGTCCTTGGCCTTCACCGCGTTGACGACGAACACGTTGTCGCCATAGAGCGAGAAGGTCACCGCCGTCTGCGGCACGGTGACGACCTGCATGGGCTCGCCGGAATCGACGAGCACATTGGCATACATGCCGGGAACGAGCTTCGCCTCCGGATTGGCGATGGTGGCGCGCACGGTGATCATGCGGCTCGAGTCGGAAACCCTGGGGTCCGTCGTGACGATCTCGCCCTCGAAGACCTGACCCGGATAGGCATTGAACGTCGCGATGATCTTCTGCCCCACGCTGATGCGGCCGAAATCGGCCTCGGTCACCGTGAAGTCGGCATAGATCGGGTCGATCTTCTGCAGCCACACGATCTTCTGTCCCGGCGCCAGATAGCTGCCGAGGGCGATATCGCGAAGCCCCACGCGCCCGTCCCACGGCGCATAGATGAATTTCTGCGCGATCACCGCGCGCAGCCGCTCGATCGAGGCCTGCAGCGTGTCGCGCTGGGTGCGCAGCGTGTCGAGCTCGGCGCGCGGGCTGATGCCCTTCTTCGCCAGCGCCTCCTTACGGGCAAGGTCCGCCTCGGCGTTGACGAGCTGCGCCGTCAGGCTCCGCATGTCGGCCTCTTCGGTCGCGATGTCGAGCTTCACCAGAAGCTGGCCCTTCTTCACGTCCTGTCCGGACTCGAAATTGATCTCTTCCACGATGCCGCCCACCTGCGGCGTGATGTCGATCCCCTGGAACGCCGTCAGCGTGCCGATGCCGGCAATCTGCGGCTGCCAGGAATCGGTGCGCGCAGGCTCCGCTGAAACCGTTTCGGGCGGAACCGGTGCGTTCTTGATCGAATCCGCGATGATCGCCGGCAGCTGGATGTGCGACCAGAAATAGATGCCGCCGCCAAGCCCGCCCAGCAGGACGGTGACGAGCAGGATGTAGAAGATGCGCCGAATCATAGTGTGCGTTCCCGGTTATTCCGCCGCCTGCGCCGGTTGGGCGCGCTGCAGCTCAGCTTTCTTTTCGATCAGAACATTGACAGCTGCTGTCAGCACTGCCTCGCCATAATCCGCCACGAAGCGTGCCCCGGCATGGGGCTGCTCCGAGCATCTGCACTCGGCGATACGTGCAAGATCCTGTTTCAGGTCACTCAACTGCTTGTCGACCGCGCGGATCATCGTCTCCGGGGAGATATATTGGCGCAGCAGCATCTGGAACAGGAATTCGGACTTGTACTTGTCGCGCGCCGGAACCACCGCGATCGACTTGGCCAGCGTGGCGATCCCGGCTTCGGTAATGGCATAGACCTTCTTGTCAGGCTTGCCGGTCTGCTCCTCGGCGCGCACGGTGACGAGCCCCTCGCCCGCCAGCTGGGTCAGCGCCGGGTAGATCGAGCCGAAGCTTGCATCGATGAAGTGGCTGAACAGCCCCTCCTCGATGTCCTTCTTGATTTCATAGCCCGAAGCTTCCCCGCCGGAGAGGACGCCAAGGCAAAGCGTTCTGACGTTCATGGTCAATAGCGGTCCGATATATGCCAATGCGATAGATGACGGCGCGATATATATCGGATTGTCATAGGGTTCAAGGGCAAATCTGACGCGGATACAGGCATGGCGTCGCTTGTGTTCGGAATCTGACCTGTTTATGAAGGCTTAACGGCAGCCAGAATTGGCGCCAGAGGCTAGAAAAACAGGGGGGCTCATGGAGTATTTTCTCCAGCAGCTGATCAACGGCGTTACCTTGGGGTCAATTTATGGCCTCATCGCCATCGGCTACACGATGGTTTACGGCATCATCGGCATGATCAACTTCGCGCATGGCGATGTGTTCATGGTCGGCTCGGTCACGGCATTCCTCGTCGTTCTGGGCATGGGCCTGACCGGCGGCAGCGGCCTGTTCCTGATCATCCTGGCGCTCCTGCTGGTGGCCGCCATCGCCATGATCGTCGCCTCCGCCTATAACTGGACGATCGAGCGCCTCGCCTACAAGCCCTTGCGCGGTTCCTTCCGCCTTGCCCCCCTCATTTCGGCGATCGGCATGTCGATCGTGCTGCAGGAGTTCGTCCGCATCAACCAGGAAGGCCGCCCGAAGCCGGTGCAGCCGATCGTGACCGGCGGTTACGAGCTGATGACGCGCGTCACCGAAAGCGGCGAGTTCATCGTCCGCCTCACCAACATGCAGATTCTGATCATCATTTCCACCCTCGTGCTGATGGCCGTCTTCACCACGCTCATTCAGAAAACCTCGCTCGGCCGCGCCCAGCGCGCCTGCGAGCAGGACCAGAAGATGGCCGCCCTCCTGGGGATCGACGTGGACCGGACGATCTCGATCACCTTCATCATGGGCGCGGCCTTGGCCGCCTTCGCCGGCCTCATGTTCTTCCTTTATTATGGGGTGACGGACTTCTTCGTGGGCTTCCTCGCCGGCATCAAGGCCTTCACGGCGGCAGTGCTGGGCGGCATCGGCTCGCTTCCCGGCGCCATGCTGGGGGGCCTTGTCATCGGCCTGATCGAAACCATGTGGTCAGCCTATTTCACGGTTGAATACAAGGACGTCGCCGCCTTCACCGTGCTGGTGGTGGTGCTGATCTTCCTGCCCCAGGGCCTGCTCGGCAAACCGGAAGTGGAGAAAGTCTGATCATGACCGTTCAGGACACCCTCCCCGAAGCCCGGACCAGGGCCTACGACTTCGCGGCGATCGCCAAGGACCTTTTCGGCACCGCCGTCGTCTGCCTTCTCCTCATGGTGCCGATCGTCGCCTACAAGTCGATCATCACCCAGTATTCCCTCGTTCTCGAACCGCGCTGGGAAACCGTCACCGTCCTCCTGCTCATCGTGCTAGCCGGCAGGCTGGCCATGCATCTCTTCGTCTGGCACCGCGTACCCGCCCGGCCCGTCGCCTCGGCCTCGGCGCCAAAGGCCAGCCTCGCCGAGATGATCGGCCCCTATGTCTTCCCGGCGCTGGTCGTCTTCGCGCTGGTGCTGCCCTTCATCTCAGGCTTCGACCGCCGCACCATCGACTTGTCGATCTATATTCTCACCTACATCATGCTGGCCTGGGGGCTCAACATCGTGGTCGGCCTCGCGGGCCTCCTCGACCTGGGCTACGTCGCCTTCTACGCGGTCGGCGCCTATGCCTACGCGCTGCTGTCGACCGTCTATTTCCCCTACTGGTTCGGCGATGGCATCGTGCCCTGGGCCTTCTACATCACCCTTCCCATCGCCGGCCTTCTGGCTGCCCTCTGGGGGGTCATCCTCGGCTTCCCCGTCTTGCGTTTGCGCGGCGACTATCTCGCCATCGTGACACTGGCCTTTGGCGAAATCATCCGCCTCGTGCTCATCAACTGGTTCGAGTTCACCAACGGCCCGCAGGGCATCACGGTGCCCAAGGCCACCTTCTTCGGCCTGCCCTTCACCGCCGGCGATGATGGCTTCGCCGCCTTCTTCGGCATCGAGCATGACCGCATCTATTTCTATATCTTCCTCTACTACGTGATCCTGGCGCTGGCGCTTCTCACCTATTTCGTTACCAACCGCCTGCGCCGCCTGCCCATCGGCCGCGCCTGGGAGGCGCTCCGCGAAGACGAGATCGCCTGCCGCTCGCTCGGCATCAACACGACGAACACCAAGCTCACGGCCTTCGCCATCGGCGCCATGTTCGGCGGCTTCGCGGGCTCCTTCTTCGCGGCCCGCCAGGGCTTCGTCTCGCCCGAAAGCTTCGTCTTCATCGAAAGCGCCATCATCCTGGCCATCGTCGTGCTGGGGGGCCTCGGCTCGCAGATCGGCATCGTCATCGCGGCGATCGTGGTCATGGGCTCGTTCGAACTGTTCCGTGAACTGAACTTCCTGAAAGCCATCCTGCCGGAAGGTGCTGAGCCCTCGCAGCTCCGCATGCTGGCGGTGGGCTTGGGCATGGTGCTGATGATGCGCTTCAGGCCCCGGGGCTTCGTCACCAGACGGCAGCCCACCGTCTTCCTGAAGGAACGAAAAGCCGTGTCGGGCGACCTCGTCAAGGAAGGACACGGCTGATGGCAAGTTCCGGCACCACGCCCGTGCTCTCGGTCGAGCACCTGACGATGCGTTTCGGCGGGCTCACCGCCGTCTCAGACCTGTCCTTCGAAGCCCGCAAGGGCCAGATCACCGCGCTGATCGGCCCCAACGGTGCCGGCAAGACGACCGTCTTCAACTGCATCACCGGCTTCTACAAGCCCACCGAAGGCCGCATCCTTCTCAGCCATCCCGGCGGCCGGGAATTCCTGCTCGAGCAGATGGACGATTTCCGCATCGCCCAGACCGCGCGCGTCGCCCGCACCTTCCAGAACATCCGCCTGTTCTCGGGCATGACGGCGCTCGAAAACCTCATGGTGGCCCAGCACAACAAGCTGATGACGGCCTCGACCTACACGATCGGCGGCATCTTCGGCAGCGGCCACTTCCGCCGCTCGGAAAAGGCCGCAATCGAACTGGCGAAATACTGGCTCGAGAAAGTGCGGCTGATCGACCGGGCCGACGATCCCGCGGGCGACCTTCCCTATGGCGACCAGCGGCGGCTGGAAATCGCCCGCGCCATGTGCACCGAACCACAGCTCCTCTGCCTCGACGAGCCCGCCGCCGGCCTCAATCCGCGCGAGTCGGACGAGCTGAACAGGCTCCTGCGCTCGATCCGCTCCGAGAACGACGTGTCGATCCTGCTGATCGAGCACGACATGAGCGTCGTCATGGGCATTTCCGACCATATCGTGGTGCTCGACTACGGCCAGAAGATTTCGGATGGCGATCCCGCCTCGGTGAAGTCCGATCCCGCCGTCATCCGGGCCTATCTGGGTGTCGAGGACGAGGAGGAAGACGAGATTGCCGCCGTCGCGGTTGCCGAAGCCCTGGGAGAGCGGAAATGAGTGAGCCCCTTCTCGCGGTCCGCGGCGTACAGACCTTCTATGGCAAGATCCAGGCCCTGAAGGGCATCGACATGGACGTGCAGCAGGGCGAGATCGCCACGCTGATCGGTTCCAACGGCGCTGGCAAGTCGACCCTCATGATGACGATCTGCGGCACGCCGCGTGCGCGCACCGGCTCGATCAGTTTCGACGGCAAGGACATCACCCAGGCGCCGGTCCACAAAATCGCGCAGATGGGCATCGCCCAGTCGCCCGAGGGCCGCCGCATCTTCCCGCGGATGACGGTTCTGGAAAATCTCCAGATGGGCGCCACCGTCAGCGACCCGCAGTATTTCCAGGCCGATCTGGAGCGCGCCTTCAAGATGTTCCCGATCCTTGAAAAGCGCCAGGACCAGCGCGGCGGAACCCTGTCGGGCGGCGAACAGCAGATGCTGGCAATTGCCCGCGCCCTGATGTCGCGGCCACGGCTTCTCCTGCTGGACGAGCCCTCGCTCGGCCTTGCGCCGCTGATCGTCAAGCAGATCTTCTCCGCCATCAAGGAGCTGAATGCGAAGGAAGGCCTCACCGTCTTCCTGGTCGAACAGAACGCCTATCACGCCCTGAAGCTCGCGCATCGCGGCTATGTGATGGTCAATGGCCGCATCACCATGTCGGGAAGCGGCAAGGAACTGCTGGCAAGGCCCGAAGTCCGCGCTGCCTATCTCGAGGGAGGACACTGACAATGGCGCTTTTCGTTGAGGACAGCCCCTGGATTTTCCTGATCATGACGGTGTTTTTCGGCGGCGGCGCGGCCTTCCTCGCGGGCCGCGCGCTGGCCCGCAAGTGGCGCCCGGTGTGGATGCCGTTGCTCGCCATGGTGCCGCTCGCCATGGCGCTGCGCTTCCTGCACTACGCGCTGTTCGGGGCCGAACTCACCTCGCTCCACTATTTCATCACCGACTTTCTGGTGCTGTTCGCCGGCGCCTTTCTCGGCTACCGCACGACGCTCGCCTCCCAGATGGTGAGCCAGTATCCGTGGATGTATGCGAAGGCCGGCCCCTTCGCCTGGCGCAGCAAAGTCTAAAACCCGATTTTAAAAGCGTTTTACCCCTTTCCAATGCCCGGTCTTTGGGCAAATATGAGTGCCAAGGGGCATGCTGCCCTGGTTAGACGTGTTGTATCAAGGGAGACGTACCAATGAAAAAATATCTGCTGTCAGGCATCGCCATCAGCTTTGCCGCCGCGCTCGGCGCTTCGACGGCGCTAGCCGACATGATCGTCGGAATGGCCGGCCCGATGTCCGGGCAGCTTGCCGCCTATGGCGAGCAGTTGAAGCAGGGCGCCACCAAGGCCGTGGCCGACATCAATGCCGCTGGCGGCATCAATGGCGAAAAGCTCGTCCTCGAAATGGGTGACGACGCTTGCGATCCGAAGCAGGCCGTGAACGTCGCCAACCAGCTGGCCTCCAAGGGCGTCAAGTTCGTCGCCGGCCACTTCTGCTCGGGTTCCTCGATCCCCGCCTCGAAGGTTTATGAGGAAGAAGGCATCCTCCAGATCACCCCGTCCTCCACCAATCCGAAGTTCACCGAAGAAGGCGGCTGGAACGTCGCCCGCGTCTGCGGACGCGACGACGCGCAAGGCATCGTCGCCGGCAACTTCCTCGCCAAGAACTATGCCGGCAAGAAGGTCGCCATCCTCGACGACAAGTCGGCCTACGGCAAAGGCCTCGCGGATGAAACCCGCAAGGCGATGAACGCCGCCGGCCTCACCGAAGTGCTGAATGAATCGATCAACGCCGGCGAAAAGGATTACGCCGCCGTCGTCTCGAAGCTGAAAGACGCCGGTGTCGACGCTGTCTATCTTGGCGGCTATCACCCCGAAGCTGGCCTTCTGCTGAAGCAGATGGGCGAGCAGGGCCTCAACGCCAAGATGGTATCGGGCGATGCCATGAACTCGGCCGAACTCTGGACCATTGCCGGCAAGGCCGCCGAAAACCTGATCTTCACCTTCGCGCCCGAGCCGCGCAACTTCGAGACCGCCAAGAAGGTCGTCGAGGAGTTCAAGGCCGCGGGCTACGATCCGGAAGGCTACACCCTCTACACCTACGCCACCTTCCAGATGTATCAGCAGGCGGCAACCGCCGTCGGCTCCACCGATGCCAAGAAGATTTCGGATTGGCTGCGCGCCGGCAACAAGGTGACGACCGTTCTGGGCGACATCGTGCTGAACGCCAAGGGCGACCTGACCGATCCGAAGTATGTCTGGTACACCTTCAAGGATGGCCAGTACTTCGAAGACGCTTCGCTGAATTGATCTTTCGGCGGACTATCACGTGACGACGATTGTTCCCGGGGCATAAAGCTCCGGGAATTTCATAACCACCAGGGAGACGAAACGATGAAGAAATTTTTCCTGTCCGGCATTGCGATCGGCTTTGCCGCAGCATTGTCGGCGACGACCGCTCTGGCCGACCTCACGGTCGCCACTGTCGGCCCCGTCACCGGCCAGCTCGCCGCACTGGGCGAGCAATACAGCCAGGGCGCCAAGAAGGCCATTGCCGACATCAACAAGGCCGGCGGCATCAACGGCGAGATGATGGTTCTCGAGATCGGCGACGATGCCTGCGATCCGAAGCAGGCAGTGAACGTCGCCAACCAGATGGCATCGAAGAACGTGAAGTTCGTGGCCGGCCATCTGTGCTCGGGCTCGTCGATCCCCGCCTCCAAGGTCTACGAGGAAGAGGGCATCCTGATGATTTCCCCCGCCTCGACCAACCCGAAGCTCACCGATGAAGGCGGCTGGAACGTCGCCCGCGTCTGCGGCCGCGACGATGCGCAGGGCCGCGTGGCCGGCGCCTATCTCGCCAAGAACTTCGCCGGCAAGAAAGTCGCTGTCGTCGACGACAAGTCGGCCTATGGCAAGGGCCTGGCGGATGAAACCCGCAAGGCGATGAATGCCGCGGGCCTCACCGAAGTCGTCAACGAATCGATCAACGCCGGCGAGAAGGATTACGCCGCCGTCGTCTCGAAGCTGAAGGACGCGGGCGTCGAGGCCATCTACTTCGGCGGCTATCACCCTGAAGCCGGCCTGCTGCTGAAGCAGATGGGCGAACAGGGCCTCAACGCCAAGATGCTGTCGGGCGACTCGATGAATTCGGCCGAACTCTGGACCATTGCCGGCAAGAGCGCCGAAAACCTGATCTTCACCTTTGCGCCGGAACCGCGCGACATTCCGGACGCCAAGGCGATTGTCGAGGAGTTCAGGGCCTCGGGTTACGATCCGGAAGGCTATACGCTCTACACCTACGCCGCCTTCCAGATGTACAAGCAGGCAGCCGAAGCGACGAAGTCGACCGATAGCAAGATGATCGCCGATTGGCTCCGCGCCGGCAACGCCACCAAGACGGTGCTTGGCGAGATCAAGCTCGACGCCAAGGGCGACCTGGTGAACCCGGTCTATGTCTGGTACACCTTCAAGGACGGCAAGTATTTCGAAGACAAGTCGATCCAGTAACACTGGCTCTCTCTTGCGAATAGAACCCGCGCATCCCGGTGCGCGGGTTTTCTATTGGCCGCGAGGGGGCTGGCCTTTCCGCCGCAACCCGTGTTTGAATGGTATCGATGATACGCCGCCTCGGATTCGTTCACGCCATCTTGTTGGCCCTGTCGCTGCCTGCCGCCGCTGAGATTCAGGTCGGCGTCGCCGGCCCCTTCTCCGGCCCCAATGCCGCGCTGGGCGAGCAGTTGCGCCGTGGCGTGCAAATGGCGGTGGACGATATCAACGCCACCGGCGGCGTGCGGGGAGAGCCGCTGGCCCCCATCTTCGCCGATGACGGCTGCGACCCGAGGAAAGCCGTGGAAGTGGCAACCGGTTTCGTGTCGGCGGGTGTCAAGCTGGTGGCGGGGCATTATTGTTCCGGCGCCTCGATCCCCGCCTCGAAGGTCTACGAGCGGGCCGGCATCGTGCAGATCAGCCCGGCCTCCACCCACCCCAAATTCACCGACGACGGCGGCTGGAACGTCATCCGCCTCGTCCCGCGCGACGATGCTCAAGGCTCGGCAGCCGCCGCACTGGCGCTCCAGCATTTCAGGAACGCCAAGATCGCGGTCCTCAACGACCAGTCTCCCGCTGCAGTGGCCAACGCCGCGCGCTTCCGCGAGGGACTGGCGGCAGGCGGCGTCACGCCAGTACTCGACACGGCCTACAAGCCCGGCGCCAAGGCCTATGCCGAACTGGCCGAACGCGTCACTTCGGCAGGTGCCGGGCTTGTCTATCTTGCCGGCTCCTATGTCGAAAGCGCCATCATCATGCGCCAGCTGCGCGCGCTGGGCTCCACCGCGCAATTCCTCTCGACCGACGCGCTCGTCACCGAGGATTTCTGGACCGCCGCGAAGGAAGCGGGCGAAGGCACAATCATGAGCTTCACCTACGATCCGCGGAAATCTCCCGCCGCCCGCCCCGTGCTCGACAGGTTCCGCGATGCCGACTACAGCGCCGAAGGCTTCACGCTTTATGCCTATGCCGCCATCCAGGCCTGGGCCACCGCCGTTGAAGCAACCGGCACCACGGAGGCAAACCGCATCGCCCAGTGGCTGCGCGGCGGCAGCCCCGTCAACACCGTGGTCGGCGAAGTGAGCTTCGATTCCAGGGGCGATCTGCGCCAGCCGAAAATGGCCTGGCTGAAGTGGACCAAAGGCAAATATGCCGAGATCGATCCCGCAACGCTCGAACCCTTCATTCTTGACACGACACCCTGAGGGAGCATCCCATGCGTGCCTTTTTCGTCCAGATCAAATGCGAGCTTGGCCGCGCCTATGAGGTAGCGACCGCCATCGCCGATGCCGAGATCGCGTCCGAAATCTATTCGACAGCCGGCGGCTTCGACCTGCTGGTGAAATTCTATCTCGACGAGAAGGACGACGTCGGCCACTTCGTCGCGCAGAAGATTCAGACGATCCCCGGCATCCGCGATACCTATACGCTCATTACTTTCAAGGCGTTCTGAACAATGCGCGCGCTCATCGTCCTTCTCGCTGCCCTGCTTGGCATCTCCCCCGCCCTCGCCGCCGATGGCGCGCAATCCCGTGCCATCGGCTATTCCACGGATGGCAAGTATTTCGCTTTCGAGCAATTCGGCATCCAGGATGGCTCAGGCTTCCCCTACTGGGATATCTTCGTGCTCGATCTCGCCGCCAATGACTGGGCCAAGGGAACGCCCGCCCGCGCCCTCGTCGAAGACGAGAGCGGAGACTTGGCACTGGCCCGCAAACAGGCAATGGACAAGGCAAAGCCAATCCTTGACAAGCTGGCGATTGGCGAACCCGCCGACATGCTGATGTCGAACCCCGCCACCGAATTCGTGGCAGACAGAACGAAGGTCGAGTTCGGCGCCTTCCCGCAAATGCCGCAGGCCTACGAGCTGAGCGTGAAAACGCTCGATCTCCCCACGCCGTCCGATTGCACCGACCCCGATTTCAAGCCCATGGGCATGGAACTGACGCTGAAAGTCACACAGCCCGGCAAGACGCTGACTCTGGCGAAGGACCAGAGCATCCCCAGGTCGCGCTTCTGCCCGCTGCATTACGATATCGAGGCCATCTACACCCGGTCGGGCTATGGCGAGGGCATGGAAGTGGCCATCATCGGCGTCTACAGCCGCGGCTTCGAGGGCGAGAACCGCCGCTTCATCGCCGTGCCTTTCAACCTGCCAGATTGGCAGAACTGACGGTTAGACTCGCAACGCAAGGCCGGATTTGTTAAGCGGACGGCATTCATGAAAGGCCGCCGATGATCCCCCGTTATTCCCGCAAAGACATGGCCCAGATCTGGGAGCCGCAGACCCGTTTCCGCATCTGGTTCGAGATCGAGGCCCACGCCACCGATTGCCTGGCGGACTTAGGGATAGTGCCGAAGGAAGCCGCCGCGAAAATCTGGGAAAAGGGCCGCGATGCCGTCTTCGATGTCGCCCGCATCGACGAGATCGAAGCGGTCACCAGGCACGACGTCATCGCCTTCCTCACGCATCTGTCCGAAATCGTCGGCCCCGAGGCCCGTTTCGTCCACCAGGGCATGACGTCCTCCGACGTGCTCGACACCTGCTTCAACATCCAGTTGACGCGCGCCGCCGATCTTTTGATCGCCGATATCGATGAACTGCTCGCCGCCCTCAAGCGCCGCGCGATGGAACACAAGGACACCGTCTGCATCGGCCGCAGCCACGGCATCCATGCCGAGCCCACCACCTTCGGCGTGAAGCTCGCCCAAGCCTATGCCGAGTTCACCCGCGGCCGCGAACGTCTCGTCACCGCGCGGAAGGAAGTCGCCACTTGTGCCATTTCAGGAGCCGTCGGCACCTTCGCCAATATCGATCCGCGGGTGGAGGAATATGTCGCCGCAAAGCTGGGTCTGGTGCCAGAGCCCGTCTCCACCCAGGTGATCCCGCGAGACCGTCACGCGGCCTACTTCGCCGCTCTCGCTGTCGTCGCCAGCTCCATCGAGCGTCTCGCCACCGAGATCAGGCATCTTCAGCGTACGGAAGTTCTGGAGGCGGAGGAATATTTCGCGCCCGGCCAGAAGGGCTCGTCTGCCATGCCGCACAAGCGCAATCCGGTGCTGACGGAAAATCTGACGGGCCTCGCCCGCCTCGTCCGTTCCGCCGTCGTTCCCGCTCTCGAAAACGTGGCCCTCTGGCACGAGCGCGACATCTCGCATTCCTCCGTCGAGCGCGGCATCGGCCCGGACTCGACGATCCACCTCGACTTCGCCCTGAAGCGTTTGACCGGCGTCATCGACAAGCTGCTGGTCTACCCCGAAAACATGCAGCGCAATCTCGACCGCCTCGGCGGCCTCATCCACTCGCAGCGCATCCTGCTGGCCCTCACCCAGAAGGGCATGAGCCGCGAGGACTCCTACTCAGCGGTGCAAAGAAACGCCATGCCCGTCTGGCGCGGCGAGGCGAATTTCCTCGACCTGTTGAAGAAAGACAAGGACGTCACCGCCCTCCTCTCCAATGCCGAACTCGAAAGCCTCTTCGATCTCGGCTACCACACCAAGCACGTCGATACGATCTTCAGGCGGGTGTTCGGCGCGATCTGACACACTCCACCTACCGTCATCCCGGCGAAGGCCGGGACCCCGCTTCCTCTCTCACGCCGAAAGCTGGATGCCGACCTTCGTCGGCATGACGGGATGAATTAAACCTCACTCCGTCGGCAACAAGTATGACGCCAAGAACGGCTTTAGCCGATCGGTACGGGAAACGCCCCTCACTCGGGGTGCGCCTCCAGCCACTTCCGCATCTCGGCGATTTCCCTTACCTGGTCATCGCGTATCTTCTCCGCCATGGCCTTCATCTCGGGGTCGACATTCTCCTGTTTCAGCAGCACTTCCGCCATGTCCACCGCGCTCTGGTGATGCGGAATCATCATGCGCACGAAGTCCCCGTCGGGATCGCCCGTCATCTCCGTCTTCATCATGCCGTCCTGCATCTTCTGCATCGCGGCCATATAGCCCTTGTCCGCTTCCGACATTTCCGCGCCGGGCTTCATCATCATCATTTTCGACATGTCATGCGTCTGGGCGCTGGCGGTGCCCGCAGCGGCCAGCGGCAGAAAGGCGGCAATCATCAAGGCCTTGAACATCTGCATCCTCCTCATCACCTCCGCGCGGCAGGGCGGAGCCACAGGCGGGAAATGCGAAAGGCAAGTCGGGGTTCCGTGTAAAACCGCACATAGCGGAAGACAGGCTCAGTCCACCGGCAGCAGCCACAGCGCCAGCAGGGGCTTGGCACCCGACCGCATCGTATGCGCGATGCCGGGCGGATTGTAGATCAGCCCGCCGGGTCCGGGCCTCGTCCAGTCCATTGCCGAGTTCCACCATTCGCCTTCCGTCAGCGCGAGATAGATTTCCTCCGGCGGATGATCGTGAACGGGATAGACGATGTCCCTTGCCATCAGCGTGGCGCCCACCCACACGTCCTCGCGCTGCTCGATGCCGCCCTGCCCGATGAGCGTCGCATTGGCGTGGCTGTCGTAGAAAGGCATGTCGCCGGGTTGAGCCGCCTTGCGCCGCGTCCACTGCAAACGCGGTTCGAGTGCCATGAAAGCGCTGGCAAGCTCCGGCAGCGGCGAGGCCTCTGCCGCCATCCCCGCATACACCGCCTCGAGATGCCGGCATACGTCCAGCCGCTGCGGCTCAATTGCCACTTCCTGCCCGCTATTCTCCCGCAGCCTGCCGAAGATCAGCGATGCTGCCTTCAGCATTGCCGGAGTGCCGTGCGCCGCGATGGCGGCCTCGGCATGGTCGAGAAGAATCTGAAGGTTCGGACTGCGGGTGCTCTCGGTCATGGCGGAATCCTGAAGCCTCCGCGCCAATTGGTCAACCCGCCCGTGCCGTAGGCCCAAAAACAAAGAGAGGCGGAATCCAGTCCGCCCCCCTCTGGCCTCCTGCCGCCGTCCCGCGTCAGTTGGTAATGGTGATCCGTGTCGACTTCATCCCGTGCTTCTGCACCAGCGAGAACAGCCGCGCCGCATTTTGCGGTGAAAGCCTGATGCAGCCATGCGAGGCCGGCCGCCCCAGCTGCTTCAGGTAATTGGTGCCATGGATCGCATAGCCGCCGAGGAAGAAGATCGAATGCGGCATCGGCGAATTGTCGTATTTCCGCGAGTAATGCATCTTCTTCAGCGCAAAGGGCCGCCATGCGCCGCGCGGCGTGTGGAAGCCCGAGCGCGCCGTCGAAACCTTCCAGCGCCCGTAACTCCAGCCGTTCACATCCACATTCATGGATTGGCTCGAAACGTCGATGCGGATATCAACGACCGGCGACGATTTCTTCTTGGTGTTTGCTTCAGCCGCGCCGGTCATGGCGAATGCCATGAACACTAGTCCGGCAATCACGGTAAAAAGTCGCTTCATGTTCAGTCCCCCCGCGTAACGAGAGCCCCCTCCCGTTGCTGCTGTGCTCCTGCCGCGCCTAGCCGCCGTCGAACAGAAACTCCCGCCCGACCTTCACGCGCCGCACGCCATCATAGCTTATAATATCTGCGGTTGCATACGTTTCCGTTAAGGTGGCCGGTAAAAAGCTACCGGTCCCCACCATGTCGATGGGGGCCCGCGCCGCGCCCATGATCTGGCACTTCTGCGGGTCGAATCCGGAAGACCCGACGACGATCGCCTTGTCATAGCCCGCCGCATCCAGCGCGCGGCGCACATGGATGATCGCCGCCGCCGAAACCCCCTTGCCGAACAGGATACGCCGCACCTTGTCGACCAGGATGTTGTTGGGGTCGAGCTGGAAGGCGCGGCCCCCCAGCACCTGTTCGACGATATTGTATTCGCCGTGTACGCCCAGCCAGTGCCCCACCGTCTCGACCGATTTCTCGTAGTCCAGCCCCTCGGCGAAGCGTCCGCCATGGGTGTCGAGGCGGATGCCGAAGCTCTTGGCCTCGCGATCGAGCTTCGCCTCGTCATAGAACCACCGCGCGCAGCGGATTGAATCCGTCACTTCCTCGCCGGTGTAGTCGACGAGCGCGATCAGGCTCTTGGCCTCGGGAATGGTGCGCGCGAACAGCTTCATCGCCTCCAGCACATCGCCTTGCGTGTAGCCCACCAGCGCATGCGGCATGGTGCCCATGCCCCCTGTGGCGCCGAAGAACGGCGCCGTCAGGTCCTGGGAAGAGCCGACGAAGCCTTTCACCTTCGGGTCCGCCATACGCGCCGCGGCACTTCCCACCGCCGCGCCATAGGAGGCGAGGATGTTCATCTCCGCGCCCGAGCCGTGCCGCGCATGCATGTCCATGAACGACGATCCCGGCATCGCCCGGCACATTTCATAGGCATTGTTGGCCGAAACGCAGGGAAAGCCGATCTTCTGCAGCAGCAGCGTTTCCACTTCCGAAAGCTTCTGCATCGACCCGGTGATTTCCAGCATCTTGCTTTCGGAGGGAACGATCTCGCCCTCCTCGTAGAACCGCCTGATCTTCACATCCGGCACGAAGTGGCGAATGAGGCGGATCGCCGGTTCCAGTGCCGCCACCACGCGCCGCCGCATGAACACCGCGAAGGTGACCTGCGAATCGCCATTCGCTGCCACGATGCGGCTGGTGTTGGTGAAATACTTGTCGGTCTGGACCGAGGCCGGCCCGGCGGCCAGCGCAATGCCGATGAGGCGATCGAGAATCGCCTCATGGCCCGGAATGAGGGGCGCACGTTTATCCATGATCCTGCACTCTTGCGCGGAATGGCCGCCGCGTCAAACCTCGAGCGACTTCCGCAAGGCCGCCGCCCCCCATTGCAGCAGGTCGACGTCGACCGCCGCCGCAAAGAACGTAAAGCCGATCTTCTGGTACGCCTTGATCGACTCGGCATTGCCGCCGAAGGCACCGGCCACCAGCCCGTTCTTTTTGGCGGCAGCGGAAACCTTTTCCATCGCGGCAATCGTCTGGGTTCCGAGCTTGTCGATTCCCGCCCCGTTCGAAAGGGTGATCGAAAGATCACTCGGCCCCACGAAAAGCCCGTCCAATCCGGGGGTTGCGGCGATCTCTTCGACATTCGCGAGAGCTTCCACCGTCTCGATCATGGCAAACACCATGGTCAGCCGGTTGGCCTCGCTGAGGTATTCGGCAGGCTTGAGGCCAGAAGCCTGAAGTGCGGTATACCCGCCCCAGCTGCGCGCGCCCATCGGCGGATACTTGGCGGCCCGCACGAGGAGTTCCGCCTGCGCCCGGGTGTTGATCATGGGCGAAATCACGGCACTTGCCCCGGCGTCGAAGGCCTGGCCCGGAATCGCCGGATCGTTCCACAGGCTCCGCACCATGGCCGGCCGCCCCACGGCGTTGATGGCGGCAATCATCGGCACGGCGTCGGAAAAGCCGATCATGCCATGCTGCATGTCGAGGCAGACGCCATCGAACGGCAGCCTGGCCACCTGGGCTGCAAGCTCGCCCGAGGGGATCGACATCCATGAAAACAGAAACGGCTCGCCAGTGGCGAGCCGTGCCCGAAGGTCAAACCGCGAGGCCGCCACTTACTTCGCGGCCCGGATCTGTTCGGCGGCCGTTGCCAGCAACTCGTCCATGGTGCGGCGAATCTGGTGGTCCGACTGGGCAACCGACTTCGCATCGAAATCAGCCCTAATCTTGCGGAACACGTCCTCGTCGCCCGATTCCTCGAAATCGGCGGCCACCACGGTCTTCGCGTAAGCATCGGCTTCGGCGCCCGAAAGACCCAGTTTTTCGGCAGCCCACAGGCCCAGCAGCTTGTTGCGGCGGGCCATCGCCTTGAACTGGGTTTCCTCGTCCATGGCGAACTTCTTCTCGAAGCCCTCTTCACGCTTGTCGAAGGTGGTCATGCATGTCTCCTGTTGAGCCGTATCGGGCTTGAAATAGACACGAGTTCCCTCCAAATCAACAGGGGAAACAGTCATTGTGCGGCGCACCACGTTGCTTTATGGAACCCCGTCGAAATGGACTGGGGATTTTGTGCCCTTTTCCGTAACAGTAATGGCGTGAGGAGCCTCCCCGGATTAGTGTGCTGGAGGCAGGTCAGGGATTTGATGAGGATATTTCAGATGAACAGCAGGCGCACCCGGATCTACGAAGGCAAGGCCAAGATCCTCTACGAAGGCCCGGAGCCCGGCACCATCATCGTTCACTTCAAGGACGACGCGACCGCCTTCAACGCCCAGAAAAAGGCCGTGATCGAGGGCAAGGGCGTCCTCAACCAGCGCATTTCGGAATTCATGTTCACCAAGCTGAACGAGCTTGGCATCCCCACGCATTTCATGCGCTCCCTCAACATGCGCGAGCAGCTGGTGCGCGAGGTCGAGATCGTGCCGCTCGAAGTCGTCGTGCGGAACGTCGCCGCCGGCTCGCTGGCCAAGCGCCTTGGGCTGGAAGAAGGCCACCAGCTCCCCCGCTCCATCATCGAATTCTACTACAAGAACGACCAGCTGGGCGATCCCATGGTCTCGGAAGAACACATCACCGCCTTCAACTGGGCCAGCCCCCAGGAAATCGACGACATGATGCACATGGCGATCCGCATCAATGATTTCATGGCGGGTCTTTTCCTCGGAATCGGCATCAAGCTCGTGGACTTCAAGATCGAGTTCGGAAGGCTTTACGAGAACGACATGATGCGCATCGTGCTGGCCGACGAGATCAGCCCCGACAGCTGCCGCCTCTGGGACATCAAGACCAGCGACAAGCTCGACAAGGACCGTTTCCGCCGCGACATGGGCGGCCTCGTCGAAGCCTATCACGAGGTGGCCCGCCGTCTCGGCATCATCGCCGAAGGCGAAAAGCCCGAACGCTCCAAGCCCAAGCTGGTGAAGTCGGATTTGAATTGACGCGCGGCGCGCGGCGCGTCATGGCCGGGCTTGACCCGGCCATCTCCATCGGCGGGAACACAAGATCGAGAGACGGTAGATGAAAGCCAAGGTCAAGGTCACCCTCAAGCACGGCGTGCTGGACCCGCAGGGCAAAGCCATCGAAGGCGCATTGGGCCATCTGGGCTTCAGCGGCGTGGAACAGGTGCGCCAAGGCAAGTATTTCGAAATCGAAATCGCCGAAACGGACAAGGCCAAGGCGAAAGAAGCCGTAAAGGCGATGTGCGAAAAGCTCATCGCCAACACCGTGATCGAAAACTACGAGATCGAACTGGCATAGAGGTGAACATGGCCGACGTGACCAATGAACTGATTTACGAAGTGCTGAAGCAGGTTCAGGGCGATGTCGCTCAGATAAAGTTTGACCTTCGTGAGGTGAAGCACCGCATCACCAGCTTGGAAGAAGGCGTGGCAAGCCTGAACCGCCGCATGGACCGGCTCGAGGATCGGGTGGAGCGAATCGAAAGCCGTATGGGCCTCGTGGATCAGCCCCTTTCTTGAAGACTGCAGCGGATGTGATCAACGCCAGTTCCCCTCACCCTGAGGTGCCGCGCAGCGGCCTCGAAGGGTCCAGCCCCGGGCGAAATGCTTCGAGGCTCTGCTGCGCAGAGCGCCTCAGCATGAGGAACACGAGAGACCTTAGCTTCGGAGCCCGAAACACACCATGAAATCCGCCGTCGTCATCTTCCCTGGCCTCAACCGCGACGCAGACATGATCATGGCGCTTGAAAGCGTCACCGGCCAGAAGCCCGTCACGGTCTGGCACACCCAAACCGAATTGCCCAAGGTCGATCTCGTCGTCATCCCCGGCGGCTTTTCCTATGGCGATTATCTCCGCTGCGGCGCCATCGCCGCGCGCTCGCCCATCATGGAAGACATCCGCACCAAGGCCAGCAAAGGACTTAAGGTGCTGGGCGTCTGCAACGGCTTCCAGATCATCACCGAGGCAGGCCTCCTCCCCGGCGCCCTCGTCCGCAATGCCCAGCTCCGCTTCGTCTGCAAACAGGTGAAGCTGAAAGTCGAAAACAACCAGACCTTCTTCACCAACCGTATGCAGAAGGGTGCCATCATCTCCTGCCCCGTGGCCCATGGCGAAGGCAACTACATCTGCGATGCCGAAACGCTCAAACGTCTCGAAGGCGAAAACCGCGTCATCTTCCGCTATGCCGAGGGCACCAACCCCAACGGCGCCCTGAACGGCATCGCCGGCATCATGAACGAGCCAGGCACGGTGATCGGCATGATGCCGCATCCCGAAAACATGATCGAGCCGCTGCACGGCCGCACCGACTGCCGCCCGCTCTTCGAAAGCCTGCTGGCGGCCTGAAGCGACAGTTAAGACAAAGCTAAGTAAAATCATGACCGGACCATTAACACCGGCTTCACCGTGGCCGGTCTTAAGGATGGATTAACGCCGCCTTTCTTGTTCTTATGTGGTTGTCCAATCCTTAATGGACGCAACGAAAAAGCCTCAGGAGAACATCATGGCCCGTATCATCCAGTCCCTCTTCGGCTACAACCGCCACACCGCGACGCCCGAGGAAACCGAAGCCTATCGCGTGGCGAACGAAGCGCTCCAGTACCGCGTCAACACCATGCTGCGCCACAACACGCAGTCCCGCATGGTGCCCCGCCCGACAACCGACGCTTTCGGCCGCGCCATCTGATCCCGCCCGCGAATTCGCTCAAATTTTAGCGAATGCCCTAACGCCCTCTTCACCGAGACGGCCGTTAATCTTGGATTAACGAGGAAGTTTCGGTCAAATGAAGAGGTGTTGTGAGAAGCTTTCGTAAAGCAAGAGATACCGGAGACCCCGCATGACCAGCATCATCAAGTCCCTGCTCGGCAAGAATCGCCGGCCCCTGCCCGAGGAAGTCGAAGCGCTCGACCGCGCCAACAAGGTGCTGCAGTTCCGGGTGGAGCAGTTCACGAAGCCCGCAAAGCTGGATGGCGTCAAGGCTGCTTGAGGTTTCTCCCGCGAGCCTCACGGGCCTTGAACGGCGCGCGGGCCATTCAGCAAGCTTGAGTCAGTTGCCGATCCAGGCGACTGCAAAGCAGTTGGCCCCTCCAGCCCGCAGCGCGGCATGGGCCAGTTCGATGCGACGGCCGGACGTCACGACATCATCGACGATCAGCACGGTGTCGGCAATGGGCCGCGCCAGGCGGTACTCCGGAAGGCGGCTGCTCTTTTTCGGATGAGACGGACCAGGCTCGGCATTTCCTCCTATCAGAACCGGCGCATACTGCGTGTTCAACCGAATGGCGACTTCCTTCGCCACAAGTTCCGAAAAGCTCACTTTCGCTCCCGAACTTCCGCCAGGTATCGGCACCACCGCTTTTATCGTGTCGTTGCCGTAGATCTGTGTCGTCGCGGTTGCGATTTCATCTGCCACCGCATCGATGATCACCTGCGAGGGTTTCAGCTTGATCGAGGCAAGCGCCGAAATCTGGTATTGCTTTATCGATTTCCGCCAGGTTCGCAGCGCGACGTAGGAAACCGAGTTCCTCGCCCGCAATGTCCGCTTCACGACCAGCGTATCCAGAAGAAATTTGGCCGTGGGCGCCGTATCCAGGGCCTGCTCGCTGAATTCGGCAAGGTTCGGTTCGGCTTCGGCCTGATTGTGCGGAGTGGCAGGCCGGGACGCCCGGTCGCCAAGCAGGCGCTGGAATGTCAGTATGAGCTTCGAGATTGCAGCGAAACCGATTGCATCATCGAAAACGTTTTCATCGGGATTAAGAATGCAAAGGATCATCCGCTCATTCTTGTCGCGGCGATTCAACACCGCGGCGATCAGCGAGCGGACGGCCGGTACACTTCTCGTAAGGGGATGATCGGCAAAGGCCGGTTCCTGCCGGATATCCCGGAGCACTAGAATCGGCATGGCAACCGGATCGAGCAGCGGAAGGTTCATCAAAAGCTTGCTGGAAATGAGCGTGCCGTATCTCCCCTGAACGGACCCGCTACGAAGTTTCTGATCTGTTTGCAAGACGACCGCAGACGGCGCGCGAGCCATGCGCGCCGCCAGTTCGGACAGGTCGTCGAAATCGATCTCCTCCATCTCGCCCTAATTTCTGCCACAGTTCATAGTCTTTACCTAGGTCACATTACTTAACGACACTACAACAGATACGCTTGCCAAAATCATTAAAAATTTCGAAATATTAATGACTTGCAGGAATTCCTGACGCCACATCCACTGGAAATTGTACGCCTGTCCAAAAATCTGAATTATGGCAGGAATGTGTTATACGCGCGCTTGTGGAGGAGGGATCAGGATTGAGAAATCTTTCCATGGCGGCTAAAGCCTGCCCTCATGAGCCTCGCCCCAGACATCAAGATCACCCCCGAACTCGTCAAATCCCACGGCCTCAAGCCGGATGAATACGAGCGCTTCGTGAAGCTCTTGGGCCGCGAGCCCACCATCACCGAGCTTGGTATCTGCTCGGCCATGTGGAACGAGCACTGTTCCTACAAGTCCTCCAAGAAATGGCTGAAGACCATGCCCACCAGGGGCGCCCGCGTCATTCAGGGCCCGGGCGAGAACGCGGGCGTCATCGACATCGGCGATGGCGACGCCATCGTCTTCAAGATGGAAAGCCACAACCACCCGTCCTTCATCGAGCCCTATCAGGGCGCGGCCACGGGCGTCGGCGGCATCCTGCGCGATGTCTTCACCATGGGTGCCCGCCCCATCGCCGCCATGAACGCGCTGCGCTTCGGCGAGCCGTCACATCCCAAGACGCGCCATCTGGTATCCGGTGTCGTCCACGGCATCGGCGGCTATGGCAATTCCTTCGGCGTGCCGACGATCGGCGGCGAGGTGAACTTCCACGCCCGCTACAACGGCAACATCCTCGTCAA
>JALHQC010000054.1 GCA_022842165.1 bacterium
ACCCTCGACCAGGCTGAAACCGGCGAATACAGCAGCAAGGAGCGCCGCGGCATCGCCCGCGACGCCAACTACCCGAGGCGCTACTAGGCCGCGTGTGCGGCAGCACCTCCCAACCCGACGCATCATGAAAGGAACACCAGATGCAGATTTCCAAGAAGAACCACGGCACGGTCATGGCCAGCGCCGGCGGATCGAAGATCATGGAAGCCTACGGCAAGGATGACAGCGATGTCACCGGCCCGGCGTCCAAGGAACGCGCTGGCAAGTTTGGCGGTGGCCCCGAGAACCTCGCCCACTCGCTGACCGGCACGTCCGCCAACCAGAAGGGCTCGTAAGGGCCGTTCTGCAAAAGTGCCGGGCGGGCGTTGTGCCTCCCTCACTCGTCCGGCACCCCTTCAACACATAGAACAGGAAACCAGTGTTCATGTACGCCAAGCCCTTCAACCCCAACGACATGAAGAATACGGGCGAGATCATCGGCGACCCGCGCTTTGCCTTCCAGCAGGGCGATCAGATGTATAACGCCGCCAAGCAGCCCGTCGATGCCAATGGCAGGCCAATGCCGGTCGCTCCCGAGAAGCCCAAGGCACCAGTTCCGCAGATCCCGGTCATCAAGGATGCCGTCGACGAGACGCCGCCCATGGCCGACCTTTCGCCAGATGAGCGGGTGAAAGTTCTGACGGAGCAACCTGCCGGCGCCGACGCTGAACTCGACCTCAAGGCCTGGGCGCTGGGCGAAGTTCAGTCAAGCCTCACCTTTGCGGCGCTGCGCTCGAAGGTCATAGCCCTGACCGGCGATGACACCGTGACCAGCACGGCCAAGGCCCGCGCGGCCATTCTCGCGCACTACGACCTGACGCCCACCGGCTGACTTTCAGAAAGCACCTCGCCATGCCCATGGATTACACGACACTCATCGGTGACAAGAACACCGAAGGGTCCATCAAGTATTTCGTGCGGCATAACGAGGTGCCTTCGGAATTCATCCTGACGCGAGCACAGGAGGCGATCTATGCTCAGCTGCGCGTGCGCGAAATGCGCAAGAAGATCGAGGACACGATTGCGCTCAGCGCATCGACCATCGTGCTTCCCACGGATTGCCTGTTTCCCCTCCTTCTCTATCTCCCCCGGCACAGCGCGGCGCGCATCCATATTGTTCACGAGCACCACTACGAGCCGCACACCGCCACGCAGACCGACGGCACACTGCCCGCCGGCAAGCCTTCCATCTGCACCTTCGACGCGACGACGCTCTACCTGAACAAGATCGCGGACCAGACCTATTACTACCGCCTTTGGTATATCCATCGGCCAGACGATCTTGCGGCCGGCAATACCACCAATTTCATGACCACCAGGTACAGCCACATCCTCGAAGCGATGTGCAAGCACTATGCCTATGCCCACCGAAACGACGATGCCAACGCCGACAAGTGGCTGCAGATCGCAACGGCCTACATCACCGAGGCCAACAGCGCGTTCGCAAGCTGGTCCGCCGCATTTCTCTGATCTCCGCACGCCAAGGCGAGTAACTGTTCATGGATTACGACACTCTCATAGGCCCGAGGACGGCCGAGGGATCGATCAAGTATTTCGTGCAACACCACGACGTACCGTCCGAATTCATCCTCGATCGGGCGCAGTCGATGATTTACTCCCTGCTCCGTGTCCGCGAAATGGTGACGCGCAGCGAGGGCACCATCGCAACCGACGCCGTCAGCCTCGCCATGCCCACCGGCATGCTGCATCCGCTGTTGCTCTTGCGGCGCGGCCTTTACAAAGGCGAGATCGCCATCCTCGATCAGGAGCACTTTGAAAGCCGCATCGGCGAGGACGAGAGCAACGCGCTTTACCCAGGCACGCCGTCACAATGCACCTTCGACAGCACCACGTTCTATTTCGACGTGAAGGCCGATCAGGACTATCCCTATCGCCTCTGGCACGTCGCCACGCCCGCGCTGCTGTCGGCCAGTAACACCACGAACTTTCTCACGACGCGGTACAGCCACATCCTTGAGGCGGCATGCAAGGCCTATGCGTTCGAGCATCGCGCCACCGTGGCGGCAGGAGAAGATGGAGCCGGATGGGCGGCCAAGGCCGCGGCCTGGCTTGAGAAGGCGACGGCCTTTGTCGCCAAGGCCAACGAGGAATTCGACATGTTCAACCAGTCGATCCGCATGGAAGCGTATTGGAGTCGTAACTGATGGCCACCACCACCTATCTTGAATGGGACGACCAGGCGAACGGCGCCAACAAAAACACGTGGGGCGATGTCACCGACGCCAACCTGACGATCTTCGAACTGGCAATCGCGCGCTTTCTTTCGCTTGCGACGACGGGCGGATCGACGACTCTCACCAGTGCGCAGAACCGTTACCCCATCATTCGCCTGACCGGGACGCTTCTTTCGAATGCTACCATTGTCGTTCGCACCGCAGAGAAGAACTGGACCTTCATCAACGCGACGACTGGCGCCTTCTCGGTTACGGTCAAGACGACGGCGGGCACGGGCAAAACCCTGCCGCGAGGCCGCGCCACGAAACTCTATTGCGACGGGACCAACGTCGAACTCGCCCGCGCACCTGGTATCCCGGCGGCACAGGCCGGCGGCACGGCAGATGCTCTCACGGCCACCTTCGAGCCGGTCACGGTCGCGGGCGACCTGCAGGATGGTTATATGTGGCTGGTCGAGGCGGCCAGCGCCAACGCCACGACGACACCCACCTTCAATCCCGATACGACTGGCGCACTGACGATCAAGAAGTTCGGCGGTCAGGCCTTGGCTGCCGGGGATATCCGTGGCGCCGGGCACAAGCTGCTGCTGTCCTATGACTCGAGCGGCGGACACGTCGAACTCCTGAACCCCTATATCGCCCTCACCGCCGCCAGCCTCACCGCGGCAGGAGTCGTGGAGCTGGCCACGACAGCCGAAACCCTCACCGGCACCGATGCTGCGCGCGCCACAACGCCCGACGGTGTTGCGGCGCTGTGGGAGGCGGGCGCTAATATCACCGACGGCGCGGCAATCACCATCGGCGAGGGCGGCTATTTCAAACTCATCACGTCGACGACGGCGATCACATCCTTCGTCATTACGACCAACAAGGCCGGGCGCCGGTTCCTGGCCGAATTCAGCACTGTCCGCACCCTCACCGATAATGCGTCAATCGACGTGCCGGGCGGCAACTTCACGACAGCCGTGGGCGATGTCGCCTACATTAAGTCCAACGGCGACGGCACGGTCAAGGTTGTAGCAATCTTCAAGGCCGATGGAACACCCGCCATAGCTGGTAGCGCATGGACGAACGTTGCGACTTTAACCCCGTCTGGCGTGGCGAGCATCGAGAGGACCGGGCTTTCGGCATACAAGGCGCTTCGCATCACCGGGACGAATATCATTCCGGCAAGCGATGGCGTCCAGTTCCGCATCAGGCTATCGAGTGATGGCGTCTCATACCTCGCGGCTAATTACAACTCGAACTCGTGGCGAGGCACGGCCAGCAATAACGCCAGCACGGCGTTCCAGATCAATGACCCCGACAACTCCGCCCATATCGGGAACGCAGCTGGTGACGGCGGGCTGAACTTCGAGGCAGTCATTCTAGCGTTCAATGTCGCGCAGAAAACCGTGATAGACGGCGTGTTCAACTTTGGCGACACTGGCGGGAACCATGAATATGGGCTTGTTCAAGGCTGGCATACCGGCCAGACGGCGATGCAGGCCATTCAGTTCCTGTTCTCGTCAGGCAACATCACATCAGGCACCATCCTCATCGAAGGCCTCGCCTGATGGCTGCTGCCCGGAAAATTCCGGTCCCGATCCGCATGGGCATTGCCCTGCACCAATCGGAATACGAGGCGCAGGGCCGCTATATCGATTGCGACCATGTGCGGTTCGTCGACGGCAAGCCCGAGAAGATCGGCGGCTGGGAGCAATGGAACACTCCGGGCACTGAACTTCCGGATATCTGCCGCTCGATCTTCTGCTGGCAGTCGTTCACCTACAATCTGTGGCACGCTTTCGGCACGGCGGGCCGCCTGTGGGTCTTCGATCAGGACAAGACGCGCACCAACATCACGCCGTTCGAAGCCACCGGCACCCTTGCCAATCCGTTCTCGACGACCAACGGATCACCACTCGTCAGTGTCGCGCATGCCGGCCATAGCGTCGTCATCGAGCAATATGTGAATTTCTCCGGAGCAACCGCCGTTGGCGGCATAACGGTTTCGGGCGAGTACCAGGTGACATCCGTCACCAACGCCAACGCCTACGTCATCACCCACACCTCGAATGCCTCATCGACCGCAGGGCCGGGCGGTGGCGCGTCGGTGGCCTATTCCTATGAACTCGAGAAGGGAACGGGCAGCGTCACTACTGGCGGCGGCTGGGGCATCGACACATGGGGAACCGGAACGTGGGGCGATGTGCGCGCATCCTCCACCTACCAGACATTCCCGCGCTACTGGTCCATGGATAAGTATGGCCAGTATCTTATTACCATGCCGTCGAATGGCGGGCTCTACGAGTGGCAACTGAACATCGCCAGCCGCGCCGCGCTTGTCGCCAATGCGCCGGCCACCGGACTGTTCGCATTCATCACATCGGAGCGCATCATTGTCGTCCTTGGCGCCGATGGCGACTTCATGCTGATGAAGTGGTGCGACGACGACGACAACACGATTTGGACCCCAGCCCCCGACAACACGGCCAACATCCGCCGCCTGCAGGACGGCTCGCGCCTGATCGCTGGATGCCGGCTGCTGCAGGGCGTCAATCTGGTCTGGAGCGACACGGCGGCCTATCTCATGCAGTTCCTCGGGACCAGCATCGTCTACGATACTCGCGTCGTCGGCACGCATTGCGGCCTCGTTGGACCCGGCGCCTTTGCGACCCTCGATGGCGTCGCCTACTGGATGAGTCCGCGCACCTTCCACATGTTCAATGGCGGCGTGCAGCGCATCCCCAACGCCAACGAGATCGAACCCATCTTCGATGCGATGAGCACGGACCAGCGCGTCAAAGTGGCTTGCGAAGTCAATCTCGCGTTTCGTGAAATCTGGTGGATATACCCATCCACCGTCGCAAGCGAGCCCGACAGGTATGTCGCTGTCAACGTCGACGATTTTACATGGACGGTCGGCACCCTCGACCGCACAGCCTTGGGCAACCAGATGGTTTCCGGATTTGACGTGCTTCTGGGCGTTGACGAGACAGGCGTGATCTACACGCACGAAACCGGCGTCAATGCCGATGGCGGCTCACTGCCCTGGCATCTTGAGACGGCCTTCATGGATCTTGATAGTGGCAATGTGAGCGTGAACATCGACGGCTACATTCCGGACTTCACGCGCCAGACCGGCAACATCAGCATCACGTGGACCTCCCAGGAATATCCGGAAAGCTCATCCGAGAGCGAAACCGTGACGAAGACCATCGCAGAAGGCGACGAGGTCGTCGATCTCCGCCACTTCGGCCGCATCGTGAAGTTCTCGCTCGCGCAAGGCGAGATCGGCGGCGACTTCCAGTTGGGCATGCAGCGTATCGAGATCAGCGCATCCGGGCGGAGGCGATAGGCTATGCGCGTCGTGACCTTCGGCTCTCCCGCGAAGATGGACGGCGCCACCTTTGCCGCCTGGGTCTTGAACGCACTGCGAGAGGTCGAAAGAGCCTCGTATATTCCAGATCAAGCGGAGTCGATGGTCCTTATCGGCACCATTGCGTCGACCAGTGGCACCACGCAGACACTGGCGATCCCGGCAGAGTATCGCCGCCTCTACATCGAGATGGATGGGGTTTCGTTCACCGCCGCAGGGACATTGGAGATCGCCGTCAGCGCTGACAATGGCGCGACGTTCGGCACTGTCCGCAGCATATCGGTGGCGACTGCCGTGGCTGGCGACACGATCTCAGGGATCGTCCACGTCATGAACCTGCAGACCACGGTTCTCGGCTGTGTCGCGCGGCCCATTACGTTCGTCGATGGCGATGTCGCCGATCGCTTTCAGCAGACGCAGCCGCTCGCCGGCAATGCCTCGGCCTTCGGACCATACAATGCAATCCAGTTTTCTGGCGGAACATTCGACGCGGGCGAAATCCGCGTGTTCGGCATCAAATAGAAGGAGTTTCGGATATGGGAACGAGTGACAGCGGCATGGAAAGCCTGCTGACGGCGCTGATCGGCAATGGCGGTTCGGCCAATTTCTCCATGGGCATTCCCGATCTTGTCAGCCTCATGCAGATGCTGCAGGGCGGCAGGACCGGCGGCGCAGCGCCTGCAGGACCAAGCTCTGTCTCTGGCGGCAACCCGCTTTCAGGCCGTGGACAGACCGGCTACGGCGCCAAACCTCAGGACATCGAGAAGCTTCTCAAGACGCTCGCGGCATCGCAGCAGAAGCTTCCAGAATGGGCCACGCGCGCACCCACCGACACGACCGAATTACTGCGCCAGCTCTCGGGCAACGTCGGCCAGATGACCATGCCGGGCGGCCCGACAGGCGCGGTCACGCTGCCGGCTTGGGGCAGCGGCGAGCAGGCTCAGGTCGGGTTTGATCCCAAGACCTATGGGCAGGGCGCGGGCGAGGCCACGTTCTTCGGGCAGTCCACGCGAGGCGGCATGACACCGCTCAGCGCGATCTCGCCGCTTGGCGTGCCGCAAGGCTGGAACCCGTTCGGATCAGCCACGCCGACACCGAAGCCCGACGACAAGAAGGACAAGAAGAAGGGCGGCGGCGACAAGGACAAGCAGCCATCAGCCGGTGGCTCACAGCCGGCAATGTCAGGTTCGTCGGGCGGCAGCAGCTTCGTCAATTCGATCTACCCGTCGCGCCAGTCGTAAGGAGAGCAGTACCATGGGTTTTCTTGATAGCCTGTTCGGCGCATCGGAGAGCAGCACGTCGACGAAGGTCGAATATCCGAAGTGGGTCGAGGATGCCTCCAAGCGCAATTACGGCATCGCTGAAAAGATCGCGTCGCGGCCCTATACGCCCTATCCCTTCGCGCGGATTGCAGGCTTTACCGGCGACCAGAACGACGCCATGTCGATGCTGCGCGGCTATGCTCCGCAGGCCCAGCAGCGCGCCCAGAAGGGTTTCAGCGTCCCGCGCATGATCGACAGCATTGGGGAGAACGGCAACGTCGAAGACTACATGTCGCCCTACATCGACAATGTTCTTGATCGCACCCAAGGCCGCATTCGGCAGGCCACCGACATGGCGAAGCAGTGGCAGTCCAACATGGGCGCGCACAGCGCCGGCGCCTTCGGTGACGCGCGCCACGGCATTGCCGACTCGCAGATCGAGAAAGAGGGCATCCAGCAGATGGGCGATGCTGCGGCCGAAGGCTATCAGGCCGCGTTCGACAGCGCCCAGACGCAGCGCAATGCAGACATCAACCGCTTGTTCGACGTCGAGCGCATGGGCGGCGAGCAGCAGCAGCAGTACCTCGATTATCTCGACAGCCTCTACCGCTCGGGCTCCAACCAGCAGTCGCTCAACCAACAGAGCATGACCCTTGGCTACGAGGACTTCCTCAAGCAGTTGGGCTACCCGATCGAGCAGTACAACCTCATGACGGCCGCGCTGACGCAGTCGCCCTATGGCCAGCAGACGACGAACACCCAGCCGGGACCGTCCACGGCCGGGTCGATCTTGGGCACCATCGGCAACATCGCCTCGCTGTTCATCTGATCCGAAGGAGAATTCATCATGCCGACACGCGACGGATCAGAGCCCAAAGAGGTCAGGACCTCTACCGGCGCGCCCGGAACCGGCGGCTCGGGCGGCTCGCAGCGCAGCAACTCCGAGTCCAAGGGCGACCGTGGCGCAGGTGCTGGAACTGGCACGCAACAGCGCAGCAACACCGCCGCGAAAACCGACAGCCAGCGGACGACTGTTTCCAAGACCACCACCGGCAACCCGCGCGGCCCGACATCGCCCGACGGCATCAAGAGGTCAGCACCCACCGGCACCGGTACGGCGGCAGGCAACGCCCGCGTGGCGAGCGGCATGCCCAACAACACCAATGTCGCCAAGAGCGCGCCGCAGGCCCCGGCCCGGACGGAGGCGACGAAGGTCCGCGATCCGTCACGCACCGCTCCGCCAGCCCGGCAGACGCCGCAAGCCCCGATCTCGCGCGCCGGGCGCGACCAGCCCCCCGCCCCTCCCAGCGCCAGCGACAGCCTGCGCACGGCAAGAGTGCTTGAGAGCCCCATCACCAACCGCAATGTGGCGAGACAGCAGGCCGCGGCCGCCCAAGGCGCCAGCGATGCCATGCGCCGCAACACCGGGTTTCCCGCCGCGCGCCCCGCCAACCCGACCGATCCCAACGGGCTGCAGCAGCCGAACCGGGCGAACGCCACCGGCACGGACAGCTACCGCACCGCCAATGTTGCACGTGAAGCGGCGAGGCGCGCAGCCGTCGCTGCGGCTAATCCGCCTCCGCAGCGGGGCATCGCACCGGCCCAAGGCCAGCCCTATGGCGGATTCGTCAACGATCCTTATACGGCCAACCGCAACGCTGGCCTTCGCGCCGTCAATGAGCGGGCTCGCGCACAGCAGGCTGCAGCCGCGGCAAGGGCAGGCGTGCAACCCGGCCTTGCCTCGCCCGGCGTCCCGACCAATCCCTTCGGCCAGTTGCAGCAGCAGGGCATCGCCGCGACACAGGCCCGCGCCGAAGAGCAGCGCCGCGCCCAGGCAGCAGCAGCGGCGCGCGCGCAGTACAGCCAGTATCGCTCGCCTCCGGGCGTTCCGGACCCTGCCCAGGACTATAACAACCTCCGCACCGCCAATGCCTATGGCGCGAACTTCGCGCAGCCAAATCCCAATCCCGGCACCACCTCCATGGCCTCGCTGAATTCTGTGTTCGGAGTGCCAGACAGCTTCAACGACGGCTATCAGGGCTTGGGCCAGTATGCCGAGCCGCAGAAGGAGATCGTCGACCGCGCCCCCATCCAGGGCGGACCCTATGCCGGATATGGCGCACCGCAGAGCCCAGAGGCACGGACGGCAGAGGCAGAGGCGGCCGCCACCAACATGCGCCGATCCGGCGTCATCGGCGGCCCGCGCTTTGTCGACAGCATCATGGGAAACCCGCCTGCAACCCCGGATCAGGCGGCAACCCAAGACGTCAGGATAGATCCCGCTGGCGGGCTCCCCAACCCGATGCGCCAGCCGCCCGGCCAGATCGTCAACGACGTGCGCCGTCAGGTCGCGGTGCAGCAGGGCCCGCGCGCACCCCAGCCGCAAACCATCACGGTGCCAGGCGGAGGATTACCGACAGGAGCGCCGGGACAGCAGGAGATCGTCCGCAACATCGAGGACTATAACCCGCAGCAGCAGCCGGGCACGCAAGCGCCGTCGCAACAGTATGACGGTGGCGCCAACACCGCGCCCAGCCAGAATGCCGGCCAGCCGCAGAACCTCGCGGAACTCGCCAATCGCTATTCCTACGAGAAGGGCCAGATCAAGGACGGATTCCGCAACCTTCCGGGCAAGATCTATGATGCGATCACAGGCGGCGACTTCCGCGCTTACGACCCCATCGGGGACCAGCAGGGCCAGCGCGGCGATCCGGCGATCGGCAACTCCGGTAACGGCGGTCAGCAGCAGCCCGTCGACATCCAGCAGCTTCTGAACATGATTGCGCAGCTGCAGGGCCAGGGCGGCGTTTCCGACCCCAGCCAGCAGTTGCAGATGATTCTGCGCACTTTCGTCTGAGGAATTTTCACAATGGCCGGACCCATGGACGCCCTTCTGCAGACCTTTCTCGGTCAGACCCAGCAGATGAACCAGATGCAGGCGCCTTCACAGGAAGGCTCACCCTGGCAGCAGGAATTGCTTGAGACGGTCAATCCGGAGAAGGTGAAGCGCCAGAACATCGCGCGGGCTCTCGCGCAGGCATCGCAGGCGCTGGCCTCGACGCCGGGCAATTTTCTGCAGGGCGTGAGCGCCGCGGCATCGACCGGCGCCAATTCCTACCTCACCGGCCGCGACGAGGCGCAGCAGCAGCGCGTCAAGGTCATGCAGGCGATCGATCAGGCGCAGCGCCAGGATCAGGATCGACGCCTTGCCCGCATGCAGGACGCTCTCGGCATCGGCCGCGGCATCACCAACGACCAGTACGGCCGCCAGCGCGATGCGGTCGGAGACCAGCGCTATGCCGACGAGCGCAAGTACAGCCGTGAGCAGGATGCGATCAACCGGGAAGACCGCCGCGGCGGCAGGGACCGTGAAAGCCTCGCCTACAAGAACGAACTCAAGCGCAGCCAGCGCGCCGCCGTGCAGGAATACCAGAAGTGGGAGAAGGACGCTGGCGACGATCTCACCGGAGAACCGCTGACCGAACCCGAAAAGCAAGCGAAGTGGCAAGACCTCATCTACAAGTTCGGCATCGAAGAAATGTACGGCGAACCGCCCGTCGACAATACGCAGGGAGCCGCGCCGATCCCCTCGCCCAAGGTGCAGAAGCCTGATAAGTCTCCGGTCCTCACCGCACCGCCGCCCGCCGATTCTCGCGTGCAGGGCCAGATCTACAACACGCCCAAGGGTCCGATGACATGGACCGGCCAAGGATGGACGCCCGCGCAATGAGCGATCTTCTCAAGGACGAGGACATCTGGGGACCGGCGGCGGATAGCGGCACGCCGGTTCTCAGCGATGCCGACATCTGGGGCCCGCCCGCAGCACAGCCCAAGACGCCGTATTCGACAGCAAAGGGCGCCGGTCCTCGCTTGCCGCCCGCAGGCGTCAGCGACAAGGGCTTGCCGCAGTACAGCGCCGACAATCCACCCTACAATGACGATGCCTTTGTCAACGACCGCGCAAGCGTCAATGGCGTCGAATATCGCCGCCACTCGACCACCGGCACGATCTACGACCCCGCCGGCAAGCCTGTGGCCGATCCGCTCGTGCTGCAGGCTTTCGGCAAGGACAAGCCGACCAAGGCCGCGCAGCGCAGGATCGATGCGACCACACCGACCACATCAGTCATGGACGACGCCGCCATGCTGGGCCGAGGCGTTGCCGATCGCGCCGTGACGCTTCTGGGCGGCTTCCTCGCGGCGCAGTCATCAACTTCCGGCGCTCCCGTCGACCCGTTGGAGCTCAAGAAATGGGTGCCGTGGTTGAGCGATGAGGACGTCGCAAAAGCCAAGGCGATCTCCGACCAGACCATCGCCACGCAGCGCGGGCTTTCACAGTCCGTCATGCAGGGCACCAAGCAGGCGCAGCAGGATATCGACTATCAGCCGCTCGCCCCGTGGGAATCGGTCAAAGAGCCGTTCATGGCCGGGCAATGGCTCGAAACCCTGAAAGCCATTCCGGGTTTCGCCGCCGAGCAGTTCATCACGTCACTGCCGAACATGGTGGCGGCAGGCGTCGCGCCGCAACTCGCGTTCCCCGCCGAGACAGGCCGCATCGCCACGGAGCGCGCGCAGAACGACCAGCGCGAGTTCGTCACCAACAAGGACATGACGATTGCCGCGCCCGTTGGTGCCGCCATCACGGTGGGCGAGCGGATCGGCCTGGGTGGCATTCTCAACCCCGCGCCTGGCGTGCGCGGCGTGCTGCAGGCGGGAGCCAAGGAAGGCGGCACGGAATTCTTTCAAGAGGGATCGGAAGACGTCGCCTCGACGATCGACACCAAGAAAGGCTGGAACCCGGCTCAGTCGCTCGAAATGGGCGTTGCCGGCCTTGTGGGCGGTGCGCCTGCCGGTGCCGTGGCATCGATCCCCGGCGCGATCGCGGAATCGCGCCAGCAGACCACCGCCCCCGGCAAGACCGACCGCGAGCGCGCAGAGCCCCGCCTGATGACCGACGAAGAGGTCTTTGGTACATCGTCGGCGCCAGAAACTGTACAAAACGTACAAAATGTACAAAGTCTGCCCAACGACGACGCGGTTCTCGTCGCTTCCGGCTATAGCCCCGAGCAGATCAGCGACATGAACACAGGCGAGCGCGCCCAGGCCGCTCAGGAAGCCCGTGAGCAGGGCATCGTCCCGGCGGCCACCATCGCACCCGAAGCTCCGCCCGTGGGCGCCGTGCCTCCGGCCCCGCCGCGCGCAGGCACACGCTCGCAGAAGGCCACCATCCAGACCCCGGAAGACCTCGATGCCGTGCGCCCGACGGTCAACCCGGAGCCCACCGAGGCGCAGGCGCAGGCCGGCAACTACCAGAAAGGCCATGTCCGCCTTAACGGGCTCGAAATCTCGATCGAGAATGCGCGCGGTTCAGTCCGCCGCGGCAAGGACCCGGACACGGGCGAGGCATGGGAGTCTCCCGCCCTTCCTGCTGATTATGGCTACGTGAAGCGCTCGACCGGCAAGGACGGCGATCACGTGGACGTCTATATCGGCCGCAACCCGGCAAGCGACCGCGTCTTTGTCGTCGACCAGATGGACGTCAAGACCGGCAAGTTCGACGAGCATAAGGCCGTACTGGCAGCCGATACCCTCGACGAGGCGGTCGCGCTTTATACCGGCTCGTTCGACAATCCGACCTATGACCGCATCGGTGACGTCACCGAAATGTCGGTCGACGAATTCCGCGAATGGGTGAAGGACCCCAAGGCGACGAAGCGCCCTGCTGGAAACGTGTCAAGGGGTGGACCAGTAGTCGCAGAATCCCAGCAAAATCAGGCATCCATCGAAACAGTGCCCGAAATGCCGGTCTCACCACAGGGCCAGCCCGACGACATCCGCGGCATGGTTGCTAGCGCGCTGGACGAGGAATTCGCGCCCGACCAGGACACCGTCGACAAGGTGTTCAACACCTACCTCGCCAGCCGCAAGCCGATTTCGGAAGAGGCGTTCGCCAAGGCCGCCAAGATCGACCTCAACGAGGCGGGCCGGGCGATCCAGCGCGCCGCGCTTGCCGGCCGCGTGCAGCAGGGCCGAAACGGCAAATGGCGCAGGCCGGCGACCTATTCGAAGCCGATCAACGTCCTCGACTTCATCGCATCGATCGGCGGCATATCGGACCCGACCGGCGAATTGCGCGGCATGGACCTTCCGAAGATGGGCCCATTCGGCCCGATCGTCCGAAAGAACGGCCTGCACCCGGATAATATCCGCGAGCAGCTGCTTGAGAATGGCTACCTGCAGGATCGCGGCTGGGGCACGGAGTTCCAGCAGGAGACGATGGCGAACGACGTCTATGAACTGATCGCCAAGCACATGGGCGGCCAGAAGGTCTATTCGACGCTCTATGGCGCCCAGGAGCAGGCCGACGAGGCGGAGGTGATCCGCCGCAATGAAGACCGTGACCCGGATCTATATCTTGGGGGCAACCACATCGAGCAACGCTTCGGCACCGAGGCGTGGGCGGGCGTGCAATCGTTCTTTGTCGTTTCCGGCACGACGGAAGAGACGTGGAGCTATCAGGAGGTTTCCGACGCCGCGCGCTTCATCAGCGAGGGCATGGACCCCGGTGGCGCATTTGAGCGCGCGGCCTATTTGCAGACACAAGAGCGTTTCGATCCGGAGAGCGAATACCCCGAAGTTGCGGCATGGATGCAAGCGCGCGACAAAGATGCTATGGAAGCCGTCGGCAACATGCCGCCGTTCCCCGATGTGGAGGCCGTCAATGCAGTCGAAGAGCGAGCACCAGAAGCGAGCGCAGGCGTTTCACCGGCTGGCGAAGAAGTCGCAAGACCCGAATACGAAGCAGATGCTGAAAGCGACGGCGGCGAAGTTTCAGGGACTGGCCCGGTACGCGGCGGCGAAGGACAAGCAGCAGCCGAAGTAAACGCAAGCGTCTATCCTGACAACCCGTCGAACCTCGAACAGGCGATTTTCGACCTTCCGAGCAACCTCATCCGCCAGATCGGCAACCAGCTTGGCGTCAGGCAGGGCGGCAAGGGCAAGGTAGGATTCGTCGAGGCTATTACTGCCAATCCGCGTGCCGACGTTCTGAAAGCATATCAGGCAGCAACGCAGGTCGCCCCCACCGCCGAGCCCGGCGCCGACAACCGCCCGCAGCTCGTGCTGCCCGGCGCAGAGCAGGACGTCGGAGGCGCGATCCGCAACGCCGCCAAGAAGCCGCTCAAGGGCAAGAAGCCGCAGAAGGACATGGACGTCGGCATGTTTGGCGACGGCCCGCAGTCGCCGGAACTGTTCGACGCGCCGCAGAAGAAGCCAGAAGCGGCTTCGCCTGACCCGACGATTCCGGCAGGTTTTGAACTCACGACGATCAAGCGCCTGACAGCCGCCGAGGTGAAGAACACCGCTTGGACGGCTGGGCAGTATCGCGCCATCATCCGGCGCAACAAGCCCTATGGCATGTATGACGGCACCGCCGACACCCGCGCGGACGCAATCACCAGCGCTCTCTATGCTGCCAAGGCGCTCACGCGCGAGCCCGCGTCCGCGCCGCAGAAGAAGCCGGAATCCGCCCTTGTCGACAAGAACGGCATATTCAAGTCGATGGACGACTTGCGGACCTACTTCAACGAAAACCTCCCCAAGAATTACGGGGTATGGCAGACGACCGGCAGCTTCGAGGTGCAGACCGCAGAAGGCACGACGATCAAAGAGTATCGTGGCCGCCCCACGTTGGAAGATGTGAAGCGGTTCATTGCCAACCTGAAAGCCCGCATTGCATCCGGCACGCTAAAGCCGGAGGAAAAGCCCAAGGCCGAAAAGTGGACAAAGATCGGCACCAACCGCCGCGGCAATCCTGTCTGGGAAGATGAAAACGGCGTCCGGTCCTACACCGAGAGCGGCATCCGCATGACGGAGCCCGTCGGCATCATTCCCGGTGGTGGGATCAGTGTCGGCATTGATCGCTCGTCGGACTTTGAGCCCGTAGCAACGAAGCCCGCCGCATCCGTGGACGAGGCGTTCGAGACGGTTTTCGACGAGGAATTTGCGGAAAAGCCGCAAAATGTCGCGCCTAAGCCTGCAGCGCCCACGGTCAAGGCCTCAGCCGCGTCCGCCGTCAAGAACACCGCCGCAGCGCTCGATGAGGCCAGCGCCGCCCTTATGAACCTCTTTGGCGGCAAGAAGCTGTCATCCGGTTTCACCTTCGACGAGGACACTTACGCCGCCGCCAAACCGCATTTCCGCGCCGCACTTGCGAACCTGAAAGCCGCAGGCGACGACCTGGTCGAACTGGCCCGCGCGCTTATCCGGCACATGAAATCGATCGGCATGGATAAGGACGGCGTCGAAGCGATGTCGCCCTACCTCAAGCAATTCATGCGCGACGTGCAGGCGGGCAAGGAGAAGATCGAAGCCCCATCAACCGAGGCCCCGACACCGGCAACCGAAACCGCCCCTTCTGACACCCTCGTTCAGGCGTTCCGCGACTATCTTGGCGCACCCGACAACTCGTTCGCCTCGATCACCGAAGCCCGCAAGTTTGCCGCCGAGCGCGGATTTACCGCCAAACCGGGCACCTTGGAGGCGAAGGAACTCGACGAGCGGCTTGAGCAGGCCATTGTCCTCGTGGCCCGCGACATCGTCAAATCGTCGCGTACGCGCGGCAACGAGACGACCTATCGCCGCCTCGTGGATCTGTATGCCCGCCAGCCGAACCTTGGCGTACGCACATCGGAGAGCATGGCGGATCAGGCCTATTCGACGCCGGCGCCGCTGGCATACATCGCCTCGCGCCTGGCTGGCGTGAGTGGTGCGAATTCCGTCCTCGAGCCTACCGCCGGCAACGGCATGCTGCTGATCGAGGCCAGCCCAGCGAAAGCCCACGTCAACGAAATCAACGAGCGCCGCGCCGATGCACTGCAGGCGCAGGGATTCCGCGTGTCACGGAAGGATGCCGCCACGGACAAGCTTCGCCATGAAGGCTATCGCGTTCAGAGCGTCATCGCCAATCCGCCGTTCGGCGCCGTGCCGGACGAGAATGGCCGCTCCAAGATATTCACCTTTGACGGCTGGAACACGACGCAGATCGATCACGTCATTGCGCTGAACTCGCTCAAGGCCCTGTCTGATGATGGCCGCGCCGTCCTGATCGTCGGATCGGTCAAGGAAGGCTCCGACAAGAACCGTTCCGACGCCTACAACTCCAAGCAAAAAAGGGAGTTTTACTGGCGGCTCTATAGGGACTATAACGTCACCGATCATTTCACCGTCGCGGGCGACCTCTACAAGCGCCAGGGCGCTGGCTGGCCGGTCGATGTGATCGTCATTGAAGGGCGCAGCAAGTCGGCCAGAGGCCTACCCGCGGCGGAACTGCCCAAGGTCTATGACACTTGGGAGGAATTGCAGGAGAAGCTTGCAGATGGACCCGGAGAAGTATCTCAACCGCCTCGCGGTGGAAATGTCGCAGAAGATGCCGGCAACGAACTGGCAGCCGGAAGCCCAACGGATAGCGCGCCTGCTGCAGGAGGCCGGCCTGATGCACAGCAGCCCGCCGATGCGGGACAAGCAGCAATTCCTGACGGAAGCGATCAGCGAGAACCCGCTGATGCAGGAGAACAGCAATCTGCCGAACCTGATGGCGGCCAAGTATCAGCCCCAGAACGCGACGACGGCGTTCGAGATAGCCAGCCTGCTGCTCCCCCCCGAGAGCGCATAACCAAAGAGGCGCAGGCTTCCGAGGCCGCGCAGCAGCCCTACCGCCCCATGTCGGCGCTGCCGACGCTCGACACCAAGATCCCGACAAACATGGCCGACGCGGTGGAAACATCGCTGCAGGACTTGGCCGACCGTCACGGCGACCTCGACAAGTGGATCGAGAAAGAGCTTGGCTACAAGCCCGGCAAAATCGGAAAGTATCTCGCGGCCGAGCAAGTCGATGCGGTGGCGCTGGCCCTCGACAACGTCCAGAAGGGCGCTGCCTTCATCATTGGCGACCAGACCGGCATCGGCAAAGGCCGCGTGGTTGCCTCCGCGCTGCGCTACGCCATGCGCAAGGGCCTGACGCCCATATTCGTGACGGAAAAGCCGAACCTCTACGGCGACATCATCCGCGACATGAACGATATCGGCATGCCGGAAATGCTGGGCCGTGACCTTCGCCCCTTCCTGACCAATTCGGGCATGTCGGTGCCTCTCGACGACGAGGCGATCTCGTGGTTTGACGACGCCGAAAAGGCCAAGGTTGAAGGCGGCAAGGCTCCGGAGCGCCGTGGCAAGTTCTTGCGCAGCGCCAGCAGCAGCCTTCACAAGAAGCAGATGGCCGACCTGCAGCGCGCGGGCGTGGGCAAGGATAAGGCCTTCGACATCATCTTTACGACCTATGACCAGATGAACACGGTCAAGGGCGAGACGACCGACCGCCGCCGGTTGATCGATGGCCTGGCCGATGGTGCCTTCATCGTCCTGGACGAAAGCCACAACGCAGGCGGCACCGATGCTGCAGGCTGGCAGAGCGCCAACGCCCCACAGAACCGCTCCGACTTCCTCAAAGGCGTGACGTCCAAGTCCAAGGCAGTCATGTTCTCGTCGGCCACCTACGCCAAGCGCCCCGGCACCATGGCGCTTTACGCCCGCACCGACATGGGCAAAGCGGTGGAAAAACCGGAAATGCTGGGCGATCTGATTGCGCGCGGTGGCGTTCCCATGCAGCAGGTTGTCGCCTCGATGCTTGCAAAGGCTGGGCAGTACATCCGGCGCGAACGCTCCTTCGATGGCGTGAGCTATGACGTCGAACCCGTGCCCGTGGACGAGAATGCCTACGAGGCTGTCTCAACATCGCTCGCGCGTATTGCCGAGTTCGATCGAGAATTGAAGAAAAGCGAAGTCTGGGAGGAAATCCTCGAAGGCCTCAAGGGATCAGGCGAGGCCGCTGCATTCGACAGCGCCACCGGGCAGACGTCGGTCACATCCACCAACTTCACATCGCTCATGCACAACATCGTCAGCCAGATGCTGCTGGCGATCAAGGCCGACAGCGTCGCTAGCCGCACGATCGAGGCATTGAAGGCAGGCGAGAAGCCGATCATCACCGTGGCGAATACCATGGGCGCGTTCCTGAAATCCTACGCGACCGAGAATGACATCAAGCGCGGCGATGCGGTCAATGTCACATTCCGCGACGTGCTGGGCCGCTATCTCGATCGCACCCTGCGCTTGACCGTCAAATCGCCGGAAGGCGAGGTCCGTCACCAATTCATCCCGCTCGATGCGCTGCCCGGCTATTTGAGGCAGATGCACCGTGAGGCCAAGTCCGCAGTTGCATCGATCGACACGACGAACCTGCCGATTTCTCCGATTGACTGGATGCGCCATCGCTTGCTGAAAGCGGGCTACCGCGTGGGCGAAATCACAGGCCGCAAGGAAATCCTCGACTATAGCGGCACGAACCAATCCACCCTGGCCGAACGCCTCGAAAGCGAAATCAGCCCCGCAGGCCGCGGCGTGAACGTCAAGAAGTTCAACAGCGGTGATCTCGACGTGATGATCCTCAACCGCGCGGGCTCGACCGGCTTGTCGCTGCATTCGTCCATCAAGTTCAAGGACCAGCGCCGCCGCCGCATGATTATCGCGCAGGCGGAACTGAATATCGACGTCCACATGCAGATGCTGGGCCGCGCCCACCGCACCGGACAGGTGATTCCGCCCGCATTCAGCCAGGCCTACGCCGAAATCCCGGCAGAAGCTCGCCCTGCCGCCGTGTTGGCAAAGAAGATGGCTTCGCTCAACGCCAACACGACCGCCTCGCGCAAGTCGGCGTTTACGGCTGATGATGGCGTCGACTTCCTTAACGAATATGGCGACGAGGTCGCGCGTGAGTTCTTGCGCGAAAACCTCGAAATCTCCGACGCGCTCGATATCTCCTATGTGAAGGGCGAGGAAGAGACGGCACGCGTCCTGACCGGCAAGCTGCTGCTGCTGCCCGTGGCCGAACAGAAGCGTGTGCTGGACGAGATCACGACGCGCTACAAGCTCATGATCGAAAACCTCGACGCGCTGGGCGAGAACGCGCTCGAAGCCAAGACCATGGACCTTGGCGCCAAGACCATCAGCCGCCAAGAGATAAAGCCGTCGGAAGGTGAGAGCCCGTTCGAGCAGGCGGTCACGCTGGAAGAGGTCGAGGTCAAGTCATCCGGCAAAGCGCTGCCGATCGAGGAAGTAATCCAGCGCGCCGCAAACAGCCTCACGGGCCAGGACATCAACATCACGACGCCGGCGGCCACACTGCAGGCACTCGAACAAATCGCCGGTCGCACCCAGCATAAGCATTTTGACAAGTGGTTCCGCGACTTTGAACAGCACAAGAAGGACGTCATCGCTGCCGCGAAGGGCGAGGACACCAAGCAGAAGCGCCATCAGGAGCTGAACGACCATCTATTCCGCTTCCGCGATATCACCGAAATGCTGATGCCGGGCCAGCGCATCGTGGTGCGCGCAGGCGAGAACGAGGCGATCGTCGGCATCGTCATGGACGTGAAGCGCCGTGACACCAAGGGCGGCGGCAATCCTCTAGCCTTCGGTGCGTGGAGTGCCGAGATTGCGATCCCTGACAATGCGCAGCGGATCATTGTGCCGCTATCCTCCATTGCCCTGCCTGCCGATAGCGTGGCCGAGGACGCCCGCAAGGTGTTCATCACCAAGCCCGATTGGGCACAGGGCTTCCCGCAGATCGTCGACAGATTCGCCAAGGCGGCGCTCGAGGGTAAGGAAACCCGCTACATCATCACCGGCAACATCCTTGCAGGCTTCGACCAGGCACGCGCGCGCGGCCAGATCGTGAATTACACCGACGATCAGGGCGACGTGAAACCCGGCATCCTCATGCCGCGCCAGTTCAATGCGCAAACCTTCTTCAACGAGCGAGCCGTTCGCTTCAAAACAGCAGCGCAAGTTGTCGAATTCATCGGGCGCGTGGGCGATGCCGAGATCGAAAGCCGCGACAAGCTCGTCACCGTGCGCGCCGACGGCAACGGCTATGAAATCGAACTGCCTGCAGGCCGTGGCACTGGCGGCACCTACTTCCTGAACCCGAAAGTTCGCACTGCAGCGCGCGACCAGTTTGCCAAGGTCGGGTCGAAGATGCGGCACCGTGCGCCCGATCGGGCGGCGGCCGTGCGTGTCCTCGATGCAATGATGGAGGCAGGCGCCCTATTCCAGGTCACGGAAAATCAGGACGTGGCCGAGCAGATCATCAACGGCGACGCACCGCGCCAAGCCCCGCTGTCCTCGCTTGGCCGCCAGGCGTCGGCGCGCGACGAGCAGTCTCGCCGTGGCCCTATGGTGCAGACCAATCCCTACCGCGCCGCGATCACCGTCAAGCAGCGCCGGGCGCTCGATGCCGCCATTCAGGAGGCCGCCAACCGCATCCTGGGCCGCTCCGTGGGCCGCGTGGTCACCACCCTCGACATGACCGTCTATGGCTTCGACGAGCGCGAAGAGGGCATCTACGATCCCAACACAGATATCGTCTATGTCGCGTTGCAGGGCGCCAGCGATGGCCGTTCGCTCGCCCGCCACGAGATGATCCACAAGCTGCGCAATGCCGGCGTCTTCACCCGGCAGGAGTGGAACGTCCTCTCCCGCATGGCACAAACCCGCTGGATGGATCAGTACGACATCCGGCAGCGCTACGAAGAAATGTACCGCGAGCGATTCGACATCACGCCCGACCAGCTCGAGGAACTGCTGGCCGAGGAAGCGATTGCCGAGGCCTTTGCGGACCACTGGCTGAACCCGTCGGGACAGGAAGACCTCATTACGCGGATATTCGAGCGGATCAGGCGGTTCCTCGAGGCGGTGGCCAATGCGGCGCGAGGGGAAGGCTTTAGATCGGCCGAGGGCGTGCTTGGCGACGTCGAGGGCGGCAAAGTCGGCGCGCGGGCACCGGGAAGCGGGCAGGAGCGGGATTTCCTGCTGTACGCCCGCCAGGACGCCCGCCCGCGCCTCACGCCCCCCCGCAACCCCGCTGCAGGCTCGTTCGACGCTCCCCACGACGAGCGCGTCCGCAAGGCCCTGTTTGACAGCACCGACACCCTGCTGAACCGCCTCAAGCGCGGCGGCAAGGGCTTTGGCGTCGAATTCCGCCGCCAGATGCAGGACCGCGAGGTCGATCTTGCCCGCACCCAGAAGGCCATCACCGCCGCATCCGGACCTGTTCCCGAGACGCAGGACGCCTATCTCGCCGCCTCGCTCTATCCGGGCCGCGTGGCGCAGCGCGACAAGGATCTCATTCAGGACGTCATCGAGCCCTTGGTGAAGGAGATTGCCGACCGTGGCCTGACCCTTGAGCAGGTGGATGACTTCAACCGCGCCCGGCACGCCTTCGAGCGCAACATCGAGATCGGCCAGCTTTACCGCCCCGGCCAGCCCTTCCATGACGCCATGACCGATCCGACTATCGTCGGCGGTTCGGGCATGTCCGACAACGAGGCGGCAGCGATCCTCGACGGCTTCCAGACCATCGGCAAATATGCCGACCTCGAGGCCGTGGGCGACAAGATCATCGCCATGAACCGCCGCAGCCTTACCAGTCTGTTCACCGAAGGCCTGATCGATCAGGACACGTTCGACACCCTGACGAAGCAGTACAAGTTCTATGTGCCGCTCCGTGGCTTCGAAGAGGCGACCGACAACAGCCACCCGGACAGCCCCAAGACCGGCAGCCGGTACGACGTGCGCGGCAAGGAATTCCAGCAGGCTTTCGGCCGCACGTCCAAGTCCGACAGCCCGCTCGCCTATTCGATCCTGCAGGCCCGGCAGGCGATCATCCGCGTCGAGAAGAACCGCGTCGGCAAGCGCTTCCTCCGCCTGGCGCAGGCAAACCCCAATGACGCCTTCTGGCAGATCAACCGGGCGGACATGAAAAAGGTCGTCGACAAGACCACGGGCGTCGTCCGCAACGTCTATGACCGCGGCGCCACCCAGGCCGAGAACGTCTATGCGGTCAAGGTGGGCGGCAAGACCTACCACATCACCCTGCACCATGATGGCTTGCTCCGGGCGATGAAGGGCATCGGCGGCGAGAACATGCACGGGGCGATCATCGCCTTCCATAAGATCAACCGCTTCCTGGCGGCGATGAACACCTCGTTCGACCCGGAATTCATCTTCCGCAACTTCTTCCGCGACCTGCAGCAGACCGGCATCGTGCTGTCCGAAGAGCGCATCCCCGGCCTCAAGCGCGCCGTCATTGGAAACGTCGGCAAGGCCGTGAAGGGCATGAACGCCATGCTCCGGGGCGATCTATCGAGCCAGTGGGCTCAATACGCCCGCGACTATGCCGATGCCGGCGGCAAGATGGGCTTCATGGACCGCAACGACATCGAGAGCGAAAAGCGCAATCTCGACAAGCTGTTCTCAGACACCAACCCGTCGAAGGGCCGTGCGCTGGGCAAGGCGATCTGGACGCACACGATCGAACGCCTCGACCGCTACAACGACGCGATCGAGAACACGCTTCGCCTTTCGACCTATGTGGCGCTCCGGAATGCGGGCGTCAGCCGCGACAAGGCCGCCTACGCCGCGCGGGAATTGACTGTGAACTTCAACCGCAAGGGCGAGCTGGGCCCCATGGTCAACTCGCTCTACCTGTTCTTCAATGCCTCGATGCAGGGCATTGCCAACATGTCGACCAGGCTCGTACGGTCGCGCCGCCTGCAGATGGTGGCCGCTGGCATCGTCGGCGCGGCCTTCCTGCAGGACATGCTCAACCGCATGATTGCCGGTGACGACGACGACGACGAGAACCGCTATGACAAGATCGACGCAGAGGTGAAGGCGCGCAACGGCATCATCATGATGCCCAAGTGGTTCGAGGAAAAATACAACGTGCCCTATTTCAAGTGGCCGCTGCCGCTGGGCTACAATTCCTTCCACGTCATCGGCACGCAGATTGGGCATGCCGCTGCCGGCGCCGAGACGCCCATGGGCGCCGCTGGCAACATCGTCGCCGCCGTGGCGGACTCGTTCAACCCGCTGGGCAACGGCGGCACGCTCTCGAATTTCTTCGCCCCGACGCTGCTCGACCCCGTCGTCGATATCAACACCAACACCGACTATTTCGGGGAAAACATCGTTCCGCGGCAGTTCGACGAGACGACGCCTTACGCCGAGCGCTACAAGCCGAACGTGAACCCGTTGGCCAAGGGCCTCACCGATGCCCTGGCGTCTGCAACTGGCGGATCGCCGGAACGCGCAGGCTCGATCGATTGGTCGCCGGAATGGGTAGAGCATATCTGGGATTTCGCAACGGGCGGCGTCGGCCGCCTGTTCAGCCGGGCATCATCGACCGCCAGCGCACTCACCAATGACGAGGACATCGACGTCCAGAAGGTGCCATTTGCCCGCATCTTCGCAGGGCAGGCCAACAAGTTTGGCGACCGCGACACCTATTTCGAGATCAAGGACGCGGTCCACGTCACCGAGCGCGAATACAAGGCGCGCCTGGCCGAGGGCGACAAGACTGCTGCCGAGCGCGTCAAGACGAAGTACGGCCGCGAGCTGCAGATGGTGAAGATGGTCGATGAGGCCGAGAAGCGGCTTGCGAAACTGCGGAAGCAGCGCAAGGCGGTGATCCGGGCGCAGGGTATGGGCGAGGCCACCCGCAAGAAGAGCCTCGACGCGATCAGCAAGAAGATGGATGACATTCAGCTTGTGGTGCGCCGCCGCTGGAATCAGTTGGAGGCTCAATAGTGTCAGACCGTGTGAAGATCATCCTGTTCATCGTCTGGCTTGCCGTCATGCTGCCGTTTGCGACCTCGCCTTTGTGGATGGATGCCCCGCACTACCCGTTCGATTACTGACGCCGATCCCATGACCGACCCCATCAAGCCGCCTCCGGGCGGCTTTTTTATTGCTGATGAGATAGTGCCTTACCTATGGATCAGGAACCAACCAATGACATCACCGATGGTGGACGAAACTGAAGAGGGCCATCCCGCATGGCTACGACTGAAAAAGATGCACGAGCGCGGCGATTTCGAGAAGATCGAGCGCATGGTGGAATTCTGGGACTCGCTCGAAACGCTGGGCCGAGCTGGCAACCTCATCCGCAAGGCAATAGTGCTCGCCGGCAAGGTTCTCTTGTGGTTCGCGGGTATCTTTGCAGCGTACCTCGCATACACAGACGGCATAGCAAAACTTCTTGGCCGCTCGTCAGGAGGGCAATAATGGCACACGTCATGCGCAGTCACATCCTGCCAATCATCCTCGCTTTCATCCTGTTCGTCATGTCGGTCAACAGTCTGGATCAGGTCGATAAGTGGTGGGCCCGGCAGACGCCTGCGATCTCATGGCAGGGCGTTGAGGTCATGACGCAGACGGTTAGTCCCGGCGGCGTGCTCACCGTGGATTACACCGCCACGATCAACAAGCAGTGCCCCGCTGATCTTCGCGGGTTTATCGAGGCCCCGGACGGGACGGTGCCAATCAGATTTCCGGTCGTTGCCGGCGGTTACGCCAAGCCTACGGAAGAACCCCGCAATATTCGTGTGTCGGTGACGATACCGGAAACCTCAGACCCCGGCCTGGCGCCGCTGAAATCAGGCCCGCATATCTACCGCACAGTCGCCACGCGCTACTGTCCGGAAGGCGTCGAGGAAGACGCCAGCGTTCCAGACGTGCCGTTCTTCTTGGAGGTCGCCAGATGAAAACCGCCCATCACCTTGCCGCCCTGGCCGCCCTCGTGGCGGTCTTTGTGTTTCTGGCCCCGCTCGCGCACTCGCATGAGTGGTACAGCGAAAAGAAAGACCCGGTGTTCAAGCACTCGTGTTGCGGCGGGACCGATTGCAACGAATTCGCCGCCGTTCCAGACGAGACGATCACAGCGGAAGCCGGAGGCTACCGCATCATCCTCACGCATGAGCAGGCCAAGAAGATCAACCCATATGCCATGAGCGGAATCAATGGCCTCGTCACATGGGAGCGCGTGCAGCCATCCGAAGACGGCAATTGGCACATCTGCATCATGACCTCGCACCGCGACAACGCGCGAGGCGGCATCTACTGCCTGTTCGCGCCCGGAGATACATAAAGGTGCCGCAAATTGCTTACATAAATAGTGGTCTGGCGGGTGCTTGCAACACGCCGCCAGACCTGACCACTAAAGCCGTAGGAGGGCTTCAAATGGCTAAATCCAGTATCGCCTCAAAGTACATTGGTGACAAGTACGGGCGCCTCACGTGCCTCGCATTTGTCCGCGTCGATGTTGCCCCCAGCGGGTTCCGCTGCCGCGTGTTTCGGTTTCGATGCGACTGCGGGAACACCGTTGATTTAAGCATCTACAAGGCCAGAAGCGGAAACTCGCAGAGCTGCGGGTGTCTTCGGCGTGAGATGATGACACGTCACGGCCAAAGCAATTCCGACGAGTACACGTCATGGGAGCATATGATTCAGCGTGGCCGCTCCGCAGACCCGGAAGTTGCGAAGAACTATGCCGACCGAGGAATAGTCGTCTGCAATGAATGGAAGGGAGTAGGTGGCTTCCAATCTTTCGTAGATTGCATAGGTCCAAAGCCCAGCCCGAAACACACTGTCGAACGCATTGACAACGACAAGGGCTACGAACCCGGAAACGTGAAGTGGGCAACCAAACAAGAGCAGCAGTTCAACACCCGCCGCAACAGATACGTCACCGTAGCCGGCAAAAGGATGTGCCTTGCGGAGGCGTGCAGACTGCTCGACCTGAACTATTACCGAACGCTGTACCGGATCAGATCAGGCTGGCCGGAAGAAGAAGCCCTCTACACATAAGGACATCGTTATGCTCATCCCCGACTGGAAGCGCGTGCTGCGCTATGCCTGGTCTATCCGGCTGATTGCGCTGACCTGCCTGTTCTCGGCGCTCGAGTTTGCGCTGCCCTTTGCGCATGGCTGGCTGCCGCTGCGGCCCGGCACCTTCGCGCTGCTGGCCTTCATCGTGTCGATCGCCGCCTTCGTGCTGCGGCTCATCCCTCAAAAGACAATCTCAGGAGATCGCAATGACCAAGACGCAGAATAGCCGGTTGAAGCGCAACGGCGCGCTGCTGGGCGCGCTGATCGCCCTCGTGGGCACGTTTGAGGGCCTGCGCACCTACGCCTATCGTGATCCGGTCGGCATTCCGACGATTTGTTTCGGAGAGACGCGCGGCGTCAAAATGGGCGACAAGGCGACCGTGGCCGAGTGCAAGGAAATGCTGGGCACGGCGCTGATCGAATTCGAGATGGGGATGCGCGCCTGCCTACGCGCGCCCGATGCCCTTCCAGACGGCGCCTACATGGCCTTCATCAGCTTCGCCTACAATGTCGGCACCGGCGCGTTCTGCAAGTCGACGCTGGCACGCAAGGCCAATGCCGGCGACATTCGCGGAGCCTGCAACGAACTGCCGAAGTGGGCAACTGCCCGCGGCATCAAACTCCCCGGCCTCGTAAAGCGCCGCGAGGCCGAGCGGCAACTGTGCCTTAAGGGGTTGTGACCATGTGGACGTGGATTGTTGCGCGCGCGACCGGAGTGAGCCCCACGGTCTGGCTGGTGGCGATCGGCATCTTTGCTGGTGTCACGGCCGGCGCCGGGGCGCTCACCACGTCGTACTTCATGGGCAAGGCGGCGGCCAGGGCGGAAGCGCGGATCGCTGAACTGGAACTCACGATCAAGGGCCAGGCCGAACTCATCGCCCGCTACGAATCCGCCAAGGCCGCCGCCGAAAAGCTGGCGCGCGAAGAGGTATTCGCAGCGGCCGCGCTTGAGGCCGAACTTGACAAGCTCCGCGCCGAAATCGAAGCCGAGCGCCAGCGGGCACAGACCGAGAGCGCCGATCTCGAGGCCGATCTGGCCGCACTCATCCAGGACAAGGAGTCCCTCAATGCTGTTCTCGAAAAGCTCCGCCGTCGCGCGCCTGCGGACTGCACTGCTACTGACAGCGATGTCGATCTCGATAGCCGGTTGCGCAAGAAACGCGGCAGTCCGTGACATCGGCTGCCCGATTCCTGAAACGCTGAGAGAGGTGGAGGTGACGCCGCTCAAGCCTGGCGAGAACCTGCGGGTCGCGCATGCACGCCGCACTGGCGAACTGGTGAAGGCCAATGGCCGCATCACGGCAAGCCGAGACTACATGCTGGCAAACTGCGCACCCAAGGCACCGCCGAAACAGCCAGACCTGAATTCCGGCCTCACACGAGCGCCGGAATGACCCGGTGTTCCACCCGGTATCGCCGGCACTGACCCAGAGCCCGCCGCCTGCTGACCCCAGGCGGCGGGCTTTTGCGATTCAGGCAATGTCCTTGAGTGTGGTGGCGGCGCGGTGGAAATAATCAGCTTGCGTTGTGATCGACACGTAACGGCCATCTGATTTCGCTACGCCTTCAATGCTTATAAGTGCAAATGGCTTCAACGCCTCTCTCGCCTTCTGCACCTTGGCCTCACTGGCGGCAAGCCTTTGCTGCATTTCGCAATAGGCATTTCCGTGTTCATCGCCCCTGACGCAGATGCAGGCTCCAGCGGCCAAAACGGCATTCTCTGCCTCACTGGCGGTAAGGGCGGTGCGGAGGCGGTTTATTGTGTCAGCCGCTTCGCCGGTAATCTCGGCAGCGTTTGGCCCGCCCATCCTGAGCTTCGTGACAATCTCGGATACCAAATCGAACTCGCGTTCATCGTCTGTCATGGCTTCACCTTCAATGCGCGTATGGCGGCGGCGCATTCCAGGGCGGACTTGCTCGACACTTCTTTTTTCGTTGCCTTCATCCACCATTCAATATCTGCCATCCACACATGCTGCTCGCAACCCTTCGCCGCTTCCTCTAGCGCATCATTCCATGCCGCCTGCACCTTAGCCTCACTGGCTGCTAGTGCGGTGCGGAGAGACAAGATTTCCTGTTTTGCCCTGTAGCCCAAGACAGTGCCGCGCCCATCGTGCTTGTACCGTATGGCGATTTCCGAGAGTTCATCATCGGAAAGACGTTCGTCTGTCATGTGGCCTCCGTGGTCTTGAGGATGAGGACGGGGAATGTTGCCCCGCGCGGGTTAGGTAAATCGGTATCTGCGAGCCAAGAGTGCTGATCACGGATAGATGCTTTCCAGGC